>NZ_WEKL01000049.1 GCF_019295435.1 Aquimarina litoralis
ATATAAAAATGATCTTTGTCCAGATAATCATTTGCGATATAAAGATCAGTCCATCCATCTTTATTGATATCGGTTGGAGTTACACTTAAACCAAAGGTTCTATTAAGTAAACCGGCTTTTTCGGTAACATCTGAGAAGGTGCCATTGCCGTTATTTTTATATAACCGATCACTAACATTTTTATAGTTAGTATTCTTATATAAAATTGTATTACCTTCTTTGTTTTTAGCTGTTTTTATGTGTTGAGCATCAGCAAAATCTACGCGATGGTTTAGTAGGTACATATCCAGATCACCATCATTATCATAATCAAAAAAAGAAGCTTGGTTAGAAAAACTTTGATCATCTAGACCATATTCTGCTGCTTTATTTGTAAAAGTCAGATCTTGGTTGTTGATAAGTAAAATGTTTTCTCTTAGTTCAGGTTCCCCAGCCAAAGAACGACAAATATAAATATCCTTATAGCCATCTCCATTGATATCAACCATGGATACACCGGTGCTAAATCCCTGTTGTAATATACTTGCAGGTATTGAAATTTCTTGAAACTTTAGATCACCTTTGTTTAAGAACAGTTTTCCACCAAATAAATTTCCAGAAAGAAAAACATCTGGTAAGCCATCATTATTAATATCACCAACAGCGACACCACCACCGCCATAGATATATTCATAGGTGATAATATTAAATGTTTCATTTTCCTGAAGCTTGTTAATGAAATATAATCCGGTTTCTTTAGGATCTGTTAAGGTAAATAAGGGTTTTTCTTGTTTGATTTTTGTTTCTGTATTATCCTCAATAACATTTGTTTTCTTTTCAGTGCAAGAAACTAAGACTATTAAAAATATAGCACTAAAAAGTCTGAAGGATTTAGCAGGTGGTAACATGGGTTTTCTGGTCTATAAAAGTTTTGAAGTATATTAAAAGCTGGTATAACTTTCTTCTGTAAAACTACACAATTTTTATTTGAATAATTTTAAACCTTTATTGGTTTAAAAGGTTGTTTTGATAACGGTATAGGGCATGAAATTTTATAAAAAAACGCCATATAAAATTTTTATATGGCGTTTTTACTATGTTAAGATACATTTTATCCTATAATCTTATTTAGTGTTTCGCTAGGTCTCATTGCGTTCGCAACTTTAGTTACATCTGGCCAGTAATAGCCTCCCATATCTACGGTGCTTCCTTGAGCATCATTTAATTCTTGTATAATCTTAGCTTCATTATCACCTAATTCTTTGGCAATTGATATAAACTGTTGTTGTAACTCTTTATCTTTAGTCTGTTCAGATAATGCCTGCGCCCAATACATAGCAAGGTAAAAATGACTTCCGCGATTATCTAGTTCGTTCACTTTTCTAGACGGTGACTTTTTATTTTCCAAAAACTCTTCTGTCGCTTTGTCTAATGCTTCTGCTATAACAAGTGCTTTTTGGTTATCGTTAACTTCTGCTAAATGTTCTAAGGAAACTGCCAACGCTAAAAACTCTCCTAAAGAATCCCATCGTAAATGACCTTCTTGATTAAATTGTTGTACATGTTTAGGGGCAGATCCTCCAGCACCTGTTTCAAACAATCCACCACCATTCATTAATGGTACAATAGAAAGCATTTTTGCACTTGTTCCAAGTTCTAGGATAGGGAAGAGGTCGGTATTATAATCACGCAATACATTTCCTGTTACAGAAATTGTGTCTTTACCTTCTTTGATTCTTTCTAATGAGAATCGAGTAGCTTCTACAGGAGACATGATTCGGATATCTAATCCTTCAGTATTGTGCTCAGGAAGATATTTTTCAACTTTAGTTATTAAGCTTGCATCATGAGCTCTATCTTTATTCAACCAAAAGATAGCAGGTGTATTGGTTGCTCTTGCTCTACTAACAGCTAATTTTACCCAATCTTTAACCGGAGCATCTTTTGTTTGACACATTCTCCAGATATCTCCTTGTTCTACATCGTGTTCAATTAATACAGTACCCGAAGCGTCCACTACACGTACGGTTCCATTTTCTTTAATTTCGAATGTCTTATCATGAGAACCATATTCTTCAGCTTTTTTGGCCATTAACCCAACATTAGGAACTGTTCCCATAGTCGTAGGATCAAAAGCACCATTCTTTTTACAAAAATCTATAGTCTCTTGATAGATGCCAGCATAACTGCTATCTGGAATTACCGCTTTAGTGTCTTGTGTTTTTCCATCAGCATCCCACATTTGACCAGAGTTTCTAATCATTGCTGGCATGGAAGCATCAATAATTACATCACTAGGAACATGAAGATTGGTAATCCCTTGATCTGAATTTACCATTGCTAATTTAGGGCCATTTTCATAGCAAGCCTTAATATCTGCTTCTATTTCTGCTCTTTTTGTAGCGTCGGTTACTCTTTTTAATTTGTTTACAAGATCACCAAATCCGTTATTTACTTCTACACCAATTTCTTCTAATACTTCTCCGTGTTTTTCAAACACATCTTTAAAAAACACTTCTACAGCATGGCCAAAAATGATTGGATCGGACACCTTCATCATCGTGGCTTTCATATGAAGAGAAAATAGAACATTATTTTCTTTAGCATCTGCAACTTGCTCTTCTAAGAAAGAAATTAATGCTTTTTTGCTCATTACCGTAGCATCTATAATTTCGCCTTCTAGTAATGCAGTTTTTTCTTTTAAAATGTTAGTATTTCCATTGGTATCAACAAACTCGATTTTTACATCTCCAGCATTGCTAATGGTAACGGATTTTTCATTGGATCTAAAATCTCCACTAGACATGGTTGCTACATGCGTTTTGGAATCACTGCTCCAAGCACCCATTGAATGTGGATTTTTTCTTGCATATTGTTTTACAGGTTTAGGAGCTCTTCTGTCAGAATTTCCTTCTCGTAAAACAGGATTTACAGCACTACCTTTAATTTTATCATATCTTCCTTTAATATCCTTTTCTTCATCATTTTCTGGTTCTTCCGGATAATTAGGAATATTAAAACCTTGTAATTGTAATTCTGCAATAGCAGCTTTTAATTGAGGAACAGAAGCACTTATATTTGGAAGTTTAATAATGTTCGCCTCAGGTTTTAGTGCTAGTTCTCCTAGTTCTGCTAATGCATTAGCTTGTTTCTGCTTGTCAGAAAGGTTTTCTGGGAAAACTGCCAAAATTCTAGCCGCAAGTGATATATCTCTAGTTTCTACCGCAATATTGGCTGCTTTGGTAAATTTTTTTACAATTGGTAAAAAAGAATATGTAGCTAACGCAGGTGCTTCATCAGTTTTGGTGTATACAATTTTGGAGGATTCAATTCCCATATTTTTTAATTTTTAATAGAATATACTTGTTGCCTTTCGGTTCAATATCCTATGTGTATTATACGATCAGTTTAGGAAACGATTGGTTGTTTAACCTTTCATACTATGTATTACTAGAATACCTGTGTATAGTTTTGGTGATTCACAGTAATATTTTTCCGAGCGCGAAGATACAAATATAGGGAGGTAAATGCAACCTGATTACTGTTAGTTTTGAGTTAAAGAGCTTGAATTAAATATCTTTGAAAAAGAATAGGAGCAAAAAATGGTACTCGTAAAAAAAGAACATAATTTTAAGAATAGTTCTAAAAAAATAAAAAGCCATATCATAATACGAATACCTTGATATGGCTTTTGTTCAGAAATAAGAATTTTGTTAGCTGTTTTACCCGCTATTAAATAATAACTTTCGTTGATTTATACCAAAAATCGTTATTTCTGTTTTTGAGTAGATTTAAATTTATGAAAGAAAATACGATACTTAATTTAAAAACTACTCGGATGACTATTTCGAATCACTATATATCTGTATTACTTATGTAATTTTCTGTTGTTCGAATAGTCTGATTCCACTTAAAATTAAAAAGGTGTCAAAACTTAATTTTTTCCTTTGAATTTCATGCTGAAATGATTTTAAAGTAGACCTTTAAATTGATTTCAATGATGTACTCAAAAAAATAACTTTCGTCTTATATTTATCCTAATCTTAAGATGGTTTATGTAAAATGTTCAAAGAACGAGTTTAGAAAAAATATAAAATAGGAATCCTTGTGTCATCACTATTAGCAATTATATTATTTCTTATTTTAAAGATACGTAAAATGAGTTTTGAATACAATCTATTGTATCTTTTTAGTTATCAACTGGTTATGAACCTAAGATGTTAACTTTTGTTCATAAAAAAAAGGTTGTCATTTGACAACCTTTTATATCGTAAAAGAAGTGTGATTTAGTTTCTTTTTTCTTTAATACGAGCTTTCTTACCTGTAAGCTCTCTAAAGTAAAAGATACGTGCTCTACGAACTTTTCCTCTTTTGWTCACTTCGATTTTTTGAAGTGCTGGTAAGTTTACTGGGAAAATACGCTCTACACCTACAGTTCCAGACATTTTTCTAATCGTAAATGTTTCACTGGCACCAGAACCTCTTCTTTGGATTACAACTCCTCTAAAAAACTGAGTACGAGTTTTGTTTCCTTCTTTAATTTCGTAATATACTGTGATTGTGTCACCTGCAGAAAACTCAGGCAATTCTTTTTTTGTAACAAATTCGTTCTGTACGAATTTTACTAAATCTTCCATGTTTGAAGTAGTTTACTTATGTTTTATCAAAACAACATACACGATTTTCGCCAGAGGTTATTTTAATCAGGGTGCAAAAATAAGTATTATTTAATAATCTGCAAGATTTTTGACCTTTTATTATAGAATGCATGATTAAATAAAAAATAGTATTGTATTGTAGATTAATTAGTTATTCTGAATTATTAGATTCATCGATTAGTTCTTCTTCTAAAGGAACATATATTAATTTATATTTATCAGAGTAAAACATTTTTTTATGTTCAGGAAAAGTAATCTTCATAAACATAACGTAAGTGCCAAACTTCATATCAGGATGAAAGATATCTATATATTCCAATTGTTTTTTTTCTGCATTCCAGTTCTGAATCTTGTAATTTCCATTAATTTCGTGTACAACACTATCATCATATAATAATCCGCTTTCTTCCTCAAGCAGAACAGGTTTTTCTTCATAAAGTTTTTGTTCATATCGTTTGTTTGTCATAGATATATATACATAACTTACCTCGTGTTTATCAGATAATAAGGTGTACTTCATATTGTTATACATATTTGGTACATGCAAATAATCTTCATTTTGATTTTTAATATATTCATGAGCATTTACTTCAATTCCATTATTTTTAGGGTACTCTTGTTGATATAATACTTTTAATTGGTTGAAATCATATTCGTTTTCTGAATCTGTAATTAAAGAATCATTTACGATTTTATTCATTTCTTGTTCTGTAGGAGTTTGTGGGGAGTGTACATCATACACTGTTCGATATTTATAAATATCTTCTTGTGATATGCTTGAAGTATCGTTTTTTATATAATACTCCCAAACAATATACCATTCACTATCATTTTTAAGTGATTCAATTTCAAAAGAAGAAAGATTGTCTCTAAATTCAGATTTACTCCTTTTCTTACCTGTATTATAGTATTTATCTACAAAAGTTGTATTACGATCTAAATCTCCTTCATTACGGATAAATAATTCCTCGCTTACGATTCCATTTATATAATAATCTCGAAACCGTTCTTGCTTGTGATACAAATTGAAATATCCAATTCTACTTGGTTGTCTTTGTTCTTTGTTAAAAGATATGAATGAGCTATTTATAAGGATTTGTTTTTTTTGATTGGAGCCTTGATAAAGTTGATAGTTTTTTTCGGTTTTAGTTACTATAGATTTTATCATGCCATTACCATAATACTCGATAGTATCTATAATAGGGAAATTCGTGTTAGATTTTAATTGTTCGTAATATTGAATGTAAGCAATTTCAGCTTTTTCTTCATCAGAAAAAATGATTTGTTTTGAATTTGTTACCGTTGGCGAGTACCATTTTTGGGTACTGAAATAATCTCTTAATCGATCTTCTTTAAAAATATATCCTTTTTGAGCATAATATTCATTACGCATTAGGAATAATTCTTCTGAAGAACATTCCATGAGAGATTTATCAGAATGCAACGAAGGATTTGGCAGTATTGTATTTTGATTTGGTTCTTGTTGAGTAAGGTTTTTATGTACAGAATAGGGATTCATTTCATAATCAACAATTGTCCCATTATTATAAAAAATATAGTTTTCTCCATCAAAAGTGAAATGATCTTCTGCATTAAGAAAAAAAGTAATGTCTCTATGCATATATAGTGGGGACATGGTGGTGTATGATAATTTGACTACAGATTCATCAGAATCTAGTACCTGAATTAATTCATATGTTACCTCTGGAATATATATGCCATTTTCTATAAGAGAGAAATTAAATTTGTCAATATTACTTTTAGTCATTCTAAAATTTCCTTCATTTCGAATGAAACATGTGGTTGTGATATTGGGATAGTTTTCGAAATTTAATTGATCAGGAAATATCCTAAAAAAAGGTTCTGCGTGTATTCCGAAAGCGATTAATAGAAAAAAACACACTAAAGTTATTCTTTGCATAGTAATACTGTTAAAGGATTACCACAAAGATTAGGGAAATCATAAAGATTGTGTACCCTGTTTCTAGGGAAAATCAATATGAGAAAAAGTGTTTTTTAATTATCAAGCAAATCAGGCCTTCTTTGTTTTGTTCTTTGATAGGCTTGCTCTTCTCTCCAGGCTTCAATTTTTGGAAAATTACCAGAAGTAAGTACTTCAGGAACTTTCCACCCTTTATAATCTGCAGGTCTTGTATAAATAGGAGGCGCTAATAAGTCATCCTGAAAAGAATCAGTTAGGGCAGAGGTTTCATTTCCTAGAACTCCCGGAATTAGTCTAATAACTGCATCACAGAGAATGAGTGCACCTAATTCTCCTCCCGATAATACATAATCTCCAACTGATATTTCTTTTGTGATGAAATGATCTCGAACTCTTTGGTCTACACCTTTATAATGTCCACATAGAATAATAAGATTTCCTTTAAGCGATAGTTGATTTGCAATTCCTTGGTTTAAAGTTTCTCCATCAGGAGTCATATATATGATTTCATCATAGACTCTTTCTGATTTTAATTTAGAAATACATTTATCGATAGGCTCTACCATCATTACCATACCAGCTCCTCCGCCAAATTGATAATCATCTACTTGTTTGTAGTTATTAGAGGTGTAGTCTCTAAGGTTATGCAGATGTACTTCTACCAATCCTTTTTCTATAGATCGCTTCATGATAGAAGCTTCGAAAGGACTTTTTAGAATGTCAGGAACAACAGTAATAATATCTATTCGCATCTCTTGTAATTAATATGTGCAAAGATGCAAAACTATCTGATAAAATCTAGAAAATTCAATTACTTCGCACCAGTTTTGCGTTGTTTGTTAATTTCATCCTGAAGTTTACGCATCACTTTTTGTTCTCTTTCTAATGCTCTGCGCCTATGATCTTCGAATTCTGCTTCAGTTTCTGCTAATGCTTTTTTTGCTTGGATAGTTACTGAATTACTATTCTTAAACTTGAAGATAAAGAATGCTAATAAGGCGAGTAAGCCACCAACTATAGTCCACATCATCGTTTTATAGCTTCCTTTGGTAAATGACATACCAATGAATGTCATATTATCTTTTTCTTCAGTAACTGCAGATAAATCACCATTAGTCTTTGCCAAAGAAGCTTCTAAATTAGAGATAGAGGTTTGCTGTTCTACAATTTTTTGATTGGAACTATTTAGTTTTGATTCTAATGTTTTTATGGAATCAAGGGTATTGCCTTTTAGTTTATCCAACCAAACTCGTTTTACTACCTTATATTCCTGGTATTTCCCAGATTTTTTGATAACAACATCAAACTGAGTTTTAACATTTCCTGTTTTAAGAGCTTGCTCTGCAGTTAACTCTTCTTCTTGTGCCTGAATAGTTTCAAAGAGGGGAAATAAAGCTATGAAAACGAATAGGTACTTTGATAATTTCATGTGTGAATTTTAGTTATTTTAATGGTTGATTGAAGTCTGTGATATCTTAGATAAATTTATCTTACTTGCTAAATGAAATATCTTTTGAGTAAACAGATTTCATTCTTTTACGTTAGTCTTTAATAAATTCTAACGGTAATAAATATACGATATTGTAAGGGATTTAAAAGATTTAAATCTGCTATATTTAAATATGAGTCATGGTATTTTGAATTTGAAAAAAATAATGAACACTTCATGAGAATTTGATGATTCTTTGTTGCTTGAAATAAAGAGTCTTACGGATGTGTAGAATGCTACCAAATAAAAAAGTCGTTATACAATGATAACGACTTTTTTATTTTGTTATATACAATTATAAATTCTAGTAGTAGGTAAACCTTCTAACCTTTGCAATATATTTAGAAAGCCTTATTACTTGATGACTATATCCATACTCGTTGTCATACCATACGTATAATACAGCATCTTTTCCTTTTGAATCAACTATTGTAGCATTGCTATCATAAATTGATGGAGCAGATGAGCCAACAATATCACTAGAAACTAATTCGTTATCAAGAGAGTATTTGATTTGTTCAACTAAATTTCCTTCTAATGCATATTTTTTTATAATTGCATTCATACTTTCTTTAGTTGCATTTTTTTCCAAGTTAAGATTAAGGATTGCTAATGAACCATTAGGAACAGGAACTCTAATCGCATTAGAAGTTAATTTTCCTTCAAAACTTGGTAATGCTTTAGATACCGCTTTACCAGCACCAGTTTCAGTAATAACCATATTTAAAGCTGCCGCACGACCTCTTCTGTATTTTTTATGCATATTGTCTACCAAATTCTGATCATTTGTATATGCATGTATAGTCTCTAAGTGCCCGTTAACTACTCCAAAACTTTCATCAACAGCTTGAAGTATTGGTGTAATTGCATTGGTAGTACATGATGCTGCCGAAAAAATATTTACTTTGTCAGGATTATGTTCTTTATGATTAACTCCATGAACAATATTAGGAATACCTTTTCCAGGAGCAGTCAATAAAACTTTATCTATTCCTTTCGCAATTAGGTGTCTGCTTAACGCTTCTTTATCTCTAAAAGCACCGGTATTATCAATCAATAAAGCATTGTCAATTCCATAAGAAGTATAATCTACGTCTTCAGGATTGTTAGTGCTAATTATTTTTACTGTTGTACCATTAATGATTAAGGAGCTATTAGCGATATCTGTTTCTACTAAACCGGCAAATTCTCCATGTACAGAATCATTTCTTAATAAAGAAGCTCTTTTTTCTAAAATTTCTTCAGTTATAGAACCTCTAGTTACAATAGCTCTTAGACGAAGTTGACTTCCTTTACCTGTTATGGTCATAAGCTCTCTTGCCACCAATCTTCCAATTCTTCCAAAACCATAAAGAACAACATCTTTAGGAGATATGTTCTTAAATTTCTTAGCATCCTTAAGTTTGTTCATCACAAAGCTAGTCGCAGAGTCAAACTCATTTCCGGAAAGGTGATATTCATAGGTAAGTTTACCGATATCCAATTTTGCAGGTGGTAAATCCATTAGTTTGATTGCTTGTGCAATTTCAACTGAATCAAAAATCGATATTGGCTTTTGTACAAATTCACCGGCATATTCATGCAGATTTAGAATTTCACTAACATTTTTATCGATTAATTGATTTCGAAACAGTACCAATTCAATGGAATTATCATACCATAAATCACTTACAGTTTTAATAAATGCTACCGTAGCACGGCGTCTGTCTGCCTGAAAGGCAAGTTCTTTCTCATAAACTTCGTTAGAACTCATAGTTGTTGTGTTTTACAATCTTGAAATTTCGCGCAAAAGTATAAATTTCAAACGTTTTCGTAAAGCTTTTTTACATAAAAAAATCCCATTACTTTATATAAGCAATGGGATTAGTGGTTTTATATAGGGTCATTCTTAGTTTTGAAAAACAAATTCTCTCTTTTCTCCATCACGATCGATTAAGCTAATCGTAATATCTTCTTCAGGGTATTTGCTTTCAATAATTTGTTTTACTTGTAAAACGTTTTTTACTTTTTTATTATCGATTTCACTAATAATTAGACCTTCTAAATTATATCGTTGCATTCTAGGGCTTAATGCTTTACTAATGATTACTCCATGATCCAGATTAAATTTCTTAAGATAATCAGGATTTGGATTTGCTACTTCCACACCAACATCTTCAATATTATATCGTTGGATAACATATTTAGTTAGTGTAACAGGAACACTCAATTCTCTGTTTTCTCTCAATATTTTTACATTGATGACATCATTAGGACTTTTACTATTTACATATCCTGTTAAATCAGAGAACTTTTTGATTTTTAATCCATCTATTTCCTTAATTACATCACCTTCTTTGAGACCTGCTTTTTTAGCACCACTATCTTCTCCAACATTTGTAATTACTACACCTTGAGTTTCATTGAGGTCGTATTTTTCCATTACCTTTTTCGTAAGGTTGTCTCCATTTATACCAAGAATCCCTCTTTGGACATCTCCGAACTCTAAAATGTCTTCTACAATCTTTCGAGCGTTATTAGAAGGAACTGCAAATGCATACCCTACATAACTACCTGTCTGTGATGTGATAGCAGTATTTATTCCAATCAATTCTCCTCGAGTATTTACCAAAGCACCACCACTATTTCCTGGATTTATAGCAGCGTCTGTTTGAATAAATGATTGAAAATTACCATCATATTCATTTAAATCTCTTGACTTTGCACTAATAATTCCTGCAGTAACCGTAGATGTTAGATTGAATGGATTTCCAACAGCTAATACCCACTCTCCAATTTTAGCAGTGTTAGAATTCCCAAATGGAATGTATGATAATTTTTCATCGGTATCAATTTTAATAAGAGCTATATCAGACTGTGGAGCAGTTCCAATAATTTCAGCTTTATATGATTTATTGTTGTTTAAAGTTACTTCCAAATCTGTAGCTCCATCAATTACATGATTATTAGTAACAATATACCCATCTTCGGTAATGATTACTCCTGAACCTGCACCCTGAATTCTTCTTTCGGTAGAACCACCATTCCTAAAATATTCCATTAAGTTTCGTGGAGTCTTTGTGATACCATATTGTTTTACATGGACAACAGCATTTACCGTCTTTTCGGC
Organism: Aquimarina litoralis; assembly: GCF_019295435.1. Taxonomy (GTDB): domain Bacteria; phylum Bacteroidota; class Bacteroidia; order Flavobacteriales; family Flavobacteriaceae; genus Aquimarina; species Aquimarina litoralis_A. Next base: position 11,178 of record NZ_WEKL01000049.1, read on the forward strand.
TGCTAAGGTGAAATCAATACTAGCTGGTACTACCGTGCTAGAATTAGTAGAATTATAAGTTGTTGGAATTACCGTTGTTTTTGGAGTAGTTTCGTTTTTAGTGATCACTACGGGATCTGTTTCAAGAAACATTTTATAGGTCCCTAAGGTTATTACACCTGCTAAAATAGCTACAACCAATAAGCTCAAAAATCTTTTCATCTTCTTTTCTTTTTTCGTTTAATTTGACTAGTACTATTATTATAGACTGTTGATAACAATTAAAATTACAATTATAGTATGTTTTTTTTCGATATTTAACGGACTATTAACAGCGATTATATGATTACTTTCTTCGTACCTTTGTTGCTTACATTGGAATTAAATAAATGAACTTAACTTTTTACAAATATCAAGGTACAGGTAATGATTTTGTTATCATTGATAATAGAGAGTCTATCTTGTCCAAAAATGATACCAAATTATTTGCAAGACTTTGTGACAGAAAATTTGGGATAGGGGCAGATGGCCTTATGTTATTGGAACTTCCTCAAAACGAAGAAGATGATTTTACAATGGTATACTTTAATGCAGATGGGAATGAAAGTACGATGTGTGGAAATGGAGGGAGATGTCTTGTTGCTTTTGCTGCGTTTTTGGGGGTGATAAAAGATACAGCAACCTTTACAGCTATTGATGGTAAGCATATAGCAGAAATCAAGGATGAATTGGTATATCTTCAAATGCAAAATGTTTCAGCAATAGAGAAACATGATTCTCATTTGTTTTTAGATACAGGTTCTCCTCATCATGTTACTATGGTTGAAGACTTAGCTAAGTATGATGTATACAATGTAGGACAACAAATTAGAAATGGAGCTCCTTATTTTGATGCAGGTAGTAATGTTAATTTTGTTGAAAAAGAAAATGAAGATCTGTTTTCTGTAAGAACCTATGAAAGAGGAGTAGAGGATGAAACTTTGTCCTGTGGAACGGGAGTAACTGCAGTAGCATTATCCATGCACGCAACAAAAAAGACAAATAAAGAAGAAGTAAATATTAAAACTCCTGGAGGTCAATTAAGAGTTACTTTCCGAGAAACTAATTCGGGGTATGAAGATGTATTTCTTATTGGTCCCGCAGAGCAAGTTTTTAAAGGTGAAATTGTATGTTAACACTTCAAGGTGAACATATTTACTTAAGAGCATTAGAGCCTGAAGATCTCGATTTTGTTTATATCATTGAGAATGATGAGCGAATTTGGGAAATGAGTACCACTCAAACACCGTACTCTCGATTTTTGATCAAACAATATTTAGAAAATGCCCATCAAGATATATATGATGCTAAACAGCTAAGACTTCTGATAAGTACGAATGATGGAGCTTCTATTGGTTTGATAGATTTGTTTGATTTTAATCCAACTCATAATAGAGCAGGAGTGGGTATTCTAATTGCCGAACCTGAAAATCGTGGAAAAGGATATGGTAAAGAAGCATTAAGTCTCATAAAGAAATACGGAAAAACCCATCTTAGATTACATCAGCTTTATGCAAATATCGCGGATGATAACTTAGCAAGCATTCATTTGTTTGAAAAAGAAGGTTTTAAGAATGTTGGGGTTAAAAAAGAATGGAACCTTATAAATGGTGTTTATAAGGACGAATTATTATATCAATATATATATGTACATTAAAAGAATTTTATTATTTATCGCCTTGGTAGGTTTGTTAGTTGGTGGATGGTTTGCATATTATGTGTATCAAGCTGTCTTTACACCGAATACAAACTTCGAAACCGAGACTAAGACTATATTTATTTCTTCGGGAACTACCTTTCAAGAGTTAAGAAAAGAAATACATCCTTTATTAAAAGACCCTTATAGTTTTGATAGGATAGCAGCAAAAAAAGGATATACAGCCAAAGTAAAAGCTGGAAGATATATTATTAAAAAAGGTCTTAATAATAATGAACTTGTGGATCTATTGAGAAGCAAAAACATCCCAATTCAATTAACTTTTAATAATCAAGAACGTCTGGAAAATCTAGCTGGTAGAGTTGCGCAACAGATTGAAGCCGATAGTATATCGCTTGTTAAAGCTTTTAAGGATGAAAGTTTTATTGGTGAAAATGGTTTTACATTAGATAATGCCTTGGCGATGTATGTGCCAAATAAATATGAGTTTTTTTGGAATACCTCTGCAGAGCAGTTTAGAAATCGTATGTTGAAAGAATATAATCGCTTTTGGAATGATAAAAGAAAAGCTAAAGCTCAGAAAATCGGTTTGACCCAAAATGAAGTTGTTACGGTAGCTTCTATTGTTCAAAAGGAAACAGCTAAAGTAGATGAACGTCCAAGGGTTGCAGGAGTCTATATGAATCGATATAATAATGGATGGAAGCTGGATGCAGATCCAACGGTTATATATGCACTTAAAAAACATAGAAATGATTGGGATATTGTTATTAAAAGAGTATTGTTTAAAGATTTAGAGTTAGATAGTCCTTATAATACCTATAAATATAATTCCTTACCACCAGGACCTATTACTATGCCAGATATTTCTGCTGTGGATGCAGTTCTTAATTATGAAAAGCATGAATATTACTTCTTTGTAGCTAACGTTGAAAATTTTGGCTATCATAAATTTGCAAAGACTATTGCACAGCATAATAGAAATAAAAAACAGTACATCAATTGGATAAATAAACAAGGTGTAAAGAGGTGAAAAACTTAAACCATTTTGTAGGAAAATGAGCAGATTTTTTTTATTGAAATATCATGTTTTCGATTTTTTTATTAACAATATCGTTTGAAATGTTGTGAATATCCGATCAGAATGGATGTGTGATTTTTATCGATAAAAACCATTGGTTTGACGTTTAAGTGTCAATATTAAGAGTTTTTTTGGTTTTTCATGACTTTTTTTAACCCTTTTTTTAGTGTAAAACGCTGTTTATCAACGTTATAATAAATTTAACATTTGATATAAATACATTAAAAATAAAGTCGTATATTTGCACCGCAAAAATTTAAGTAGAGGGGAACGCTTTTTGAGTGTCTACTTAGAAATTTTTTATATGATAAAAAGGATAATTGGACTTTCTGTAATTCTTACAATCGGGGGAGTGGTTTTGGTAAGTTTTACACCAAAGGAACGCACGGATTTTAGCTCATATAGTACTGCAGGTTTAGATTTGTACTACATTGCACCGAACTTTAATGAGATAGAGGATAATGTAGATGATATTATAATTTATCCAGAATTAGGCAAATCTTATGTTGGATTTAAAGAGGCTGTAGCTTTTAAAGAATCTAGAGGAGATTATGGCGTTGTGAATCAATTTGGTTATATGGGTAAATATCAGTTCGGGATGGGTACCTTAGCATTGATTGGGATTAAAAATAAAAATCAATTTTTGAGTAATCCAGCGCTACAAGAAAAAGCGTTTTACGCAAATCTTTCCAGAAATAAGTGGATCTTACGTCGGGATCTTAAATGGTTTACAGGGAAACGAATAAACGGAATTGAAGTTACTGAATCTGGGGTGTTAGCTGCTGCTCATCTTGCTGGTCCTGGTGCTGTTAAAAAGTACCTTCGTAGTGGAGGAGTAAATGGTTTTGCTGACGCTTTTGGCACTACTATTCGTTACTACATGAAACGTTTTTCAGGTTTTGATACGTCTTTTGTTGTTCCTAATAGAAAAGCGAAAGTAGAGTTATAGTTTGGTATAAACTTTAAAAATCTCTTTGGATAATAAAAATAGTAGGCTTTTTGTGAAGCTCAACTTGTTCTTTTTTCCACTCTTCTATAGTTTTTGTTTTAATGTACTCTGTGGTAAGAGTGATGTCGCTGGCAATGCATAATCGGGTATTCGTATTTAAAATGGAAATTAAGTCTGCGAACATTTTATCATTTCGATAAGGAGTTTCTATAAAGATTTGTGCTTGATTGTTTTCTAAAGAACTTTTTTCAAGTGATTTAATGGTAGATTTTCTTTCATTCTTGTCAATAGGAAGATATCCGTTAAAGCAAAAATTTTGACCGTTCATACCGCTACTCATCATAGCTAAGAATATGGAAGAAGGGCCTACTAATGGAGTTACTTGAATTCCTTTTTCATGGGCAAATCGTACGACTTCTGCTCCAGGATCTGCGATGCCCGGACATCCTGCATCTGATAATAATCCAATAGATTCTCCATTTAAACATGGTGCTAGGTAATTAGGTATTTCCGAAGCATCTGTGTATTTGTTTACAGAATGTATTATAAGTGATCTTTGTGATTTACTGGGGCTTACTTTTTTGATGAACCTTCTAGCAGGTTTTTCGTTTTCAACGATATAGTGATTTACCTGTTCTAGAACTTTTTTGATGGATATCGGTAATACTTCTAAAGGAACATCGTCTCCTAATCGAGTAGGTATTAAATATAATTTTCCTTTAGGATCCAGGGGTTTTGATTCCATATTTATACAATACTAATTTTTTGATTAAATGAATTTAAATTGATTAGTTCTTTGAATTTGATTTGGGTTAGTTTTTTATTATTACTATTGGCTTTATGATAAAGAAGTATTGGATTAAAATAAAATACTAAAATACTTTTCAAAGAATATTATATTTAGATGGTTAACTTTTACTAAATATACAAAAAGTTTATTTTTTAAAATTGTTATTTCCTTAAAGCTTCTCGATCAATTGGTTACAAGCTTCATCTAGCATCCGGAATACATTTTCAAATCCTTGTTCCCCTCCGTAATAAGGATCTGGAACATCTAAGTTTTCGTTGGGATGTAGTTCGGTTAAAATAAGTTTTACTTTTTTACGATCCTGAGCATTCCTTGATAGCTTAATAATGTTCTGATAATTTGAGTTGTCCATTGCGTAAATGAGATCATAAGTATCGAAATCATTCACTGTAAACTGAGCTGCTTTTTGATTACTTATATCAATGCCGTGTTTCTTTGCTGTACTGATAGATCTTCTATCGGGTTTTTCTCCAATATGATAATTGCTAGTACCTGCAGATTGTACCAAAAACGTTTCTGAATCAAGTTTAGAAGCTAAAATACCTTCTGCTAATGGTGATCTGCATATGTTTCCTAAGCAAACCATTAGAATTTTAGTCTTCATATAAAATAAATTGACTTAAAGAGTGAGTTTTTTACCTAGATCTTCTACGTACTTTCTGAATTGCTTATCGGTTGAAGAAAGGTTGTCTACGGTTTTACAAGCATGTAATACCGTTGCGTGATCTCTTTTTCCTATCTGAGTTCCAATACTAGCTAAGGAAGCTTTGGTTAATTTTTTGGCAAAAAACATAGCTAATTGTCTAGCTTGTACAATATGACGCTTTCTGGTTTTGGATTGTAGTGTTTCTACATCCATTTGGAAATAGTCGCTTACTACTTTTTGGATATAATCTATAGAAACTTCTCGTTTTGTATTTTTAACATAGTTGTCAACTATAGCTTTTGCTAGATCAATGGTAATATCTTTCTTGTTGAATGAAGAATGTGCTATTAAGGAAATAATGGCTCCTTCTAATTCACGGATATTCGTTTTTATGTTATTAGCTAAAAACTCTACAATATCTTCAGGCATCTCTACGCCATCACGATACAGTTTGTTTTTGATAATAGATATTCTAGTTTCAAAATCTGGTTGATGTAATTCAGCAGATAGTCCCCATTTAAATCGAGAAAGTAATCTTTGTTCTATATCCTGCATATCTACAGGAGCTTTATCACTGGTAAGGATTACTTGCTTTCCGTTTTGGTGTAAATGATTAAATATATGGAAGAACACATCTTGCGTGCCTGCTTTCCCAGATAGCAACTGAATGTCATCTACAATCAAAACATCAATGATTTGATAAAAATGTATAAAATCGTTCCTGTTGTTCTTTTTTACAGATTCGATGTATTGCTGCGTGAACTTTTCCGCAGAAATATATAGAACGGTTTTTTCAGGATAATTGTCTTTTATATTAACACCGATAGCATGAGCTAAATGTGTTTTTCCTAATCCAACACCTCCAAATATTAATAATGGGTTAAATGAGGTTCCTCCTGGTTTATTGGCAACAGCCATTCCGGCTGATCTAGCTAGTCTATTAGAATCTCCTTCTAAAAAGTTATCAAAATTATAACTTGGATTTAACTGGGATTCAATTTTTACATTTCTAATTCCTGGAATTACAAAAGGGTTTTTAAGTTCCGGATTTTTACTTTTAATAGGAACGTCCACTTCTTGTGATGTAACAGGAGTTCTGTTGGAACTTGGTATCTTTTCAGTAAATGGCTTTTTATTACCATAGGTATTTTCCATCTTAATTATGTATACTAGCTTAGCAGTTTCGCCTAACTCTCTAGTTAGAGAAACTTTAAGAAGATTTACATAATGTTCTTCTAGCCACTCATAAAAAAACTTACTGGGTACTTGGATGCTTAATGCGCTATCGGTAAGCTTTACAGCTTTGATAGGTTCAAACCAGGTTTTAAAAGCTTGTGGGGTAATATTATCTTCAATAAACGACAGACAATTATCCCAAACTGATTGCGCAGTTAAATTCATTAGAGTGGTTAGATTACTTTTATATAGTTATTAACGGAAAATTGTTGAAAAAGTTCCTTCTTTTTTTGCTTGACAAATATGTGAACAAAAAATGTAAAAAAAAAACGATTTTGGGGTTGAATTTTAATTATTTTTTTCGCATACTTAAGTATAACTAATGTTAAATAACGCATCTTTTTTTTAATCAAATATATGTCAATCACTTCCGAAACTTTATTAAAAGTTAGATATTCCGAAACAGACCAAATGGGAGTCGTACACCATGGTAATTACGCACAGTATTTGGAGTTAGCCCGTATTGATTGGTTGTCTCGATTAGGTATTTCATATAAATCTATGGAAGAAAGCGGTGTCATGCTTCCTGTTTTTGCCTTAGACTTTAAATTTAAGAAATCTGCCTTCTTTGATGATGAATTAACTGTTAAAACTTGTCTTAAGAAAATTCCTACAGTCCGCATCGTTTTTGACTACAAAATATATAATCAAAACCAAGATTTATTAACAATTGCCTCCTCTACATTGGTCTTTGTCGATACAAAAACACGAAAGCCAATTTTATGTCCTCCTTACTTATTGGAAATTATTGAAAAAAAACTAGCTGGGTAATTGTTCAATTTCTATCTGATACAACGTAGAGAAAAGATCTTTTATTTCATTTGCCTTCGTTTTTCTTACAGAAATGAATATGCTACAGTTTAATTCTAGTTTTTGATCGATTATTGTAATCTGTTTTTCTTTAATTATTCGCATTACTTTATTCATATTCTGATATTCGAAAGTGATGCAGAATTTAATATTTATTGTTTTTTGAACAATATGTGAAGATTCTAAAGATAACTTAGCAGCCGTTCTATATGCATTAATTAATCCACCTACTCCTAATTTTACTCCACCAAAATAGCGAACTACGACAATAAGTATATTCGTTACTTCAAAAGATTGGATTTGGCCATAGATCGGTTGACCTGCAGAATTTGATGGCTCTCCATCATCATTACTTCGGTATTTAATATTTTCAACTCCTAATTGCCAAGCATAACACCAATGTCTTGCAGAATGATGCTGTTTTTTTAATGATTCTATTCGTTGTTTTATATCTTCTTCGGTGGTAACTGGAAAAGAGTATCCAAAAAACTTACTGTTTTTGTCTTTAAATAAAACTTCTTCACTTGGTGTTTCAATTGTTTTATATGAATCTTCTGTATTCAATAGATTATTTTTTAAATGGAAAAGGTAACTAATAAAATACTAATTATAGCCAGTATAATACCTAACCAATTTTTCGGGATTAATTTTTCTTTAAAAAATAGAATTCCAGCAAGTGTAGAAAGTAATAAGATAGCAACATTGTTTATAATGAACACAGTAGAACTGTCCATATTTTCATTTCGTAATGCTTGAATCAAAAAATAGATGGAGAAATAATTAGGAACACCTAAACAAATTCCTGCTATTATGTTTTTAAGTTCTATATCTAACTCTCTTCTTATAAATTTAAATAGTAAGACGCATATGCCAATTATTGCTGCAAAACCAAAAATGCAGGCTGAAAATATGGAGGTTTCCTCTTCACCAACATGATTTTGTTCCATATACTTTAAACTTGTGTCAATAACACCACCACCAAAGAATACTAGTAAAGGGTATATTAGATTTTGCGTTTTTATAGAAATTCCATTTTCGTTTTTTACAGAAGTAAGATAGACTGCTACCAGTGCGATTAAAATTCCTGAAATCTTTAAAAGTCCAGTGCTTTCTTGATAGACAATAATACCAAATATTACGGGGATTGCTACACTCATTTTACTGGCTACTGCTGCTACTGAAAGACCATTTTTTTGAGTTGTAATGGCCATTAGGTTGAATACCAAAATAAAGATAAGCCCAAGAGCAATGGTGATATAAAACCAACTAAAGCTAGAAATACTATCGAGATTAATGGGTTTAGAATATGCTATAAAACCAGAAGACGAGGCAACGATATAATTGATTACTATAGCTTGCAGAGTGTCTACTTTATACTTCGTAAATAGCTTGAACGTAATAAATATCCAACTAGAAGCGAGTATGCTTAGCAATAAGTAAATCAAAATAAATCAGTTTTTTTGGTAAATAGTTCCGTTATGTCTTCAGTTTTAGGGTTGTTATTCCATATATTAATTCTTAATTGTTTGGCAGATTCTGTGTTTGCATATGTGTCATCAATAAAAAGAGTTTCTGTAGGACTTAATTGATGTTTGTTAATCACAAATTCATAGATATTAGCATTCGGTTTTCTTAAATGAATTTCATGCGAAAGATAGAAAGCATCAAAGCATGATTTGAAATCTAAATAAAATGGAATATTTTCTTGGATCCAGCTAATATGTAATTCGTTTGTATTGCTCAGTAAAATTAATTTATACTTATTTTCATTAGAAAGTTTTTTTAAAAAGTCAAGTCTCTCAATAGGAAAATCCTTTAAAATAGCATTCCAAGCATCTATTATCTGTTGTTCTGAGGAGTTAGGTAATGCTTTTTGATAATAGTTAATAAATTCCATTGTAGTTATAGCGCCAATTTCATATGATTCATTGATATCTATAAATTCTTTGGTGAGAGAAGGTAAACCAAATTTTAAAAGTTCTTTGTTCGTGGCAGACTTATCTAAATTGATAAAAACATCACCAAAATCGAAAATAATTGTTTTAATCATTTTTGAGGATAGTTAAGGTGTTGTTCATAATTTTTTCTTCCAATACTAGTGTGCCCGAAAGTGAAGGTGCTTTTATGCCATGCGAAAAAGTGGTCGATCCGGTAAAAACTCGAGCTTCATCCCAAAGTCCAGCTTCTATAAAAGATTGAATTGTATAACTACCACCTTCGATAAGTACAGATTGTATTTCATGATTGTGAAGAATGGTACAGATTTGCTTAATAATATTTTCGTTAGGTTCAACAACTTCGTAAATTAAATTATCACTGCTTTTATGAGTATAAGCTTTAGATGAAATAACAATTGTTTTTGTCGATTGATCTAAAATAGAAGAGTTACTAGGGATCTTATTATAAAGATCTATCAGAATACGTACAGGATGTTGTCCAGCCCAATCACGAGTGGTAAGTTTAGGGTTGTCCTTAATAGCAGTTTTATTTCCAACTAGGATTGCTTGTTCTTCAGCACGCCACTTATGTACTAATTGCCTTGCATATGAATTAGTAATCCAAACGGGAGCTCTTTCTTCACTTTTTTCTGGAGCGATAAAATTATCTTGTGTTTGTGCCCATTTTAGAATGATATAAGGTCTCTTTTTGTTATGAAATGTAAAAAAACGTTTATGATGTTGTCTACATTCATCTTCTAATAGACCAACAACTACATCACAACCGGCATTTTTTAGTTTTTCAATACCTTTTCCTGCAACTTTGCTATGGGTATCTATAGTTCCAATAAAGACTTTTGGGATTTGATTTCGTATAATCATATCACTACAAGGAGGAGTTTTTCCAAAATGAGAACAAGGTTCTAAGGTAACATAAAGACTCGCTTCTTTTAGTAATGATTTGTCTTCTACAGAGTTTACTGCATTCACTTCTGCATGACTTCCTCCGTGAGGGCTTGTAAACCCTTCCCCAATTATCCGTTGATTATGAACAATTACACAGCCAACCATAGGGTTCGGACGTGCGTTGCCTAAAGCATTCTTTCCGATCTGAATGCATCTTCTCATGAATTTTTTATGTACATCCATGGTATTATCTTAAACTTACTTTTTGTTCTTTTTCAATTTTGTAGGTATATGAAAAGTTGCCCAAATGGTATTTGATATTTCCTTTATACTGAACGTTAAGAGAATCAGTTTGTACCATTTTTATAACACTATTTAGAAGGTTGTTCTTATTATTCTCGTATATTTTGGACATAGAAAAAGTTCCTTCTAAAGGAACTTTGAATTCATCTTTAGAAGGAACATCAAATTCTTCAGATGATATTGTTCCCACATCAATGTTATCAACAAAAATATGCATATCATCGATGGAAAGTTTGCCTCCTACATTATTTGGATTCATAAAAACAGCATCTGCATTTATGGTTATGTTGCGCATACTTACATTTTTAACATCTATTTTGGAGATGTGCAAGAATTCTGGTTTTTTAGATACAGAACAACTTGATAAGATTGCAAATATTGTTGATAAGAATAAAAACTTCTTCATTGACTACTGTATAGAATTAATGTATCTTCCGATTGTTTTAAAGCCTAAAATGTAATCGGAGTTTTATATCCACAAAAGTAGTATTTATATTAGAATGAGTGCCATAAAAATACGTCCAGTTGCTCTAGAAGATAATAAAGCTTTGGCAACAGTAATTAGAGAAGTTTTGATAGAAATGGGGGTTCCTAAAGTTGGAACTGCATATGAGGATGAAGAATTGGATATTATGTTTGAAACGTATGATGGTGAAAGAAAAAATTATTTTGTGGTAGAAGATAATGGGAAAATTATTGGTGGAGCGGGAATTGCACAATTGGCTAAAGAGAGTTCAGAGATCTGTGAGCTTCAAAAAATGTATTTCTTACCTGAAGCAAGAGGTAAAGGGTTAGGGCATCAAATGATGGAAACCTGTCTAGATTTTGCTAGAGAACAAGGTTTTTCAAAATGCTACTTAGAAACAATGCCCTATATGAAAGATGCCAGAAAATTATATGCCAAAGTAGGATTCACATATTTGGATACACCTATGGGAGACACTGGACATTATAATTGTCAAGCTTGGATGATTAAAGATTTATAAGTTTGAAAATTAAGGACCTTAGAAACAATTTTGTAGCTTCTTTATCAGAATTATATGGGATAGAAGAAGCCAGATCATTCTTTTATTTGCTTTCTGAAAATAAACTAGGTTTACGGCGTATAGATATAGCATTGGTTTTAGAAAAGGTGATGAGCAAAGATGTATTGAGATATTTTGAAGAAGCTCAATCTCGATTATTAAACCAGGAACCTATTCAATACATTCTAGGAAACACTGAATTTTATGGGCTAATGTTTCAAGTAAATAAGAATGTTTTGATTCCAAGACAGGAAACTGAAGAATTAGTAGACTGGATAATTAAGGATTGTCAAAATAGAATTAGTAATAAGAGTCTTAAGATTCTTGATATAGGAACTGGGAGTGGATGTATCGCTATATCACTGGCAAAGACGATAGAGGGTGCAGAAGTATTTGCTATAGATGTTTCAGAAAAGGCTATTGAAGTTGCTAAACAAAATGCACAATCTAATAATGTAGACATACAATTTGTGCACCAAGATATTCTAAAGGTTGATACACTAAATGAAAATTTTGATATTATAGTTTCTAATCCTCCTTATGTAAGAGAGTTAGAAAAAAAAGAAATCAAACCTAATGTTTTGGATAACGAACCAGATATTGCACTTTTCGTCTCTGATCAAGATCCATTAGTTTTTTACAGGAAGATTACAGAGCTAGCTAAAGAAAGTCTAGCTGTTGATGGTATGTTATATTTTGAAATTAATCAATATCTTGGATTCGAAACTAAAAAAATGATCCAAGAATTCGGCTATACATCGGTCGATCTTCGTAAAGATATATATGATAATGATCGAATGATAAAGGCTGGTTATATGTAATATGAATAAACTATGAATAATCTAACTTCTATTTGTGTTTTTTGTGGAAGTAGTGAAGGAAATGACACTAAGGTTGTGAGTGAAGCTCTTTTATTGGGAGAGAAATTAGCAAGTCATGATATCACACTGGTATATGGAGCTGCCAAAATCGGTATCATGGGAAAAGTTGCTGAAGGAGCTTTGAATAAAAAAGGAAAAGTAATAGGAGTAATTCCTGATTTTTTGAAACTAAAGGAAGTTGTGCATCTGGGGTTAACAGAGTTAATCACAACTAATAACATGCACGAGAGAAAAATGAAAATGCATCAACTTAGCGATGGATTTATTACTTTGCCAGGTGGTTTTGGAACCTTAGAAGAACTATTCGAAATTATTACTTGGTCACAATTGGGATTACATCAAAAACCGATAGGGTTGTTAAATATCAATGGGTTTTATGATCATTTATTAGGACTGTTAAAGCATATGGTAAAACAAGGTTTTTTGAAACAAGAAAATTATGATCTTTTGATAGTAGATGATCATATTGATGTTTTATTAGAAAAAATGAAAGCATTTAAACCAGCACAAGTACCAAAATGGTTACAACCTGATAGAACATAAAAATACAGTATCAACTTAGGGGTAAAATAGATATCAGAACGATGAATATAGAAGAACAAATCAATCAATTAAGAGAAGAATTAAGACAGCATAATTATAATTATTATGTTCTAGATGCTGCTACTATAAGCGACTATGAATTTGATATGAAGTTGAAAGAACTTCAGGCTTTAGAAGATAAAAATCCACAGTTTTATGACCCTAATTCACCAACACTTAGAGTTGGAGGAGAGGTTACTAAAAATTTTAATACAGTTGTACATGAACAACGCATGTATTCTTTGGATAACTCTTATTCTAAAGAAGATTTATTGGATTGGGAAACTAGGATAAAAAAGTTAGTCGATGGAGATGTAAGTTATACTTGTGAACTAAAATATGATGGAGCATCTATAAGTCTTACTTATGAAAATGGAGAATTGCTTCGTGCAGTTACTAGAGGTGATGGTATTCAGGGAGATGATGTTACTACGAATGTAAAAACCATTAGATCTGTACCTTTAAAATTAAAAGGAGATTATCCTCCGAAGTTTGATATTCGAGGAGAGATTGTATTACCATATGAAGGGTTTGCAAAAATGAATCAAGAGCGCATTGCTGCTGGAGAAGAACCTTATGCAAATCCTAGAAACACTGCTTCTGGAAGTTTAAAGCTTCAAGATAGTAGTGAAACAGCAAAGCGACCTTTAGATTGTTTATTGTATAATTTGGCTGGTGATCGATTAGGTATTGATTCACAGTTTGAAAGTTTAGGGAAAGCTAGAGAATGGGGGTTTAAGGTTCCGGAAGAATCACGTTTGGCAAATTCTATAGATGAAGTATTGGATTTTGTGAATTTATGGGATGAAAAAAGAAGAGATTTGCCTTATGAAACCGATGGAGTCGTTATAAAAGTTAATAATCTACAACAACAAGAAGAATTAGGTTTTACTTCGAAAGCTCCGAGATGGGCTATGGCCTACAAGTTCAAGGCAGAGCAAGTTGCTACCAAGCTTAACAAGATTACATATCAGGTAGGTAGAACAGGAGCGATAACCCCTGTTGCTAATCTAGAACCTGTTCAGCTTGCAGGAACCACTGTTAAAAGAGCTTCTTTACATAATGCAGATCAAATTGCGAAATTGGATATTAGAGAAGGTGATACGGTTTTTGTTGAAAAAGGAGGAGAGATTATACCAAAAATCGTTGGTGTAGATTTTACTAAAAGAGATCCAAATTCAACGCCTACCGAATATATTACTTTATGTCCGGAATGTGGTACACCATTAATAAGAAAAGAAGGCGAAGCACAGCATTATTGTCCTAACACAGAAGGTTGTCCACCTCAGATTGTAGGTAGAATACAGCATTATATTTCCCGAAAAGCTTTGGATATTGAAGGTCTTGGAGGTGAAACTGTTGCATTATTAGTGAAAGAAGGGTTGATCAAAAATTATGCGGATTTATATGTTTTGAAAAGGGAGCAGGTAATTCCTTTAGAACGCATGGCAGAAAAAAGTGCTGATAACTTAATTGAAGGGATAGCAAAATCTAAAGAGATTCCTTTTGAACGTGTGTTATTTGGTTTAGGGATCAGATATGTTGGAGAAACGGTAGCAAAAAAATTGGCGAAACATTATAAAACAATAAATGCTATTATAGAAGCTTCAGAAGAAGATTTAGTTAGTGTAGATGAGATTGGTGTAAAAATAGCGCAGAGTGTACAAGAATTTTTTAATATAGAAGCGAATAAACAACTCATACATAGATTACAGGATTATGGTGTACAACTGCAAATTTCTGCAGAGAAACTAGCGAATCAAAAAGATACCTTAAATGGGCAAACTTTTGTGGTTTCAGGTGTTTTTGAAAAGGTTTCCCGTAATGAATTGAAGAAACTAATTGAAGATAATGGAGGTAAGGTTTCTAGTTCGATTTCTTCTAAAACTTCATATGTGGTAGCAGGAGAAAATATGGGTCCAAGTAAATTAGAAAAAGCAAATAAGTTAGGAATCGCTATTATTAGTGAAGATGATTTTCTAAACTTAATTTAGCAATGAGACTTACTATTTTAAAATTTTGAAATATTACAGAATAATGTATGGTGAGTTCCATGTGACTTCTATAATAATATAATAAACACATGAAAATAAGAACACTTATTAAAATATTGTTAGTGCTAACAGGTAGTTTATGTGTTCTAAGTACTGTATTGCAAAATCCCGTATTAGAATTGTACGTCAAGCCGATGACAGTTCCTTTGTTCTTTATGCTGTATTGGTTTAATGTTAAAAAGGTAAACCTGTTATTTTCATGTGTTTTATTACTTTGTTTTTTAGGTGATATTTTTCTGCTAACAGGTATAGAAAATGGATTTCGATATGTTTTGTTAAGTTATACTCTTTGTTATTTTATCTTGTTTTATTTTTTGTATAAAAATCACAAGAAGCTAGATTATAACAATATTGATATTGCGTATTTATCAGTATTTATGGTGGTATGGACAATTATTGTCTATCAGATTTATGCCGTTACGAATCAGGCTATGGGTGATATAAGACCTTTTGGTATTGTTTATATCATTATTCTATATCTATTGTTAATTGGTGCGGTATTTCAATATATAAATATAAGATCACCTAAATCTCTCTGGTTTGTCATCGCAATACTTAATTTTGTAATTAGCGATACTTGTTTTGCCTTAGACAGGTTTTATGTTTCTTCTTTAGAGCTTAAAATCATCAATTCCATTTATCAGCTATTAGCAGTATATTTTCTGGTAAAGTTTAAAATCTCCAGTGCTAATCCACTTAAAATAAAGAATTAGTTAAGGGTTGATTTTATTATTTCGGTTATTTGGCTGGAATTTAGTATATTAACCAAAGGAAAAATTGTTTAATCTAGTAAAAAGTGAGGGGTGTTTCCACTGTTTTACCATAAATTATAATGAATGAAGGAAAACTACTAAGATTTTTAATTTCTTTTTTGATCGTATTACAGGTGTTAGGTTTTGTGTTTAGAGTTTCGCTTTTACATAATTTCAGCAAACCTGTTTTGTTTATAGTTATTATTTTACACTACCTGAAGAGTAGTAAAAAAATAAAACTACTTAATTTGATCGTTTTATGTCTATTTTTTCTGGCCGAATTGATTCATTTTCTAATAGAAGATATAACTATAAAGCAAATAATGATTATTAGGATTATAGGATATTTAATGTTGTTCTATTTTTTGTATTACAATCATAAATCATTTAAATACAATCAAAGAGATGTTTTTACTTTAGTTTTAGGTAGCTCTTTATATACCGTTATATTTTTTATTACCTATTTAGTTATTAGAGAACCAATGGGAGATTTAAGCTTGATAGGGTTTCTTCACTTATTATTGCTTTATGTTTTGCTAATCGTGGGAGCCATGCATTACATAAATATTAGATCAGAAAAATCCTTATGGTTTTTTTTAGCAATGTTAAATTTTTCTTTTAGCGATTTTATCTTGTTGATAGATCAGTTTTACCTTCAATCAAATGAATTGAAGGTGATTCGATTGATTTGTGAAGCATTGGCGCTTGTATTTTTAGTGAATTATATGATTACAAAATATAAATACTTAAAATCGGAAGAATTTGAAGGTTTTTAAAATGTAAATTGAAATAGTTTTGGACAGAACTAAATTGGCTTATTGGTTTTTGTATCTATCGGGTGGATTACTTTTGCTGACTTCTATCTTTCAAGAGAATTGGTTGGTATACACTAAAACGCTAGTAGTTTGCGCTGTGTCTTTTTTTTATTTGGTGAAAGCTGAGAAAGCTAGATATTTAGTTTTGTTTGCACTATTGTTAGTATTAATAGCCGAGGTTTTATCAGTAATAGATTTTAAAAAATATTTTAGAATTATTAATGTTTTAATGTCTTTCTATTATTGTCTTAATATATTTTTACTTTGGAAAAGCTTAAAAAAAATCAAAACCCAATTTAAGAAAATCTTTACGATACAACTATTAATTACAATGGGTTTGATTATTTATGTAATTTATTCTGTGGCCGATATGATTTCGGTAAGTATAATTGAAGATCAGGTATATCTTAATATCTTTATTGTTTTTTTCATATTGTTTATTGGATTGTGCTATTATATTTATCTAAATAGTAGAACTGTGGTAAGTTATTCCTTAATGATTGCGGCTTCTTGTTTTCTTATCGTAAATATTATTACCGTTCTGAATAAGTTATATGTTCATTTAGATGTTTTTGTAGTGTTTAGCAATGTTCTTCAAGTTTTTGGGCACTTTTTTTTAATTAAGTTTTTCATAGAACAAAATCATCTAAAACCTAACAATGTGGAGTTTTTTTAATTTAGCTGTTAGTTTTAGTATTTTAATTCCAATTAGATTGACTCAAAAGATTAGATATTGAAGAGTATTAAGTTGGCATATGTGTTTTTTTATATATCATTTATTGTGGTGATTTTTACTGCAATATTTTTCAAAAATATACATTTGGTTTTTGTCAAACCACTTGTGCCTATTGCTCTTATTCTTATCTGTATTACTGAAAAAAAGTCTATATCTTTTTATTTTACTCTGAGTATKCTAATACTTATAGTAAATGACACTCTGGTTTATGTGGATTTTTATAAATACTTTAATCATGTTGCTATCACGGTAAGTTTATTTTACTTGATAAATATTTTTCTATTAAAAAAATATATAGCTATTAGAGATTTGAAAATAACCAGACTTACAACGCTACCAATTTTTGTTAGTTTTATTCTGGTAGTATATTTAGTTTTTTCTGTATCTCAGATGGTATTGCCAAATCTTGAGGATTATGTCTTTTCTTTTTTCGCAATAATGTTGGTGCTTTTACTTTTTGTTGGGACCTGTTTTATAATTTATTTAATGAATAAATATGAAGGTAATTTTAAATTATTTATTTCAGGGAGTTGTTGTCTTTTTGTAAGTGCTCTGTTATTAATTAATCATTTCTACTACTATACGAAGATATTTACAGTGCTTATAAATATTACCGAAATAATAGGCTTGTATTTTTTTCTAAGATTTTTAATTGAGGTTAAATTAGTAGAAAGGAATGTAGAAAATACAAACTATCTTTAAAGGAAATAGAATTGATATATAGTATATAAAAACAGATCAAGCATAGTTGTTAAATATTTAACTTTTTGTTGATAATTCGGTGTGATTCGTAATTTTTATTATGATTTGTTGTGTTATTTAAAATGGAAATTAGCTACATTTGTCACTTAATCTTTATTGTAAATGATTTTAAAAGGTCTTAAACGAAATGCTTTAAAGAAAAGCGTTGAATCTCATATTAAAACAAGAAAATCTAGGGCTAAAGAAGTCAGTAATATTAGAAGTCTTGCCGTTTTAATTGATGCTTCACAATCGGTTAATATCTTATCCCTTGTTAAATTAGCTAACGAATTGGGAGTAAAATCGGAAAGTTTAAAAGTAATGGGGTATAAAGAGGATCAGAAAGAAATTACTGATGATAAAGATGCTGCCTATTACAACGATAAAAGTTTTGGGGTTGGAGGATCAATCAAGAGTAATTCTTTAACACAATTTATCAATAAAGATTATGATATATTAATCAATTTTTATTCTGAAAGTAAATTAGAATTAGATTATGTAGCTGCCGCATCTAAAGCTAAGTTTAAAGTTGGTTTTGCGGAGATAGACAATCGAATAAATGATTTAGTGATAGGTTCTGCAAATCAAAACACCAATCTTTTTATTTCCGAATTAAAAAAATATTTAAAAATTTTACAGATAATATAATATGAGTGCTTTTCTGAGAGGAACTGGAGTAGCGTTAGCTACGCCTTTTAATAATGATGGTTCTATTGATTATAATGGGGTAGAATCATTGGTTGAATTTTGTATAAATGGAGGTGTTGAATATTTGGTCGTATTAGGAACTACGGCAGAATCAGTTACACTTTCTAAAGAAGAAAAGAAGAAATTAGTAAAGCATATAGTACAAATAAATAATAAAAGATTACCATTGGTAATTGGTATCGGTGGTAATAATACTGCAGCTATTCTTCAAGAAATGAAAGATACCGATACATCGGATTTTGATGCTATTTTATCAGTAGTACCAATGTATAATAAACCAACTCAAGAAGGGATTTATCAGCATTATAAAATGATAAATGATCAATCACCTTTACCGGTTCTGTTATATAATGTTCCTTCTAGAACAGGAACAAATATGACTTCTGATACTACCCTAAAACTAGCTCAATTAGATAAAATAGTTGGTATCAAAGAAGCTACAGGAGATTTTACACAAGTACTTAGGATTTTGAAAGACAAGCCAAAAGATTTTTTAGTGATTTCTGGAGATGATGCATTAGCTCTTCCTTTAGTAACTGCTGGTGGCGATGGAGTAATTAGTGTTATAGGTCAAGGATATCCAAAAGAATTTTCAGAGATGATACGTTTGGGGCTTTCGGGAAATGCAACAGAAGCTTTTCAAATTTTATATAAATTATTACCAGTTTTAGATTATGCTTTTGAAGAAGGGAATCCAGCTGGAATTAAGAATATTTTAAAAAATAAAGGAGTTTGTGATGATAATGTTCGATTACCTTTAGTATCAGCTTCGGAAAGTCTATCAAATAAAATAGAAGACTTCATAAAGAATAATTAATATCCTTTTATGGCAAAAAAAATAAAAGATCCTGGAATTGGTTTATCATCCGATAAATTAGCAAAACGATTCATCAATCCAGATGGTTCTTTTAATATAAAACACATTAATAGACGTACTTCTATTTCTAGAAGTTATGATTATCTGATTAGTATTAGCTGGCTTCAGTTTTTTTGCTGGGTATTTATAGGATATATTATAGTAAATTCAATATTTGCGATTATCTATGTTTCCATTGGTATTTCTGCAATTACGGCACCTACAGGAAATTTGTTTGGAGACTTTTTAAAAGCTTTCTTTTTTTCTGCTCAAACAGTGACAACAGTAGGATATGGTGCGATGGCACCCAAAGGAGTTGTCTTTGGTGTAATTTCTTCTATTGAAGCTTTGATAGGGCTTTTGAGTTTTTCTTTTATTACTGGTTTATTATACGGTAGGTTTTCAAAACCAAAATCAAGTATACGATTTAGTGAAAAAATGGTACTTCGAAAGCATAATGGGCAAGACAGTATTATGTTTAGGTTGATGAGTAGAAGTACTAATGTTATGATACGCCCCAAAGCGGAAGTCACATTAGCTTTATCACGAAAATCTAAGAATGCTAAATATGAAAATAATTTTTATAGTCTTAAATTAGAAAGGAATCAGATTACATATTTACCAACTACTTGGACGATTGTACATCCTATTACAGAATCTAGTCCGTTAGCAGAATTTTCAAGAGAAGATTTACCTGATTTACATGGAGAGATCCTAATTTTGATAAGTTACTACGATGAATCTTTCACCCAAGAAGTACATCAGGTGCATTCATATGTTCTTAGAGATTTAAAAATTGACGAAACTTTCGTTAAAGCATTTGACTATGATGATGAAGGCTACACTATTTTAGACCATGATAAAATTAGTGAAACCAAAACATTTAAATCAAAAGATTAGAAGGACTCCTTTTTTCTTTTTCATTTTGCAACAACAATGTCTTTGAGTAGTTATTTAATAGATCAATTAAAGTTTTTGTAATACGGTAGAAATATCTATTTTTGCCAGATGTTTTTTAAGATATGAAGAAATTATTGTTTTTGTTAACTTTTGTAATTGTTTTAGGTTCTTGTAGTGAGTATCAAAAAGTACTTAAAGATGAGGAAGTTGGACCTAAATATAAGTTAGCAGAAGAATTGTATAAAGCAGGTAAGTATAAGAAAGCATTACGTCTTTTCGAACAGATTGTTCCTCAATTTAGAGGAAAACCACAAGCAGAAAGAGTGATGTATTATTACTCAGATACTTATTACAATTTAGAGGATTATTATCTTGCTGGATATCAGTTTGAAAGATTTGCTAAATCGTATCCTAATAGTGAAAAAAGAGAAGAAGCCTTTTATAAAGGAGCTAAGAGTTATTATTTCCTATCACCAAGATATAGTTTAGATCAAGAAGAAACCGATGAAGCTATTCAAAAGCTCCAGGCGTATATTAATGCTTATCCTGATAGTGAGAATCTGGAAGAAGCGAATAAATTAGTTGCCGAATTAAGGAATAAAAAGGAGAAAAAAGCATTTGAAATTGCAAAGCAATATCATCATAGAGAGATTTACAAAGTAGCTATCAAAGCTTTTGATAATTATTTAATAGATTATCCGGGATCTACTTTTAGGGAAAAAGCATTATATTACAAGCTAGAATCTCAATACCTATTGGCAATAGGAAGTTATGAGGTCTTTGTAAAGGAACGATTAGAAACTGCAAAAGGTTTCTACGATAATTATAAAAAGTACTATAAAGAAGGTGAATTTACTGCCGATGCTGAAGAAATTTCAGAAGATATAATGACACGTTTAGAAAAATTTAAATAGAAAACTTAGGAGAAGATGGATTTGAAAAAAAGTAACGCACCTGTAAATACAACCACTATCGATAAAAACTTGGTTGATCAACCTACAGGTAACATATATGAAGCAATCTCTGTAATATCTAAAAGAGCTAATCAGATCAATACTGATATCAAAAAGGAGCTTTTAGAAAAATTAGATGAATTTGCAACATATAATGATAGCTTAGAAGAAATTTTTGAAAATAAAGAGCAAATAGAAGTTTCTAAGTTCTATGAAAGATTACCTAAACCTCATGCACTTGCAGCACAAGAATGGTTAGAAGGTAAAATATACTTCAGAAATACAAAGACAGATTCTGAATCTTTATAAATAATATATGTCATCAATATTAAGCGGTAAAAAAATTCTTTTAGGTGTTACCGCTGGTATTGCTGCTTACAAAACAGC
>NZ_WEKL01000050.1 GCF_019295435.1 Aquimarina litoralis
GAGCAAGAGCAACTATTCCTGCATTTTGGGATGCTATGGGATTAGGAACACCACCGCCACCACCAAATGACGACTGTTCTGGTGATCTATCCTCATTTCCTTATTCAGAAAGTTTCGAAGGATCTACAGGAGCGTGGTCTCAATCCTCAAGTGATGACCTTAATTGGACAGTGAATTCTGGTGGTACTCCTTCTAATGGAACTGGACCAAGCGGAGCCGTTGATGGTTCTTCTTATATTTATGTGGAAGCTTCTGGAAATGGAACAGGATATCCATCTAAACAAGCAATTCTTAATTCTCCTTGTATCAATTTTAGTGGAGTTTCGTCTCCAACATTAAGTTTTCAGTACCATATGAATGGTAATGCTGTTGGAAGTCTAAATGTAGAAGCGAGAACTAATAATTCCGGTAATTGGACTAGCGTATTTAGCAGATCTGGTTCTCAAGGAAATAATTGGAATGAAGCAACAGTAGATCTTTCTGCATATGCTGGAAATTCTAGTGTACAATTAAGACTGAATGTAGTTACAGGTACAAGTTGGCAAGGAGATATTAATATCGATGATTTAAGCATTACAAGTGGTTCAACTACACCACCAGTATGTGATTCTTTAGATTTTAATGATTTTACTATCACTGGTTTCTCTAACCAAGATGCCGCTGGAAATTATTCAATTACCAATGGTGGAGCTTCGATATCAATGCAAAATAATACGTGGAAATATATTGCATTGAACTATACTGTGACTCCTAATACTGTTATTGAATTTGATTTTAGCAGTACAAGCCAAGGAGAAATTCATGGTGTTGGTTTTGAAGATGATAATAACTTAACTTCCGGGAGATACTTTAAAGTACATGGAACCCAAAACTATGGAGTTACTAATTTTGATAATTATTCAAGCGGTACAACAACCTATACAATTCCTGTAGGTAACTTCTATACAGGTACAATGGATCGATTAGTTTTTATAAATGATAATGATGCAGGTAGTGGTAATACTTCAGTTTTCTCTAATGTTAAAATTTATGAAGGTTCTTGTGGACAATCTGCTTCTGCTGAAAGTTTAGTTGCAGAATTAGCATCTCCAGAAGCTATTTTGGGGGATGAACCAGAAGGAATTTTTGCTGATGTAAGTATTACACCAAACCCAGCTAGGAATAACTTCTCAATACATATAGATTCTAATATTAAAGGTGCCAAAGCAACTATATTTTCTGTTTTAGGACATAGACAAGCGGTGATTGAGTTGCAACCAGGAACCAATACGATATCCGCCAAGAACTTTTCTATGGCGCAAGGTATCTATTTGATTAGAATCGAGGGTGGTGGAGAATATTCCACACATAAATTAATCATCAATCAATAAAAACAAGTAGAATTAAATTTAGTTATAATTGGAAGCATCCCGATTTCGGGATGCTTTTTTATTTACATTATTATTGTAACATTTAGAAAAGTTTTGCGTCATATAAATAAAGGTTGCTAATAAAATTAGCAATTT
Source organism: Aquimarina litoralis (assembly GCF_019295435.1). Classification (GTDB taxonomy): domain Bacteria; phylum Bacteroidota; class Bacteroidia; order Flavobacteriales; family Flavobacteriaceae; genus Aquimarina; species Aquimarina litoralis_A. Next base: position 1,506 of record NZ_WEKL01000050.1, read on the forward strand.
CAACTATCATCAATCAAAAACATAAACAATCATGAGACAAGACAAATCGTTATTAGTAATTACCCATTTATCACAGTTATTAGATTTAGTAACTGGATTTGGAGGTTTTATCGTTCCTTTAATATTATGGTTAACACAAAGAGAGCAAGTATTAGCAATGGATAACCACGGTAAATCAATTATGAATTTTCAAATAAGCATGTTTATCTACGCAATTGTATGTATTCCTTTAGTGCTTTTATTTGGATTAGGAATATTAGGTTTAGTTGTAATAGGTATTTTATGTATCGTATTCCCGATAATAAATGCTATAAAGGCTAGTAATGGAGAAGAACCATCATACCCATTATCAATGGAGATTATTAAATAAAATAAAAAAGAGCGTTGTATTCAATTACAACGCTCTTTATATAATATTAAAATATCTTTATAAAATATTAGCTATCTTTTCCATAAACACTAACACCGTGTTCATGAACATCTAGACCATCAATTTCTTCTTTTTCAGAAACACGTAGTCCAATTGTTTTCTTTAATATAAATAGTACAATAAAACTTGTTATTACAGCCCATCCAATATATGCTAGTGTACCGATTGTCTGACTTGCAAGAAGTCCAGCTCCACCACCATAGAATAAACCTCCGTCTGTAGCAAATAGACCGATTAAAACAGTTCCTAAGAAACCACAAGTTCCGTGAACCGAAATAGCACCTACTGGATCGTCTATTTTAAGAACTTTGTCAAGTAATTCAATAGAAAACACCACAGCGATACCACAGATTAATCCAATCGATAATGCTCCAAACTGACTTACAGCACCACAACCAGCTGTGATACCAACTAATCCTGCTAACGCACCGTTTAATGTCATAGAAACATCGGGTTTACCATATTTAATCCAAGTAAGGAATAAAGCAGCAACAGCACCAACTGCAGCAGCGATATTAGTATTAATAAGTACGCTACCAGCTCCAACAGTATTCTCACCACCCCAAGCTAATTGAGATCCTCCATTAAATCCAAACCATCCTAACCAAAGGATAAGAACTCCAAGAGCTCCAAAAAGCATATTGTGTCCTGGAATAACATTTACTTTTCCATTTTCGTATTTTCCAATACGTGGTCCAACTAATTTTGCGGCTACCAACGCAGCACCACCACCTACAGCATGCACAACAGAAGATCCTGCAAAATCAATAAAATTTGGTAATCCCATACTCTTTTCTAAAGTATTTAACCAAGCATCATCGTCGAATGGCCAATACCAGCTACCAGAAATAGGGTATATAATCGCAGTAAGAATAAATGAAAATATTAAATAGGTCGAAAATTTAGTACGTCCAGCAATGGCTCCTGATACGATTGTAGCTGCAGTTGCACAAAATACTGTTTGAAAAAATAGATTGTACCAATCATCGGCATGGAAAAATGCGTAGCCTTGATCTCCAGAACTCCATCTGAAAAAACCACCTGCTATTACTTCGTCTCCATACATAATGGCATAACCAATTGCCCAGAACATTATAGAACCTATTGATAGGTCCATAATATTTTTCATAATGATATTTACGGCATTTTTACTTCTGGTGAAACCTACTTCTACCAATGTAAATCCTGCTTGCATAAAGAAAACTAGGATTGCAGAAAGCGTAATCCATAAAGCACCCATATCCCCGTTGATTCCTTCTACGGCTGCTTTTACTGCTTCTTGTACGTCTGGTTGTTGTATATAACTCATAAAATTTTAGTTTTAGTTGATCTTTGTTGTATTAAGATTATGATAAGGTAATACCACCTTTTTCGGATGTACGAATTCTGTAGGCTTCTTTTATATCGGAAACAAATATTTTTCCATCACCAACTTCCCCAGTTTTAGCCGCCTCCAAAATAGCAGCAATAGCTACTTCTTCGAAGTCATCATTAACAACGATGGATAAATAACGTCTCTGGATATCAGTAGTGCTATAGGAGATACCACGATATACACTCCCTTTTTTCTCATTACCTACACCCGTTACATCCCAATAAGAAAAGAACGTAATGCCTTTTTCGTGAAGTGCTTCTTTAACAACACGATATTTTGATCTTCTGATGATTGCTTCTATTTTCTTCATAAAGACTAAAAAGTTAAAATTAATGTTAAATCTCTGTCAAAAATATGTGAATTACTTTTTAGCCTCAAAATTTCGAAGGGTATTCATTGTATTTTTATCATTTTGAAATATTTAACCCCTAAAAAATTAGGGGTATGTATTTTTTCTAGAAATAAATGAGGATTTCGCAGTCTTAGATTCATATTTTTTTACGAAAACGTTTTCATTGACATTTTTGAAACTAAAATGCCGTAATCCCCTATGTTTTTAGGGGTTTTTTGATTGAAATCACGTTATTGAATTCGTAATTAGAAGTCCTTATTTTGGGATTCTATTAGTCAAATAGTACTTTTTTTATCGAGCTCAAAAAAGTGACGCTCAATAGATGGTTTTTCTTTCTCCTTCCTTAATGTTTTGTTAATTTCATCAACTTGAAACACTATTTAGATCGGAAATAAGATGAAGAAACAAGGAATGTATCTGCCAGAATTCGAACACGACGCGTGTGGTGCTGGGTTTATTTGTAGTTTAGAAGGTAAAAAGTCTAACGACATTATACATAAAGCTCTAGAAATTCTGGAAAAATTAGAACACCGTGGAGCTGTAAGTTCTGATGGTAAAACCGGAGATGGGGCAGGAATACTTATTGATATACCACATGATTTCTTTGTAGAGAATTGTGAATTTGATCTTCCAGAAGCGGGAGAGTATGCAGTGAGTAATGTGTTTTTACCAAAAAAAGAGAACCAGAGACAATATTGTATAGATACCTTCGAAAGAAATATCGAAAATCAAGGTTTGGTTCTTTTAGGATGGAGAGATGTTCCTGTGGATACTGTTCATTTAGGAGAAATAGCTGCGACTACAGAACCTTTTATTAAACAAATATTTATTGGTAAGAATAATAGGGAACAAAGTTATTTCGATTTTAATCTAAAATTATTCACAGCTCGAAAGATAACGGAGCACGAAATATATAGTTCAAAATTATCTGAAAATAAATTTTTCTATTTACCAAGTTTGTCAACGAAGACCTTAATTTTTAAAGGATTGTTGATGCCAGAAGATATAAAACTGTATTACACAGATTTGATGGATCCAAAGGTTGTTACAAGATTAGCCTTGGTACATCAGCGTTTCTCTACCAATACATTTCCTACTTGGGATTTAGCACAGCCTTTCCGTTATATGTGTCATAATGGAGAAATCAATACACTTAGAGGTAATGTGACCAGAATGCGATCTAGAGAAGAATTGTTAGCAAGTGATTGGTTTGGAGATGATATAAAGAAAGTATTACCTGTAGTATTAAAAGGTAAATCAGATTCTGCTTCGATGGATATGGTTGTTGAATTATTGCTAATGACAGGTAGATCTTTGCCAGAAGTTATGATGATGATGGTACCTGAAGCTTGGGAAAAGAATCCTGAAATGTCGGAAGCTAAAAAAGCATTTTATGAATACAATTCATGTGCAATGGAACCTTGGGACGGTCCAGCTTCTATACCATTTACAGATGGGAACTATATTGGAGCGGTACTTGATAGAAATGGATTAAGACCTTCTAGATATACAGTAACCAAGAATGGATATGTAATCATGTCTTCTGAAACAGGAGTTGTTGATATAGCACCAGAAAATATAGAATTTCACGGTCGTTTAGAACCAGGAAAGATGTTTTTGGTAAATATGGATGAAGGACGTATCGTAAATGATGAAGAGATTAAAGAAGAAATTGCGGCAAAACATCCATATAGAGAATGGATCGATAGTAGCTTGGTACATTTAAAAGATATACCTTATAATGATTGCCCTTTATTTTTAGGAGAAGAAACAATTGCTAAACGAAAAGAAGTATTTGGATATACTCAAGAAGATATCGATACCATCATTGTTCCAATGAGTCAATTGGCAAAAGAACCTATTGGTTCTATGGGATCTGATACTCCGATTGCGGTTCTTTCACAAAGATCACAGTTAATATATAATTACTTTAAGCAACTGTTTGCGCAAGTAACGAATCCACCGTTAGATGGAATTCGTGAAGAGTTAATAACCGATATTAGTCTTACGTTAGGTGCTGATCATAATATTTTTGACATTAATGAGAAGCATTGTAATAAACTGAAAATTCAGAACCCAGTTATATCTAAAGAGGATCTTGATAAAATAAAGACATATACAGGTAAAGGTTTCAAAGCTACTTCTGTTTCCATGTTATATAATATCAATCGTGGGCTTAATGGATTAGAAGATGCATTAGATGTAATGCTAGACAAAGTTTCTGAAGCAATTGATGGAGGAAGTAATATTATCATTCTTTCAGATAGAAATGTTAGTAAACATAGAGCTCCGATACCGGCCTTGTTAGCTTGTTCTTTTGTGAATAGCGGTTTACAAAAACTAGGAAAGCGTTCTCAGGTGAGTATCATTATTGAATCAGCAGAACCAAGAGAAGTTCATCATTTTGCTTTATTATTTGGATATGGTGCGAGTGCTATTAATCCATATATGGTAAATGAGATTATTAAGGAACAAATAGAAGATAATAATATTACTGCTTTAGAAGCAGAAGCGGCAATCAACAATTATAACAAAGCTGTTGGGAAAGGAGTACTGAAAGTAATGAATAAAATAGGTATTTCTACCTTAAACTCTTACCGTAGTTCTCAATTATTCGAGTGTATTGGTATTAATACAAAAGTTGTAGATAAATATTTCCCAAATACAGCAACACGTATACAAGGAATTGGGCTTTATGAAATTGAAAAAGAAATAGCAAAGCGTCATAAAAGAGCTTATATCGAAAGAGAAGTAGATGCTTCTTTGGATCTTGAGATAGGAGGACAATACAGATGGAGACGTAATGGAGAAAAGCACCAGTTTAATCCACTTTCTGTAGCGAAACTTCAAAAATCTGTAAGAGATAATGATCCGAAGACTTACAAGGAATATGCTGAGTTAATCAATGAGCAATCTAAAGATCTTATGACAATTCGAGGATTACTTGAATTCTCTAATTATGATCCTATTCCTTTGGATGAGGTAGAACCTTGGACAGAAATCGTAAAACGTTTCAAAACAGGAGCGATGTCATATGGATCAATTAGCCAGGAAGCGCATGAGAATCTTGCCGTTGCAATGAACCGTATTGGGGGTAAAAGTAATTCAGGAGAAGGAGGAGAGAATCCACTGCGTTTTTATAAAGATGTAAATGGTGACTGGAAAAATAGTGCTATCAAGCAAGTAGCTTCAGGTAGATTTGGAGTGTCATCTAATTATCTTACAAATGCTGCTGAGATTCAGATAAAGATGGCTCAAGGAGCAAAACCAGGAGAAGGAGGACAATTACCAGGACCTAAAGTAAATCCTGAAATTGCCAAAACTCGTAATTCTACACCTTATGTTGGGTTGATTTCACCACCACCACATCACGATATCTATTCTATTGAAGATTTATCACAGTTAATCTACGATCTAAAATCTGCAAATAGAGATGCGCGAATCAATGTGAAATTAGTATCAGAAGTAGGAGTGGGAACTGTTGCTGCTGGTGTAGCCAAAGCAAAAGCCGATGTGGTTCTAATATCAGGTTTCGATGGAGGAACAGGAGCTTCACCTTTAACTTCGCTAAAACATGCTGGTTTACCTTGGGAGTTAGGAATTGCAGAAGCACAGCAAACTTTGGTAGGTAATAACTTGCGTAGTCGTATTGTTTTAGAATGTGATGGTCAGTTAAAAACAGGACGTGATGTAGCCGTTGCTTGTTTATTAGGTGCAGAAGAGTTTGGATTTGCTACCGCTCCTTTAGTAGCTTCGGGATGTATTATGATGCGAGTATGTCATTTAAATACTTGTCCTGTTGGAATTGCTACTCAGAATCCTGAATTACGTAAGAAATTCAAAGGAAAACCTGAGCATGTAGTGAATTATATGTATTTCGTAGCCCAAGAGCTAAGAGAGATTATGGCAAAGCTTGGTTTTAGAACTATTGATGAAATGGTTGGACAAGTACATAAGTTAGATCGTAAAAAAGCTATTGAACATTATAAAACGGCTGGAGTAGATCTTTCACCAATTTTACATCAGGTAGAAGCACCAGAAGGAGTAGGAATTTATAATTCTGAGATGCAAGATCATGGTTTAGGAAGATCTATTGATTTTGAAATTATTGAACAGGCGCATCAGGCACTCTTTAGAAAAGAAAAAACAACATTAGATTTTGATATAACAAATACGGATAGAGCGGTAGGAGCAATTCTAAGTAATGAGATTTCTAAGATATACGGAGCTCAAGGTCTTCCAGATAGTACATTGAAACTAAACTTTACGGGAGCAGCAGGACAAAGCTTTGGAGCATTTGCAACCAAAGGTCTTACGATGATTGTCAACGGTAATACCAATGACTATTTAGGTAAAGGATTGTCAGGAGCTAAATTGATTATTAAAGTACCGGATGAAGCTACATTGATACCAGAAAATAACGTGATTACCGGTAATGTTACCTTATATGGAGCAACAGATGGAGAAGTGTATATAAATGGTAAAGCAGGAGAACGATTCTGTGTTCGTAATTCTGGTGCCAAAGCAGTTGTAGAAGGTATTGGAGATCATGGGTGTGAATATATGACCGGAGGAGTTGCTGTAATTCTTGGAGAAGTGGGGCGAAACTTTGGAGCAGGAATGTCTGGAGGAATTGCATATATCTATGATGATAAGAAAACTTTTGAAGCACATTGTAATAAAGAAGCATTGAACTTGGATCCTGTTGAGATTCCAGAGGATGTTCAGGAATTGAAAGATTTAATAGAATCACATTACAATGCAACTTTGAGTCCTTTAGCACAAAGAATTCTTGAAAATTGGGAAAGTGAATTGCCAAAATTCATTAAAATATTCCCAGAAGAATATAAGCAGGCTTTAAAAAGATTAGAAGAAGAAAAATTAGCACAAGCATAAACGATAATAAACATGGGAAAGACAACTGGATTTTTAGAATTTGAAAGAGAGATTGAACAGTATCAGCCTGTTAAAGATCGTATAAAAGGATATAAGGAGTTTACGGTTCCAATGACCGAAAGTAAACTTAAGAATCAAGGAGCGAGATGTATGGATTGCGGAATTCCGTTTTGCCATAGTGGATGTCCATTAGGAAATCTTATTCCAGATTTCAATGATGCGGTGTACCGTGGAAAATGGGAAAAAGCTACTCGCATACTACACTCTACTAATAATTTTCCGGAATTTACAGGAAGATTATGTCCAGCACCTTGTGAAGAAGCTTGTGTATTAGGAATTAATGAAGATCCTGTTACTATAGAAAATATCGAAAAGAACATTGTTGAAGAAGCCTTCAAGAATGGATGGATTAAGGCTAACCCTCCTAAAGAAAGAACGGGCAAAACAGTAGCTGTTATCGGATCAGGACCTGCAGGATTAGCTACAGCACAACAATTAAACAGAGCTGGTCATTTAGTAACGGTTTTTGAAAGAGATGAAAAAGTTGGAGGATTACTTCGATACGGAATTCCAGATTTTAAAATGGAAAAAAACGTTATCGACCGTAGAATTGCTGTTTTAGAAGAAGAAGGAATTGTTTTTAAAACAAACACCTTTATCGGAAAAGATATAAAAGCAGATACCTTAAAAGCAGATTTTGATGCAGTTGTACTATGTACAGGGGCAACGGTTCGCAGAAATCTTCCTGTAAAAGGATCTGATTTGAAAGGAGTTGTTCAAGCGATGGATTTTCTACCACAAAATAATCGTAGAGTAGATGGCATCACGGATTTAGGTGAAGAGATTTTAGCAACAGATAAAGATGTTATCGTTATTGGAGGAGGAGATACAGGATCTGATTGTATTGGTACTTCAGTACGTCATGGAGCTACTTCAGTTACTAATTTTGAAATTATGGGTAAAGGAACTACGGCGAGACCTGCGAATCAGCCTTGGCCGTTTTGGCCAATGAGATTGCGTACGAGTTCATCTCATCAAGAAGGAGTAGAACGTAATTGGAGTATTTCTACTAAGGAATTTTTAGGAGATGAAGATGGAAACCTTAGAGGATTAATAACATCTGAAGTAGAATGGATCAAAGAAAATGGACGGTTTACTCTAAAAGAAGTTCCTAATACTGAAAAGGAATGGAAATGTGAGTTAGCATTACTTGCACTTGGATTTACAGGTTCAGAACCTACTATTGCAGAACAGTTAGGCATTGATATGGATGCTAGAACAAATATCAAAGCTACTGAAGAGAACTATGCTACAAATGTAAAAGGAGTTTTCGCTGCTGGAGATACCAGAAGAGGACAATCCCTAATCGTTTGGGCCATAGCCGAAGGAAGACAAGCTGCCTATCATGTAGATACATATTTAATGGGAAGTTCTAATCTACCACTTAAAGGAGAAGGAGATTTACCAAGAATTTAGTTTTTTTAGAATCTAATATTCAATATTAGTGTTAATTAAAGGCTGCTAGTGAGTGTATGTACTAGCAGCCTTTTTTATAACTTATTTTTTAAGAATCTTATTATGTACAATTTTTTCCATTATTTCAGATTTGTAGTTTCTTCCTAGCGGGATATGATGTGATCCGATGGTAATTCCTTCTGTTTCTATAGATTCTATTTTATGGATACAAACGATGTATGATTTATGAACCTGAAGAAAAACTCCTGAATCAAGCTGCTTAGCAACTTCTTTTAAAGGAATTAAAGAGAGATACTTTTTTCCATCAGATGTATGAAATGCTACATAGTTTTGCATCGATTTGATGAATAAAATATCATCAAAATATATTTTTTTATAACTATTATCGCATTTTATAAAAACGTAATCTGAAGCAGAACTTTCGTTATTTGATGTGCTTTTAGTCTTATTTTCAAGTAATAGATATTGTTCTTTTACTTTACACACAGCTTTAAAAAACCGAGTAAAGGTAATAGGCTTCAGTAAATAATCCATTACATCTAAATCAAAACCTTCTAATGCATAGTTAGGAAAAGCCGTTGTAATGATGACCATAGGCTTTGATTTCATAGATTTTAAGAATTCTATCCCATTCATTCTGGGCATTTGAATATCCAGAAATAATAGATCTGCTTCATGCGCATTTTTAATTTTTGTGATTTCTAAAGGATTGGCACAACATCCATGTAGTTCTAAAAAATCTACTTCTGCAATATAATTCGAAATGCATTCTCTAGCTAAGGGTTCATCGTCAATCACAATACATTTTAAAACCATATTTTTATTTTTAAGATTGTAAGGAAGTTATAGGATTGATAACTGATTCCGAAGACATTATAGAAAGGGGTTGTAACAATAACTGAAGCTCTATGGTAAATATTTTATCAGTTTTATTAATGTCTAGTTGATATTGGTTATTATATACCAAATCTAATCTTCGTCTTACGTTTTTTAAACCGATACCACTATTTTTCATCAAATCTTCGGCATTATAATTATCATAACTATTGATCGAATTTGTTATTCGGAAAAGAATGTTTTCTTCTTGACAATAAAGTTCAATTTCAATCCAGTTTTTTTGATCTTCTCCTTGCGAAACATGTTTAAAAGCATTTTCTACAAATGGCATTAGAATAAATGGAGCAATTGAGATATTACCATATGCTTGGTCTTTAATGGTAGTTGAGACTTTAACTGTTTTATCTAATCTTAATTTTCCAAGATTGATAAAATTCTTTAAGTAATTAATTTCCTTTTCTAAAGGAATTTTAGATTCATTACATTCATAAAGCTGATATCTCATCAAATCAGAAAAATTAGCCAAAGACTCTGAAGCCATGTCCGGGTTTTTATGAATTAGTACAAAAATTGAGTTGATCGTGTTAAATAAAAAGTGCGGATTAAACTGTGATTTTAGAAATTTAAGTTCAGTTTCAATTTTTTCTTTCTCTAGCAATTGCTGCTGTTGTTGAGATTTTATCCAGTTTTTGGTGAGTTTGATACTCATTGCCAGTGTCATACTGGCTAAAGTGGAAGATATAGGGCCTGATCTTAAGAGTTTAGAAAAACTCTGGTTATCAAATAGCTCTGCAACAGTAGAATTCGCTACATACGCAGTAACATAATATCCTGAGGTAAGGATGAGTACAGTTACTAATATCGTTAAAGCGAAAAAAACTAGGTATTTTAGGTATTCTCTTTTTTCGAGAAATTTAGGGATGAGGTAGTATAGATTAAAATATACCGCTGCTGCCTGGAAAACAAAATAGAATAGAAATTTTGTATTGTAAGGAGAAAAGAAAATATTATACGCGGCTTCCTTAGCACTACCAATACCAATAGCCCACCACATATAGTGATACACAAACCAAAAAAGAAGATGATGCGCTTTATAACGATATAAAACGTTCAGTATTTTAGAATTTTTGAAAGTATCTAAAGATATTGACATGCCTATATTTCTTACAACTCATTAAAATAATAAAATAGTTTTTTAAACCTTTATCTCGAATAAGATTTATTGATCAACATACTAAAATTATTGACGAAAAGTGGTTATTGGGTTTTTAAAAAGTAATTCTGCTTATAAAATCCAAAAATTCGTCAAATATCAATTCTTCGATGGGTTTGATCAATTTTAGAGTCTAACGTCCTTGTTTTCAAGATATTTTAGCCGAAACCATAAAAACAAAAGGATTATGAGACTTATAAAAATGATCTTGTTTTATGTGTTTTTGGCTAGTATCAATTTTCAGGATATAACAGCTAAAACACTTTCAATCAAAAACATAAGCATAGAAACGAAGTTAACCCAATTTATAAATGATTACAATAAAGGAATGCAAACGGCAAATGCTGAAATCATAGTACAACATTATGATAAAGAAATGTATTTGATGCCTGCTTTTCAAAAGACTCTTTTAGGTAAGGATAATGCATTGATATACCACAAGGCTTTTTTCGATCGATTTGAGATCATAGCTTATGAACGAAAGAATTTTGAAACCTTAGACTTAGGTCCTCAACTCTGTGTACTTGGTGAATTTAAAATGAAAGTTCGATTAAAAGAAGGAACAAAAGTTGAAGAATTAAATGGAAAGTATATGAATATATGGAAGAAAGAGAAGGGCGATGTTTCTCTGATTTCTGAAATATGGAACTACAACCATCATACAGACCTTACAGATCAGCTTAAGTTTGATACAATTCCAGGAACAGTGCTTGCTTATCAGGGACATCTTCCTATAAATAATAATATACGATTTGAAATTGCATCTATAAATCATTTCACAGAAGAGTTCATTGCTCATAGAGATCATATGCTATGGATGCAGTTGTATGCAGAGGATGCAATTGCATTGTTTAGCTACAAACCTGTATTTAAAGATAGGAATATGTTAGATCAATTTATAAAAGATCATGTTGCAGAACTTCCGATTTTTGAGAAACTCGATATACGAAATAATTATATCAATGATTTGGGAGAATATGTGGTGAATTATGCTAGTCATATAGCGAATTGGCGCAATAATGAATATTCAGGAATCAGTACGGGAAAAGGAATAAAAATATGGCGAAGAGCAGCTAATGGTACTCTCAAAATAGTTAGGCAAATTTCTACCTATGATTATAACTATTAATTTAAAAGTTGACCAATGAAGTATTCCAAAATTGCATTATTCTCTCTTTTCATAGTGTTTTTCTTTAATGTTACTTCTGCGCAATATAGAATGAAAGGAAACGTCGTAGAGGAGACAATTCAATCTACTGTTTTAAGAGCCAATAAAATTGGATTAAACACTAGTAGAGATATCAAAATTTATCTTCCGCCAGGTTATTCATCATCAAGAAAAAAATATCCCGTAGTTTATTATTTACATAGTCTTTTTGAAAATATAGATCGTGTGGTTTCTGATCAAAAGACCCCAGAAATTATAGATAAAAGTATTGAAAAGGGGATAACAAAAGAATTTGTTTTTGTAGTAGCAGACTTCAGTTCCCCTACAGTAGGAAGTTTGTATGAAAATTCTAGTACAAGTGGTTTATGGCTAGATTTTATTAGCAAAGAATTAGTCCCTTTTATTGATGGAAAGTATAGAACTATTTCTGATAAAGATAGTAGAGCTGTATTTGGGCATTTTATGGGTGGGAGAGGAGCTTTGAAAGTTGCTATGGAATATCCTAAAATGTTCGGTATTGTATATGCATTGCATCCGGTTGCAACCGGTTCTGGATATCTTCCTAGAATTTCTTTGGGTGTAGATTGGGAAAAGATCCATCAAGCCAAATCATTTGAAGAAGTAGGTGATGATATACGAACTAAAATTTTTGCTAGTGTTTGTCAAGCATTTCTTCCTAATGCTAACAGAGCTCCCTTATATTGTGATTTTCTATTTGAAAAAGATGAAAATGGAGCACTCCAACTGGATCCCAATAATGTAAGAAAAGAGCAAAAAGAGTTTCATTTAGATGAACGATTAGATCATTACGCAGAGAATTTAAGAAGTCTCAAAGCAATAGCATTTGATTGGGCAAGATTTGATCAAACACAAGATCATGTGATTTCTAATCGAAGATTTAGTAAAAAATTAATGGATTTAGGAGTTGACCATGTAGGAGTAGAGTTTGTGGGTGATCCATGGAATAAATATTGGGGAGATGAAGGTCGTATCGCTACAAGAGTTTTACCTTTTTTAAATAAACATTTATCGTTTTAATACCAAAGTTATAAGTATGATGATATATAATCGAATCCCAATATTCTTAGTTCTTTCATTCCTTTTTTTGCAATGTACTCATATAGAAGAAAATCCTAAATTTTCTTTAGAACAGGATCAGAAATCTGTAAAAGCTATCTTAGAAGTATTAGATGACCATAGTATTTCTACAGAAGATAAAATGATCGTATGGGTGGATGATCTAGTACATATGGCTCCGAATCATCCATTAATTTCTGATAAACCTACACTGATAGCGCATATTGAAAAGGAAAAAGAATACGGGTTAGCGGATATGAAACATGAAATTTTAGAAATGCATTCTTATGATAAAATCGTGGTAATGCATGGAAGCGTAACAGGAATGTTTTACCCGTCGAACATGCAAAAACCTGTCGCTTTTAGTACTAAAAACATGTTCGTCTTCAGAAGAATGGAAGATAACTCTTTAAAAATATGGAAGGTAATCTTTAATATGAATTCATAGGTGAAATTCAGTAGTATGTATTTTCTATAAAATATTATCCACTAAATCAAAAAACAATGAAAAAACACATAGTTTTTACCCTAGTTATAATGTTAGTCGTAGCTTGTAATAATTCCAAAAACAAAAAGCAAGAAGATCCTAAAAATGCGATATCAGTTGAGAATCTTTTGACAGTGTATAATCAAAAGATAATAGATGCAGCAAAAACCAAATCCTTTGAAGTAATAGAAGAATTGTATGATCAAGAATCCTTATTAATGACCGATTATAACCCTTTAATAGAAGGTAATCAAAACATTAAAACATATTACAATACAATATTTAATAGAAATGGTGTAAAGGAATATGATAGAAAAACTGTAGATATTTTAGAATTTCCAAATAGAATTATTGAAATAGGATTATTTACCAAAGTATTTGCAGACGAAACAAAAGTGAAAGGAAAATACTTGAATGTATGGAAGAAAGATAGTAAAAAGAAACTGAAATTAAGAGCAGAATCTTTTGGCTACCTTCAACCTATAGATGACCCAACTGTATTTTTAGTACCCGAAGCGAGCAATAAGATTCCTAACCCAATCCAAGCACCAAGGGAGTTAGCTGCGTACTCCGCTTTGGGTAAAAGTAATGTAAAAGCAAGAATTCCAGAAAGAACTGCCGATTCCTATACCGATGATGCGATGTACTTACCATTTGCTGATACTATTAAAACCGGAAAGTCCGTTTTGATAGAACATTATAAAGGGTATTATAAACATCCAGCAACCATAGATTCCATTGAAATAATGACTTATGCCTATGATAAAGTAGGTGATGGGTATATTAAATATGGTGGTTTTTATGTGGATTGGTCAGTTCCAGGATATTCAGGAAATAGCACTGGAACAGGGATTTCTTACTGGCGTAGGGGAAAAGATAATTCACTTAGAATACACAGACAAATAGGATTACACATACATAAGTAAAAGTGTAAACAATTCTTTTATAGATTTAATATAAACCTTAGTAAATGAAAGTTGTTATAAAATATTTTGTATTGATTTTAATGCTGAATTATGCAGAAGCATATGCACAAAAAGTAGCTATCGAATATGAATCGAATGGAAAAAATATGAATGATATTTCGAAAAATCCATTTGGTAAATTCGTAGGTGAGTGGACTCTTAAGGATGATAAATGGACTCATAACTGGGGAAATGGTACAGAAACTATTAATATTCCAAATCATCATACTATTTCAAGAGGAATTAACACAGATAATAGTTTATTATCAATTATAGATGGACCTGAACCGAATGGACATATTTTTTGGTCTTATAATCCTAGAACAAAGGAGGTTTTTCATTTATCAAGTTTTGGAACTATTAGAGCAGGGAAAGGAAAAGGAACAATTGATGTAAACGGAAATGTAGAGCTAAAATTAACTTTCGAGGGAGAAGCTGTTAATACATATAGGATTTACAATTACAAATGGATGAGTGAAGATGAATATCATATGAAATCGATTCAGTTCAACGAGAATGATGAACCTACAGGACTTTTTTATGAAGGGACTTTTATACGGGTTAAAAAATAAAATGCTGTTAATGAGATCAATTAACAGCATTTTCAATGATTGATGAATGTATAAGTGATTGGTTAGTTTGAAATATTGCTCACTTAAAAATGAATTTTGATTCGGATTGCTTGTTCCAATGAAATATCATTATCCTGATCTTTTAAAGATTTCACAAACTCTGGAGTAACACCATGGATTTTTAGACTTCTTGCCTGATCAGCAGAAATATTAGCGTATCCAAGATCTTCAAAAGGTTTTACAAACTCAGGAGTTACATTATGAATCTTAAAAGATATAATATCATCTAACGGAAGATTACCAAACCTTGTCTTTTTAAATTCTTTAATAAATTCCGGAGTAACATTATGTATTTTAAGGGATCTAAGATCATCTAAGGATAGATTTTTATATCCTATTTTCACATATTCCGCAGCATCATCGGGAGATACATTGTGAATTTTAAGCGATCTAGCATCATCCAGTGAAATGTTTTTATATCCTGCTTTTTTGAAAGTATTAATAAATTCAGGAGTCACATTATGAATTTTCAATCCCACTACTTCGTCTAAAGGAATGTCTTTATATCCTGCGTCGTGATATCTTTTTATAAATGCAGGAGTTACATTATGAATTTTTAATGAGATGATGTCATCTACAGATACATTTTCATAACCAAGAGCTTTGAATTGTTTAATAAAATCATTTGGTGTTGTTTGTTGACTTTCTTGATACCCTTTTCCGGAGCTATTGGTAGAACTAGATTGACTATGTTGTTGTGCAGCTTTGGTTAATTGAGGAGTGATATTATGAATTTTCAACTTAACTGCTTCTCTTAAAGAAATATTCTTCTGTCCCGCTTTTCTATAAGATTCGATTAAGCTTGGTGTAACATTATGAATCTTTAAATTTTTTGCTTCTTTTAAGGTAATATTTGGATATCCCATTTTTTGAAAGCTTTTTATAAATGTAGGAGTCACATTATGTATTTTAAGATTCTGAGCTTCCTTTAGAGTAATATTGCTGAAACCAGCATTTTTATATGCCTGTACAAACTCTGGTGTAACATTATGAATCTTAAGATTTTGCGCCTGCTTTGCAGAGATGTCCGTATATCCTTCTTTTTTGAAATTCGCAATAAAATCGGGAGACACATTGTGAATCTTTAATTTCATATAATCGCTTAAACTCATTTTCTTGTATCCTTTATCTGTATAAGATTTTATAAACTCAGGAGATAAGTTGTGAATTTTAGCTTTTCTAATTTCTTTTAAAGATGTTTGTTGACCATTCACCTTATTGATAAATTTAATATAAGCAGCATCAACATCAAAGAGATTTAATTTACTCACTTCATTCATGGTATAGTTGCTATAACCTAGAACGGCTAATTCTTTTCGGTACAGTTTTAGTTTGTCAAGAGAAAGCCCTTTATGGATGATATCTTCAAAATCATCCTGATTTAATGAAAGGTTTTCTTGCTTCAAATATGATAAATATGAATTGTCAAAATCAGTTAAGAAACAATGTACTAGATCTTCATTGTCAACACTGAATCCATAGTTAGACAATGCTTTACTGAAATTAGTATTTGGTGTAAAGGTATATCTACCATCACCAAGTCCATTTTCAAACTCACCAGTGAATAGCATGGTTCCAGCATCTCTAGTGATTTCAAATTTTTGTTTGCTTCCCGATGGGAAACCTGCAAAGAAAGATGGATCATAGCACCTAGTTATGGACCAGTAACTTCTCTTTAGAGGCTCGGCATTTCGATACATTACACATAATTTTCCACCTCCAAGTTCAGCATCCCAAGCACCTTTAGTGTAGTCGTTCTTGAATGCAGATTCTTTAAAATGTTCTTCAGAAGGAGTTTCTAATTCATCAGAATAGAATGCATCATTGTCTGTTGTTGTCGGATTCATGTGAACCGGATTAAAAGATAATACGGTTAGTGCCAGTAATGGAATAATGATTAGGTATTTCCATCCTGATTTTGCTGTTGATTTTTTAGAATTCATCATAATTATTCGTTTTTTGAGAAATGATTGATTGTAACTTGTTGCCAAACCTGTTGGCATATCTGGGGTTGAAACTTTTAGTAAATTCATTTGGTATATCTCTCTGTCCTCACCTTTCTTAAGCATTCCATCATCTGTAAGGTATTCTAGATTGTTATCAATAGCCTTTCTATATAACCATGCGAATGGATTAAACCATTGTATGGTAACTAACAATTCTACTAATAGCATATCCAAACTGTGAGCTCCGGAAATATGCATTTGTTCATGCTTTAATATTTGCAAATAGGTATCCGGATTATATTGATTAGGATTTATAAATATGCGATTCCAAAAAGAGTAGGGAGCATGATTCGTGTCAGTTTCAACAATTTTATATGTGTCCACTTCCATACTTGGATATTTGATCATTCTGAAAATGAGTACTGCAAGTTGAATCAGGAAATTAATCCCAAATGCCATTATACCTAATACGTAGATATATAACAGAATTGATTTCCAATCCAAAGAGATAATAGAAGGAGCTATAGTTTCTGTAATACTTTCTGAAGTGGATGTAATAGGAGTGGAGTCTACTAATGTGATCTCATCTTCAATGATTGGAGTATTCTTTTCCGTGACAACTGTATTTTCAATTTCGGTTGCCGAAGTTTGAAATATGGTAGTTTTAAACGAAATGTTTTCGGGTACAGAAATAAATGGTAAAGAAAAGGAAATGATTACTAAGCCTACCAAAACCCATCTATTAAGATTGTAAAATGTTTCTTTCGAAAGAAATAACTGATAAATGATATAGGATAAACCTATAAGCGCTGAACTATAGATGATATAAGCCATTACTTGTTGTTTTTGATGAGTTTGATGATTTCTTCTAATTCTTCAGTATTGATTTTTTCTTCTTTAGCGAAAAATTTAACCAACGCAAGAGGTGAATTGTCGAAGTAGTTGTTCACTACTTCACCTAAAACATCTTTTTGGTAATCTGTTTTAGAAATCAAAGGATAATACTGAAAACTGTTACCAAAAGCTTTATGACTGATAAACCCTTTTTCTTCCAGAATCTTCACTATAGTAGCTGTTGTATTATAATGAGGTTTGGGATCTGGTAACTCTTCAATAATCTCTTTGATAAAAGCTTTCTTGAGTTTCCATAAACTCTGCATGATCTGTTCTTCTCTTTTGGCTAACTTTTGCATGATTTCTGAATTTGATATTACAAACATACTCCTAATAAATTAGTTGAGCAACTAATTTATTAGGAGTATAACTAATTTATTAGGAGATTAAGCTTGTAAGGACTGTTTTTATTGACGTTTTGAGATAATGTTAAAAAAAAATAAAAGTGTTTTTAGAAAGGGAGATTACTTAAGTCTACATTACCTCCAGATAGAATCATTCCTATTTTTTGACCTTGAAAACGTTCTTTTTCTCTAAGCAAAGCTGCAAGAGGAACCGCACAAGAAGGTTCAATAATAATCTTCATCCGTTCCCAAATCAAACGCATAGCAACGACGATTTCCTCTTCATCCACTCTAATAATTTCTGAAACATATTTTTGAATAATAGGGAAGGTTAGATCACCTAATGGCATTTTAAGTCCATCTGCGGCGGTATTTGTGGTTTCGTTAATTTCCAAAGTTCCACTTTGTAACGCACGATAAGCATCATCAACTTCAAAAGGTTCTCCACCAATTACAGTACAATTAGTACCAAAATAGTGTGCTGCTAGAGAAGTTCCAGCAATTAGTCCACCACCACCAACAGGAGCAAAGAGGTAGTCGAGATCTGGATGATCTTCTAATAATTCTAAAGCGGCAGTTCCTTGTCCCAATATTACATTATGATCATTATAAGGATGTAAAAAGGTAGCTCCTTTTTCCGCTTGTATCTTATTTGCAGTCTCTTCTCGATCTTTATGAGTAGGAGGGCACTCTATAATATGACCACCATAGTCTCTAACAGCATCTTTTTTAACTTGTGGAGCGTTTGATGGCATTACGATATATGCTTTTATTCCCAAACTTTGTGCAGCAAGTGATAATGCTTGCGCATAATTACCAGAAGAGTGCGTAACTACTCCTTTGGCTTTTTGCTCATTAGACAGTTGTAAAATGGCATGTGTGGCACCACGCATTTTGAAAGCCCCCATTCGTTGAAAGTTTTCACACTTAAAATAAAGCTCTGTTCCCGAAATTTCATTGAGTAGTCTTGAAGTTAAAACAGGAGTTCTATGGATGTAAGAAGAAATTTTTGCGGCAGTATCGCTAAGACTTTTTGCGTTCATAAAATTAGAATATAAAACCTTCAACGAAGATACTAATTTTGCTACCTCTTAAGTATGAATACCTTTTAAAAACTATATATGTTTTTAATCTAAACCGACATTTCATAGGCCTCTTTGAGCCAGTTTATTAATTCGTCGTCCACCTGTTCTATTGTTTGTAATTGAACGCGATGGGTACACATTGTTCCGAATGGTCCAGAATCTAGTAATCGATCTGTTGTAGACTTTCCTTTAAGTTTTAAACCTAGATCAATACGCGTTTTAGTAGCTGGTTTGATTAATGCAAACTGTCTTTTTCTAATAATACTAACGCTGGTCTTTTTAGGGGTTTTGGTTACATCTGTACCAAAAGAGTCAACTACAGTTATTAGTTTTTCATAGATGGGAATCAAACTTTCTTTACCGTTGTATTGATTTGCTACTAAATCCTCAGTTGTTTCATCGGATTCTTTTGATAAGGTAACGATGGTATTTGCAAAACCATGAGTCACTCCATGTTCTTGTTTTAAAAACTTTACAGCTTCTCCGTGTTTAATAAATGATTTTTCTTTTAAAATAGATTTCCATTCCTCTAATGATTTACCTGTTTTTTCAGGCATATTATTAATCATGGTTTGTAATGCTTGACTCATAATTTAATAGTTAACTGATGGTTTCCCTGTTTCTAAATAAGTGATAAGATTTAAATAAGATTGTTCATTTCCTTGAATAAAGAACTTCATTAAGGACATATATTTTGGAGTATGTTTATAGCCGATTCCATATGAAATTACTTTTGTAGTCGTTGCTGTTATTTCTTCAAAAAGAATAGTATTGTATAGATCTTTTTCGTCCTCTTTCATAAACTGAGGAAAGTTTTTAGTAATCTCTGCTTGTAAGGTCAGCATACGCTTTGGAACATAATTTATGATATGCAATGTAATTGTGTTTTCATCTCCGATTATACCTTTCTTATTATAATTAGTTTTAATGGTTCCATTTACTTTAAAATCTATTTCTGCTATCGCTGTGGCCCAGCTTTCAAAACCTTTTTTAGTTGTATAGGCATTCCAGACTGAATCTAATGGGACCTTAACAATAAATTCCTGTTTCAAAACAAGTTCTGGAGAATACGTGGAATCAATAGATGAAAGTACTCGTTGCTTTTGTAGATTTTCATTTTGAGAAAAAACAAATAACCCATGAAGTAAGAAGAAAAGAATGAGCGTATTTTTTGGCATATCATAAAGTTTGATACGAAGTACTTAAAAGATATTGTATTAGTATAGTAAAAAATTAACCTTCTCTATCTAAAGGAAAGAAATTAGGTTCATCTTTATTGAATTCTTGTTTAATAAATTCTTTAGGATTGAAACCTGAAAAATGTTTAAACTCTTTGATAAAGTGGGATTGATCAGAATATCCGCATTGATATGCTATTTGTGACCAAAGAATACTTTCTTGTTGTTTAATTTGAAACAAAATATCATTGAATCGTACAATTCTTTGATAGTATTTTGGTGTTAAACCAATATATTTTTTGAATTGATCAATCAAGTGTTTTTGAGTGTGCGGATAATGATCTATAATCTTGCTTAAATGTGATGCAGGTTCCTGTTGTAATTTTTTAATAACCGTTAGTAATTCCTCAGAAGGAACTTTTGTAGCGTCATATCTTTTTGATAACCAGTTTTCGGCAACTTTGAATTTATCTTGCGATGTTGGTTGCTTTAGAATATTGTCTCTCAGTAGTAGGAGTTCGTCTTCAAAAATTTCTTCAGAAGAACATATTTTTTCATTTAAGTTTTCTGTGGGGAAATGAAAAAATGGATACGTGCCAAACGGTTTGAATTGAATAACAAACATTTCTGATTTTTGATGAGCAGAAATTGAAATGTAATTTTTATGCATTCCAGATATCCAAACCTTCGTATAGGTATTGTTTGGTTTTAAGGTAGTATTGTCAAAAGTATTTCTCGGAATATTATCTAATTCAAATATGACGAAAACATGTCCTGTAGGCACTACACGCTCTATAGAATGATCTGGTGTAAAATCTTTAAAATGGAATATGGATTCAATGTATTTGCTTTGTATCGTATTTAGTTGATGCGTTTCAAATATCATTGAATAGTAGTTTTAAGATAGTATTATTGAATTCAAATATGCTATAAATATACATTAGAAATTAACTGTTCTACTGTTGGGTGATCATTTCCTCCAGCAGGTTCTATCGTAATATTTAAGGATTCAGCATTCTCAATATATTTCATGATCATCATTTCCTGATCTTGCGCAATAACTCCCATATCAATCATTTCTCCGTCAACATCTGCCCACATTTGATATGTTTTGGTATTGTCTAACTTAGAAAGTCCTTGAGGATTCAGAATCACTTCTTTATTTTGGTGATTCACATAGGCTATAGCAGTAGAGGTAGGAGATTTATCATTTCCGTTCAGTACGAGTTGAATCACTTTTGGATTATTGATAGCCTGATACCATTTATCAGTTTCTTTTAGATCACCTTCTATAGTTACCAATCTATCTTGCAAATTAGTAGTTTCCTTTTGTAAAGTAACAATGGTTGCTTTTGTATTTTTCCATTCATTATAAAACCATCCCGAAGAAGCTAAAAAGAGTGCTGCAAGACTGGCGGCAATAGCAAAACGATATGAGATTTTTTTCTTTTTTTGGATTGGGATCACACCTTCTTCAGAAACCGTTTCACTATTTTTTATCGAATTGAGTAGATCAGATTTAATATGAGTGGGAGGAGCGATGGCATTTTCGAAAGCCATTTGTTCCATATCATCCTCCATTTTGTTAAAGTATGTCTGTAATTCTTGATCTTCATTAAGAATTTGTTCTACTGCGATAGCGTCCTTTTCCGAAAGCTCTCCCAATAGGTATTGTTCTAGTACTCCTGTATCTTTTATTGTATTCCTGTCCATCATCTCATCATTTCAATAATAATCCATACGATCACAAGTTCTTCTTTGTAAGATTCTCTTAGCTTTTTCAAAGCTTGTTTGATATAAGATTTAAATGTTCCTAAGGGGACATCCATCTCTTCATGAGCTTCTCTATGAGTAAGCCCGTTAAAATATACAAGTTCTAAAGCTTTTTGGTGATGAGGTTCTAACTTTTTCAGGGAACCTTCTAGTTGTGTGATATCTTTTTCTGCTTCAGAAGTACTTCTCTCTTTATATACACTTAAATCCTCGGTTTGGATGAGGGTATCTTTTTTTCTTAAAGAATTTAACGTAATATTTCTAGCAATTCG
This sequence comes from Aquimarina litoralis, assembly GCF_019295435.1. Lineage (GTDB taxonomy): Bacteria > Bacteroidota > Bacteroidia > Flavobacteriales > Flavobacteriaceae > Aquimarina > Aquimarina litoralis_A. The sequence continues at coordinate 23,906 of NZ_WEKL01000050.1, forward strand.
ATAAGACCAAGTAAAAAACTTTCCTTTATCAGGGTCATAAGTGTGTGATTTTTGCCAAATTTTCATAAAAGTTTCTTGTAATAAATCTTGTGCTAAACTTTCGTCTTTGCACATTCGTAAAATAACACCATAAATCGCCCCAGAATAGAGATCATAGACCCTAGACAAAGCTTGGGTATCTTGATTCTGTAACTTTTTTATGAGTACTAAATCGTCTTTCATTTATTTATTGGCTTCATCAAATTTAAAAAAAATCTCATCCAAACTCATCCAAACGAAACAAACTTGTGTATATGATAATGAAAAACGCGTTTAAAAATGTTTAATTATTAAAAAATAAAATCATGAAAAAACTAATTTTTATTGTATCAACACTGTTCTTATTCGTAGTATCTCAATCTGTATTCGCACAATCTAAAAAGGATATTGTAGATGTAGCGGCTTCTGTAAAAGATTTTTCAACTCTGGTAACAGCAGTAAAAGCAGCGGATTTGGTAGGCGCTTTAAAAGGTGATGGACCATTTACAGTATTTGCTCCAACGAATGATGCTTTTGCTAAAATTGACGCTAATACACTTAACTCTTTACTAAAACCTGCTAATAAAGCAAAATTAACCTCTATTCTTACGTATCATGTGATACCTGGTAAGATTGATGCTTCAGCGGTAGTAAAAGCGTTAAAAAGTGGAGGAGGTAAAGCCGAGTTAAAGACACTTAGCGGAGCTAAATTAAAAGTTATGAAAAAGGATGGAAAAATTTGGCTGAAAGATCAAAATGGAAATTACAGCCAAATAGTAAAAACTGATGTTATGGCTTCCAATGGAGTGATTCATGTGATTGGAGATGTTGTAATGCCAAAATAGTAGTCTGTACATTAGTAGTAAGCGCTATATGATCTATAGCGCTTACTTTTTATGTTAATAATTCTTAGCTATTGAAAATCATCGATTAGATTTTCCCACCGTTTCTTATATTTTCTAAAAAATAAAGATCCCATACCTCCAACTAGTCCGGTTGCGACACCAACAAGTGCATAAAAAACAGGTATTATATTTTGATCAACTTTAAGAATAAAAGGAATGCGTGTTAATACTTCTGCAAAAAAGGCACAATATAGTCCGATAACACTCCAATACATAAAACTAAGATGTAAGTGTAAATAACTTTTTGGACGTTTAAGAATCATTGGAAGCATTCCTAGTAGTAACGTAATGCTACTAATAACGGAGAACCAATGCAAAACTCCAAAAGTCCCGTGCAAACGATAAATCATAAAAGAAGTAATAAGAAGTATGATCATGGATAATGTATACACATATCCTACTTGTTTATGAGTTTTGGTGCCTTTGGACTTTGCTATTACAATGGTTCCTGATATTAGTGAAATAATAGATGAAGCAAAATGTATAATTCCAACTGTGCTTAAAAACATAACTACTTAATTTGTAATTAATTTACTAGCTAGCATTTTGAGAAAGTAATTTTTGTGCCCGAATCGTTATAAAAGTATGACGAATCGTATTTTCGAAATAGTGAATTGTATTTTTATCTTATTTATTGGTTAGTTCTCTATTCAAACACCATTACTTGTCCATCTTGTGGTATAAATGTCCTGTCTATTAATCCTTTTTTAGTTAATTCAGATGACAATTCTTCTCTAGTAATTGGACAATGGTTTACGGCTTCTAAGTGATTAGCAATTACCTTATCTGGTGAGTTCTTTACAAACTTGACGATATCCTCCATTGTCATTAATAGTGGTTTAAAGATGTCTAGTTGTGCTCTTCCGCTTGCTACTACGCTAATATCGGGTTTGTATTGTTTAAGTACTTTGTCAACGTCTTCTGTGTAAATAGTATCCGAACTTAAATACATCGTTTTTTCATTAGGAAGTTGTATGTAGAATCCCATAACATTTCCCATAGGTTTTGCCACGAAACCGTATCCATGTTTTGCAGGAATTCCTTCTATAGTTCCTCCTAAAAAATCTGAGGCTTTCCAATAGTCTACAACTTGTGAAACATGTAAACCTCGTTTACGAAGTGTTTTTTCATCTTTAACACTACATATTATCGGGATGTTTTTTGATTTTAAAAATTGTTCTGCCGCTTTATCTAAGTGATCTGGATGTAAATGTGTTAGTAAACAGTGTGTAGTTTTATTGATGATATCCATTGCATTATCAGGTAGATTAAGAATTGGGTTTCGTTTGGGTTTGTACCTGAAGAATGTAAAGGACGGTCCAGCAGCTCCTTTTTTGCTGAGCATTGGGTCTATTAAAATAACTTTATCGTTAGTTTCAATGACCATAGTAGCATTTCTAATATGATGTATCTTCATAATTTTGTCTTTTCAAGAGATAAAATTAGAGCATCGTTTATGTAACTCCATTGATTTGAATCAAGAAATGCGTTTTCGAATTCTACTTAATGTTTCAGGAGTAATATTTAAGTAAGAAGCTATATGATACTGAGGAATTTTTTGCAACCAGTTTGGTTTATAAATCAATAGTTCATGATACAATTCTTCAGACGATTTGGTCATTCTGTTATATTCAAAAAGTTCTTTTTGCTTTAATAGTTTTTGAAAAGATAAATCAATAAATGATTTTCCACATTCATATTTTTGCAGAAGTTGTCTGAATGGAGTTTTATCTATTACCAATAACTCAATATCGGTTAATGTCTCTTGATTTTTTTTAGTATTAGTATCGTTGATAAAGGAAGACAAGTCTGTAACAAACTGTGGCTTTGTATAAAAATTAATATTCGTTTCCTTACTACTTGATGAATAGTACTCTCTAATAACTCCTTTGTTCAGGAAACGTAATTGTCTTTCTTCTTTATGTTCGGTAAGAATCTGCGTGTTCTTTTTTATGTTTCTGATACTAAATAGATCTAACAATTCTTTTAACCCATGTTTATTTAACGGATATTCCGTTTCAAAAAACGATGATATTTTGGTTAAATCTGTATTCATATAAAGTCATAAATATAGGTTTTCCTTTTGGTTTCTATACTTAAATCTAAAAAAGAAATAACGGTTTAAGTAACTACCTAAACCGTTATCCTCATGAAAAGGAACCAAACCTTAATTATGCGTTTTGCTTAATTTAGCCCAATTTTTATCTGCTGTACTTTTAAGTTTGTTATGGTTATTTTCTGCAAGCCATAGTTGTTTAGCATCCAATTCTACATTGTTTAAGAATAAATAATATTTTCCATCTTTTACTATAAATTTTGAAGGATCTACTCTAAATTTTGCTCCTGCATAGGTTCCAAAGGCACAGAAACCTCCATAAGCTGGTAAATATTTAGTAGGATTTTTATCGAATTGCTTTTTCTGCTCTGCAGAAGTGAAATAGTAAACAACCTTTTGGTGTTCAGATTTGAATTGTTTATTTCCGCGTTGAGCTAATCCTAAGTCTAAATAAGAAACGGGACTATATCCTTGTAAAGCAATATTACTATTGTCTATATTATTAGCTTTTTTATCCTGTGCAGATACTATAGAAGTTGCTAAAAAAGCGATTAAAACGATTGATAATTTGATAAGTTTCATAATTTTTTTGTTTAAATATTAATGTTTTGTGTTTTTGTTTATGCTGCGTTAAAGTATTCTTCTTTAACTACCTTTCCTTCGTTATTCCAAACTCTTCGAATGATTTCATGCCAATAGATTTTACTACCATCTTTCATATCAAAATCAAATGTAAATTCTGATGCAGATACATTACCATCCACAATAGTATAATGATGTTCAATTCCATTTACATTAGCGATAGATCCAGCAAACCCTTCCATTTTTGAAATCATTTCAGGTTTACCAGTTGTTCCACTACTTCCATAATCAGAGGTAACAGCATCACTAGCGAAAAATTCTTTTACGGCTTCTACAATTGCTCCTTTTGATACAATTGCATCCATTTTTTGTACTTGTTCTTTAATATTCATCTTTTTGTTTATTTAAATGATTAATACACTGCAAAGATGAAGCAGATTTCAAGTAAAAATGTTACCAAAAAAGGACTACAAATTGTACTTTTTGGATTTAAAGTCTGAAGGTGTGATTCCAGCGTAGTGTTTAAAGAATCGAGTAAAATGATTAGGCTCTTCAAAACCTAGAGTTCTCGAAATAGCGGTGATAGATTCATCTTCGAGAAGCATAAATTTTGCAGTATTAACTAGTTCTAATCGTATTAGTTGCCCAATAGTAACATTCATTTTTGATTTTACCTTGTTAGAAAGGGCTTTAATGGAAAGATTCATTTTATCAGCATAAAACTCTAAAGATCTTTCGGTGGTATGATATTTCTGTAGAAGTTCTAAAATGTCTTGTGTAAATACATCACGTCTTTTAAAATCAAAGTTCTCACGAAATTGTTTCGGAGTTTGACCTATAGAGTTTTTAAAAACACGATTAAAATATGCATCATCTTTAAACCCTAAATCATAAGAAATCTCCTGAATGTTTTTGTCTGTGAAAGCTATTTGTTTTTGGCTTTCTTGCAATCGTTTGGAGCTTACTAAGTTCTTTATAGATAATCCAATTTTATTTTTTATTAAAGCCTGAGCATTATAACCATTTTCATTGATAAGACTAACTAGATCTTTACCACTTAAATTATTAGCATATTCTTGATCGATTATATCTTTTACATCGAAAATGATTTGATATTCTTCTTTATTCGCTTTAAAAGGATTTTGCCAATACCATTGCTTAGAAGATATATCAATAATATCAGAAGAATTCTCTGCTAAAGCCGATTCAGACAAAAAACTATTACACTCAGAACACTCAAAAAGATCAATATACCCTAATGAAATGAGATGCTTGAATAATACTCTTACTTCTGTATTATAAAATTTTTCATCATTTGAAAATTCAATTCTCCTTACTGTAAAAGTATCGGATAGGAATTTTATGTATTGCCCTTTTTCTAAGAAAATAGCTTTTTCCTGCCAATCGAAATAATTTTTAAAATCTACTTGAATACTTCCAGTACCAGATAAAATATGAAAAAGGGTATGCTTTTCTATAAAGTATACTTTGTTCAGCTCTGGAGAGAATTTTTCAACGGTATGCATATCAATTAAAGAAGTAAAAAATACTATAACATTATGATAACTGCACCAAGATACTAAAAGCCAACGTAACCTCTATAATTTTAGAATAATCTTAATGAATAGGAATGGATAACTTATTAAAGTCATATAAATAGTATAATGCCTCCTAAATAAATATTGTTTGCACTTCAACTATGTTCTTTTAGTCTTTTCCATTTTCGAACCCTAGCTCTTGCATTTTTATATGGAGATGAGGTATTTAGTTGTATCATTCTGCCTAAAGTGTATTCTTTGTACCAAGGATTTTGATACAGTTCTGAGTTACTCTTTCTTTTTACCAATTCTAAAATTTCATTGACTGTAACATCCAATTTTGATAGAAGTGTTTTGTAATTCAGATGCTCGTAATCCGAATAAAATTTTTGTGCTAGTTCTCCTAACTCATTCCATTTATAACCTGTTTCGGGAAAATCAACCTCTTTCATACGTTCTTTTTTTTGATTCCATGAAAGTACTAGCTCTCCCCAACCAATTAAATAGGAAACAACATTACAGATATTCATTTTAGTATCTTTTGCATGTCCATCTAATTCCTTGATGCTGGTCAATTCTAAAGGAATAGTATCTAAATCCTTTTTTAAATTAGCATAGTCATTTTCTATAGCAAGAATTAGTGCTGTTTTGTTGGTTGGAATAGCCATTAAAATTTCATTTTAACTTGAGATTCGGTTTTCATATTGATTTTAGGAACTATTTCCGTTAATCTTTTATTCAAAAATAGCAACAGCTCTCACTGGAGAACCTGTTCCTCCTCTAATTTTTAGAGGCAATCCGATAAACCTAAATCTTCCTTTTCCTATTAGTAAATGTAAGTTTATCATGTTCTCATAATGTGTGAAATTCATATCTCCACAAACATGATGAACTTCTTTGTTAGATATTCCCGGAACTCCTGGAGACATAGTTTCTACTCCAAAAGCTGCAATCTGCTTTTCGCCAAGCCATTTTGCAGATGCAGTTGTTATTCCTGGACCTTTGCTCCAATTTTCAGAATCAAAGTGTTTTCTATAATGATCGGTATAAAACAATACAGTATCACCTTTTCTGATCTCTAAATTAGCTTTTTTACAAGCAAATTCAATTTCATTCGGTTCAATTAATTCTTGAAGTCCTTTATGAGAAAAGTCTAAGCAGATACCTTCGGTATAGAACATAGATAATGGCATTGTATCAATTGATTTTCCCTTATGCTGGATTTCCATATGATTTATAGCATCTACATGAGTTCCGGTATGTTCTCCTAGTTCTAGTTTGTGTACGGCAGGTGTCTTAGTTGTCGGATTTTTTATACCATTCCATTCCTCATGTGAATTATGAACGGTCACTTTAACTTGCGGAAGATCCTTATAAACAGGCATTCCCTCATAAATTTCCTGACTTAAATCAATAATTTTTGTCATGCTTATCACTTTTATATTGTTTACAATTCTTCTTTTTTATAGGGATTTTTTTCATTGAAAATGTAATGAGCTTTGGTGTAGTAACAACCTTCAAAATTATTTAAAAATTAGTAAACATTTTTATGTACTTATCACTAGTTATTGTTTTCTTTTTTTAAAGCTCTCAATATTTGCGAAATACTAGCTAGATGTGCATACAGTACAATCGGAACAATAATGGATGGAAGCCAAACAAAAGGGAAATAGGTTACCCCTATATTTGGTTGATCAAAAGCAAGTTTTTGAATGGGAGTTTGAGCACTTAATACAGCAATGGTAACAATATTAATTAGTAATGCTAGGCAAATGAAATTCCAAATTAAAAGCCCCTTATTCCCAATCCATTTTTTTTTGAATGCCAAGTAGTATATAATTGGAGCTGTAATTCCTGAAAGGATATCATAATTATATCCTTCAAAAGTCATTAATTCAGGAATATAACCCTCCATAAATATATAGAATAATACAATTTCGATTGGGATTCTGATACTATGAAGTAAAGTCAACCATTTTAAATTTAGTTTACCATGGAAATTTCTACCTTTTTTAGTGAGAAAAGAAATGAGTATTACTAGCATTCCTGGTGCTATAAGAAAAATAAACCGAGGAGGAAAAACATCTACTACTCTAAAGAAATCTGAGACCCCTAAAATTCCTACAAAAGTCATCCAAATTATAATTCCAATCATTACGGTTTTGTTTTTGAATGATTGATAAAAAAGTAATAAAGTGATGAGTGTTGTTAAAATAAAAAGTAAAATAACTAGGATAGATATGGTCATCATTGTTGTTATACTGTGATTAAAATTAAAAATTTGTTATAATAGATTTTGATTGATTGGATTTATGTCTTAACTCTCTTTATCATCATATAAAAAGCATGAGGTAACATTAAAAAGGTCATTCCAGAAAATGGAATCATATATACTCCAATTAATACTATTATAAAGTACACCCAGATAAAACCTCTAGGTATTTGATTATTTAATTTTTCTATATGATCCAAAAGTATTCCGAGAGGAATTAACAATAGACCAAAATAAAAGAACCAAAATGCTGCAAAGTTTTCATAGTTCATTTGTCCATTGAGGAGTGGGAATTCTAATAATCCCTCACTAATTTTTAAAAACAATTGATTCTTAAAACTAATAAATTGTTTTCCAAATGCAAAAGGAGATATACTTAAAAGCGTATGTGCTATTCCCATGGATATAAGAATGTTGCCATTATTTTTCATTTTGTATAGTATATCATTTATTCAGAAGCCCAAGTTTTTCAATTTTTTTCAACCATTTTTCTCGATACGCTGTTTTGGATAATCTAATGGGACCAATAGCAGTAATCTTTACTTTTTTTACACCAATGAATTGAAGTGTTCCTTTTTTAATAGCATTGTGACTGGGAGCTTTATTTATCAATTTATAGAACCAATTAGGTTGATCTAATGTGCAAATGATTCTAGCTGTTTTGCCTATAAAATATTTATCCCAGAACAAGGAGTTTTCCCTTTTGCTAAAGACAAATCCAGGAAGTAAAGTTCGATCTAAAAATCCTTTCATTATAGCAGGGACAGAACCCCACCAAACAGGATATATTAGTACCAAATGATCTGCCCATTTTAATTTAGTTTGCGCAATTAATAAATCAGGTTCAAGTTCAGTTCTTTTTCTGTATCCAAATTCTAGGTTTACATCAAAATTTAATTCCCGAATGTTTATTTCATCAATTTTAGCACCTGATTTTTTAGCTCCTTTTTTGTATGCTTCTGATAATCCAAAATTGAAACTTTCCTTATCGGGATGACCATTTATAATTAGTATTTTCTTCATATGCTATTAAAAATAGGTTTTCAATTTTTTCTCAAATGAAAGTGATGTGCCTAGATCAGTTTTGAAGAATCTAAATAAGGCTATACATGCTGGTATTGTTAAAAAAACAAAACATATAGCAAAAGAGATGATACTGGCAAAGATTGCTAAGGTTTGTAT
>NZ_WEKL01000051.1 GCF_019295435.1 Aquimarina litoralis
CCTGTTGTAGTATAGGTTACTGTATAATCTCCTGCATCACTATTAGCGATATCAATGATTCCTGAATCTGGATCGATTACCAATCCAGTTGTACTGGAGAACACACCACCAGTTAATCCGGCTATAGAAGGCGTTGGATTCGATTGCTCTTTACAATAGATAGTTTGATCATAGCTAAAACTAGGATCGTCGAGTTCCATAATAGTTACATTTGCTTGATTGGAATTCGGACAAGTTCCTGTTGTGGTGTAGGTTACAATATAATCTCCAGGATCACTATTCGCGATATCAATGATTCCTGAATCTGGATCAATTGCCAATCCAGTTGTACTGGAGAAAACGCCACCAGTTAGTCCAGCTATAGAAGGTGTTGGATTTGCTTGCACTTTACAATAGATGGTTTGATCATAACTAAAACTAGGATCATCTATAGGACTAACATTGATTGTAATCGTCAAACAATTAGCCATCGATTCATCAATACAGCCAATAGCACCATCTTCTGCTCTGACATAATATGTTGTACTTGGCGCTGTTGGACTAACTTCGAATGTAGAAGTATTCGTTGTTGTTGTTCCTAATAAATTTCCTCCACAAGAATCAGTATATATAGACCATGTAGAAGCAATATTGAGGTCACCGGATATGGTAATAGTAGTAGTTTCTCCTTCACATACTTCTGTAGTAGCAGAAATATTAGGTGTGCTAGGGTCTATACATACAGGAATTTGTTTAAACCAAGCAAATCTCGCTACATTAAAACTACCCAGAATAGCATCTTTTAAGCCATCGCCATCCACATCTCCAAAATCTATAGTGGGAAAACTTCCAATTTCTCCAAGAGTTAATTCTCCATTCAAAGTACTTTGAGCTGAGGCAAAATTTGGAACTCCTGATGTTCCGGTATTTTCTAGCCACCTAACAAAACCAGTATCAATCATAAAAAACATATCGAAGTCTCCATCTTTATCAAAATCTTCAAAAGCAGGTATTGGAACATCCATATTATTAAAAGCACTTTCATCAGCCCAAGGACTGTCTGCTTCAGATTGGCGTTCGAAAATTGGATTATTTATTGAGCCAATGTTTTTGTAGTAGGTTAATTTGTCACTACCTAATGCAACAAGATCCAAATCAGAATCATTATCAAGATCTACAAAACCTAAACCGGGAAATTCAGCGATCTCCTGGTCATGAAGCCCTGGTAATCCATTCGGGATGTATTCAAATACCGGAACTTCTGGAGTACCCACATTTCTATAAAAAAGAACATCATTATCCCGATCCCGTTCATAGTCATAATCAGTACCTACGAACAAGTCAAGATCTCCATCATCATCAATGTCCACAAGTTGAGGTCTGTTTTGATTTCTTACCGTTAAAGTTCTATCAATCCAAATAGTATCTAAAGTAGGTATAGATGCTGCTACCCAATTAGGAGCAGTAATTGTACCGTCGTTTTCAAAATAATGTAAAGTCCCTCCTTGGCTACCAGAAATAAAATCTAAATCACCATCGTTATCCAAATCTCCTAATATTGCGGATCGTAAACGACCTCTTGTGATGGCTGTGTTCGGAATTGTTGCAACGTCTAATCCAGCTGGTTCTGGTCCTGGTCCAGTAGATGTTCCATCTGGATTATTAAGAAGACTTCCTCCTCTAAACTCCCAACTTACGTAATCTGCCTGGGAAAATAAAAGTTGATTTCCTAGCATCATTAGTAGGCAAATAGAAATTAATTTTTTTGTCATTTTATTCCAATTACAGCGGTTAGTCGCTAAAGTATAACGTCTATCTTATTACAGCTTTTTTTAAAATAATACGATTGCTAGCAAAATCAATTATGCAAAAGAGGTGCATAATTGAGAATTGTTTGCATCTTATTACCTTAATTTAAAAATAGTATTGTAATTATCTAAAGGAGGGGATGTTAGATAATTTTTTTCCTTTGTTACTTTTGGGCAAAACTAATAATTATGTTTTTGTTGGACAACATAAAGTTATCTTAACTACTTATTCTAAGTTATGCTAGTATATAAAACAGAATGGTGATTGTTATAATCTATAAGATTATCTAAACGTAGGTGTTGTTTTAGATGCATTTATTTTGCGATGACTTTTGTTTTGGTTCGTCCTAAAATGAGGTTTTATTCGATTTGAAATGTAGTAGTTAACAAATCTTCAGCTTTAGATGAATTTCCAACATAAACTTCATATTCCATATACTCTATTTCCCAAGATTTAGTTTGAGGGTTATACCAAGCTAAATCTTGAATAGGCACTTGTAATGCAACTGTTTTAATTGTATTTGGTGATAAGGTCGCTTTTTGAAAATCTCTTAATAGTTTTACTGGACGATCTATTTTAGAATTTTTAAATCCGATATACATTTGAGCTACATCCTTTGCTTTTATATTACCTTCATTTTTAATTTGAACAGTAATTTTAAGAGTATCATTAATTGATAAAGAAGATTGTTTTACTTGCAATGAGTCATATTTAAATTTTGAATATGACAATCCATAACCAAAAGGGTATGAGGCTTTGATATTTCTTTTGTCGAATAAAGTATATCCGTGATAATAATTGTAAGTAATCTCTGCAGTGTATGGGGTGAACAAAGGATAGTCTTTGGTGTCTTTAGCTATAGAAAAAGGTAGTTTACCGCTAGGACTGACATCTCCATATAAGATATTAGCCAATGCAGTTCCTCCTTCCATACCAGAATACCAGGAAAATAGAATAGCTGGTACTTGTTCTTCCCAAGAAGATATATCAATAGCACTACCACCTACGTAAACAACTGCTAGTTGCTTATTAATGGAAGCAATTGTTTGGATCAAAGTTTCATCAGATTCTAAAAGACGGAGATCTTCACGATCCCCACCAATAGATGTATTATCGGAAGGTTTTCCATTTTCGGCAGCTTCAAGCATTTTTTCTCGACTAAAAATGATGTATTCTCCTTCGTCTTCATAAGTAAACCCAACGATTAAAATAACTTCATTTGCTTTTGATGCAATTTGTTTAACCGATTCTAGGTCACTTCCATCATTGAAGATTACCTTATTTCCTAAGGACTCTTGGAATTTTTTAATTCCTTCATATGGAGTTTCTACATAAATGGGATTCGAGTCACTACTACCTTGATCACCGGTATTTTCTACATCTGCAATTCTACCTATAACGGCAATTGTCTTTCCTGTATCTTTTGTGAAGGGGAGGATTTTTTCGTTTTTCAAAAGAACCATGCTTTCTTCAGCAACAGTTCTCGCCAAATCGATACTTGATTCTTTTCCTATGATGCTGTGAGGATAGGCATCTTGATCATCTGTCAATGCATAGGGTAGGCGGGTTGCTAATGATTCGATAACAAGTTGGTCAATTTGTGTTTCTGTAATCTTTCCATCAGTAATAGCGGTTTCAATGATATCATTAGTATAAGCTTGTTGAAAAGGCATTTCTACATGAAGTCCAGCTTGAATACCTTTGACACCATCATATAAACCAAAGATCCAATCTGTTGTAACAAATCCTTCAAAACCCCATTCATCCTTTAAAATATCGGTTAATAGATGTTTGTTTTCTGCACAGAAATCCCCATTCACTGAATTATAGGCGCTCATAATTGAAGCTGGTTTTCCTTCTTGAATAATTTTCTTCCAATGTGGTAAATAGACTTCTCGTAAAGAACGTTCATCAATTTTCACGTCAACAACCCATCGAGAGTTGTCGATACTATTGAGTACAAAATGTTTTGGACAAGCCATGACATTGTTTTCTTCTAAACCTTTTACTGCAGCAACACCAAACGCTCCCATAAGCCATGGATCCTCTCCATAGGTTTCTTGTGCACGGCCCCAACCGGGATGTCTTAAGAGATTAATACATGGTGTAGCAGCATAATTAACCCGATTGGCGCGCATTTCTGAAGAAATCACTTTATTAACTTCATATTCTAGTTCTGGGTTCCAGGTAGCGCCTCTGGCCATACCAACCGGGAAAGTAGTAACAGCATCTACATTTTTATCCAGTACTCGAGCTCCTCTTGGACCATCAGATAAAACCCAAGGTGGAATTCCTAAACGATCATTTTTACCTACATATACGTGTGGGAATCGTTTTTGGCCTAAAAAATTTACAACAAATTTTGTCAACCCACTACCGTAAGGTTCTCCATACATTTGATCTATTTTCTCCTCAAGTGTCATTTCAGACACTAGTTCTTTTGCTATTTCTTTAGAATTTGAAGAGGATAGTTTGTTTTTTAAATCGGGATTCGTGATGTACAGGCTATACATATCATAATTTACATTTTTGTAGTATAGATATCCTCCTACAATACATCCCAATAAAAAAAGGACACCTATAACTTTTAGTACCTTTTTGATCCGTTTTTTCGACTTCGATATTGCCATAATGTGTCTTTTTGCCACAAATATAAAATAATTGTGGCAAAAAGACACAAATTAGTATTTTTGGAAAATGGATGTAAAGAAATTTTTAGAAGAAGGAGAACAACATTATTTACCTAATTTATCCGTGGATATTGTAATTCTGGGATATCAAAATGGAATTTTGAAAGTATTACTTCAAAAACTCAATGATAAATGGTGTTTGCCAGGAGGATACGTAGGTATTAAAGAAACCGTTACGGATGCCGCTATTCGAGTATTGGAGGAAAGAACAGGATTGAAACAATCCTATTTACAACTTTTTCGAGTATTTGGAGATGCTAACAGAAGTTTTTCTAAAGAGTTTGAAGTAATATTAAAGAAAGAAGGATATGCTTGGCATAAAGACTTGTGGATTAACAAACGATTCGTAACCTTAGCACATTATGCATTGGTAGATATTGAAACGGTTTTTCCAAATGGAGGAATATTTTCTTTAGCCTATGATTGGTATGCTATTGAGGAATTACCGGAAATGCATATGGATCATAGTGCAATTGTTGTAGCTTCAAAAGAGCAGCTCCAAAAAGATATAACAGTATCACCTATCTCTTTTAAATTATTGCCAACAACATTTACGATGCCGGAACTGCAAAAATTGCATGAGACTATTTTAGACAAAAAATTAGAACGTAGTCGGTTTCAAAAAAAAATGTTGGCTATGGAAATTTTTGATCGTTTACCAAAAACTAAAGATAATGCTCAAGGCCGAAAACCTTATTTATATAAATTTAAAAACTAAGCTCTTTAAGATAGATTATCTATAGTAACTTCTCTAAATAGAAAATAACTACAAACATCTGATTCGGGACTTAAATCTTTTATTGAATAAAAAATTCGTCCGAGACTATACTTTCGGACTTTTGAGAATTAAAAAAAAGTTTTTTTTGTCATTAGTAAATAATTAAATAAAACAAATGACAAGGTTAAGAATAATATATCATAAGGAAAAAAGTAATAATCCAGACAAATCTATAATAGATAGTAATAACAATTATCCTAGGATTAACATCAAGGTTATATGTTATTTGTTAATTGTTTCCATTTTATTAACGTTTAATTCTTGTACTCAAAAAACTTCTAATGCTTTTACAACGCTTAAAGGGAAACTTCCAACTGACATTAAAGAAGCACGAATCGATTATGGAGAAGGATGGGAGAATCTTGCTGTTACTAGAGAAGGTACTTTTGCAGATACCTTAATAATTACAACTCCTCAATACGTATATTTATCGTTTGGTGAGTTTACAACAAGAATTTATTTTACCAATGGTGATGAAGTTGTTATCTCTGCCGAATCTGATATCTCATTTAGTGGAAGTAATGCTGAGATTAACAATTATCTATACAAAGATTATCAAGATGATCAAGCAATAGCAGCATTAGAATTTAATTCTCATAAAAAGATTTTCTCACAGAAGGAAGTCCCTTACATATCCTATAGAGATTCTATAAAAAATGCTAAAATTGATCGTTTGAAAACCCTTTCAGCTGATACGAAACCATTCCAGGATTTTCATCAAAAAAACATCGAATTTCAGTATCAATATGATGTTGCTCGATATCCAAACTATCACAGTTACTATTTTCAGGAATATAAGCCAACTGAACTTATAATGAATTTCCTCAAAGGAGTTGATTTTGATAATGAAACATACGCTAAAAACTACTCTGGATATCGTTTTTTGGTTGATTTAGTTCTTGATAAACAAATTGAAAATCTGGTCGATAAAAGCTTAAGTTCTATAGAAGCAAGTCTAATAGTGCTTCAAGACATTAAAAGCCCAACCATTCTACACGGTCGATTAAACAATGCACTTTATAATTTTACGGTTAATGAAAAGAACATGGAAGAAATCCGAGATAAAATGCTTGCTTTAGCCAAACAAGAAAGAACTAAACAAGCTATCACTAATCACTATAATGTAATCAGTAAGCTAAAACCAGGTAATCCAGCTCCTTCTTTTGAGTTTGAGAACTATAAAGGTGGTAGAACCAAGCTATCGGATTTTAAAGGTAAATACGTATACATAGATGTATGGGCCACGTGGTGTGCTCCATGTATAAAGGAAATTCCATATCTCAAAAAGATTGAAGAAGAATTTAGTGATGCTAATATTGAATTTGTTTCTGTAAGCGTAGACGCGCCTAGATTTTATAATACCTGGAGAAAAATGATCGAGAGCAAAGAGTTGATTGGTACACAGCTTATAACTGATAATGGTTGGGATAGTGATTTTGTTCGTGATTATGGTATGCAAGGAATTCCACGTTTTATACTTTTGGATGATAAAGGTGACATCGTTTCTGCAGATGCTAAAAAACCAAGCGACCCCAAATTGAAAGAACAGTTGGAAGCTTTAGGGCTATAATATAAGAACTTCAGGCTTTATTGACTTTAAGGGGTTATTAGTTGCTCTGTTTGCCATTAAAAATAAATAAGTCCTAAGAAATCTATTCTTTAAATTATAAAAGTATTAAAAACAAAAAAGTCCAACATTTCTGTTGGACTTTTGCTCCCCCTCTTGGGGTGTATTTTAAAAATTTTAAAAAACAAAAATATACATAAAATGTTGTAAAAAAGTTATTTAATTACAGTTTTGTGTTTTGGAGTGTAGTATGCTGTTGGATAAAATCTGCATTTTTCTGGATAAAATGGTGGATAAAATTTTTATCTTTGGTATGTTCAAACATTCGGATATGGCAAGTATAAAATTCTACCCTTATCTTCCTAAGGGTAAAGACAAAAACTACAAGGGGAAAAGTAAGATTTACATAAGACTTACTATAAAAAGAATTACTGATAAAGATCACAGAGGCACAAAGTATCTTGACTTTAGACTTTCTACTACACAGACAATAGAAGACACCTCAACTTGGGATTACAATAAGAATTATCCAAAAAAGAACTCTGCTTCAAATAAGAACTTACATAGTGTTTTATACGATTTAGAACGATATATTGATGAAGAAATCCTGAAACAGGAGAGGAGTACGGATCAAAGTATAAATGATTTTACCAGTGATAAGCTAAAAAGATTAATTGTTGGGTTTTTTAATGATGAGCCGTTAGAGGATCTGGATTTGCTTATTCCATATGCCAAAGACTTTGCTCTAAAATTAAAATCCAAGACCTATAACCGTAATGGCACAAATTATAAGTTTACCCAGAATACCGTAGACAAGTATCTGAATTTTGCTAATAAGTTAGAAGTTTACGAAAAGCATCTAAACAGGAAAATCAAAATTGTAGACGTGGATGATGAATTTTCTAATGGCTTTTTAAATTATCTTCAGGATAACAGGAGTATGGCTATTAATACTTTGGGAAGGTTTGCCAAAAGACTCAAAACAGTTATAAGAGATGCAGAATCAAAAGGAAGAAAAGTATCTCCGAAGTACCATAAAATAAAAGGTTTTGAGGATGAAACGGTAGTTACTTATCTAACTTTTGATGAGATTGATACAATTATCGAAAAGAAAATGCCTACTAAACAATTACAGGTAGCGAAGGATTGGTTGATTATTGGTTGCTATACAGGACAAAGAATATCGGATCTGTTTAGGATGAATAACAAGATGTTTATTTCTGAAGATGATATTGATTATATAAGGTTGAAACAGTTTAAAACAAAAGAAAATGTATTGATTCCTATACATTATAAGGTAAGAAATGTATTGGAAAAATATAGTGGAGACTTCCCACCAAACTTTTACAAGAATGAAAAAAGTAACAGGACATTACTATCAAATTTGATGAAAGAGGTATGCGAAATTTCGGGAATTAAGCAGATGGAAAAAGGTCGTTATAATGGAGTAATAGGGATGTATCCAAAATACAAACTAATACAGAACCATACTTGCCGACGATCTTTTGCAACTAATTTTTACGGATTAAAGGAGTGGTCAACTCCTGAAATAATGAGTATTACGGGCCATAAGACAGAAAAAAATTTCTTAAAATACATTGATAATAAAGACTTTCACCTCAATAAGAAAGCAGGTCAAAATATGAAATATATGGAGGAGCGGGATAAGCAAAAAAAGAAACAACAAACTCAAAAGTTAAGACTTGCTTAGATGAATAAATGCTTTATCTTTTTTAAGAACCCTTTTCTCTGAGAAAAGGGTTTGTTATTTTTAGGTAGGCAAAGTATTAAATTATGGGTTATACAAATGATAACGGTGTAGAAAGAAGAATTTTAGAGTTAAGAGAATTTTATAAATCTATTGACAAAGAATTTGGTCATAAATTAAAGGAATTAAAAGGAGATGAACTGATAGGATATTTACAAATGACTTGTGTCAATGCAAAATTTGAAATTGACAGAGCTATATTTTTCTTTAAGCAAACTGAAGTCCTTTTTGATGATCAAATGGAAGATTTAAAGGACGTATTGAGACGTATAAATAGTTATTTGCTAATGGCTAAAGAAGAATTATATAAACTCGGTACAGAGCCAAGCAAGGAGTTGGAGGAATCATTTGGGATCTCAGCTTATCGGAACTTTTTCCACCCTTCAAAGATTTCACTATTAAAAAATCATAAAGAAATAGAAAAGGAAATCAGGGATTATATTAAGGCCAAGATAAAAGAAGAACCCGATTTTCCATACTATTGTGAAGTAGGGGCATTGTTTGCCCAAGGTCTAATAAGGTCTAAAAAAATACCTGAGGAGGCATCCTATAAATATTATTATAAAAATGAAGATCCACTAGATTTTCCGAAATTTTGGAAATATATCAAAGAAAAGGTTATAGGTAGGGGTAATCCTAGACAAATACTACAACATTCTTTCGACAAACAAGGTGATAAGAATATCTACACATCAAAACGTATTCAAAAAATATACGATTATTGTAAACATTACAATATAGAAATGGTAGATGATTTTATAAAAGAATACGAAAATATCACCAAAGAAAAACAGAACTGAAAAAGAACTAGTTCACTAAAAGGTTCATAAAGGCTAAAAGTACTTTTGAGAAGTAAATTTTAAAAGTATGAAAAAGCCAGAATTTATTATTATTTCGATAGATGATCTCAAAAATGTCTTTTCTGATGAGATCAGATCCCAATTAAAAAGCTTCTCAGAACGATTTAAACCGGTAGAGCCGGAAGAGTTTATTACAGTAGAAACATTGTGCAAGGAATATCATATTCATAGGTCTACAGCACATAAATATTCAAAGGAAGGAATACTAAAGAAATACTCTTTAGGAGGAGGAAGAGTGCTATATAAAAGAAGCGAGGTAGAAGCAGCATTAATTGAACTTAAATAGTAGTGTGATGGGAGTTCAATTATTAGCAGAAGCATTGGCATATTGTGAGCCAATCTCACCAGAACTTGCTATCAAATTGTCTAAAAGGTTAGGAGTAACACTTGATGATTTTGTAGATATCCTAGTAGCAGAAATCGAGAAAAGAAAAAGAGAGCTATGATGCCCTCTTTCTATGTTGTTCAAACGGTGTAATACGGCAAAGTATTACACCCACTAAGATACAAAAATCCCTTTTTAATTAGTGGTTGATGGTATTAAAATATTATGTGTTGGTACGGATTACCGTGATTGGGAGAAAAATGAACTCTTACAATTTCAAATCAAGGTCGATGATAAAACTCGTTTGTCTAAGACTGGGAGAAAATTCGCAAAACACCAAGGGCTATATTTCTCTATAATTCCATCCACAAAATCCAATACTAAACATTGTATTGTACGAGGGTCTTTGCATCGTTATTATAATCAAGGGAGGGATAACGCATCTGACTTTGGTTTTATGGAGCTTCAGGAGGTAATTAATGATCTACAAAACGTATTTCATATTGATCTTAGACAAGCCAAAATACAGACATTGGAATATGGAGTAAATATCTTCACGAACTCGCCAGCTAGAAACATTATTAGAGGGATACGTGCTTATGGTAATTCTGCTTTTGAACGATTAAAAACGGACGCAATCTATAACGGTAGACAACTTAAAAGGCAACTTTTTAAATATAAGGTGTATGATAAAGGTATACAACAGTCAAAAAGCTTAGACAATTTGTTGAGAGTCGAGGTAGCTTTTGACAGCATCAAAGAAATTGGAAAATATGGTGTTGAAGTTTTAGAAGATCTAAGGGGTTTGAATAAGGTTTGTAGTCTTAAGGAAAGATTACTTGCTATTTGGGAGGATATGATTTTTTATGATAAGGGGATGCAGTATAGAAGAATGACCAGATGGCAACGAGAAAAAATGTTATACTATCTTGATGCTAATAATTGGGAGAAGTTTACTCCAATGCAAAGATTACGTGCGAAAAAACATTTTAGAGAGTTGTATAATGAATTTTGCACCTCTACAACGCAAAAAGATATACTTCTTTCAATACGACGAAAATTAGAAAGTTTGACCACTTTAAAAAGTGATGTTTTACGCAACTATTATAGCAAAAATGGGTTAGAAAAGCAGTTATATATTACTGATATAGATAAACAGGTAAAACATCACATAAATGATATTCCAGAAAAAAGTAAAAATAGGAATATGAAAAGTGTTAAAAAGAAGAACAAAAAATGTTTAGTATGTGTGACTAATATTTCTCATAAAAGAGCAGGAACAATTTATTGTTCTAACAAGTGTAAAGACTCATACCATTCCAAGAAAAGAACCAAGCTAAGAAGAGAGAAAAAAGAAGCCGAAAAGAAGAACCTTAATAAATTGAAGAAGTTAATACCAAAGCAGCACTTTTTTTATATTATATCCTGTAAAGGTAAAGGTCTTTCATATACCAATCGTTTATTAAGACTTGATGCTAATACATCTTCTAATATTATTAGTACTATCAATACCGTTGAGGTAAGACGACAAGAAAGAGGAGAGAAGGTTATGCGCTTTACATCTTATCGTGCAAGGGAGTTGATTAAGATAGTAATTCAAAAACAAAAACCTGTTGGTAAAAGTAAAAAGGTACTGTAAACTGTTATAATGCATTTTGCAATACTTTGCGCATGGCATTCTACAAATGCTTTACACTGATTTAAAAAAGTGCAACAAAAAGTGCAACACAATTGTTTTGGTTTTGAAACAAAATGACATAAATAATTGATTTTCAGTTTTTTAAGTGAAAAAAATGTGTTTCAAAAAGTGTTGCAGTATTGAAGTGTAGTACTTTTTTAATGTTTCATAATTATGAGTAAAAAATAATTGGTAGATTTAAAGTGTAAACACATAACCCCTGTATCCGAGTTTTATATTCGGGTACAGGGGTTATTGTTTAACAATTATTGACTTAATACGAAGTGAATCAAAGAATGGTAAAAATTGGAAGAAACGAAAAATGTCCTTGCGGTAGTGGTTTAAAGTACAAAAAGTGTTGTATAAATATTGATAAAGAAAGTCAAAACTATAAACCATTAAACTTTGAGGAATTTAGACAACAATCTTATCAAAATATTACCGATCGTGATTATAAGTTGATTAATCAATTTATTCTTAAGAATAACTCAAAAGAACTATTAAAAACACTGGCTTATTTACAGCTTCAACCGCAGAACCATTCTAAAA
This sequence comes from Aquimarina litoralis, assembly GCF_019295435.1. GTDB lineage: Bacteria > Bacteroidota > Bacteroidia > Flavobacteriales > Flavobacteriaceae > Aquimarina > Aquimarina litoralis_A. Next base: position 12,004 of record NZ_WEKL01000051.1, read on the forward strand.
ATGTGAGATTTGAAATTTTAATTCATCAAGTTCTTTCATCTCCTAATTTTAATAGTCCTAAAAACAAAGGATCATTAAATCAAAATGAATTTAAGAGTTTACTCGATAAAGAATTGCCATACCACGAATTTGAAGACCCTGCGGAAGGTTTTTTTACCGAAAATTTAATTTTCACGAATGGTAATAATGTAGTTTATAGTGGAATTGCAACTGATACTTGCGGTGTCGTACAGGGACTAATTAACGTAATCCTTTCAGGAATTAAGTTTACGGATAAATTCAAAAAAGAAGTTTTATCGGGTTGTCTATTTATATTGGAAATTCATAAAGAAATAGCAAATAAATTAGGTCATATTCACAGAATGTATGAAGAGATAGAAAATGATGAAATCTATTTTCCCGGAAGTGAAATGTTTAAAAAAAACAAAGAGCTTTTCTGTTATAATCAAGATGATATAGATTCCCTTTGTAAGAAATTGAATATCGCCCCTGATGTAATTAATTATTTTCTATGTGTTGAACCTGTCAAAGAACACTCTAGTTACGAGAAAGATGAATCACCTTTGCTAATAAAACCTTTTATAAAACTTGAAGGTGAGTACTATCTTGTATTGCCAACAACTGAACTATTCTGTTTAAATGAATTTATAATAGAAAAAGCACAAGAATACAAATGTCTAGATTTATTGGTAGAAGCATATGCCAAACAACAATCCAACATTGCTTTTACTTGGTTTAGAAAAATGAATTGGAAACAAGAAGCCTTTAAATTTTCCGAGCAAAATGAAAATAAAATAGCTTATATCGTTAATAAGACTCTATTCAAATTTGATGAAGATAAGTTTTCAGTGGTACTACACATTAATGAATCTACTATTACCAAGAATGAGTCATACGAGATAGATGAAATAAGTGCTTTAAGTAACCAAATAATTGCTGAGGTAAAAGAAAAATATCCAAATCATAAAATTCTATTAGTATCTATATATCAGAAGTATAGAATGTTGAAAAACACAATGTTTGGACTAACTCATGACATCAAAGCAGATTTTTCAATTGGAATGTTAATGGCTTCATTTGAAGCTATAATAAATTCTTGGAATTTTGATAAACTTAATTTTTGGAAGTATGCTAGGCAATTAGAGGAAGTTTCATACTCTGGTCTTTTTAGTCATTTTAATACTCATTTATCTAAGATGAATTGGTATAAAAGAAATCATGATTCTTTTTATGATTCTGACGAAGCAATGCCAAATATGATGTTATTTGATTTATCAACTGAAGGTAAGATAAAAAGAAAAGGACTAAAAAAAATTGATAAGATTGGAATCCCAATTTTCATGGATGGTGAATATGGGTATTTACAATGTATTAGACAAGATGAAAATATTCCTATTTACATATCATCGGAATTTATGTATGGATTTATAAGGAGTTGTTTGTATAGTTACTCTTTTCCTATTTGGATGAATGCAAAAAGAAGATTGGATAAAAAAGCTAATACTTACATAAGTGCTATTTTGTATTGGTTACATGACATGAAACCTTCATTGCAAGATTATTTATCTCCTCTAAAAGAGTTACCAATACATTTTGTATTAGAATTAGATCAAGAAATATATGATTTACAAACTTTAGAAAACCTAGAGAATGAAAGTTTGAATTTTTCATACAGCATAGATTTAACTAATGGAATAATTGACTTTAAAGTCCCTTTAGGATTAATCGATTTTTTAAGCAGTTCTTCTAATAGGGGTGAGCAGATTTTAATGGCTTTTATAATAGATTCTTTAGGTTTTTTTATGGAAAAAAGTGGTGTTGGTAAAAGAATGAATATTGAGCAGAGGGATGAAATTATATTTAAGCATATACCAACAGGAAATAAAAAAATGATTTTAATGCCGACAGGGGGAAGTCAATACGGTATGCTTCTGTCAGATATTGATATTGATGATTATCGATATTTACAAGATTCTGAAAAATCATTTATCCTTGAAAATCAGGTAAAATGGTATAAGAAGTCTATTGAGGAAGATTTTATTGAAAAAAATAAAAATTCTTTTCTCAATGATTTTTCATTTATTAATATGAAAAAGGCCATTGAATTAATTCAAGAATTCAACATTAAGAATCTTCTTCCTTATGTTATAAAAAGACACGAATCACTGATTCAGAATAAATATTTTAGACAGGTATATTACCCAGCAAGAATGTTATGCTATGAAAAGTATTTGGATGTAAAACAAGAGTTTTTTGAGTCGGAAAAAAGACAAATAGAAACATCATTAGTTTACAGGGTATTAATTGAATTTATTGTTGCTGAGAACCCAAAGGGAAACAGGCTTCCAAATGATGATGATTTAGATTTAATACTATCTCATCTATCTCAAGTCAACAACTATGCTTATTTGAGTGATGAAATAATATACGGATTTAAAGATCCTAAAATTTGGATTTTACCTTCTGGAAGAATAGGTATAGATAAGAAAATCTCAGATGAATTTAATAAGTCCCTATCTCACGCTATTTATGGAGAGGATTTCGATACTTATAAAGAAAGTTTTCAAAATAATTTTTATTCAAAAGATAATGAATTGGAGGTTGAAAAGGATTATGCTCACATAGAAAAGGTCTCTAAAGGATTTCTAAAAGATTGGAATATTAGTCTATTTGATATATACAATATAGGTCATTTCTTATGTGAGTTTAGTTTGTCAAAAAACAAGTCCTATTGTGAAATAACCGAGGATCAATTTTATGAAGAACTGAAGATAGAATTTACAGAAAAAGTGATTACAGCATTTATAAAGGTTATGTGTATTTCTACTAGAAATGGAATTTTAAATTTTCCAAATGGAATTAGAAAAGAAGAGTTTTATCCTTGGAGATATAATAGGTTGTATTCATATATTAGAAAACCCCTGATAAAGTTAATAAGAGAAGATGAGGTCTTTTATTGTTGGGGTGCAAGACATATGCTAAACTCAGTTTCTAATTTGCTTCATAGTTTTTATGATGGTACTTTAAGAACTGAGAATGCCTTAAATATTAATAATTTGATTGCCGAAAGATTAGTTGTTAAGGGATCTGAGTTTAATGATAAAGTATATAATTGGTTAAAAGAAAACTCAAAACTAGAAATAATAGGAAAAGATAAATGGATTAAACCAAAAGGGTTTTTCCATTCCGAAATTAATGTTGGGGATATAGATGTTTTGGGCATAGATCATTCTAAAAAAATTATTTATTCAATAGAATGCAAGAATACTTCACAGGCAAAACTACCATATGAATATCATTCTGAAATGATGAAGTATTTTGGTAAAGAAGGAAGTAAAAAAGAAGGATTGATTACTAAACATGTGAATAGAGACAATTGGTTAAAAGAAAACAAAGACAAAGTTGTTTTAAAACTCGGAGTCACTAGAGCATACGTCATTAAGTCTATAATAGTAACCTCCAATTTTTTGCCATCTAAACTTATTAAAAGGCCTGTCTTAGAAACATACTCTCTTTGGGAAGTGAAAAAGAATAAACTTTTGTAATGCCTGAGTTTTATCTCAAACATTATTTATTGGATTAACACTAGGTTTATAAGTTTTACATTTTCTAATAAATGATTATTATAATTAAATGAATTTAAATGAAATTTCAGATAATAAATGAATCTATCAAAACTACATATTTTTTCAAAAAATACTGATGCTCATGCTTCTCAAAGAGGTTATAACTATCAAACATTATGCACTCTTGAGGTTTGGGTGAAAAACCTATTAAATAATGTTGAAGAAGAAATTTTTTGTGAATTCGAAGAGGATGTTTTTCAAAGAAATTTGGAGAAAGAGAATTTGAAATTCAAACAAATAAAATTGTATTCAAGTAATTTTTCTTTCAAAAGCGATGAAGTGAAAAAATGTATAATTCATTTTTTTATGCTTCATATCAAGCTTGATTATAAGTCTTTTGATAAAGAATATGTTTTTGAAACAAATACTGGAATAGCTAAAGAATATTCTGGAAATGATGCCTCTTTATTAAAAGAATGGTTTAAAAACCAAAATAATCCTAGTGAAGATCAATTAGACCGATTTTCAACTAAGATTAAAGAAATTATTGCGGATTACATTGGTAAAGAAAAACTTAAGGTTAAAAATGCAGATAGCGGAGAAATTAAAGAAGCTATAAATGTATTTGAAAATTTAGATGACAATTTTTGGTACGAATTTTCTAAATCCATTAGGTGGAATTTTTTGGAATCCGATCCAAGTACCGAATTTGCTAAGGTTAAGGAAAGGATTGAAAGTGATTTGTACGAACTTCCTTATGAAATAAACCCTGATAACATAACTTCATTTTTTGGCATTCTTTTAGAATACGTTTTTCAAAGAACGGCACAAGATAACCCCAAAAATAGGAGATTAACAAACCAGAAATTAGTGTCTTTGATTCTAAACGAAAAAGATGAAGATGATAAATGGTATACTAGAAGATTTAGTTATTACGAGAATGTAGAAAGTATAGATGAATTTAGAATAGGAGAATTCTACGAAATAATAGATTTAGTAAATTATTGTAGAAGAAAAAAATATCTAGCTAGGGATAAGGATAAATGGGAAACATTGCTCTCCTGCTATACCGATAATCCGCTTATCGATAAAATATTTAGAAGGAAAGGTATATATGAGTTAGTTTACTTAAATGCATTTATATACGAGGTTGATTATGATGACTTCCGTAATACCGAACTTACTACAGGTAATTTTAAAGGGATAGAAGATCAAATACGGTATTATTTAGATGATATAGAAAATATATTGGATAGTAGTGAACTTGAAAATGTGTTAAACATTTTGAATATTATATTCCCACAGATTATTGAAGAAAATAATAATATTTCCAAAGATGAATTGAAAAAATGGTACGTTAATTTTCTTTACGTCATCAATAAAAGATTGGAAAGCCCTAAAGATATCAATGAAAAATGCCACCTATTAGAAATTAAGGCTAACTATTTTATAACAAGAAGTATTAGCAATCCTAAAGAAGAGAATCAATTTATAGAGTACTTTAATGAGATTGAAAAAAACATTGAAAAAGCACCTCTATATAATGTTACACAGCTTGGGCAAAGAATAAACAAGATGATTAAGATGTTTATTAATATTGATCCAGATGATAAAAGAGGAGTTGTAAAATTACTTGAGCTGTTTCTAGAAAAAATATCTCCTTTTATTGAAAAGAGAAATGGTAAAATTGCATTGGCAAAGCAGCAAGTAGATCGTGGAGCTAGTTATTTAATGCAAACTAATAAGTTTTTTCTTCTAAAAGCTATAGAGTATTTTCATAAAGCAAAAGATAATTATTTCCAAGAAAACACTCTGGAGGGTTATGTTTTGGGTATGCTGAATATAGCACAGTTTTATAATTCAATAGGAATGAATTATGCTGCTAAATACTACGCATTAGGAGCATTTAGAATAAGTGTTAATGAAGCTTTAGTTAAAAGAATAGAAGATAGTTTGGCTTTATTATTTTATTCTGATTTCAAGCAAGGAAATTGGTTTGATGCAATTTCAATATATAAAAAATTTGTTATAGCAAGAGATTCTTCTAATCAAACTGAATTTAATAAGGAAAATAAAATATATAGAGATCTGTGTCTTATTTTTTATTTTATGACGAACATGTCAAATCAATATAAGTATTTTGTTGATGACTTCATTTTACAGTCAAATGATATTGGAACGGAAATAATAAAACCTAGTATTTTGATGCTAGAAGATAAGGTTAATGATCTTGATAATCCACTTAAATTTATTGAAGAAAAGATAGATGATTTTCCTTTAAACGATGTAGGGGCCAAAAGAATTATTTCTTTTAATGCTTTAGGAAGTCTATGGGAAATGAATTTTGACAATGAATATATTATCACATCAATTGTAGAAGAATTTATTTCGATGGTGCAGATTACACTAGTAGAGATTTCATTAACGGAAATAGATTTTCATTTGATAAAAAGTCATATTGAAATTGAACTAATAGTTTCTGACAAAATAAAAACACCAGTGCAAGTTCCATCTAATGATAAGATCAAATGGAAGGTGTTTTTAAAATTCTTTGATAATTCTGATTCGGAAAAGATAGAGAAACATGTAGCAGAGACTACAGCCTGTATAATGTGGGTCTTAAATAAAATTAGTTTGTTGAAAGAAGAAGAATTTATTGAGTTGTACGGAGAGTTTATCGAAAGCCGTTCTTTAGGAAGTAAACAGATTAATGTAAATTTATATCAAAGGATTTATAGGGATATTTACAGTGAAGATGAATTTCAAGAGTTTAAGAAACAGTCCTTTTATAAAGAGGATTTTGGTCTTAGTTTACCTAATGAAAATGAGGTCATGAAATGGCGTCATGAGTTAAGCAAAAAATATAATCAAGAAAAAGCGTTAGAGGCCATTAAGAATAGATTTAATAATACAGATAAGAGTATTTATTTAACATTGAGTGATTTAAAACAAAATCCAGAATTTCCTGATTTTATAAATAATTTGAGGCAGAAAGGATGGAAAGATTGGCAAATCATCCTTAGTATCTTTAATTTTATTGTGGGTTATAAGGCAAATAAATTTGAAACTAATGAATTGGGATCATCAAAAGTTTCTTTTGAATCTTTTCAAAAAAGATTCAAAAAATATGCAGATATGGATGAGAAGGATTGTTATGTCTACTTCCCTTTAGAAGCGTTTAAATCTGAAGAATTTAATTTTCAACTTGATGTAAGCATAACTTCTATCTTAGAAAGTTATGGATTAGGAAATAAACTAAAAATTCCAAACTTTGGCGTTATTAAAGGGTTTTTGGATATTAGATTTAATTTATCAGTGGATGATTATAATGAGAACAATCCATTGCGTGAGATAAAAAGTACTATTTAATAAAATTCGATTATACCCTCTTATTATTTTAATAATTCTAATGGTAGGTACTGTAAACTGTTATAATGCATTTTGCAATACGTTGCGCACGGCGTTCTGCAAAAGCTTTACGTTGATTTAAAAAAGTGTAACAGAAAGTGTAACACTGTAACACCTCGACTGTAACAATGCTGATAACTACTATAAATATTGAAAAAATGGCTGTTACAGTATACCAAAATGGTGCAACTGTAACGGTAAAGTGTAACAGTTTTGTTTAACGTTGAAAAAAGGGATCAGATTTTGACATTTTTCTTCCTACAAAAACACTTTTTTGAGATTGTTGGATAAATGGTTGGATAAAAAGTGATGAATAAAATCGAAAAAGCCTCAACTTTAGTAAGTTAAGGCTTCTTTCAGCTCCCCCTCTTGGGCTCGAACCAAGGACCCTTTGATTAACAGTCAAATGCTCTAACCAACTGAGCTAAGGAGGAATATGCTTTTGCAAATATAGAGTGTTTTTCTCTTTTGCGAGTGCAAATATATACTAATTTTTGATACTCAAAAAGTTTTTTTTAATTTTTTATCATTTTCCGAATATTGCGCGATAAATATCATTACCATTTGCGAATAAAAGTAAGGCAATTAAGATTACAAAACCTACTAACTGTGCATACTCCATAAATTTATCATTTGGCTTTCTCCCTGCTATAATTTCATATAATAAAAACATTACATGTCCACCATCTAATGCCGGAATTGGTAAAATATTCATAAATGCCAAAATAATCGAAATAAAAGCAGTTGTGCTCCAAAAAGCTGCCCAATCCCAAACAGGAGGGAATAGATTACCAATAGCAGCGAAACCACCTATTTGTGTCGCTCCTTTTTTAGTAAATACGTATTTAAACTGCGCGATATAATCATGCAATTTCCAATAACTATAGTCAAATCCTTTACTAATACTTTCTACAAAAGAATACTCTTCTCTATTAATCTTATAGAAAACAGGATAAACACCAATAGTTCCTTTTTCGTCAGTTTTAACAGAGATTGTTTGCTCTGCCCCATCTCTAAGAAAAGTAATATCGATTTTTTGATCTTCTTTTGGTTTTACTTCTTTTTGAAATTCGTTCCACCATGAGATCTTAGTACCATTTACGGATAAAATTTCATCTCCATTTCTTAAACCGGCTTTAAATGCTGGTCTATCAGCCACTACTGTGTCTAATATTGGTTTAAGTCTAATATCGAATGGCTCCATTACTCCCTCTTGGAACATAGTTTTGCCTATGTCCTCTGGAAGGTCAATAGTTTTTGTGCTACCATCAGCTGATAATACGGTAATATTTTGCACATCTCTTAAAAAGAGATACATATTGATATCTGTAGCATCTTTAAAGTCTTCTCCATTGACTTTTAGAATCCTATCTCCATCTCTGAAACCATATTTTTCGAAGATTTCAGCTACTTCATATCCATCAGGAATATCTTCTACAGAAACGTAAGATGTACCCCAAGTAAAAATGATAGCCATATAAATTAAGAACCCTAGAATAATATTTACTGTTACTCCACCAAGCATGATAATCAATCGCTGCCAAGCCGGTTTGGATCTAAATTCCCAAGGCTGAGGAGGACCTGCCATTTGTTCTTTATCCATGCTCTCATCTATCATTCCAGAAATTTTTACATAACCACCTAACGGTAACCAACCAATTCCGTAAACAGTTTCACCAATTTTTTTCTTAAATAGAGAGTATTTTACATCAAAAAACAAGTAGAATTTTTCTACGCGAGTTTTAAATAATTTAGCAGGAATAAAGTGTCCTAATTCGTGTAAAACGATTAAAATGGACAAACTTAATAATAGCTGTAACGCTTTTACAATTATTGGACTCATAAGGTCTAATTCAAAATTAAATCACGCAAAAGTAACCTTTTAGACTAGTTTATAAAAGAAATAAGGTCTACAGATGTTGGTTTTAGTATTTTTTTAGCGAAAACAATAATTTGATATACTATAAACCTCGTAATTTTGTTATTCATAAAAAACAGGTATGCTTCGCTTTTTTTCCAAGTACAAATTCTTTGCCATAGTATTATTTGTATTGTCTGCAATTATAATTTCTATAATCTATTCAATTCTTAAACCTAAAAGAGTTTTACAGGTATATGAACCTGATATGGTCGCTACTGAATTAGTAGATAGTACTGTTCAGCATGTACGTAAATACCATAAAATAGCAGATTTTAGTTTGTGGAATCAAAACGGAAAAAATATCACACAAGCCGATTATAATGATAAAATTTATGTTGCTGATTTTTTCTTTACTACGTGTCAGACAATTTGTCCAATTATGACGGATCATATGAAGCTGATCCAAAGCCGATTAAAAAAAGACGCTGAGGTAATGCTTTTATCGCATACTGTAATTCCAGAAACAGATGACGTACCGCAATTAAAAGCGTATGCTAAAAAAAAAGGGGTGGATGATACTAGGTGGAATTTAGTGACAGGAGATAAAAAGCAAATTTATGACTTAGCTAGAAAATCCTATTTGGTAGCCAAATCATATGGAGACGGTGGTCCTTACGATATGATTCATACCGAAAACTTTGTCTTGGTCGACAAAGAAAAACGTATAAGAGGGTTTTATGACGGTACTGATTTAGATGAAATCGAACGTTTGCTCGAAGATATAGATGTACTAAAAGAAGAAAACGTAAAATAACACAGCTGCTTCAGAAAATATTGGTAAGCTTAGCAGCTGTGTTTCTAGGGATTACTCGTAAATCTTATTTTTTTTAAACCCTTATTAGGTTTTTGATGCTACCATTCAGGTTCTAGACCTATGGTAAATGAAGTTGGAGTACATCGAGTGTAAGAAACAAGAATTCCATCATCGTTTACGTAGCAGATCAATTTTTCATCCCATCCATCAGGACAATTGGGTCTCCAAGGTGGTAAGTTTCCTGCTGTCGGGATTACCAATTTGTCAAATACAACAACCTTTCCATCCGCTGAAGAGATTTGAAAACTAGTAATAAAAGTATCACGTAGTTCATAGGATAGTTTATTGCCTGTTTTTTCATTTCTTGCCACGAAATACTTACCATCTTTCTTTGGCATTCTAACGGTATATTCATCATACTTTTCAATTTTATCGGCTTTATCTTCACTTGACAAATCGATGTTCTCTTGATCAATACTGCTTTTTTCACAAGATGTTATTACTGCAATCAAGCAAAGTAAGAATGCTTGAAATAATCGGTGTTTAAGATTTTTCATTATAATAGGTTTTAATTACGAATAAAATTTGTCTTACTCTATTAAAGGCTTTTCAGTTTCCGCCTATTTCTAAATTTAGATGGGTTGAAGGTAGTGGTACTTGTTTGTGAGAATGTCCGAGAATATTGATTTTCAATGATTTCGGACGGTTTTTGGGGTAATTCACCTTTTTTGATCAGGATAAAAGCTGTTTTTTGAGCGGTATCCCAAAAATATCTTAAAACCATATATTAATCATAGGCATAGTTTTTTCAATAGACTTTTTTCCATTATTTTTGCTTTGTTTAAAATTATTCTAAATAAAGCTTGAAAGTTACTATTGCACATCTTAAAAAAGGTCAACGAGGATTGATTAAAGAAATAACTTCGGATACAATCCCTCTTAAATTACTAGAAATGGGATGTCTGCCAGGTAACGAAGTTCAGTTAGTACAAACTGCTCCTTTTCAATGCCCAATGTATCTTTCGATCAATGGTAGTCATCTCGCTATTCGAAAAGATATTGCTTCACAGATAGAGATTGAAATTATTTAACAGGATTACTTTTTATGACTCAGCAAATTAAAGTTTCACTTATCGGAAACCCCAATACGGGTAAAACCTCTGTTTTTAATTTGCTTACTGGTCTAAATCAACAAGTAGGTAATTATCCAGGAATTACAGTAGAAAAGAAAGAGGGAATATGTAAGCTATCTGGCGAGGTAAAAGCTCGTGTTCTAGATTTGCCTGGAACCTATAGTTTGAATGCATCTTCGTTAGATGAGAATGTAGTAACAGAAGTATTGCTGAATAGAAAAGATAAAAATTTTCCAGATGTAGCAGTAGTGGTAACGGATGTAGAAAATCTTAAAAGAAATTTATTACTGTTTACTCAAATTAAGGATTTAGAGATTCCTACTATTCTGGCCATCAATATGGCGGATCGTATGAGTAAAACGGGAATTTCTTTAGATATTCCTTTGCTTGAAAAAGAGTTGAATACTAAGATTGCGCTTATAAGTGCAAGGAAAAATCAAGGTATTGAAGAATTGAAAGAGTTGATTCTTTCATATAAATCGTTATCTATAAAACCTTGTCTTAACGCATTAAGTTTTGCTCCAGAGTATTTCGATAAACTCCAAAATACTCTTTCCGATCAGTCATTATACAATCTTTGGTTGGTAATTACGCAAGATGTCAGTTTTAGAAAAGGAGATAAAAAGGAGTTATCCGTATTACCAGATTTTGAAATTAAATCAGAGAGTGAATTAAAACGGTTTCAACAAAAGGAAACTATAAAAAGATATCAATTTATTAATCAGGTTCTAAAAAAAGGACTTTTTATAGATGAAAAATCTGCAACGGGATTACGCGCTAGGTTAGATAGAGTGTTAACTCATAAAGTTTGGGGTTATGTTATCTTTTTTGCAATATTACTCTTAATATTTCAAGCTATCTATGATTGGTCTTCCTACCCAATGGATTTAATTGACGAAGGATTTGCTTGGTTAAGCGAAACTACAAAGTCCTTGTTGCCTTCGGGACCTTTTGTAGATCTTATTACCGATGGTATTATTCCTGGATTAGGTGGAATAGTAATATTTATTCCACAAATAGCATTTCTATTTTTCTTTATATCGATTTTGGAAGAAAGCGGTTATATGAGTCGCGTAGTTTTTCTTATGGATAGGGTAATGCGAAAATTTGGGTTGAGTGGTAAAAGTGTTGTTCCGTTAATTTCAGGAACTGCATGTGCAATCCCTGCAGTGATGGCAACTCGAAATATTGAAAATTGGAAAGAAAGACTCATTACAATTTTAGTGGTTCCTTTTACTACCTGTTCTGCGCGACTACCAGTATATTTGATTATTATAGCGCTCGTTATTCCTGACGAAAAAGTGGGATGGATATTTAGTTATCAGAGTTTAACATTAATGTTATTGTATTTTATTGGTTTCGGAGGAGCTGTTGGTGCAGCATGGATACTTAATAAAGCACTTAAAATTAAAAGCAAAAGTTACTTTGTAATTGAGATGCCAGCTTATAAAAAACCATTACTGAAAAATGTTTTATTTAATGTAATAGAAAAAACAAAGGCATTTGTTTTTGGAGCTGGAAAAATAATAATGGCATTATCTATTATTCTTTGGGTACTAGCAAGCTTCGGACCTAATGATAAATTTAGTAAAGCAGAAGAAATAGTAGCATCTGAATATACTGACTTATCACAAGAAGAGTTGGATCAAAAAGTTGCTTCTTATAAGCTAGAATATTCTTTTATTGGCTATGCAGGAAAAGCCATTGAACCAATCGTAGCACCTTTAGGGTATGATTGGAAAATAGGAATAGGAATTATCAGTTCTTTTGCTGCCAGAGAGGTTTTTGTAGGTACTTTAGCAACCATTTATAGTGTCGGGAGTGATGAAGAGGAGACCATAAAAAATAGAATGGCTAAAGAGGTACATCCAGTAACAGGAGTTCCTCTGTATAATTTAGCTGGTGGTATTTCATTGCTTTTATTCTATGCCTTTGCAATGCAGTGTATGAGTACTTTAGCAATAGTAAAAAGAGAGACTAATGGTTGGAAATGGCCAATAACACAATTGGTATTTATGAGTGTACTGGCATATACTGTTGCTCTTATTGCCTATCAAGTTTTGAAATAATAATACATAGTTATTTAGTGAATTTAGATCAAGCTTTAAAACAATAAGTTTTTGTATTTTTATACGACAGAAGAATTATGAATTTACTTATCCAAAATATACTGGTATTTGTAGTTGTTGCGTTAGCAATAGGTTTTTTAGTGAAAAAATTCTTTTGGAAGCCTCAGGTTTCTTCAGCGAACAAAAAATCCGGCGCCTGCGGGAAAAATGGTTGTGGTTGTCATTAGAAAGATTACAGCTTTTTAGGTATGCCAAGAACAATTTTCAAAAATATCGTCATACAGCATTTTGAAAAAGTTACTTCCTTAGCATTTTGCCAGTATACTCCTATTCGGTTTTTTGAAATACTATTTATCAAAGAAGGTTCAGGTACATTAGTTATCAATAAACACAGAGTTGAATATCAGGAAAATCAAGTCTTTATTTTGATACCAAATGATGAATATAACTTTGAAATTGAAAAACCGACTACGGTTTCTGCGATAAAATTTCTTAATAGTTTTTTTGGTGATATGTTATCGAATGAATACGAAATTCAACGAAAACAATGGTTCAAGAAAATAGAAACCATATTACATGGAGCTGATAGAACTTCTAATTTGGATTTTCGATCAAAATCAGATGAGAATAGTATATTTTTACTATTTACGGTTTTGAGAAATGAGTACAATGAGGAAAATTTAGTCAGTGAAGCTGTTTTAAAATCTACTTTGCATTCTATTCTTCACATTATATCAAGAAATGTAAGTTTTGTATATTCAGATATTAAAGATTCCAAAATTCAGAGTATTATTAATTATATCCATTATCATATTCATGATTCTGAAAAACTCTCAAAAAAGGCGTTGGCAGATCAGTTTTATATGTCTGAAAATTATATCAGTGAATACTTTAAAAATAAAATGGGAATTGGTCTCAAAAAGTATATTATAAATTATAAACTAAAGATGGCGGAAACACGGTTGAAGTACACCAACTTAACAGTTTCTGAAATCGCTCAAGAGTTGGGTTTTACAGATAGTAGTCATTTAGATAAAACATTTATATCCTACAAAGGGATGGCCGCAAGAACTTTTCAGGCAAATTTGAAAACCTCTAAATAACTTTTCCTCGTTTTTTACTAAAACCTCTTTTTTTCTTACCTGATAATAGGTGTGCTTCTAAAATAACTTTGCACTGTAAAGTTTAACAAGCACTTATTATGAAAAATCCTCAAGACGTATTTGAAAGCCATATGAGGGCTGTAGATACATTGGATCCAATAAAAGTATTGGAAGATTATACCGATGATGCTTTATTCATTACACCAGATAAAACCTATAAAGGATATGAAGAAATATTTGGTTTCTATAAAGCATTCCTTCCTAAGTTCGAAAACTTTGATTTTAAAACCATCAACCAACAAACTAATGACAACATAGTTTATTTCGTTTGGACTGGAAAAAACAAGCATATTCATGTGCAATTGGCAACCGATACTTATATCATAGAAGATGGGAAAATAAAACAACACACTTTCGCAGGAATCATTAATTAAAATTTAGATAAATCATGGATTATAAGAATTTTCAAACATTCACAGCAGAACAAAAAGGAGGGATTTTGTACGTAACAATTAACTTTGGACCGGTTAACGTACAAGGACAAGAAATGTTAGCAGACTTAAGTAGTCTTTGTTTACGTTTGGAGCGTGACCGAAGTGTTAAAGTAGTGGTATTTCAGTCTTCTAACGAAGGTTATTGGGTATGTCATTATGATACGAACTTATTAAGGGATATGTCTCAAGAAGCTGTTCCTAGAAATGAAGTTAAACTATTAGACCTACAAGCTGTTCTGGAAAGATTAAGTCAAGTACCTCAGGCTACAATAGCAAAAATTGAAGGTTTTGCAAGAGGAGGAGGTCATGAAATGGCACTAGCATTAGATATGCGTTTTGCTGCTAGAGGGAAAGCAAAATTTATGCAAATGGAAGTTGGAATGGGAATTTTGCCGTGTGGAGGAGGAGCTTCTCGTATGGCAAGACAAGTAGGACTCGGAAAAGCTTTAGAAATTATTTTAGGAGCTAGAGATTGGGATGCAGATGAAGCTGAAAAATTTGGAACCGTAAACAAAGCGTTAGATGCAGATAAGATTGGATCATATGTTGATGCTCTTGCAGAACGTATCTCCAAATTCCCAGCAGAATCTATCGAAGCTTGCAAACGTGCGGTTTATGCTTCAATTGATTTACCTATTGCAGAAGCTTTAACTGAAGAGGCATATCAATTGTATCAAGCAACAAGTAAGACACCCGCTATAAAGCGTTTTACAGTTGCTGATGAAAATGGTGCTCAATTTGATCACGAAAATCAAAAAAACTGGGAAAATATGTTAATGGATATTCAGGAGATTAATTAAGGTGAAATTTAATACATTTGAAAAGATGCTCTTCTTTTATGGAGCATCTTTTTTTAGTTGATCGAAATATCATAATCTCATAACTGGAATATTATACATTTTATGTCATCAATTATAGTTATTCTAATTGCTTATTGGTATGATTATAAGTCCAATAAAAAACAGTTTGTTTCTGATAGTAAAGGAGGTTTGTTCTTTGTGGTTCTTTTACTAAATGTTTTTGGTTTGTTATTTCTAATTCTAGATGTTGGAATTCTAATTTCAGTACTATCTATGGGAATAGCATTACCTGGTATATTATTTATCAAATACTTTATTAAAAAGTTATTTTCTTCTTAACCATTTTATAGAGCGATTGCTGCTTATTAAATAAACGCCTATAAAAATAAATGCACAGCATAGGAGTTTTGGAATCGTTATGTCACCTTTATATTGACTATCTATAATGAAATAAGATATTCCGGCTACTAATATCATAGCTACAGCCGGTTGAACGTAAATGTAACTGCTAGACACCGTAGGTTTTACATATTGTAAGGCAAACATATTTAGTAAATAAGCTAAAAAAGTAGGTCCAATGATTACGTAAAATAAGGATGTCCAATTACTACTGGTGTATGTGCTAAAATCCGTTTGTAACAATTGACCAAAACAAAAAGGAAACATAAAAAGAAAACCAAAGAAAAAGGTCCATACAATTACTGTAATTGGCTGATATTTTGCCATCATAGGTTTTACAAGAACAAGGTAGAAAGCAAATGATAAAGCATTGAGCCCAATAAAGATATTTCCCTTTAAGGATCCTGTGCCTAGTCCAGAATTTCCTAAGTAAATCAACAAAACAGCACCACTACCGCCAATAAAAATACCGAGAATTCGAGATGTTGTTAACGGTTCTTTTAATAAAAAGTAACTGATAATAACTGTAAAGATGGGCATTGCAGTCACAATTATAGCAGCATCAACAGGCGAGGTAAGACTAAGACCATTCATGGAAAAGTATTGATTTGTTGCCACACCTAAAATTCCACAAAGCAGTAATCTTGGAATATCTTTTTTTTGTACGCGCTCTTTTACAAAAAATTTAAGGAGTAAGAAAAGCAATCCAGCGCCTGTAATTCTTAAAAAAACCAAAGCAGATGGGCCAATTTTATTGGGCATTAAGCCTTTTGCTATCAAATAGTTTGCCCCATATATTATATTTAAACTGAGCAAAGCAATATGAGCCTTAGCTTTATTTGAAACCATGGTATAAAGTAACTAAATATAAATCGATTATTTTACGAGCAGTTCTAAATAATAATCTTTATGAGGGATTTTTTCATCATTAACGGGATAAGGACTCAAATTGTATCCAAGAATAGCTTTTTCTTCTTGTTTTAGCAGTTCTTTTGGGGAGTCAGGTGTTATACCTTTTGCGCCTATAATAATAAGCTTTTCTTCTACAAGAATATCATTTTCGTAAACCCCAACTATAACTTTAGCCTGCCCTTCCCAAACACAACTTACATATTTAGGGCATCTAGAGTCTTCTACTAACTTTAAAAATTGTAGACTTTTAGATTTTAAATTAATCTTTTTGCCTAATTTCAGTTTAGTAATGATTTTAGGAGTTTGTATTTGTTTTGGCTTTTCTTGAGCACTTAAAGAAAAAAATAGGTTAAAAAGGAATAGAAGAAAAAACAGTTTTTTCATGTTATAAAGCTTAAGAACCAAAAGTATACAAAAAACAATACTAAAGTTAACTAAATTACTAATACATTTTATTTTTTCACAATATCTTTACGCTCTTAATATGTCAGGAAAAAGAGTAACCATTGTCGGATCTGGAATTGCAGCACTAGCTTCTGCAATACGCTTGAGGAATCAAAATTTTGATGTAAATGTTTATGAATCCAATTCATATCCTGGAGGAAAGTTGACTGAAATATACAAAAGTGGATATAGATTTGACTGCGGTCCTTCACTATTTACAATGCCACAATTTGTAGAAGCGCTATTTGATATTTCAAATAAAGATATTTCCAAGTATTTTGATTACAAAAAGAAAGAAGTAGTATGTCGTTATTTTTATGAAGATGGAACTAAGTTTACTGCATTATCCGACATTAATAAATTCGCTAAAGAAGCAGAACAGACCTTTCAAGTAAAGAGTGATCAAATTCTTACGTATTTTAAAAGAAGTAAGTTGAAGTATGATCTTACCTCTTCTTTGTTTCTTGAAAAGTCACTGCATAAATTATCCACGTATTTGTCTCCAAATACTTTAAAGGCAATTGCAGGAATTAATAGCTTAGGAATCAATACAAAGCTTCATGATTATAATAGAAAGGAGTTTAAAGATCCTAAGTTAGTTCAGTTTTTTGATCGATTTGCAACTTATAACGGTTCTTCACCTTATCTTACTCCTGGAATTATGTCTATGATTCCTCATCTAGAGCAACATTTTGGAACTTTTTTTCCAAAAGGAGGAATGCATAGTATTACAAAAGCACTGTATCAGTTGGCATTAGATTTGGGAGTTGAATTTCAGTTTGATACTAAGATTGATCAAATTATGATTGCTGATAATAAAGCAATCGGTGTTATAGCAAACGGCAAAAAAATACCATCTGATATTGTAATATCTAATATGGATGTAGTACCAACGTATAAAAAGCTATTATCCGATCAAAAAGCGCCTGAAAAAACGCTTAAGCAACCAAGATCAAGTAGTGCACTTATTTTTTATTGGGGAATCAAAAAGGAGTTTCCTGAGTTGGATTTACATAATATCTTTTTTTCTAAAAATTATGAGGAAGAGTTTGAATATATCTTTGAAAAGAAAAAGACGTATMATGATCCAACTGTCTATATAAATATTACTGCCAAAAACGAACCAAATGATGCCCCAAAAGGTTGCGAAAATTGGTTTGTAATGATTAATGTTCCAGGAAACGAAGGACAAGATTGGGAGACCATTATAAAACAATCCAAGAAACATGTTTTAGAAAAATTAACTAGACTGCTGAATGTATCTATTGAAGAGTTGATAGAAACGGAAACTATTTTAGATCCAAGAAGTATTGAAGAAAAAACGCAATCATATCAAGGATCACTTTATGGATCTAGTAGTAATAATAAATTTGCTGCTTTTCTGCGCCACCCAAATTTTTCTAAAAAAATTAGAAACTTATATTTCTGTGGAGGAAGTGTACATCCAGGAGGAGGGATTCCATTGTGTTTGCTCTCTGGAAAAATAGTTGCAGAGTTAATTGAAAAAGATTATAAACTTCATTAAATCATGTTAAAAGAAAGACAGCTTATTATAGCTATTATTATAATCTGGTTATTCACAGTTTCAGGAATAATTGGGATATTGATAGGATATGAAGATTGGTTTTTACCGCTAACACCACTTAATTTGTCAGTATACACAGTCTTAATTTGTTGGACTTCAAATGCCAGAAGAAAATTAATTCTTGCCATGCTTATTCCTTTTTCTATAGGAATGATAACCGAATATTTAGGCGTAAATCACGGATTGATTTTTGGAAACTATGCATATGGTAACAATTTAGGGATTAAAGTTCTGGGAGTTCCCTGGATTATTGGTATAAATTGGGCACTGTTGGTATATACTACTGCTGCTATTGCTAAGAAAATCCACACTAACATAATTATTACGGCGAGTATTGGTGCAATATTGATGGTAGCGCTAGATGTAATTATTGAAGTTTCTGCTCCGAGATTTGATTTCTGGGAGTTTGATAATGGAGTAGTGCCTATTCAGAATTATATAGGGTGGTTAATCACTGCTTTTGTTGCTCATATTTTGTTTCAAAAGTTCTATAAAACTTTACAATACACATTGTCCGTTCATATTTTCATAGCTATCTTTATATTTTTTACAACATTTCTATTCTATTAATGCAGCGATACGATTACATTATCATGGGTACTGGTGCTTCAGGATTGATACTCGCATATCAGATGGCGTTAGATCCATTTTTTGATCAAAAAAAAATTCTTTTAATTGATAAAGAAGAAAAAAATCAAAATGATCGAACTTGGTGTTTTTGGCAGAAGGATAAAGGCTTGTGGGAAACTTCGGTTAGTAAAGAATGGCAGCGTATTTTTTTCGGAAGTAAAGATTTTTCAGATACCATAGATATTACACCATATCAATATAGATTGATAAGAAGTAAAGATTTTTATCAATTTGCTTTTTCATTTTTGAAAGAAAAAACAAACATAACTATTGTTCAAGAAACGGTTGTTGGGTTTGTAGATGAAGGTGAGATCGTTGAAGTTGAAACTGATCAAAGGTTTTACTTAGGTTCTACTGTTTTTAATAGC
>NZ_WEKL01000052.1 GCF_019295435.1 Aquimarina litoralis
CCTGGCATATTTTATTTCTATACTACTCATTTTTATGATTGAGTTTTTGGTGATCGATATTTTCGGAATCAAATCTTATATGCTAAATCTTGGGTTTTCACCTAGCTATACGTATTCTGATATGAATGGGTTTAGTCGTGTTGTAATTGCAAAAAACTGGTTCAATCTATACTGGATGCTTTTTGGTTTCTTGTTAGTCACTATTGCCAGTTTATTTTGGATTAGAGGCACTATCAAAGGAATCAAAAACCGATATACTGCTGCCAAAAAACACATCACCAAAAGATATGCGATTACCTTCTTATCGTGTACACTTTTATTCGGAATCATTGCCAGTTTTGTATACTACAATACACAGGTGATCAATCCATACCATACCGTTACAGATATCAAAAAAATGCAAGCCTCTTATGAGAAAAAGTATAAAAAGTATGAACACATTGCACAACCCAAAACCGTTGCCATCAAATATGGAGTGGATATCTATCCAAATAAAAGAAATGTAAATACTAGTTCCGTTTTAACGATTCAAAACAAAAGCAATGCTCCAATCGATTCGCTACATTACTCCTTGTTCTATTTTATAGGAGAACGGAATGCAGAGGATGTACAGAAATCCAAATGGATCAAAAAACTACATATCCCGAATTCAAAATTAGTGCTGAATGATGAAGAATTAGGATATCAAATTTTCCAGCTCGAAACTCCCTTAGCACCCAATTGTAGTATGGATATCATTTTAGATACAGCATATATTAGTCGTGGTTTCGAAAATGAAATCTCCAATATTAGAGTGGTCGAAAACGGAACTTTTTTTGACTCTATGCACCTATTACCGTCTACAGGATATGAACCGTATAATGAGCTAACGAACGAAACAGATCGGAAAGAAGCAGGATTACCACCCAGAAAACCAACAACCACTTTAGCAGATAAGGACTCTGAATATCTGCAGGAAAATTACATTACCCGAAAAGCATCCGATTGGGTCACTATAGAAACTATTATTTCTACGGCAGATGATCAAATCGCAATTTCGCCAGGTTCGTTGGTTAAACAATGGAATGAAAATGGTAGAGCTTATTTTCATTATAAAAATGATCATTCATCCTTAAGTTTTACCAATTTTATGTCAGCAAGATATGAAGTTGCCAAGAAAAAATGGAACGATATTGATGTAGAGGTATATTATGATAAGTCACATCCTTATAATGTTGCTATGATGCAAGAAGCTGTAGAAAAATCATTGGATTATTATAGTAAAAACTTCGGACCTTATTTTCATAAACAAGCAAGAATCATCGAAATACCGAAGTATTACAATTTTGCACAGGCTTTTCCAGGCACTATGCCTTATACCGAAGGAGGAGGATTTATTACCAATCTCTCTAATAAAAACGATAATAATATTATTTATGCTATTGTTGCCCATGAAATGGCACATCAATATTGGGCACACCAGCTTATTGGTGCTAATGTAGAAGGAGCAACGATGTTATCCGAAAGTTTTGCAGAATATTCTGCGCTCATGGTGATGAAAAATGAACTGAAAGATGATATGAAAATGAAGCAATTTTTGGCTTATGATTTTGAACGTTATTTAAAAGGAAGAAGTAATGAAACACAAAAAGAAGTTCCCTTACTAAAAGTAAAAGATCAAGGATATATTCACTATGGCAAAGGAAGTTTGGTGCTGTATGCATTACAAGATTATATAGGCGAAGAAAACCTAAATGAAGCGCTCAGAACATTTCTCAATGCGTATAAATATAAGGAAGAACCGTATCCAACCACTTTGGATTTTATATCCTACTTACAACCTAAAATTCCAACACATCTGCAGTATCTACTAACAGATTGGTTTCAGGAAATTACCTTATATGAATATAGTTTAGCGAAAGCTTCCTATACAACCTTACCCAAAGGAAATTATGAAACGGCAGTAACAATCAATGCTTCTAAAATTAAGGTGGATAGTCTTGGTAACGAAACTAAAGTGCACCCACATCATTGGGTAGACATCGGTCTTTTTGCTGAAGATAGTGAGGAGTTGTTAGTTTCCAAACGTGTTTTGATTGATCAGGAAGAAATGAGTTTTACGTTCGAAACAGACCAGATTCCCGGCAATGCTGTGATCGATCCAAAGCGATTATTAATCGAACTCAATATTGAGGATAATACGCACCTCATAGCAAAAGGTGAGTAATACACTCTTTTTAAACAAAGAGACTGTCTAAAAAGTGTTACAAACTTGTATTAATCTAAATTTGAAATAAGGAAAAGTTTAAATGGTTTTTAATTAATTTAAAGTGAATTCGATTTAACAACATAAATATATTATTGATTTCCAATTACTTGTTTTTTTTAAATCATCAAATAACATCCTCACCCTTTCCGACGCGCCAACTCGCCCATCATTTTCATGATGTCGTTTCAAAGGAGAGGAGCTAAAAGTCCCTCTTTGAAGAGGGATTTAGGGAGGTGTTTTTGTTTTGAAATACAATAAATTGATTTTCAGAATGATATACATTGAACTCACGTTAATTTATAGAGTTACCCAATTAAATCGCATTAGCTTGTTTTTACACACTTAAAACATACATCTCTTTCCAACGCAACACCTCGCTCATCACTATCGCGATGTCGTCTTCAAAGGAAGGTAACTCGATACAGCGCGAATAGCCCCTCTTCGAAGAGGGGTTGGGGAGATGTTTACAAATAGTATGATTATCTATGAATAGGAAATGAAACACCTACTGCAAAAGCTCCGCTAAATTGTTCTAATAAAGGATAAAAATAATAGGATAATCCCACATCTACATTGTTATTACGCCCTAATGCAAGTCCGAACGAGAAAGGAACATGAAGGGTCAGACCGCTTTCTTTTTCATTCACGAATGGGGTTACAGTTTCAAAAGAACCTACAGAAGCTCCTAATCCCAATTCTACATAAGGCGCTACCCACGGAATGGGAATCGCCAATTTTGTTTTTCCACCTAGAAAAAAAGCCTTGGTAGAAGCTCTGGCATTGATAAAACTTTCTGAAAGACTATCTTCATCTGTAGCAGTATTGATATATCCTACATAAGGTCTTAGACTAAACCATCTTTTGGGTGCCCATACATATTCTGCTTGTATAAAAATACCATCGCCATATACATCTACATTATCATATGGAGTGGTGATCCCCAAACCGATGGATGCATTGATAAACGTTCCTTTTTGTTGTTGAGAAAATGCACTTTGCAGAAATATAAGTGTTAGGGTGATTACGATTACTACATATCTGGTGATTGTTTGCATGATTGATTTGTGTTTGATCATAAACAATTAGTATCAGTAAGTATCATAAACACACAAAATGTTACTATACAACTCAAATTTTTAGAATACCCTTCGATGATGGCATTAGAAATTAGTTTTAGTAAATTCTAATGGTTAGTTCTCCATGTGATATTGAATATTTCACCTGCTACTTCGAATCTTCATAGATATTTACAAACTTCAATTCTTTCTGATTAGATGAAGTAAGTAATAGTGTATCTTGTTTTACTTGGTATGAATACAAATCCTTTTGAAAAGGTGTTGAATTATTCAGCGTGTGATAGTAGTTTCTAATCCCTTTTTTGATCTTTTTATCTTTTCGTTGATCCTCAGATAGTTTTRCAATACTATCTTGCACAAAATATTGAACTTCTTCAGAATAATGATTAGCATTCAATTGAATGGTTTTTGCTATCGAATCCAATTCAATACTTCCAAAGTAGATGTTTTTAGAAAAATCTTTAATTCTTAATTCATTATTATAGTCAAAAGTTACTTTGTACAATCGATGTGAGTGATCTTTATCATCGGTCACATTTCTCCAAATACCAAAAAGTTCATTTTTTAAAATATAATTTTTCTTAATATCGTAGATATAATTAAATGCATACCAAATCATAACTGGAATAATCAGAAACTTTAGCCAATACACCTTTCTAAATTTATGAGGCAGTATTTTCGGTATTAGTTGTATGTTCTCCATAACTCGTAAGAAATACAATCTAAATCCTTTCCAGTCTGAAAACAGTAAGAAGAATCCAAGCAAGGTTAGTTTAACAGCCTGCCACAATGCCCCATCAATTTCATAAAAAATATCTACCAGTAAGATATTAACCATAAAACTTAAAAACAATACAACACCTAGTCGTTCTGTTTTTCTAAAAAGTAATAACAATCCTGCTACAATCTGCGTACTTGCAATGACCAATCCATAGGTACGTGAATACCCGTAATAATACCAAGTTAGCATAAAACCATTAAAACTATCCAGTCCGAGATCATCAGCATAAGTAGGTCCTAAATTAAATTGTGTTTTCAAAATTTTAGCAAATGCATATGAAAACATATTATAAGCAATGTAGTACCTACTAATGACCCTTAGGACATAAACTATATACTTTTTGACAAACCCTAAGATATTTGTAATTGCACTCATAGAAGTTGTGGTGATTTACTGATCAACATTCTTTTTAAACTCGATTTACTTTTGTTCTTTTTTCTTTAACCTCTTTAGTTCGTTACTATCGAATAAATATTCTGTATTAGTAAGTGTGCGAAGATAGAATTATGTTACCTTAAAAAGATGATTTTCTTAATTCTAATCAATCTTTAGGTTGGTATTCCTCATAACCCATTTGCCAAAGCGCAAAAGAAAAAGCGTTGGCATACAATTCATATCTATCCATTTTTCCAGAGTTTGATGCAGAATGACCCTGATCAGTCTTTACCGCAAATATAGTGGGAGTATCAGCACCATTATAAGCTTGAAGCTTGGCTACAAATTTTGCCGGATCCCATACTACAACACGTCCATCTTTCATTCCACCAGTTACTAAAGTTGCTGGATACTCAACGTCTTTCTCAATATGATGATAAGAATCCATTTCTAATAAAGCATGAAACTCTTCTTCTATTTCCACAGTTCCAAATTCTTTTATACTGTTCTTCCCGTTGGGTTGTACTTCTGATCGTAACATATTTGTTGCTGGAGAAGTAAGAATTACTGCTTTATATAAATCTGGTCGTTCTGTCATCGCTCTTCCAGCTAATATTCCTCCAGCACTAGAGCCCCAAAGTGCAGATTTTTCAGGAGTTGTATAACCTTCAGCAATCATATACTCTGTTGTAGCAATCATATCTTTCCAGGTATTGGGTTTCGTAGTTTTAAAACCAGCTTGATGCCAAGCTTCTCCTTTATATCCATCCCCTCTTACATGAGCAAAAACTAAAATACCACCGTTTGAAACCCAAGTCAAAAAACTTGGATTAAAATAGGCTCTTGCAATTTTTCCATAAGAACCATATCCAAAAAACAATGTAGGATTATTTCCATCTCTTTTGACGTTTTTATTTTTAATAATGGTGATAGGAACTTTAACCTCATCATGAGAAGAAATCTCTGTTTCTTCAACAGTTATTTCTTCAAATTCAGGGTACTCATTAACAGGAATAAAACGATCTCTTTTGAATTCATTTTTAATAACATCGTAAAAATAATTAATGGAAGGAGCAATTCTACCACTAGTAATTACCCTTAAAAAATCACTACCAATACCATATGAACTAACACTAATGTTTCCGGAAGATCTAGGCGGAATAATTTCTTTTTCCTCTCCTTTATGATTTACAAAATATAATTTAGCTTCTACTCCATTCTTCAGTGTAGTATAAAACAGTCCATTTTTTGTTAAAGTAAATGATATTATTGTTGCATCTTCTTTTTCAGGAACAAGAATTTCAGCATTAGCGATATCAGGATTTTCTATTGAGGTCTTCAAAATTTGATGATGTACAGCATTTTTAGAGGACAGATAAATTAAATCTCCATCATCAGTTACCCTATGTCTTTTTACCTTATCTTCTTTTTTAAATAATAACTTCCAAGAAAAACTATTTGAAAGTACATCTAACTCTCTAGCATAATAAATATCATAAAAAGAGTCCGATCCACCTACTACACCAAATAAATAACCATCCTTAGGGTCAAAATTATAAACCAAAGGAAAATCCTCAGGGTTTATTTTATTTTCTACTTTACTCTCCTTTGAAAAAATAGGTGTAGTATTATGACCTATTTTACACAATACAGTTTTAGTATGCTGTAGGAAGTCCTTATCCGTAGGATCAGTAATCGGTGAATACAAATAAAAAACTCCAGAATTATCAGATAACCACCTTACCCCAATAAAAGAATGTAATACATTTTTTAATCTTAATGGTAGCACTTCTTTTGTAGCTACATCCATTATAAAGCCTTCAGAAAGCTCCTCACCTTTTTTACCTAAACATATTACTATTTTTTCTCCCTTATGATCGGGCTGTATAAGACTGATTCTATATGGATCCTCATCACCACGAACAGAAGGGTCATACAATAAAACTTCTTCATCATCAAAATCTTTTCTGTAATAAAGTTTTGCTACTTTTTCATCACCTATCGTCTTTGCGTAGAAGTGAATTCCATTTATAGTTCTTTTAAACAATGAATATGAAAAGTTTTGTTTCCTATCGTAAGATTGAAGCTGTTCAATTAATTTTTGTCTACCAGGTATTTTGTCTAAGATATTAAATGCAAAATCTCCTTGCTCTTTTAACCATTTTATGACAGTTGAATCCTCCAAGTTTTCAAGGTTTCGGTAATGATCTTCAATTTGCGTTCCATGATATGTATCAACAACCAGTTTTTCAGGAGCTAATGATGGTTTGTTTAATGTAGTTTCTTTGCCGCAACCGGTAAATAGCAATAGCATAATAGCAACTCCCTTAATTCCTAGTTTTGTTATGTATTTCATAATAATATCTGTTGTCTTTATATAGGTAAGTGTTATTTAAAAGTGAAATGTTACCTTAGTTTGACTATTCTTTTAATAAGTATGCTAAAATAGGGCTGTTATCCTAGTAAACTCATTTTTTACTATTTATTCGGTTTACTTCATGTACAGTTTTCATAACTGCTAAACTCATGTCAAATGAAAACCTTTACTTAAAACTTTTTATGTATTACTCTTTCAACTGATAATCTGGATGTCCGGTTTGCCAAAAAGCGTAACTTAAAATATTAGCAAACCTTTCAAACTCTTTAAGTTTTGTGTCATCTATACCATGGCCAGATTCAAAATCAATCAAAAGAAGATTTGGATTCTCAGAGATATTAAAATCCTCCATTTTAGCGGCAAACTTTAACGTAAACCAAGCAGGAAGCCTTGGATCATTAATTCCTGCTGTTAAAAAAGTAGATGGATATGCTACTCCTTCTTTTAGATTATAAAAAGCATCCATTTTCATAAGTCCTCTAAACTCCAAAGAGTCTTTAATGGAACCAAATTCTTTCGTATTGTTAGCGCCATTAGGTCGGCTTTCTGATCTTAATGTATTTAAACTACCGAATTCAACTATTGCTGCTTTAAATAATTCAGGTCTTTCTATGATGGCTCTACCGATCATAATTCCACCTGCACTTCCACTCCAAACTGCTAACTTGGAAGGTGATGTATACTTATTGGCAACTAAGTAATCACCACATGAAATAAAATCTTTCCAGGTATTTTCCTTTGTATTTTTAAATCCTCCTTTATGCCAGGCATCTCCCTTTTCTCCTCCTCCTCTCACATGAGCAATAGCATAAATTCCTCCTTCCTGAATCCATAAATGTTTTCTTAACGAAAAAACTGGTACTCTTGATGATCCATATGCTCCATAACCATCCATCATTAATGGTGTACTTCCATCAAGCTTGCTATTTTTATTGTAAATTAAGGATAGTGGAATTTGTTCTCCATCATGTGCAGTAACCTCAACCTCATCTATAATTATATCCTTTATCTGTAAATCATCAGCTACCGGATTTAAATCCTTTTCGATCAACCCTTCATTGGTGGTATATTGGTATCTTTTGCTTGGTGTTAACCAACCTCTTGTTAAAATCGATAATTCCGGTTTAGAAATACTTCTAGAAGATAGTGCTATATGACCAAATACATTTGGCATTTTGATTTGTTGATCTCTGACATTATTTACTTTAAATAAATCAGCTTTAACCCCATTCTTACTAGTCACATAGAATAGACCTTCGCTAGTAATTTCAAAATCAGTAATTATTGTGTCTTTTTTTTGTTTTACAACAATAGTAGCATTCTCAAAATTAGGATTGAGAATCGATGTTTTGCGGATTTCAAAGTTCGGAGCATTTTTCGATGAACTAAAGTAAATAGTGTCTTTACTAATAATAAATTCTTTTACTTGATGTTCTTTTTTGAATAACAATCTCCAATTGTTTTGCTCAATTTTATCAGTTGGAATGATATAGGCATCATTATATTTTCCCACTCCCCATTTTTCTCCTACAAAGTAATCATTACCACTACCTTTTAGTGAAATCTTAGGAAAATCAGCTTCTTCGATTCCTAAATCAGGATTATGGTTTTTTGAGAAAACTTCTACTAAAGAATTTTCATCTTTATGCAACTTATAAATAACTGATTTTGTGTTTTTTAAAAAATCAGGTAAATCCTTATTAATAACAGGATGGTAAATATATATAAACCCAGAATTATCAGGAAGCCAGGTCACACCACCAATCTCAGAAACCCAAGAGTTTTTAAGAACAATAGGAAGCACTTCGTTTTTAATAACATCAATAATGATCAATTTGGAAATTTCCTTTCCTTTTTCTGTAATACTAACTACTATAAAATTACCATCCCATGATGGTTTGATATAATTAATCACATATTCTTTTTGATCTTCTTTTCTGAATTCTTTTGGACTAAAAAGAAGTTTTTCTGGAGCATCAAATGACTTTCTAAAAAATAATGAAGCAACATTTTCACTTGCAGTAGATTTTAAATAAAAATATTTTTCACTTTCTGTTACTTCAAGTTTAGTAACAGAAAATGACTTACTTTTTTCATATTCTAATTGTTGATCAACCAAATATGAAGTTTTATCGATACGAGCAAGGTAGTTCTTCGAATTTTCATTTTCTGTTTTTATCCAATCAAGTACCTTGGGATTTTTAAGATCTTCTAAGCTTCTATAATAATCTTCGATTACCTGACCGTGATGCTCTTCTATTACTGGTGTATCAGATCTAAATGAAACTTTTTCTGTACAACCTATACATAATATGGTAACAGTTAGGAGTGGACTTAATGATTTTAAAATATCAAACTTCATTACGTTGATTACTATTTGAATTATATAGACGTATCCTTTTTACTTTTTAGCCATTTTTTCAGCAAGTACTAATGCATTATAAGCATTTACTATTTTACCGGACTTGGAAAGTTCTGAAAATGGAACTGATTTTTTAGAGCCATCGGCATCTTTAATTGATACTTCAACCTCGTAAGAAGTACCAGAATCTAGTATGATTTGCTTTACTTGTTTTGCAGTAAGTGTAGGATAATGAGATCTGATTAAAGCAGCAATACCTGATACTATAGGTGCCGAATATGAAGTCCCATCTCCAAAACCATAGGAATTGTTATGCTCTGTCGAATACATTTCAGAACCTGGAGCAAAGATATCTACGTACTTATTGCTATAATTGCTAAAACTAGAAAACAGCCTTTTATCATTAAAATGAGTAGACGCTCCTACCGAAATAAAATTGTTTAAAAATATATTTCCTTGCTCATCATAATTTGTTGGATAATGAATATAGCTAGCATTTAGTTCCTCACCTTCATTTCCTGCAGAGACCACAACTACAACATCCTTTTGCTCGGCATATTTTAATGCTTGATCTACCCAATTTCGATGTAAAGAATTTTCTTTTCCAAAACTCATATTGATCACTTTCGCTCCATGATCAACTGCATATCGAATAGCCAATGCCATGTCTTTATCATGTTCATCTCCTCCAGAAGAGGCTACACAAAGCGACATTATTTTGATCTGATCACTTACTCCTTTTATACCCAAATTATTACTACGATCTGCCGCTAAGATACCACTAACTAAAATTGCATGTTGAAACGGAATACTATCATTCCATACCTGTGGATTTCCGTAGCCAATATCATTAATATCTTC
This sequence comes from Aquimarina litoralis, assembly GCF_019295435.1. Lineage (GTDB taxonomy): Bacteria > Bacteroidota > Bacteroidia > Flavobacteriales > Flavobacteriaceae > Aquimarina > Aquimarina litoralis_A. The sequence goes on from NZ_WEKL01000052.1 coordinate 10,081, forward strand.
TGGATTATCTTTAGTTATGTTTCTGTCATCATAGTCGAGGCTTACTGCTGTTACTAATTGTTGGTCTATTCTAGTTACTTGCTCCTCAAAAAAGGATACATCAATGTTTTCTAGTAAACAGTATTTCATATAGTTTAAAGAATAGGACAGCGAATTATCTTTTTCATAAACCTTTGATAGACTATCCAATTTTGAAATCGAATATTTTTTATCCGGAAAAAATTTCGCAAGATCATTTTGTACTTTTGGATATAAGTCTGCAACCTCCTTCCAGCTATTTTTTTCTTTTGTTTTTCTTAAAACCAAAGCTGTATGTTGTATTAGTGCTTTTTGATATAATTTAAATTTTTCCTGATCTGCAATAGCTACTTCTTCTAAGGTCTTCCCCTCAAATAAGGGTTTGTACTTTCGAATAATTCGTATCACTTCATAATTAGAATATACAATTTCTTCACCCTCTGTATTGCCCAAGTAATTCCATCCGTGGATATCATCAACATACCCATTTTTATCATCGTCAATTCCATTATTTGGTATCTCATTACTATTAATCCATATCTGATTCTTTAAATCTTCATGATGAATATCTAATTTGGTATCTACAACTGCAACGATAATTTCTTGTCCAATTTTATTAGCTAGTATTTCTTTATAAGCTTTTTCTAAACTAACTCCAGGAATACTATCCTTATCCAAATCCTTATGCCACCAAGTTTTTAGTTGTTCTCTAGATAATGGTTTGGAAATCTGATTGATCTGTGCTACTAATTGACATTGATATAAGAGTACAGCTAGCAATAGTAGCTTTATGATTTTAGTCATTTTTTTCTTCTTACTTATTTTACTTAGTCATCTTTTCAGCCATCAACAAGGCGTTATAGGAATTTAAAACCTTACCAGATTTGGAGAGTTCGGAAAAGGGAGTTAATTTTAATGAGCCGTCCCTTTGTTTTACTTCAATATTTATATCATATGAAGTACCTGAATCCATTAGGATCTTTTTAACTTGTTTTACCGATAAACTTGGAAAATAAGAATATATCAAACCGGCCACTCCAGAGGTCAAAGCTGCCGCCATTGAAGTCCCACTTGAAAGTTCATACTTTTTATCTTTTTTTGCTGATGCTGTAAATATTTTTTCTCCTGGAGCAAAAAGATCAACATTTGTTTTACCATATGCGGTTTCTTCTTCCTTGAATTTTTTTGTCAACTGATACGAAGAAGAACTAACTTTTAAGAAATTATCCACAACCTCTTCCCGATTTTCATCTGTATCATCAGGATAATTAAACACATCTTTTTCATCCAAATTTGTATTAGAATTCCCAGCTGAAGTAACTACCAAAACGTCTTGCTCTTCAGCATTTTTAAGCTCCTTAATAACCCAATCACTATGCAATGAAAAATTCTTACCAGAACTAATATTAATTACTTTAGCTCCATTATTAACCGCATACCTAATTGCTAGAGCCATATCCTTATCATTTTCATCACCTAGAGATGAGACACACAAGACCATTAACTTGATATTACTATTTCCTTTTTTAAGTAATGAACTAATAACTCCGGCAACTGTTGTACCATGCTCCAAAAATTCAGAATTCTTGTTTACAATATAACTTCCGTAATTCATATCTTCTAAATCCTCAATATCATCTCCAATATTTACTCTATCATCAAAATCCTTGTTAAGCAATTTATTTATTCTCTCGTAAGTTTTTAATTTATAATCAGCTAACCATTTATCAGTTATATTATATTGTATTTCAGTCAAAATATAATTCAAATGTGGAAGCAGCGAAGGATCACTGTTCACTTTTATCAAACTATCAACTTTTTCCTTAGTATATTTTTTTTCTGGAAAGTATGAGGCTAAAGCAATATCTGCTTGTTTTGATTTATTAAGATAATAATCAATGTAATTCTTTTCTTTAAAAGCATACAATGTTCTTCCAAGATATATGTCCTTCGCCCTTTTGTAATGAAAATATTCTTTTTCCAACGATTTAGAGACATTCTCATCTGAAATTCCTTCAAAAACAGAATCATATTTCTTTAATATTCTTGTGTATTCGTAATTCACAAAAAGCTCAGAATTGCCAATAGAATCAGAAATAAAATTCCAACCATTAATATCGTCTATATAACCATTTTTATCATTGTCATTTCCATCAATTTTTTCATTTTGATTTAACCATATATGCTTTTTCAAAAATTCATGATGAATATCAACATCTGTATCCAGAATAGCAATTATAGCTTCAGAACTTTCATTTTTTTTTAGAATATTTTGATAAGCCTTTTCAAAACTAATTCCTGGGATTGAATCATTGTGATAATCTTTCAAATGCCAGTTTACAAGAGTATCTTTAATGGTATTAAAAAATACGTCATCCTTTTTTGTCAATTCTTGAGAGATAGTTTTATTCAGATTGCAAGATACAATAGAAATTAAGGGTAAAACAAAAGTGTATATTCTAAGTTTTTTCATTGATCCTTTTCTAAAAATATTTAGAGTTTACTTCTTGTCAATTTTAAAGATTTATGATTAGTAACTCTATCTTTTGTAAGATATTGTTAAAAAATGCCAGTAAGAATTGATTATATAAATAAAGTACAAATAAAGGGCAACTTTATAAGTCGCCCGTTAAGTTTATCTCTATCTAAAAAGGGTTGTTATCGAGGAAACAATACCTCCACAAGGAGGCGGTGGTGGAGGTGTATCATCAACAGGTCTACCTTCCGTACCATCACCATCTGTATCTCCTCCTCCTCTAATTAGATGTGGACTATTTAATCTACTAATTGTGGCTTTCTTTAAACTTATTTTGTTTTTTTTCATAATATTAATTTTTACCCATGCAAATATAGATTAAGAGTCAATAATAACTAAGTGAAATTTAGTTTACTACTCTATATTTATAAATATCGACCCAAAATTATTTTAATTTCTTAATGAAGTAGGATGGATATAACCCTGTTTTCTTATAGAATGCTTTTGAAAAAGATTCACTATTCTTAAAACCAATTTCTTCGGATATACTCTTAATAGAATAGAGTCTAAACTTTTTATCCTCCTTGAGTTTATTAATAACATAATTAATTCTCAAATCATTTATGTATGACGAAAAATTCTTCCCTTTAGATACGTTAATGATTTTTGATAAATATGTGGAGTTTGTATTGAGTTCTTTCGCTAAGAAATTAAGATTATAATGATTACTGATATACTTATTTTGTATTTCAAAGTTTTCTATCCCTTCTAATACTCGATTAATAATTTCAGGAGAAATATTAAGTTGATCTAACTGAGTTTTCTTTTCATTGGTTTTCTCGTTATTTTCAAAAAAATTCTCATTAGTATCTTTTGCAAGAAGTAAATCAAATTTTTCCTTATAATATCTTCTTTTCTTATAATTTTTGTAGATGTAAACCAATGAGACACTGAGTAGGATCAAAATAATAGTTAAAGTAGTATTAGATAGCCAATTTCTACTCTTTAAAGAATTAATGGTTTTTTCCTTTTGTGATACTTCCAATGAATTGTCATAATCACGTAAGATACCTTTTAGTAAATACTTATAGTTACTATTAAGTACCTTATCAACTTCTATTAGTTTAGTAGTATATTCAAGTTGCCTCTTTAAATCTCCCTTTCTCTTATAATAATCAATAAGTATTTCATACCCTTCTCGAGTCTCAGGAAGCAAATCTTTTTGGATCTGAAATATTGAGTCTAACTTTACAAAATTAGAAATTGATTTATCTTCCATCTTTAGATCTCCATACGCTTTTCCTAAATAGAAGTAGGACACTACCATATTAGGTTTTTCATCATTTTTCTCTAGATAAACTAGGGCCTTATTTATACTATCTATAGTTTGTTCGTAATTTTTCTTGTAATAAGATATAACACCCGAAGTCATTACAAAATAGTTATGTATCTGAATATCCCTTTGAATAAGAGAATTACGTAAACCCATATTATTATAATATTCTGCGGAATCCAATTCATTTAATTTATAAAAAACTGTCACCAAAGAAAAAATATCATCAATGTGTCTTTTTCTTCTGGTTTTTTGGGAGTATTCATAACATTCTCGAAAAATTTTCAAAGCTTCTTTGTGTTCTCCAACTCTATTTTTCAGTAATCCTATGTAGTAATTACTTTGATAAACTAATCGCTGATTAGATTGCTGTCTTCCATATTTATTTGCTAAAATATAATCATCCAGAGCATCTTTGAATGCTCTTTTTTTAAAATGATGATTTGCCCTTAGAAAATAGCCTAAAGAAGGATAATCATAGTCATTTGCCTTTTTTGTCAATCTAATAATCTTATTTATGTATTCTAGATAAGCATCCGTACCTTTATATAAATATGATAGATAGTGGTAACCTTGAGCCTCTATAATTATATTGTTATCCTCCTCTCCTTTTTTTATATATGCCAATGCATAAAGTTTGGCTGTAGTTGAATCTTTAGAATAAGTATTCAAGAATATATCACCCAATTCTTGGTAAGTTTTTGAATATATGGAATCTGGTATTTTAGAGATAGAACTTTGACCAAAAGAAATACTGGCAATAATATAAATTACACATGTTAAAACCCTATAGTTAATAGTTTCTTTCAAAATCACTAGTTCTATTATTACGGAAATAGTTTGACAAAAGGGCTAATTTTTATTAATAATTAATTGTCAATAATTTAGCTCTTATTATTGATCTCGATATTTATAAATCATCATCTGTCAATTTATAAATATAGATTCCTAGACCTTGCACTAACGCAATTCTCCAACATATATTTGCCTTGATCAAAAAATGATCAGACTATTTCAAACTTCTGCAAAAGTAAGATAAATCAAAATGAGAATTTTACAGATTTCCGTAATTGAAATATAAAAACCAATGAAACACTAACCTATTTCATTCCATGATCTGAAGATTTCACCAGATCATACAAGCTAAGTGAACATAGCTGCAACCCAAAACTTGCAGCTTTACACAACTGATGTTATACAATATCAACAGGGATTCTTTTGCCAAAAATGGAGCATACAACAAGGTCAAACATATCATAAAAACAAAAGGGAAATACACATGAACTCAACAACAAACAAACATATCATCAAAGGCATCATAGCCGGAGATCATCAGACATTAAAATCATTTTATAAAAAGGATCTTACAGCTGTTAGAAGATTTATTTTAAAATATAACGGCACTACAGAAGATGTAGAAGACGTATTTCAGGAAGCTATGGTATTATTATATCATAAAGCTCGTTCTGGAGAGTTAGAAACGTTAGAAGCTTCTATACATGCTTACTTTATTGGAATCTGCAAAAATAAATGGAGAAACCAATGGAGAAAACAACGCATACTGGAATATCAGGAACTACGGGAAAATAACACGCTAGATCCTTCAGAATCTATAGTAGAAACCTTGACAAAAGCACATCAACAAGATGTATTTCAGAAGCATTTTACACGATTAAGTACCAGTAGCAAACAGATTTTACAACTATTTTTTGAAGGAAAAAGTATGAAAGACATTGCTTCGCGAATTGGTTTTACAGAAGGATACACTCGTAAAAAGAAACATATTAACAAAGAACGTTTGATACAAATGGTCCAAAACGATCCAGCATTTATGGAGTTGATGGTGCGTTAGTTTTTGAGTTGTTAGAGATTGAGGGCTTCGAGAGCCTCAGCCCTCAATTCAATAGGATTTAGATTTCGAGAGATAAGATCGTTGTGCTTCCCGAAGTACAGTCCTCGGACATCAAACACCAAACATCCGTCTCCTGACATCAAAAACCAGACGCCTGACACCCCAAAACCTGATACCCAAAATAAAACAAACCCGTTGCGCAGCGGACAAGGCGAAAACCGAAAAGCCTTTTTAAAATAGAGTAGGTAAAAAGTAAGAATATAAAAACAATGAAAAATCACATAAAACAGATTACGAAGTTCTGCACAGTAGTGATAGGAACACTATTACTATTTAGTTGTGAGAAAGAACAAATAGAAGAATTTAATCTTGAACCTAGAGGGTTACCCAACAATACATCTATTTCCGTAGATCAAAGTGAAATCCCAAGTATTGTTGGTTTTCTAAAACAGAAAACAAAAAACGGATTAGAAATCAAGCTTTCAGCAAAGAATAATACAAGCTATATGGGAGAATTGGATTTAGAAGGTATTAAAGCTATTATTCATGAACAGGGTTCTGAAACCTATACATTTAATATTCAAGATCAAAACAGGTATCAATCATTTAGTAACCTTCATGTATCGATTAGACAAAGGGAAGCTTATGCCTATATCACTACCTATGAATTTGATCAAAGCTTTTATGCACATTCTGATTTAACCCAATTTTCTGGTACAATTACACTATCTAATTTAGAAGGACAAATACTTAGTGTTACTACTCTAAAGAATGGGCAGAGATATTCAAGTTCTGGAATTTCCAAATCACAAGAATGTAATAGCCACATAGAAATCACACACACTATTCCAAGCGGAGATACATACGTATACGAAGAAGGAGCTACTTGCCATCACCCAGGACAATGTGATGTAGCTATTACTGTTGTTTATGAGTGTGATTTACTTCTTGATGGTATGGGCACAGGTATTGAGTTCAACGATTGTTTAAGTTGTGGAGAAGGCACGAATGGTTCTTATAATCTACCAAACAATGGATTAGGTGGTAATGGTAGTAATACAAGTGGTGGTTTAGGGAATAATGAAATCTCTAACATAATTACGTATGATAGTAGATTAATAGATAATCTAGTTAATCTATTAGGCAGACCAATTGATTTAGAAGAATCTAGTTGGATTTTTTCTAATCAACAAAACTATGCTATTGCTAATGATGTGGTCAGTTTAATGAATAGAAACAGAGATCTCGAAACCAATCAGATTCCTGCTGATATTATAGTACTCGGAAATAAAATCTTGGAAACGACAAGAACTAACGAACTCACAATACAGCAAGCAGCATCAATATTTTATCTATTATTTAAATACGGAGATTCTGAAGAGGCTAAACAATTTGCCAATGATGCTATAGAAGCATTAACTAAAGGATACGAGGTAGATTTTGAAGATTTATATATTGCTTGGGAAACAGAAGATACCAATAGCACATATACTGGTTTAAAAAAGAGTATTCCCGATGAATTAATTCTTAGTAATGGTGATACTGTTCATGTTACATTTGGCAATTCAAGCGATGGAGTAAGCGCCAATCAAAAAGTTGCAGAAGAAATAATTGATGGTCTAAAAAGAGCACTTAGAGAAGCTAATAGCAAATTTGAAGGAACATCAACTCCTAAAATTGATGAAATCTATATAAAGACTACAACAAATGGAAAACATTCTCCAACGAGTAACCATAAAAATGGAACCGCAATTGATATTAGTAGGATTAATGGTGTGAAAATGATCCTTGCTACAGGGTCTTCAATTGAACAAATTAAAGAATTGCAAAAAGCTCTAGATAATGTACCTGACGTAAGAGAAAATTTTGGACCTCATTTCAAACATAAATATTTCAAAGAATATGATACTTGGGATTATAATTATAATGTTTCAGGACATAAAGACCATATTCACTTTTCAATTAGAAATTAATATTTATTTTAGTCATATTTTAAAAAACTCTTAATAATGCTCAATATCATAAAAAGTAGTTTGTCCATTCTATTCGTTGCTTATTCTATTTCTTGTCAAAGTCAAACAAACACAATAAAACTGCAAGAAATAGACAATCAGGATTTAAAACTTTTAATTACTCAATTAAAGGGAGAAAAAACAAAAAATTACAACGATAATAAAAAACATTTTTTTGTAAACATTCATAAAGTCTTATCAGAAGATTATGTACTTATTGATTCCGAAGAAAACATATACAAAGAATTTTATTATTTAGTTGCTTCAAGTTACGATTTACACCCAAGTAGACAGGCTATTTTATTTAAATCCGAAGATTTGATAATGCCTAAGATTGAGAAAGTTGAAGAAAATGAAGATGGTAAGAATTTTAATATTACTATTTCTGTCGTTAATCCTGAAATTGTATCATTAAAATCTAAAAACGAAGAGAGTATTATTGGCAAAGATTTAAACAATAGAATAAGTACAGTTGTGGTTATTCCCAAAGCTATTGGCTTTAAAAAGTAATGGTTGACTTTAAAATTTTACATAAGATATTAAGTTGGACAAAATAGCTCCTCATTCATTGAGTCTAAAAAAACTACACTTATTACCAATGGTTTTGATGAATTCGAACCCGTTGAAATTGATGCGGATCAGATTGTAAAACTAATGGAAGATTGGTTGCAGTTTTTATTGGATTATGAAAACAATAAAATTCCCGGACTAATTTATCCTGAAAATAAATAATACTAAATCTCAATCAATAGTCTAAATAGAGCCAAGCTAAAAAACTTGGCTCTACTATTATGTTTGCATTCTTTGTAAGAATAAATAAGGCATATTATTCATTTCTATTATTTAAAAATCTCAAATCAAAAAGGTAACATTTTCTTTTTGTAGGACACTATATGATACAACCATTGTTATATGATACAATGAGTATACATTCTGTCTTACTATCTCATAAAAAAATACAACCACCAATCCTTTAAAACCTAAAAAAAACATGCCATCTAAATATCTTCTTATACTACTCATATTCTTTATGATTTCTTGCGGAAAACCACAACCTACGAATGAAGAAATCGAAAAAGCTTTTCAAGAAGTTAATAACGAAACCCTTTGGAAGGAATTAAAAGAAATGGTGTATATGGATCAGTACTACCGAGGAATGAGTAGTGGACTTGATAAAAGTGCTCCAAACTATCAAAAACAAAGAGATTCTATTTGGGAATTACAACTAGCGGTTGATCATAAAAATACTAAGCGCATCATAGAAATTACTGAAAAATATGGTCTTACCAATCCCCAAAGAACAGGTCAACCTATCGGAGCTTGGCTACTATTACACCATGCGCCTGAGGAATACCATGATGAAATCAAACCTTTGGTTGAACGTGAATTTAAAGCTAAGCGAATGGATCCCAGAACGTATGCCTTAATTAAATGGACCTTGAACGGTAGAGAAGGATTACCTGAACTACCCGAATCAGAAATTATAGATAATAGATAAAGCAAAAAATCCTGAATCCTAAGGTAACACTTTCTTTTTGGAATACACTATATAGTAGTAACCCATAGAATCCATCATACAATGAAGAAAGTATTCGGAGTTTTTGCCTTCTCTTTCTATTCATTTATGGAATGAGATTGCTAAAAACGAACACATGAACCAAGAACAACAACTCTTATATAAAGTACTTCGAAACTTTRAAGGCATGCAAAAAATTGAAGTCTTTGATGTATTACATAGAATCGAAGTCTTATTATTTTATGCGAAAAGCCCTTTAAAWTCTGAACATTTAAAAAAAATTATCAATGCGGATATGGATCAACAAACAGATGTAGATCCTTTTAGCTTTACCATTTTACCCAATGGTAATTTTTGTGAGTTTGAAGGAGCAAACGATTGGATCCATATTTATAAAGAAACCAAAAGGGGTATTAGTAAATGGATTCCCTTTACTGCCTATTATTTTAAAACAAAATACGCTCCTTTAGAATTACTACAACTTACTAAGAAAAATTTAAAAGAAAGTGTACAAAACACACCGCATCAAAAAGTGGTCGCAGAATTTTTAATCGCTAATCGTGTTTCGAAAAAAGATATGCATACCAACAAACTATTATTATTGGAGGTCAATAGTTAGCAGATCAAAATATATTTACCTGTTTGTAAACATATTATCTTTTAAACTCATACATCCAATTCACTTCTGCATCTACCCAATAAGATCCATCTAAATCTGTTTGATCATAACTGCCAAACAGCATTTTCTCAATCTTTAATTCTTGATGATCAAATGTAAACTCCCCATAAAATGGATCTTGAAAAGATCGATGACATTGATGTTCACTTGGCTTCGATAACCAGTTTATTTTTCCCCAATACTTTAATACCGTATTGTCTTCAATTTCTAATCGAACAGGAATGATATCATCTGCACCAAAGTTTGAAATCTCCGTATTCGTATCTAATACAAATTCACAATTTATCATTAATGCTAGCAAATAGGATACATCCTTCTTTTGTTCAAAATGATGCATGTCTATTTTTCCATTCTCCTGAAAATAAGGTTCCATGATTTCTTTTACTGCTTCCATATAATTAATTGATCTCTCACGAGAATTTTCTTTCAATATGTTTTTTACTCCCACTTGATAATTTTAAAAATGTACCTAATTATAAAACCCTTGGTTTTATCTTAAGATTACTCTGATTCAAATTACAGTCCAAAGTTTCTGATGATACTCCTATTTATTCTATAAAATCTATACGATTTTTTGGTTCAGTAGTATTAGACTGCTTACAATTCTATTAGTAAGTGTCATTAAGTGCAGAAATGTTACCCTATAGGATCCAAGATAATTTAGGAAACCGTTAGAAAAACACCCTTAAATTCAATCTACTTTTTATTCTTTTCTACCTTATATAGCTACTTATCTTTTAACAGATGTTTTTCTTAAAACATGTGAGAAAACTTCTACAATTTCCAACTTTTTGAGAAAGGATTTTATCGATTGTTACTAATACTAAAGGAGTCAATAAAATTGTCGGCTATTTTCAAATATTCAGGATACACATCATACTCCTTTGGATATTCAACTTCTAAATAATAAAAATATGGCTCATCAAAAACCCATAAGTTTTTACTCCATATTTTATCTTCTTTGTCTTCTGCTAAAACTAGATAACTCTTTTTATTTAATACCTCTTTTTCTTCATTCGAAACTATTCTTAAGTCATTGATGTCGTAGAAATTTTCAATAAATTCCTCTGGATCTTCAATATCATGTTCTGAACTTTTAAAAGATATTAGAGACATGTTCATTTCATACCTATAACTACCGAAATAGCGATATTCATACTCGGATATAGTATCATAGCTTGCTTCAAAACTTGGCGCTTCTACAAAATAAGCTGAAGCTCCAGAAACTGAGTCTGTGATAATTCCTTTATGATTTTCAAAATCCTTTAATATAGAATCTATCTTATATTCCCATCCTAACTGCTTGTTTACATCAACACCATGATCAGCTTCATCATCATATAGAACTTGCATTTCATTTTCTTCCCAATAAAGATCACGTAACTTTTGTTCGTAAAATGAATATTCCTTATTAGGATTCTTTTTTATGAAAGCATTCATTTTCCTGGCAAAAATTTCTGTAATATTAAAGTGATATTGTTCATGAAGGAGCAATTCATAAGAATCTTCATCCTCATATTTTTTCCATGACCGTTGATCGTTCTGAGCAGCATATGCTCTATATGATTTACTAACACTATCAGTCTCTAAATACACTTCTGAAGATATCCCTGCTGCATAGGTTGTAAACGGTACTCCCATTCCTTTAAAATCAGACCAATTTAATGCTGCCCATCTTTTATAAGTTGGTTTTTGATAAAAATTGTTGCGGACTATTGAAATCCCTAAAAGAACAGTACAAGAAGTGATGATCAAAAATAGTTTAATGCCAAAAGAATTACTTCTTTTAAAAAACAAAAAGATTCTTTGAATAATACTTAAGAACAGTTCAATAATTAGAATGAAAAGCAAAAAAGCAAAAAAATCTGCGAACGATAGAGGCTCTGAAAAAAATCGGATATACCCATTTTTGAGATAAAATAAAGCCCAAGAGATGGTTACCAAAAAAAGGACTAAGAGTATATCTTGTAAAAACCTCCCTGATAGATTATTCAGTCTTTTATGATCTACTCTATATAAAAAATGACTTATTGAAAACATTACAGGAAATAGGCTTACCGCAAATGCAATTCTTAAGTCTTCAAAAAATGGTTCATCACTGTAGAACTTAAAAAGACTTACCAACGCAAAACAAAAGTAGCTTACAGTAAAAGTGGTTAGCAAGTCTTTTTTGCCAAAACTCTTTAAATACAATTTAGGATCTAGACTTGAAACCGCAGTATTTGATCTGTTATCATGTATCGCCTCTTGCCTTGGTTGTGCTACGATTTCTATCCCTACATTTTTACGCCATTCTAATATTAATTTTGCCGCTTCTACTGCATCATCTTGATATGAACTAGTATTTTCAAGAATATATAATAATTCCTGATCCGTTTTTTCTTCAAATTTCTTTTTAAAATGTGCTACCATAAATACCTTCCTCTTACGTTAGTGTCGAATTAAAAGGTTTTGTTACTATACATGATCCAAGATAATTTAGGAAATCCTAACAAAACATTGCTTTCAAGGATCATTTCCTAAATAAAATGTTCAAACCTTATTTAAATTGGTATTAAATCAGGATTACAAGTACTTTTTTGCCAGTTTTGTTTATCTTTATTAGGTGTTTATATAGGAGAATGACCTAATTCGTTAAACAAAACATAATTTAACCAACATGGCAAGTCGATATTATGTTCCCGGGGATATAGTCCGTGCCTTCTATAAATAAACACATACTAGAGGGTTGTCAATTTTGACAACCCTTTTTATTGTACATATGTAATTCTAATTGATATGAATATGAGGGAAGAAAATTTAAATCCAAAGTCTTATCGTCCTGAGTTTGCCTAAAGATCCATGTAATTTTTCTCCGTTTCACTTTGAAAAACTACTATATTTGACGGATTCAATAATTAGCCGTTTTTTAAGTATTTACAATACTTCCTTAATTCATCCTCTTTCATTTTCTTTGCTTGCCCAAAGAAAACGAAACAAAAGAAAAGGCACTTTTTTCAAGGTGTTTTTTTTCGCATAAAGCGAATGAAAACCAGATTTATTTTGCTAAAATCTTTCCAAGGCTTCAATATTTTTTAACGCAAAACAAATCTTACACTGGTGAAAAAAGATTTCAAAGCTCTGCTTTGGAACGTCATATCCTAACGCTAAATAAAATCTATTTTTTGTCTCAATTTGATTGCTTTTCTAACTAAACTCCAGATAATGATTGGATAACCTGATCTTTATAACTAGCGCCAATCGGAATTTCTTTATCCCCAATCTCTACATCTACCTTGGTAAAGGCTGTTATTTTGGTCGTATTTACAATAAAAGAGCGGTGTATTCTTAAAAACCCATTCGGTAATTTGAGTTCAAAATTCGTTATAGAATCTTTGGTCATAATCGTACTATCCTGCAAATGCACACGAACATAATCTTTCATACTTTCGACATACAAGATTTCCTCGAACTTAATTTTGATAAACTTCTTATTCGAATTGACATAGAGATGGTCATGTGCCTTTAGCACTTCTTTTTCTTCTGGAGCCACCACCGCAGGATTTGATAATGATTTATATCTATTAATAGCCTTAAAAAAACGTGTAAAAGAAATCGGTTTTAGTAGGTAATCTACCACTTCCAACTCATAACTCTCTATCGCATAGTGACGATAGGCAGTGGTAAAAATTATTTTGGGAGGATTTTTTAGTGTTTTTACAAAATCTAATCCCGATAATAATGGCATCTCTATATCCAAAAAAATAAGATCTACTGCTGATTCGTTGAGCTGTTCAAAAGCTACCAAAGGTTCTGTATAACTCGCCACAAGCTCCACATCAGGAATCTGCTGTACATGCGCTTTGATTACTTCGAGCGCAAGAGGTTCATCATCAATGGCTATACATTTAATTTTCATGAGCTAGTTCAAATCTATCAATAATTCTACAAAATAACTATGCTGTTTTTCATCAATTGCCAAGGTATACTTGCCTGCATAATTAATCTCTAATTGTCTATTCAGATTACTGGTACCAATTCCCGACTTCTGGTTTTGTAACTGCTTTTCTACATCGTTTCGTTTTGTATTAAAAACTGTAAACGTCACCTTATTATCTGCAACAGTAACATCAATATTGATTTTAGCATTCTTAGGATCACTACTCACTCCATGTTTAAACGCATTTTCTACCAATGGCAATAACACTAAGGGAGCGATGGGTGTATTCATATTATCTATTGTTTTTGTAAATGCAACATCCAGCGCATCACCATAGCGCAAAGATTCGAGATCGATAAAACCTTGAATCAACTCTATCTCTTTCTCTATCGAGATATATTCCTGATCACTCTGATACAATATAAAATCCAATAATTCTGATAATTTCAACACTACCTGAGGTGCCAGATCGGATTTGGACAAGGTTAAAGCATATAAATTATTTAAGGTATTAAATAAAAAATGCGGTTGAATTTGTGCTTTTAGAAATCGTAACTCATTCGTGGCTTTTTCTTTTTGCAAAAGTTCAATTTGATGTTTCTCTTCGAATCGAGTTTTAATGGCTTTTACTGCCAACATAATCAAGGCATAGGTATATACTGCCGGACAGTACACTGTAAATATATAGACGAAATCTGATAAGATTTCCTGAATGGTTTCTTGTTCGAAATCCTCTCTAAAAAATGGTTCTACAACATGAACCACATTAAATCTGGCCAATGCCGAAAGAAAATATACACTCAACAATAACGACAAGAAAAACAGCACATACTTCTTTTTAAAGAGAAGCTTGGGCCACTGATAATAATTAAGCAAATAGGCAGCTGCAATTTGTGATGGTAGCATTGCCAAATTGGTCAACGCATTTGGTTTAAAAGTTCCTGAATCTAAAACTCCCAATATGGTAAATACAAATAGGAAAGAACACCAAAACAGAATGTGTGAAAGAACTCTGTTCTGAAGAATCCCATCTAAAAACGTATTGTTCTTTTTCATAGGTACTAAAAATACAGATTTATAGGATGCCACAAAGTATCGACCCATCAATACCGGATACCGACTACCAGAATACCGTTTGCAACCATCTAAAATAATTTGCTCTATGAATCTGGTTTCTGTTTGTAGAAAACCTGAGTTGGTCTATTTATCATTTTATGAACGTATCTAACCAATACTTTTGGGGTATCATCAAATTAAAAAACGAATAGTTATGAAATGAGCCATTACAATCAGGTGATACTTACCAAAATGGTTATTGGCGAATTCCATTTCACAATTGAACAAAATTTAAAATACAAACAAATGAAAACATTAATCACCTTTTTAATCGTTCTATTGATGAGCGGTTTCGTTGCACATTCACAAACTTGTGAAGATCTTTTAGAAGCGGTACAAAACAATGATGAAACTAAAGTAGAAATGTTGTTAAAAACCGTGAACCCTAATTGTGCCTACAAGGGTAGCATTCAACCGAGAACTCCATTAGGAATGGCTGCCCAACAAGGAAATCTTACTATTGGGAAGCTACTATTCAAAGCTGGTGCTAAAACATCTTATCGATATAAATATGATGCCAGCGCACTAATGATTGCTGCTCAAAATGGCCATTATGAATTCYCAAAATACCTAATCGCAAAAGGTGCTAATGTAAATCGAAAAGTCGATGGAGATGGAACTCCATTAATGGCTGCAGTAAAAGGAAACAATACTAACATTGTGCAACTATTACTAAAAGAAGGAGCTAATCCTAATATCGAGGTTAAAGGAGATGGCAATCCCATCCAATTGGCTGGAGCATCTGGAAATATTGAAATCCTAAAATTACTTTTGGCTCATAATGGGAATATCGATAAAGAAACAATTGGAGATGGAACTGCTTTGATACACGCAGCAGCCAAAGGAGATCTTACCATGGTAAAAGCACTGATATCTCTTGGAGCAGATGTGAATAAAAAAAGTGATCGCGATGGAAATCCACTTATCGTTGCTTCTAAAAGAGGGCATCTAGAAATTGTACAATTCTTAGTCAACAAAGGTGCGAACGTAAATGCGTATGTGCCTGGAGATGAAACACCACTGATCGGAGCTTCATGGAACGGACATTTAGATGTGGTAAAATTCTTGGTAAATAATGGCGCGGATATCAATCGATCCGTTAGAGATAGTTATTCCTTACTTTCCGAAAAAAGAAGTGCGTTAAAAATGGCCAAGAGAGGAAATCACCAACAAGTGATAAGCTATTTGGTAGGTAAAGGAGCTGTGCGATAAATAGGGATCTAAACGACAATAACAATTCACAAATACTAAGGATCTGGTTCTTATGGCAATCAAAAAAATAATAGGTATGCTATGTGCTACTGCACTGCTGATAAGCATCATCGCTTTTTATAACCCAACTAATTCAAAGAATGATACTGGCAATAGTAGTATATCTGAACAAATTAAAACAAAGATTGAAGGGTATATTAAAAATGATGACTATCAAGGAGCAGTACTTATTGCAAAAGAGGGAAAAATAGTATTCAACAAAGCCTACGGTTTTGCGGATAGAGAACAAAAAATAGCAAACACCTCGCAAACGCAGTTTTTAATTGGTTCTTTAACCAAATCATTTGTAGCGGTATCTGTATTACAATTGGTAGAAGAAGGGTTATTGGATTTGAATGCTCCTATACAAAAGTATATTCCAGAACTTAAAGATGAACTGGCAAAGTCACTGACGCTTCATCTACTACTCAAACATCAATCTGGTTTGGCACCACATTTAGAAAGAATCACTGATTTTGAGGATAAGGATGTAAGCTCGAAAGAAATTATTGAAATTATCAACACTTCTTCGCTAGCATTTACGCCTGGCGAAGAATATCAATATTCTAACTTAAATTATACACTATCAGCAATTGCCATTGAAAATGTGACCAATAAACCCTATGCGCAAGTGCTACAAGAAAAAACCTTTATACCTTTAGAGATGAATCGTTCTGGAATTGAAAGAAAATCCAATTATCCAATAAAGCGCGCCAAAGGATATCGCAAAACAACTTTTGGTATTAAAAATGAAGAAAATATCGTTTCTTATGCTTTAGGTTCGGGTGATATATTCTCTACTGTAGAAGATTTATACAAATGGGATCAAGCTTTGTATAAAAACACGCTATTATCAGAGAAAAGTAAATCACTACTTTTTGATGGAGAAAACAGAGCATTCGGAAATTATGGTTATGGCTTTCGTATTACTGAGTATCAAAGAGGAAAAGCTCCTTTAAAGAATGGAATATTAATGCGACACGGAGGAACGATGGATGGATTTATGTCTAATCTACATAGATATTCTGACGACAAATTAACTGTTATTATTTTAGGAAATATCAGAACATTTCCCATAAGACAAATGACACGTGAGTTAAAAGAAATTGTACTAGGAATTCAGCCTGAAGATAGAATTCATTCAACCCACGAATAATAATTCATAAACATCATGAATATAAAACGAAGCAACTTTTTAATACTTTTTCTAGCTTTTAGTATACAAGCACAGCAAAAGATTCATAATATCCCTAATTCAGTAAGTTCACAAATTAAAATACTTGCTGAAGCTTTTTTAGCACAAACGCATACTGCAGGAATTTCAATTGCGATCAGTAAAGACGAAAAGCTGATCTATGCGGATGGATTTGGCTACGCCAATATAGAGGAGAATATCAAAATGGAGCCAGATATCCGAGTGCGTACAGCATCCGTAGCCAAAGTGATCACTGCTACTGCATTAGGGCGTTTGGCATCTGAGGGAAAGTTGGATTTTGATGCGCCTATAAAAACATATGTTCCTTATATAAATGAAGCCTATGCACATCTAACGACACGGCAATTAGCGGGACATACCGCTGGATTAGAACATCGACCCAAAGGAAATCGTTATAAAAAGAAGCAATACACTTCTATGAAAGAAACTGTAGAACTAATGAAAGCTCCACTTTTATTTCCACGAGATTCGAAGTATAAATATTCTACTCATGCATTTAATTTGTTAGCTGCGGTCATCGAAGGTGCTTCTGGAAAAACATATCTAACATATATGCAAGAAGAGATATTTGACCCTCTAGATATGTCTCATACCAAAGCAGAAAATATCAATGAACTATCTACAAAAGATGCGCAATTATATAGGGTAAAAAACAATCAACTAAAAAAGGAAACACTAACCAATGGTAGTTATAAAATTCCTGGAGCTAGTTTTAGAAGCACTGCTATAGATTTAGTAAAAATGATAAATGCATACAGTACTAATTTTATTTCAGAAGCTGTTGTAGCAGAAATGTTTAAAAGCCATCAATTGCTAGATGGTACAAAAACCAATGTGGGAATTGCTTGGCGTACCTCTATTGATCCTTTTGGAAACAAAGTTATTGAGCATGCGGGCAATTGGTTAGGCGCTAGAACTGTAGTTGCCTATTTCCCAGAAGAAAATCTAAGCATTGCGCTGATGGTCAATACCAGTTGTCAAGTTCTTATTGAAGAAACTGCACATATATTTGCTCAAATCGTGAGAGAGCATCATAAAACCAATTCACTTCTAAGTATAAAAAATCAAGACATCGAGTTAACGTTTAACTCCAATAAAGGTTCAGAAGAATTTAAAGGAACGCTTTCTTTTGATCAAAAAAATGGCTTGTTAGAAACTACAAATGATAACTTTTTAAAATCCAATCCGATATACTATTTAGGCAGTAAAGATCATTATACATTAGCCACACAATATGGTCTTTTATACTTAAGTCTTCTAGAAAAAGAGTCCCTAGAAGGGAATTTGTATACCTATTTTAATAGACAATCTGTAAATCCAAAGGAAGAAAAACCTATTGCAACTTTTAAAAGTATACGCTAAAATTCATAATAATTACAAGACAAAATAAACAGTTTTGAACGTTTGGTTTTTGAAATCCAATGCTTGTTTTTGAAAAAACACAAGCAACCATAAACACTTCTTATTTAGGTTTTTACAAATCTTTTATCAAAGAAAACCAAAAAAACGAGGGTAATAAATTTCACGCTACAGGAACTTATATGTAGACGAATATCGTAATCGGAAAAAGCAATACGGCTTTGCAGAATCTTAAGAACGATAGGTCTTATCTAAAAAAAATTGGTATGCATTTTGTGACAGGAAATCAAGATTCCCAATACAGAAATTTGTAAACCTACACACTAACTCTAATACTGTTTTGTAACTATGAAATTAAAACTTGTACTCTTATTTATTTCCACATTTTTTATCAATGGTTTTTTATTTTCTCAATATGAAATCACAATAGATGCCTATATTTTAGACAGCGAAACCAAGCAACCTATTCCATATGTGAATGTTGGTTTTATGAACAAAGGTATTGGTACTGTAAGTGACCATAACGGGCATATCTTCTTGCAATATGATGAAGAAAAAGTAGGATCAAAAAGTGTCTTCCAACTTTCGAGTTTAGGATATAAAACGATTCAATTATCATCACAAGAATTGTTTAAAATCTTTGATAAGAATAATACGATTTCTATGGAGCCTTCGTCTATTAATTTGGAAGCTGCTGCGATTACTTCAGAAAAGAGAAACAAGAAAATTGTTGGGAATGTATACAAACCTAATGGTTCAATGGGATATTGGAAAGACACCAAATCCTTAGGTGCAGAAATTGGTACAAGAATTAGAATTAGTCATAAAAACACGAAACTACATCAGCTACAATTTCATGTACTCGAAAATAGTACTGATAGCTTATTGGTACGTGTAAATGTTTATGAATCTACGAGAAAAGTTCCTGGCAAAAATATACTTGCGCATAATATTTATCATACCATTACTAACAAAAAGGGAATAGAAACCGTTGATCTTTCAGACTATAACATCCTTGTGGATGATGATATTATGGTAAGTCTGGAACTTGTGAAAGTTTTTGGTGAAGACATTGAATTTTCTATCGCTGCGTCTGAAGAAGGTCGATCGTATTTACGAAATGTAAGTCAGGACGAATGGGATGTACTTAAAGACACAGGAATGGCATTTAACATGGACATTTCTTACCCTGCAGAAGAAAGTAAACTAAGAAAAAGAGAGATGCCAAAAGATATTGTATTGTATTGGGATACTTCTTTTTCTGCAGAAAAAAATGATCCAACTACTACTATACAACTTTTACAAGCTTATGTAAAGAAAATCAATAACGCTACGATTACCTTAGTTCCGTTCTCTAATCATATCCACAATCCACAAAAATTTATAGTACAAAACGGTACAAACGATCGTCTTTTTGGCACACTGAATAGTATGGCATATAACGGTGCTTCAGACTTTGAGTCACTTTTTAAAGAAGAAATCACACCAGATCAGTATATCGTTGTGAGTGATGGACATGCTACTTTCGGCACACCAAATCCAATGTATGACGTTCCTGTTTTTTATATAAATCACACACCAAACGCTAATGATAATCTCCTACATGAAGCTGCTATACAAAGTGAAGGATATTATATCAATCTCACTAAAGTTTCTTTGGATCAGGCTATCACAAACATGTTACATGAACTAGAGGATAACTCKACTTACCAAATATCGACTCCAGAATATGTAAAAGGTTTGGTGACTTCAGGAGGGAAACCTGTGCAAGGTTGTAAAGTAACTGTAAAAGGAACATTAAATCAGGTGTTTACAGATGCAAACGGATCCTTTTCTATTAATGCATCTGATGATGATGTATTGACATTTGATTTTTTCGAAATGATCCCTCAAGCGATAACGCTAGATACCACTAAAAACATTCTTATAGACCTTGAACCCAATCATACGGTATTGGATGAAGTGGTTGTAGATGCCGAAAAGGAAAATGATCAGGAAGAAATGGTCATTGATATGTATGGAAACAAAGTTAAAAGAGAAAGAATTGGATATGCATTGAAAACTTTATATGAAGAGGATTTCCCAGAGTCCGCTATATTTTTATCAGATTTAATACGATTCCGCTTTCCAGGAGTAAGAGTTATAGGTTTTGGGGATAACGCATTTTACCAAGTACGAGATGAGCTTACGCTTAATAATACCTTATCACGATTTGGATCCAGAAATAATAATGTTACTATCCTTGATGGACTTAAAACTTCAACAAGAAATTTTATAGGTGGAAATGAAGTCGGTCAACCGTTATTTGTAGTCGATGGTATTCCTTTTCCTGAACCACCAACATATTTATTTCCTGCTCAGATACATTCTATATCCATAGTCACTGGAATGTCGGGAAGTGCAAGATTTGGAGAAGCTGCGAGAAATGGAGTTTTTATTATCAATACCAAATTGAGAAA
>NZ_WEKL01000053.1 GCF_019295435.1 Aquimarina litoralis
ATTGGTAGAGCTGGTATTGATAATGTGGAATGTAATGTAATTGCTGGAGCTGGAAATACGAATTTAAGCTATGATGCAGCTACAAATACTGTTCAAAGCGATACCGGAGCTAATGCAACCATAAACTTAGCGGTTGCTGGTGGAAATGATGGATTGTTGTCTGGAGCTGATAAATCAAAAATCGATGGAATTGAATCTAATGCAACAGCAGATCAGACAGCAGCGGAGATTATTAACGCTATTGATACGGAATTAGGAAACACAAGTTGGCAAACATCAGGTAGTGGATTAGATACCACGCAAAACTTAGTACTGACTGATGGTGATAATCTATCGCCAACCTTTAATATTCAAAACTCATTTGCTTCAGATAACTACTATTTACGAATGTATTTTTTAAATAGTATCGGCTATTTAGAAAGTGAGCGATTATCGGATGATGCTCCGACAGCGATGCGATTCAAAGGCACATATTTTGGAGCGTATCTAAATGGAATTGTTGATTTAGGACAATCAAATTTAGGATGGCGTGATGCTTGGTTTACACGAAAAGTAACCGCTGGAGAATTTGAGATCATAGGCGCTCCTGATGGTATCTTAATGGCGAATGGATCTATTAACACCGATACTTATGTACAAGCTAAACAGAATGTTGTTACAAATGTTAATATCACTTTAGATTTAAATGATAATTATAAACGTATCCGAGCTACTACCGGAACGATCACATATACTATCCCTTTAAATACGAATGTGGCATTTGATCCAGATGACACAGAGATTATTATTTACAATTTGGGTGCTACTTCGGTAACTATTGCTGTAGAAGACCCATCGATCACCCTTTCAGGATCTGCCGGAGTTGTTTTAAGCTCAGGAGACAAACGTACACTTACAAAATTAGACACCGACACTTGGTTTGTCGGGTATTAGTAACCACTCAAAAATTAATTCAATGGCAAATATTTTTAGAAAATATGGGGTTTGGGAATATGTATTATTTCTATTTGGGGTTTTCATTTTAGTAAAGCTTGGAAAAGGGTTTTGGAATGACACCATCGAAAATACCGTAGTGAACTTTTTCGCTTTTGTGGCTGCTATATTATGTATTGCAGCTCCGGCAACACTTGTAGATACTGCAAAAAGCAAAGCGAAATCTTTAAAAGATTCTGCAAGAAAGATAAGAACAAAACCTTCTAAAAATGGAACAAATGAATAAACCTATAGAATTGGCAATCTGCTTCTTCGGGTTTCTTTCTGGAAACTTTTTCGAAGATCTAGCGCTTAAATTCATATTCACAGTGCTTGCGATGGTTGCAGGAACCGTTGTGTCATTTTATGTAAAACAATATCTAATCAAACGAAGTAGAAAAAGAAGGTAATTATGGATCCAATCAAACACATGACCATCGCACTTAAAGAATATGGCGTTCGAGAAATCAAAGGAAAAAAGGATAATCCACAGATTTTAAAATACTTCGATTTAGAAGAGTTCAAAGGACATTCATACAAAGATGAAACCGCATGGTGTTCTGCCTATGCAAACTGGGTTTGTAAAGAGTCAGACTTACCACGCTCGAAGGAACTAACCGCACGTAGCTGGATGGATGTAGGGGATGAAACCACAACTCCCAAATTTGGGGATGTGGTAGTGCTATGGCGAGAAAGTCCAGAAAGTTGGAAAGGACATGTAGGCTTTTTTATCAAGGAAACGGAACATTACGTATACGTATTAGGAGGAAATCAAAGTAATAAAGTATGTATTCAGGCATACCCAAAAAGTAGAGTATTATGTTATCGAGAATTATGTATAGAAGTAGGCGCGTAAGACTTTTTTTATATCTGCTGTGTTTGCTATTTCTGTGTTGCAGTTGTGGTACACGTAAGCGAGTGATGGAAAAAACCGAACAAAAAGTAAGCACGATCCATCAAAATGATGTTGCTACCATTCAAGCTAATGATATTGTTAGTATCACTACAAACGATATCAATGCGGATCTACATGTGATTAAAACCAATGAGAAGATCATTTATAAGGCGATTGATAATAGCAAACCTTTTTATGTAGAAGGAAAGAAGTATCAAAATGTGGTGGTAGAAAGGAAGTTCATAAAGGAAGTGGATAGTTCTAAAATTAAAGACAATTCTATCGCTGAAGCTATCGATAATACGATCATTGAAACTAAAGATCAATCCTTCAAAAAAGAAGAAAGCGAACAAAAAGAAAAGAAAGTACATGTTGAGCGTAATAATTCCTTTGGTTTTTGGGATTGGTTGTTGTTGTTATTAGCTGTAGTGACTGTCTTTTTTCTTGTTTTTAAGCATAAAAGTATTTACGGATATGTGTTAACGCTTTTTAAAAAAGTAGTGGTATGAAAAAGTTGTTATTAGGTATTGGAGCGGTTGGATTGGCTATGTATTATTTCGGAAATAGAAAGGTAACTGAAGTTAGAAGTGTTGTAGACCAACTAAAATTGCAAGTCAATGGGATAAGAAACCTAAATGTTTCGTCTGGAGGAATAAAATTCAAAATCGATTTGAATATTCAAAACCCTACCAATCAACCATTGACATTAAATACAGCGCAACTGGTGACTTTAAGTAAGTTGAGATTCTTTGCACCAAACGGAGATTTTATAGGAGAAAGCTTTCCGAATATTTCGGATATATCGATACCGGCTTACGGCAGTATTAGTGTTCCCAACTTAGACACTTTTGTAAAGGTGAGCAATATAGGACATCTATTCAATAATGTATTACAGCTCTTTGCAGAACCTTCTAGTCTAAAAGTACAGGCAGAACTTTCTGCGCTTGGTCAAACCTATACGATATAAGATGAACGCAATTCAACAATACAACAACTTAGATGGTAAGGTAGTCACGCGAAAGGAAATCATTTCCATTTTACGTGTAGCCCGAAAGGAAAACGCAAAGATCGTCGTTAGAAAACTCAGACGCTTACTGGCTAAAAATAAAGAACAATCCTTTGATATTTCCATTGCTAAAAAATTACAAAAACCAGTTAAAAAGAAGTCCACTAAAAAGGGAAAGAATGAAACTATTTCTAAGACAGTAGCTAAGAAGAATAAGAAGTTCGAAGTCTATGGATTGGGTATTCCCTATGTGGAATTGGTACCCACAAAAAGAGAAGTTCCAGTCTCTTCACCGGAACCGATCGAAATCAAAAGACCTGTAGCTGCAGCACCACCAAAAATGAGGATGATGGATCCAGAGAAACCAACTCTGAAAACAATACCAGCTCCCAAGAACACAGATCTTCCGATAAAACGTCCAAAAGGTGTTAGAACGATGGCGGATTTAGATCATCAATCAGTTCCGATGGAAACCTATACACTAGATACTGAAATTGGACGATTTTTAGGGAAATTAGAAAAGAAGCCTAAAGGTAGCGTGGTTGTGACCTTGGATGCACCAGCTGGATCTGGGAAAACACGTTTTTTCTTTCAGGTCATGGAAGATTATGCGAGTATAGGAAAACGCTGTTTGTTTTTGACTTTAGAAGAACATTCACAAAGCCAATTGTTTAAAGAGAAAAGAGACGATTATATTAATCGAAATAATCACAGTTTTATATCGATTGTAGATTCTGACGAAATTAAATCATATCAGGATTTAAAAGCTTTAATTGAAGCCCATGATGTGATTTTAGTGGATAGTTTTGGAAAACTTCAAAGGCTTATCAAAGAGTTAAAACTGGAATTAGATGAACATTTACGTCTTGCTTTTGATGGAAAATTATTCTTTTTAATTTTTCAAAGAACAACCGGTAAAACAATGCGAGGTGGTGCTGCCAGCGAATTTGATGGCGATGTGATTTTACAGGTTGAAATGCCAACAGATAATTTTAGGCAGAATTACGTAACAGCTAGAAAAAATCGATATAATCCGGAACCTAATTTAAAGTATAGTGTTTATTACAAAAAAATGATAGAGGAAGGTGAGAGACTTGAACACGAAGATCTACCACCAAAATCAACTTCTGAAAGAGATTTAGTTGTGTATTCTTTGGACAACTGATGTTGTTGTGTGTTTTTATTGTGTGAATAAGCCTGTCGAATTGATGGGCTTTTTTTTAGTTACAGTTATAAATCTAATGTCCATTCGAACTGTTATGAATTAGTGTTATTCAAATGATTTATAATTTGCAAATTTGATTATATGTAATCCATTTAATTTATATTTAACACTATGAATTTTTATTTTATACAATTAAAGAATTTAAAATTGTAGATCACCAAAGTATTTATTTTAAAATAATTTAAAGAGATATTAGTACAATGATGAAAACAAAAAAGAATTATTTATTTATCTTATTTTTTTTACCGTGCATTACTTTTGGACAAACGGATTTTCAAAAAATTCAGGCTTTGTTTGAATCTGATGACAAAATGAATAGAGAATTTCATAGGTTGCCAAGTGAGTATTTCATAACTACTAAAAGCAGAATTTCTGTTAAAGAAGAAAATAAACTTTCCATTAAAAATGAACTTCTTTACAATCCTGATTTTTATTTTGAAACCGTTTTAGATTTTGAATCTATTAAGCCAATTCTGTTTGATTATAAAAATGGTAAGTTACAGTCAAGAACAAATAGGGGACTTACTTTAGATAAATATTACTATCTAGACACCTTAAATATTATCGAATATTACGAAATCCGAAATGGAATAGATTTGATAAAAAGCGAAAGATATTTACCAGGGAATAATGATCAATATTATGAAAGACATGATATAATTCCCAATCCTCTTTTTCAACCAGATGATTCTAGAACCTATGATTTTCATAAAAGATATGAAACGGTTAATCAATCTATTTTTGAGTTTTCCAGTTTTAATAGGTCACGAACACGTACAGTAAAAGGCAAAAAACATATTATAAAAACACAATATCAACAGACTTTAGGAAAGAAAAGAATTTCAGAGAAAATTTATACTATTGGAAATCGAGTTGAATGGCATCTTATTTATCAATACAAAATAGAGGACAACAATTTAGTTGTGACTATTAGTAATAGAAATGAAATAGGTTACTTTTTAATAGAAAAATACGATCCAACAAATCGATTAATTGAGAAGGGAATATACCACAAAAGAAATGGTACTCCAATTAAATACTTTATTTTGAATATTATTAATTATAATCCAGATAGCATAATCATTAGCGAGTACAAAAATACTTTTTATAGTGAAACTGATTTGGATAAAAACCTAAGTAAAGTTTATGCAATTAAAAAAGACTCTTTTAAAAACAAAATAAAATATTCTTTAAGTCTTGTCAATGGTGATGTTTCCTTTCTTCAATCTGATATAGACAATTCCCTTGAGGAAAATTATTTATTGTCAGAGAGAGGTTATAAAGACCGGAAGCATATTTATACTTGTTCATACATTTACAATATTAAGGACAATATTGTTAATAAAGTTCAGTGTGTTTTAAATTTAAAGGCTACTGAGTTTGAGGAAGGAATAATTTATTACAAAGAACGACTGTTTGAATAATTTAATAGTTACTCTATATCATTATTTTTAAGTAATGTTATACTCGCATTGCAATCACACTTGTATAATATAATTAATATTATTTTGAAATTTATAAGTAATGTCACTATTCTGCAAATCATGTGCTGATAAGTTTGGATTAGAACCAGATCGACCTCCGTTTTTATGTGAAGGGTGTGGAAAGCAAATACCAAAAAGAGAATCGATAATGAAAGTGGTTTTTAATAGATTCAAGATTAAATAGGTTATTGTCAAAAATGATAAAAGAATCGTTTTATAACACTAACTATTAGGTTAAATGAAATCCAAAATTTCTATTTTTTAAGTATAAGTTATAGGTTTATAACTAGTTATTGTTTTTTTTTGTACTTTAGAACTAAGTAATATTAAATACCCCACATCCTAATAATACGGATGTGGGGTATTTTGTTTAATGAATAAAGTACAAAAGAATAACCCTTGATTTATTCCGATAGTTATATTTAATAAACATCTAACGATATGCATAAGTAGTGACTAATACAAATGAAATTCTATCAAGAACATAAAGGCTTTTTAATTAAAATTTGGAGACTGATTAGACCCGAATTTTATAACAGATTAACTTGGCTTATAGTTATTTCAGGGATAGGGTTAATTGGAACATCTATATTTGAGGCAATAATCGAAGCTTTTTTCTTAAAGGAATTCGACATTTTGTTACCCAATCAATATGAGCCTTGGTTTGGTTTAATACTAATCATAATTGCGTTGGTCTATAATACAATTATCAAATTTAGACAGCAAAATAAGAATCAAGTTTTAGAACCTTTAATAGAATTAGCGTTCACTTCTGAAAGTATCAAAACAAAAGAAATTCCAACAATTCTTAGAGATTTAAAAAATGAATTCTCTGATTTAAATGATCCGCAATTAAAACTTTTAGTTCTTGAAGTAAAAAGTAATTTTAAAGCATTAGGAGCAATACTCGAACCTGAGAAAATGATAAATCTATCTGATGATTTCAAAAATGAATTTATATCTACATCAAGAGATAAAGAAAAATTAATATTCAAGAGAAATCAAATTATTGAATTTCTCACTGATAAAAACAATATTTATGAAAGCTTCTATTCTTAAACAACCATTGATACTTTTCCTTTGGATAACCAGTTTGTCTTCATTTGCTCAACTTGTAAATAATAATGAAAAAGTTGACGAAATCAACTTTCTTCTTAATGTACATAGCTTGGATGCAAGTAAGTTATTATTTGATAAATACTGTGGAGTCTTGGACAAAGAAGAAGACGGGGAAACTTACCAGTACTACTTAAACTCAGTAAATATTATTGAACCTAAACTCGAGGATAATGGTTTTGTAATAGATATTTTGTGTAGAGACTCGGAAAAATGTATTGTAATTAATCGCAGAAATAAACATAGATCTAAAGACTTTATTATTCTAAATGAAAAAGTTGCAAGAAGAGTTTATGAATTGCTAAAATTACTACAGGAAAATTGCGAATAAAATTTTGGACAAACAATAGAGCATCAATAATGAAAGTAGTTTTTAAGAAGTTTAAGTCTAAGTAAGTATTGGTATATTATGAAAATTCAAGAGCTTAAAAAATTAGTTAACGCTTCGAAAAATAGGGATAACTATGAAACTAAATCCATTTATTTAGAATATATACATGCTGGATTTAACATTCAACTAGTTGGAATAGTTAGTATCTATAATTTTTTTAGCAAACAATATGAGTTTTATTCAAAAGATCAAAAGTTGCCATATGCTTTAAATGCAAGTGTTAAACATT
The DNA here is from genome assembly GCF_019295435.1 of Aquimarina litoralis. Lineage (GTDB taxonomy): Bacteria > Bacteroidota > Bacteroidia > Flavobacteriales > Flavobacteriaceae > Aquimarina > Aquimarina litoralis_A. Next base: position 7,319 of record NZ_WEKL01000053.1, read on the forward strand.
TTCGAGAGCGTTTTCATAGACTTGAAGAATTAATTGAAGATTATATCGAGAAAGATATTGAAATACCTGATGGTACATGGTTCAATGTGAAACCATTTTTGGAACAAAAAGGTAGTGTACGTCATGGTTTTATTTTTAACAAAGAATCTCCATTAACAAGTTTCTTAATAAAGCTAGAATCAGAAATGAAAGGTGCTTCTTTGGGAGGATATGATTTTTTTACTGATAATAAGTATAATACTACTAGAACGAATAAAAGTTATTTTGTTGGATGGCATCTCGCTTTTGAGTTCTTTATGCAAGACAATGGATTGGAAATAGTTAAAAGAAGAAAAATAGAAAGAGCATCTCTAAATTCAATTAGAAGGGATTATCTAGAAAAAATTCATGAGACTGATGCTAAAGTTGATGAGCATATTACTAAAATTCAAAAAAAGTATTCCGATAAGGATTTAGCAATTAAAAGACTAGCTGGAATAGTAGATAAAAGGCTGAAGAAATGGGAGTTAGAATCAAAGAATAATTTTCTTGAATTGATTTCAAATTCTAATCAATCACTTGAAGCATTAGAAAAATTATATAAAGATAAAATCAAACTAGAAGCTCCAGTAGAGTATTGGAGAAAACGAGCTGTGAATATGAAAAACGAGGGAGATAAATGGCTAACGTGGTTAATTATAATATCAACTCTATCTGTTTTATCATTAGCTATTGTTCTTATTTCAATAACAAACGATGATCTAAAAGATATTTTCCAGTTAACCGGTAGTGGTATTAAGTGGTCATTAGTATTTATTACTTTTATTTCATTTCTAGCGTACGGAATTAGAACATTTTCGAAATTAATGTTTAGTTCTTATCATTTGTATAGAGATGCCCAAGAAAGGGAGCAATTAACATACGTTTATCTTTCATTAAGTAAAGAAACTAATTTAGAAGATGTAGAACGAAATTTGATTATGCAATCATTATTTAGCAGGGTAGATTCCGGTCTTCTTAAAGACGATGCCTCACCAACGATGCCAGGTGGAATTATAGAAAAAGTAATTGGTAAATAGTATTATCTTAAATACTTATAATTACTACTATTGATTATTTGTACTATACCACCTCCAAGTGCCACGACCAAAAGAATACACTACATCATCTACTTGAAACCATTGGTGTTTATTAATTAGTTCTGTAAATATTTTACTTGCTGCTCTATGAGTTCGAATCCCTGAATACTCTTTAATACCACTGGAGAAAGTATATACATTTCCTTTAAGTTGTGCGGATCTATTTAGATTATCTTTAACGATTAAGGTATGCATTCCTGCAAATGCTTTATTGATTTGAATTTGAATAAAGTCTTCATTTACATGAGGTGCTGGGGTAGAAACGTACATAATATGGAATATTTCCACAAAATTAGGAAATATTCCAAATTCGATAATTATTTTTGTTCGTATATTTATTAACATCAATTAAAATTTAGGATATGTGTTACGATGTGAAATCAAGTTTGCGATCGCAATTAAAGCGTGCCAAACACTACGGAGATACTAAGAAAATAGCTGAAATAGAAAAAGAACTAGCTCCTCTTACAGATCTACCAATACATCATAGACAAGGACATAGTCATCCTAAACTTTTAATCTATACCAATGAAAGTCCAGAAGTACCTGTAGTATCTCAATGGGGTTTAGTACCTTTTTGGGTAAAGGATAACACTCAACGCAAAAGCATAAGTAAAAGCACTCTTAATGCAAGGGGTGAAACCATTTTCGAAAAAGCTTCATTTAGAGATTCTGCTAAGAAAAAGAGGTGTTTGATTTATGTAGATGGTTTTTACGAGCATCATCATTTTAAACCGGAAAATGAATCAAAAGCTAAAACCTATCCGTTTTATATCCATCGTAAAGATGGAGAACCGATTATTTTTGCTGGTCTATGGAGCGAATGGTTAGATAAAGAAACTGGAGAACTAATTAATACTTTTTCTATAGTAACAACAGAAGGCAATGATCTGTTAACTAAAATCCATAATAATCCAAAACTAAAAGGCCCTAGAATGCCTGTGATCTTGCCAGATGAATTAGCTGATAAATGGCTAAACCCAAATGAAGAGGAGTTAGACAAACAAGTGCTAGAAGATCTCATAAAACCATATCCAGAAGAAGAACTTACTGCTTATACCGTAGGTAGATTAAGAGGTAAAGATTATGCCGGTAATGTAGAGGAGATTTCTAATGAGGTGGTTTATGAGGAGTTGGTTTTTTGACCTGTAAAGAAGTAAAAGAGATATTTTATCGTTTATTCATAGATCCAAATAGCTAAGAATTATATTTAAAAGTTAATAATTCTACATTTCTTTCAACATATTCCGAGAAACTCTTAGTATTCGTAAACTCTTCCATAGTTGACAATACTTTATCCGAAATTTTTAGTATCGGTACGGGTTTTTTATATTTATCCCTATAGGCATAGGAGCCGATATATATATCATTCTTTCTCCAATTGGACGAAATGTTTGCTATAGCAATTAAGCCATATGGAATTAATTCTTTTATCAAAACACGGAGAAAGTCAAAGTCTACTTCTTCTCCGAAGCTAAGCAAAAATATTGATGGGGGTTTATGTTCAACATTATTACCGAAAATATTTATTGAAAATACATTCAGGTAATTTAAAAGTTCTTCTATTTTATCTAGTTTTTCTAAATTTTGATTCAAGTTAACAAATGTTTTATCCGTTTTAAAGAATTTATCAGAAACAGGAAAATTGTCGATTGGTTGATCCGATTTAGGGATTAATGAATTGATTCTATCATTTATCTCAATTAATTGTTTGTCCTGTAGCTTAGCTAGCTCTTTAATTTTATGATTTATCGTTTTTGTAATGGAATTTTTTAATTCCTCATTTGCTTCCGATTCAACGGTCATAGTATTCTGATTAAGATATTCAGAATAGTATTGGTCCTCTTGCATTTGAGGCCTGTATCTAGTTTGCAATTGAAAAATTAAAAATAAGAATACTGGTATTATTAGAACAGCGGAAATACTAAAGAAAACTGGAAGCCATGCTGGTTCTTTTACTAAGGTTGCTGCTGTAATTAGAACGCCTACTAGTATTATTAACCCCAAGAGCCATGCGGCTAATAACTGAATTGGTTTTGTAATTTTATCAGGCTTTATATTATTCTGACTCATCGAATTTTTAAATTTTGTCTTAGCTACGGATAAATGTATTAAATAGATATTTCTTAATAAGAACAATTACGAATTTAGAAAAACAAACTTTAACCCAAGAACTTATGCAGGATTTTTTAATTTTTTCAATTGAATAATTCCCCGTTATTTCGAATAATTCTGAAAAGGAATTTTGATATAAATAGAATTATCTTTGTCTTTATGAAGCTAAAAGAAGGAGATAAAGTGAGATTCCACGATGCAACCAATGAAATGCTAGTATTATCTATAGAGGATAATTACGTGAATTGTCTATGGACTAACAGACTAGGAGCAGAAATGAGAGGTAGTTTCCCAGATCATTTATTGATAAAAGTCGAGGAATAAATTATGCTCGTATTATTCTTTCCATTTGATTAATAACCATTAGATATTCTGATTCTTTTTTATCCCAATGGTGTAGACTATTTTTTGTATTCCTTTTCTTATGATTTTCCATTGCTTGTAATAACTCATCATATTTAACAGCTTCTAACCACTCCAATTGTGAAGTAGTTAGACTTTCCAACTTGTTCATTGTATTAAAATTTTGTTTTCCCGAAAAGAAAGTTACAAAATATAAATGAACTATTTTGGTTTATAGTTATGCTATAGTTTAGTTTTTAGGTATTAGATACAACGGTTTGGCTATGCGCAGTGTCCCGAAGGGCATTGCGTATAGGTGTTGTTAGGCACAGGATTTATTCATTATTCCCTAAAACTAATTTTTCCTCATCGGTTAATTCATTTTCAAATTCTTCAAGCAAGAAGTTCCTCCAATAGTTTTCATTTTTAGTCGAGTTCATTACTTCAGTATAGTAAAATGTCTTATATATTTGAAATTTATCATCTCTCGATTTTACAATTTGATAAGAGTAGCTACTCAAATCTTCAGAATTCCCAATTCGTTCGAAAAACATATTTAAATTATTAAAACGGTCAGGATTCTTAATGTCTCTTTTTTCATACAAAACATCGAAACTCTTTTTAATGCCTCTTTTTAATATTTCTGTGTTATGGTCAGAGTTGAATATTACAAACATGTTTGTTTCGGTAAATTCTCTAAACAAATTATCATCGTTTAATATTTCGTTTGGAAAATCTCTATATATATAACCCAACATAGCAAACCTCGAGTTCCCATCTGGGTTTATCGCAAAAGGAAAGTCTGTTGACAATCTTAGAAATTCTTTTAAAATTGGCAAATGTGTACTATTAAATTTGTTTTTGGATAGAAATTCGTGAAATTCCCAATTGACATAACCTCTCCCCTTATGTTTTGGAATCAATTTAAGCAGTTCTTCTAGTCTAAGAGATTTTTGACTTTCTGCTATTTTCTCCGGACTAGACTTTTCATTTAGTGAGGTTATTTGTTCTTCTTGCTTTTTTACACTTTTTTCTAGTCGCTCAGATTTAGCTTTGCTTTCTGTTTTTATTTTTTTATTTACAACCAACAAAATTATTCCACAAATGACTGTAATTAAAGCAAGTCCTTTTAAAATCCATTGCAGTAATTCAGACCAATCGTTTAATTCCATTCTTCTCATTTGTTACGTAGTGAATTCTTATTTTTAGCTTGTGCCTAACTAGGGTATATATGTACCTAATTCATTATATCATCTATTATAAGTACCTAATTTAGATAAACAAATTCTAATTTAAACATTCAAATTGGGGAATTTTTAAACTAAGTACAAAAATATTATTTTGGTTTTGTATTTACAGTATATTGTATTTTGCAACTATATTTTTATAACTAATTAATTTATAGTGATATAATTTAATAAAATAGAGGATATTACAGAAATACAAAAAATTCATACAAATAGACTTTAATCAATTAAAAATTTGATCCATACTCATGATTTGTTCATCCTTTATGCTTTCTGCGATATGCACATAAATCATAGTCTCCTTAATTTCAGAATGCCCTAATAGTTTCTGCAGCACTTCCACACGTCCGCCTTGCATGAGATATATAGTCGCAAAAGTATGCCTAGATGAATGGAAATAAATTCGTTTTTTTATACCTAAATGTGTCGCAATTTTCTTTAATTCTCTATTGATATATTCTCTAGTATAGTTTTCATTAAATACCTGTGGTAATTGATAAAATTTATGTGCGGTTTGATTTAGCTTTATTCTTTGAAACTTTTTGGTTTTAGCAGCTGTAAAGGTTAATTGATCATCATTAAAATTTTCTTCGGTTAACCGTTCTATATCACTTATTCTTAATCCAGTAAAGCATGAAAAAAGATAGCGACCTAAAATATTTTTATGCGATTCTTTGATAAACTCACTTTCATAATATTTCACTAACAAAACCAACTCATTTGGCATTAAGAAAAGGCGATCACCGGTCATTTTCCTTACCTTAATATTATCATACTTAATCTCTGTATTGATGCCTCTTTTATTGGCTAAGTGTAAATATTTTTTAAAGCTTTTTAAGGTACTCTCTACTGTTGCAGGAGCATTCTTCAACTTACTCTTCATCCAAAATCTAAGATCTTTTAATAATTGCTCATTAATCTCATAGAAATACAATGGTGATTTAAATCTACTAATTTTATTGATTACACCTTTTTGCTGTTTGTAAGTTGATAATTCTAAACTTCCTTTCTGGTCTTCTAGCATCTTTAATGCAAACGAAATAAAATCTACTCTTAGATTGGGATTTTGTAACTCCTCGATAATCTTTTCTATAGTCAATACTTGATTATTGAATCGGTAATTAATCTCTATCTCATTAAGATCGGCGAGATGTTTTTCAATAATCAGATTGTAATCTTTGAAATTGGGACTTTTCTTATTTACTCTTTGCTTGTTTTTATCGAAATGATTTAATGGAACATACAGCTTTAAAGGTATCCTTTTCCGTTTCCCATTAAGATATAACTGTAGATATAAGGCGCAGGTATTGTCTTTTCTGATATGATCACTTTTAATAATGATCTTGTACGTTAACTTCCCATTCATAATTCTTGGGTCAAATTGTGGGACAAATTGGGTAGTCTCTATTCCTGTTCTCATACAAACACTTTTTTACAATTAGCTCTAAAACACTAAGGGCGAGCAAAATACACATGTTCCTGTGTATCTTACTCGCCTTTATTTTATTGGCTATTAAGCCTTTAGTGACCGTGGAGGGATTCAAACCCCCAACCCTCAGAGCCGAAATCTGATGCGCTATTCAGTTGCGCCACACGGCCTTATTTATTATCTAGGATAATTTAGCTTTTACAATAGTAGAAATTGTTTTTCCATCTGCTTTACCAGTTAATTGTCCAGACGCCATTCCCATAACTTTCCCCATATCCTTCATTCCTTCAGCACCTGTTTTAGCAATGATTTCAACAATCACTTTTTCTATCTCTTCTTCACTCAATTGTTCAGGTAAAAATTGCTCTATAACTTTAGCTTGATCAATTTCTGGTTGTGCTAAATCTTCACGTCCTTGTTCTGTAAAAATTGCAGCGCTATCCTTTCTTTGTTTAACAAGTTTTTGTAGCAATTTTAATTCTTGATCTTCGCTTAATTCTTCTTTTGCTCCACTTTCGGTTTGTGCTAGTAAAATAGCTGATTTAATTGCTCGTAATGATGTTAAAGCGTTCGTATCTTTAGCTTTCATTGCTTCTTTCATTGCAGTCATTACTTTTGCTTGTAAACTCATAACTAGTGGTTTTAATCTTTTGGATTGCGAAGATAAAAAATAAACCGATAATCCATTTTAGATTATCGGTTTATCTGAAACATTTTTTTCGTTCTTAATCTACATTATCATGAAGAAAAGAATTATTTTTTCTCAATTGAATATCGTCATTACTATCCGTTCCTAAAGATGTTCTGGATAGCTCAGAAGATTCAGGTCTAGAATCGACATCTAACCCTGCTCTTTTATAGGCTGGTTCTTTTTCTATATCATCAATATGAGAAGCATTATTTCTGAACTTATAATTAAATTCCTTCATCTTAGCTCTACGCTCTGCAGCTCTGGCTTTTAAGGTTTCGGAAATTGGCTGATCTATTGGATCTACATTTTCCTCTTGCTCTGGAGCAGGAGTCGGTTCGATTGTTTTCTTCTCAAAAACCACCTCTTTATCTTCCTCTACAACTTCTGCCGAAGGTTTAGCATCTGTTAATCTTTTTTCTTCTTCCATATATTCTTCAAGACTATATCTTCGAACATCTCCAGAAGTGCTTTCACTAGTAGGAACAACCTCAATAGGTTCATTAACCTCTACCTCCAAAATATCATCAGTAAGATCAAAAACGATAGGTTTATCTTCTTCTTGTTTTGGTGCATTAGAAACAATCTTTTCCTGCTGTGGATTAGGCTCTTCATTTCCTCCAACAGGCATATCAAATGCTAAAGTAAATTGATCTTCTTTTTCAGCCTCTGTAGCTGCTACTTCATTAGCATCATTCACTTCTATCTGATTTATAATCTCTTGAGCATTGATGATCACAAAATCCTTATCAACAGAAAAAGGATTCACCTCTTCCGGTTCTACTACATCAATATTTTTAAGAAATTCTGTTGTCGGTATCAGTAATGATTCATTAACATTTTCTTCCTCTTCTTCCTCTATCAACTCATGTTTGATAATAGGCTCCTCTTTTACTTCCTCTTTTGGCGGTGTTGGATTTATTATCGGTGTAGTTCGAGATGTTGATTTTGGTGTCAAATCCTGTGTAGTTGCTCTCTGCTCTTCTTCTAGTGTGTGTATAATCTTTTTGGTTTCAGTATTTACAATTTCATCTTGTTGTTCTACATCAAAACCAGTAGCAATTACGGTAACAGAAATAGCATCTTCAAGAGATTCATCTTCTCCAACCCCCATAATGATGTTCGCTCCATGTCCTGCTTCTTGCTGAATATGATCATTAATCTCTCCTATTTCATCGATTGTAATTTCTTCTTTTCCAGAAACAATCAATAAAAGAACATTCTTAGCACCTGTAATTTTATTATCATTTAATAAAGGAGAATCCAAGGCTTTTACGATAGCATCATGAGCTCGTTTAGCACCAGAAGCATGCGCAGACCCCATAATTGCAGTACCACTATTGCTCAGTACCGTTTTTGCATCACGTAAATCGATATTTTGCGTGTAGTGATGCGTTATTACTTCGGCGATTCCCCTAGAAGCAGTTGCTAATACTTCATCTGCTTTAGAGAAACCTGCTTTGAAACCTAAATTACCATATACTTCACGTAGCTTATTATTATTAATTACTACTAAAGAATCAACATGAGCTCGAAGTTTTTCAACACCTAGCTGTGCTTGCTCATTTCGCATTTTTCCTTCAAACTGAAATGGAATCGTTACGATTCCTACTGTTAGGATATCCAACTCCTTTGCCATTTTGGCAATGATAGGAGCAGCTCCTGTTYCAGTTCCACCACCCATTCCAGCAGTAATGAAAATCATTTTAGTGTTGGTATCCAACATCAACTTAATCTCTTCATAACTCTCTACTGCTGATTGCTCTCCAATTTCTGGATTTGCACCAGCTCCTAATCCTTCAGTAAGAGACACTCCCAACTGTATCTTATTCGGAATAGGACTATTTTCTAATGCTTGCGCATCCGTATTACAAATAACGAAATCAACTCCCTTGATTCCTTGTTGGAACATGTGATTGATGGCATTACTACCACCCCCTCCAACTCCAATAACTTTTATTACATTCGATTGATTCTTGGGTAAATCGAAAGAAATGTTTTCAAACTCCTCGTTGTTACTCATAACTGCTAATTTTCTTGTTCTCTTACTTTATTTTAAATATTTTCTTACTCTGAACGAGTTTTATTTTTCTTAAATCTATTCTGCATTATCTAGAAACTCCTTGAACTTTTCTGTCCATTTTTCAAGAATATTTTTTCTAGGTCTTTGATCTATTACAGGCTTCTCTTCTTCAATGGTTTCTCCTTCAATCGTCGTTGTCGCTTCCTCTTTTACCTTAGACTCATCTTCTAGAATTGCCTCTCTGATCGCTGCATTTTTCTGTTTTTTAATATGTACCAAGCTATCCATTACCAATCCAACAGCTGTAGCATACATTGGACTCGTTGTTTCTGGATCGCTATTACCTGCCAAATGTTCGTTCGGATATCCTATACGAGTATCCATTCCTGTAATATATTCAACTAGTTGTTTTAAATGCTTTAGCTGTGAACCTCCACCTGTCAAGACAATTCCTGCGATCAGTTTTTTCTTTGGCGATTCATGTCCATAATTTTTAATTTCCAAAAAGACTTGTTCAATGATTTCCACAACACGTGCATGAATAATCTTTGATAAGTTCTTTAATGTAATTTCCTTGGGTTCTCTTCCTCTTAATCCTGGTATCGAAACAATTTCATTATCCTTATTTTCTCCAGGCCAAGCAGATCCAAATTTAATTTTGAGTAATTCCGCTTGTTTTTCTATAATAGAACAACCTTCTTTTATATCTTCTGTAATGACATTTCCTCCAAAAGGTATCACTGCTGTATGACGAATGATACCATCTTTAAAAATAGCAAGGTCTGTTGTTCCACCACCGATATCGATCAATGCCACACCAGCTTCTTTTTCTTCCTGACTTAATACCGCATTTGCCGAAGCCAAAGGTTCTAGTGTTACTTCTGATAACTCCAATCCAGAACTCTTTACACATCTTCCTATATTTCGAATAGAAGTAACCTGACCGACAACTACATGGAAATTAGCTTCCAATCGTCCTCCATACATTCCTACAGGTTCTTTAATTTCTGCTTGCCCATCAACTTTATATTCCTGTGGTAATACATGTAATATCTCTTCTCCAGGTAACATAACTAACTTATGCACTTGATTACATAAGGTATCAATATCACCCTCATCAATAACAGCGTCAGCATTAGGTCTTGTGATGTAATCACTATGCTGAAGACTTCTAATATGCTGGCCTGCTATACCAACCGTTACATCATTTATTTTTACTCCAGAAACACTTTCTGCTTCCTGAACTGCTTGTTGTATAGATTGAATTGTTTGAGTTATGTTATTTACTACACCACGATGCACACCAAGGCTTTTGGATTTACCAACGCCTAATACTTCCATCTTACCATACTCATTATATCTACCTACCATAGCAACAATCTTTGTTGTTCCTATGTCTAATCCTACCGCTATTTCACTTTCTGCTCTTTCCATATTGGCATTATTTTATTGTACACACAACTTGGTTCCTAAACTGCAAACTAACTTTCTTATATCTTTCTAAGCTCTTATCTTTTTGCGCTTTTTGATAAAACGCTTTAAAGTTTTTCACTTTACTTTCTAAATTTTCTATTTTACCAAATATTACTTCAAAACCATACACCCGTAATCCTAATTCATAATTACCGTTACGATTTTGATAAACACTTACCACATGTTTTTTTAAAAACTCGTCTTCTTGAATTTTTCTTAGTAATGGAAAAACTTCTGAAACTTCTCGTTCTGAAACATTGCTTACAAGAGGAACATGAGCCGAATAATTATCCGATAATGGCATGGTATTACCTGTTACATCCACATAAAAAGGAACGACTGCGTTAACCCTAGCGATAGGTGTACGCTGCTTGATTCGTGCCTTAAGTTGTCCGCTTACAGTTAGATACACATCTGAATCTTCAATCATTTTGTGTGCATCCAGCCCCTTCTCTACAATATTCAAAACTAAAATTTCTTTACCTACGTCCGTCACTCCAACTTGATTTTGTATTAACAATTTATTAACCGTTAATTCATTTACGTATGGATTCTGCTCTTCAACGAATTCTATCTCTACATCTTTTATTTTTCTATTCTCATTTCGAGCACTTGTAAAGGCAAAAAGAAAAGCGATTAATCCAATTAGTGACACAAATTTTATGTATGTTAAAACATTCTTCATATCTTCAATAAAGCTTCTTTTATACTTGTTACTTCTTCTCCTATATCTCCAGCTCCAATAGTTGTAATAACTTTAGCTTCACTTTTTAATACTTCTTCTATCAAATTATCTTTCGAAACTAACTTTTTGTCCTTAAGATCTATCATGTCGAATAACCACTTAGAAGTAATACCTTCAATTGGCAGCTCTCTTGCAGGATAAATATCCAATAATAATAGTTGATCAAATTGACTGAGACTTTTAGCAAAATCCTCTCCAAAATCTTGTGTTCTACTATACAAGTGAGGTTGAAAAATTGCCAACACTTCTTTTTCCGGATGCATTTCTCGAATCGCTTGATGTAATGCATCTATTTCAGTAGGATGATGAGCATAATCATCTACATACACTAAGGCATCCGATTTGATTTGATAACTAAATCGCCTTTGAACACCCTTGAACGTATATAAAGCCTTTGCTAAGGCAGTGGTTGGGGAGCCGTATAGCAATGCCATAGCAAAGGCTGTGATAGCATTTAACAAGTTATGTTTACCTGGCAGGTTTAAATGCAAATCTTTAATTAGTTGTGTTGGTGTTTTTAAATCAAAAATATAAGTGCCATTTTCGATTTTAATATTGCAAGCACAATAATCTGATTCATCTTCTATTCCAAACGTTTGTCCTGCTAATAGCAATCCATTGCGAACCAAAATATGATCTTTTGCTCTTGAAGAAAACTCGTGAAAAGATTCTTCTAAGGCGTCTGCTTTCTTATAAATATCCAAATGATCAGCATCCATAGAGGTCACTGCTGCTATATCGGGATACAAGTGTAAAAACGATCTATCAAATTCATCCGCCTCTACAACAATCACTTCATCTCCTTCTAATACCAAATTCGAATTATAATTTTCGCTTATACCTCCTAGAAAAGCCGTAACCCTGGCCCCACTTTCTTTTAACAGATGTGCTAAAATTGCGGTGGTCGTAGTCTTACCATGTGTTCCTGCAACCGCCAATGTATATCTAGCTTTACTAATAAGCCCTAATATTTCAGCTCTCTTCTTAATTGAAAAGCCTCGATCTTTTACATAATTTAATTCTGTATGCGTTTTAGGTATCGCAGGTGTATATACAACAAGAGTTTCTTCTTTATTCAAGAATGGTTTTGGAATAGCATCAATGGCATCCTCAAAATGAATTTGAACACCTAGCGCTTCTAAATCTTTTGTAATCTGAGTAGGTGTTTTATCATATCCCGCAACATTCTTACCCAAGAATTTAAAATATCTTGCGAGGGCACTCATACCTATACCGCCAATACCGATAAAATAGATGTTGTTTATATTTTTTAAATCTATATTCATTCTTCCCTTCTCAATCCCTTCTGATCAATAATTCAATTTCGTTAACGATATCTTTTGTAGCATTTGGTAATGCCATTTTTTTTATGGCATGCGTTAATTTTATCTGCATCGCTTCAGATGACAACAACTGTGTAATTGTTTTCTGAAACTTTTCGTCTAGCTCACTCTCTTGAAGCATTTTAGCTCCATTTTTACTTACAATTGCATTTGCATTTTTTGTCTGATGGTCTTCAGCCACATTTGGAGAAGGGATAAACAAGGTTGGTTTAGCAACAATACACAATTCTGAAACAGAACTAGCTCCTGCTCTAGATACTATAACATCTGCAGCTGCATATGCCAAATCCATTGTGTTCAAAAATTGATGTACTTGAACCCCTTTGTGATTATCATACTTTTTATACTCGTTATAATACAACTTTCCACATTGCCATAAAATTTGGAGTTCACTTTTATCAAAAAAAGCTAATTCCTTTTCTATAAGTTGATTGATTCGCCTTGCTCCTAAGCTTCCTCCTATTACCAGAACCGTTTTCTTTTCTGGATCAAGATGATACTTGGTTAGCCCTTCATTTCTTTTACTGTTTATCTCTAACAAATCTTGACGAACTGGATTTCCCGTTTTTATAATCTTACTCTCTGGAAAAAACCTATCCATATCATCGTAAGCAACACATATTTTATCTGCTCCTTTTGCTAACCATTTATTAGTTATTCCGGGAAACGAATTTTGCTCTTGAAGTACCGTTGGGATTTTTGCCGAATTTGCCATTTTCAATAAAGGTCCGCTTGCAAATCCTCCTGTACCAATTACTACATCAGGATCAAATTTTTTAATGATTTTTTTTGATTTCCATAAACTACTAAGAAGCTTGAAAGGAAACAGTAAATTACTTAATGATAACTTACGTTGAATCCCACTAATCCATAGCCCCTCTATAGGATACCCCGCCTCAGGAACTTTTTGCATTTCCATACGGTCTTTTGCTCCTACGAATAAAATTGAAGCTTCTGGGTATCTACTCTTCAATTCATTAGCTATTGAGATCGCAGGATAAATATGTCCTCCTGTACCACCGCCAGATAATATAATTTTAGGTTGTTCTGTCATCTTGGTCATATTGCTTCACTCAATACTTCTAAAGGATTTTCTTCATTAATTAACTCTTCATTCTTTGAATTCTTCGAATCCGGTTCTTCTTGTATATCTATACTTCTCTTACTACTTACACTCAATACCATTCCAATTGCCATACAGGTCATCCATATGGAAGTACCTCCACTACTCACCAATGGTAGTGTTTGCCCTGTTACAGGAAACAGCTCAACTGCAACTGCCATATTTATCAATGCCTGAAATACTATTGGCAATCCAACACCAACCACTAATAGTTTCCCAAATATATCTGAGCTTTTATGTGCCACAATTACCAGCCTGAATAACAACATCAAATACAAAAACATTAGAAAAACTCCACCTACTAATCCCCATTCTTCAATAATTATTGCATAAATAAAATCTGAAGAAGATTGTGGTAAAAAATTTCGTTGTACACTTTTCCCAGGTCCTTTTCCTATCACTCCTCCTCTTGCTATAGCAATTTTTGCACGTTCTATTTGATAATCTTCAGGTGTATCTTTATCATTAAAGAAGTTCTCGGCTCTACTAACCCATGTATCGACTCGATTCGGAAAGGCATCTGGAAATGCTTTGGCAGTCAGAATAAAAAAAGTAAGCACTAACAAACCTGACCCCAAAATTACTGCTATATATCGTATAGGATAACCACCTAAAAAAACCAACATTACCACCATTGAAAAGATAATCGCAGCTGTTGAAAAATTAGCTGGTAATATTAGCATCAAAACAATAAAAACAGGTAACCAAAGAGGTAGTAGCGATTCTTTAAAACTAATTTTCTTATCTCTTATTTTAGAAAGGTATCTAGCCACATATGCCATTAAAACTACTGCAGCTAATGTAGATGTTTGAAAAGTAACTCCAACAAAAGGCAAACGAATCCATCGACTAGCATTTGCACCGCCTATTGTATTATTCTGTGCCATAGTAAACAACAACAATACTATAACAACAGGAATCATAATAATAGAAAGCCCTTTAAAATAATGAAAAGGTATTTTATGCACCCAATACATAATACCGAATCCCAAAAGCAGATGCGCAAAGTGTTTCACTAAAAAAACAAAGGTATTTCCATCACCGTATAAATAAGCCAAGTTACTACTTGCACTATACACCGGAAGAAATGAAAACAATGCCAATAGCGCAACAATTGCCCAGATAACCTTATCTCCTTTTATATTTTTTAAAACTTTAGTCACTTCGTTTACTATCTTATCTTTTTATTTCTAATTTTGATATAATTATATATTATAATTCACGTACTGCTTCTTTAAATTGTCTTCCTCTATCCTCATAATTTTTAAACAAATCAAAACTTGCACAAGCAGGAGATAATAGTACATTTTCATTACGCTCCGCGATCTTATAAGCTATATTAACCGCATCTTTCATGGATTGTGTTTCTACAATATTATCTACACAATTACCAAAGGCGTTAATGATCTTAGAATTATCAACTCCTAGACAAATAATTGCCTTTACTTTTTCATTCACTAGTGGATATAACTCGGTATAATCATTTCCTTTATCTACACCTCCTACAATCCAAACTGTTGATGATTTCATAGCGTCTAATGCATAAAAAGTAGCATTGACATTTGTAGCTTTAGAATCATTCACATACTGAACATTATTTATCTTTAATACATTTTCCAGTCTATGTTCTACCCCATGAAAATTTTCAAGACACTCACGTATCGTAGTCTTTCTTATTTTCAATAATTGCGATACTGTGGCAGCTGCCATCGCATTTTTTACATTGTGATTTCCTTTTAATGCTAAATCTTTTGTCGGCATGGTTAATTCGTTGTTGTCTATTATTATTTTTATATTTTCTCCTTCTAAATACGCTCCGTTTTCTACTTTTTTCTTTAATGAAAATGGCAGTAATTTTGAACGAATAGGATGTTCTTTTAAATATTCTGTGATCACCTCATCATCTGAATCATAAATGAAACAATCATCTTCTGTTTGATTCATTGCTATCCTAAATTTCGAAGCGATATAATTTTCAAACTTATTATCATATCGATCCAAATGATCAGGAGTTATATTAGTTAGTACAGCTATATGTGGCGCAAATTTTATGATTCCATCCAACTGAAAACTACTTAGCTCTAGCACATAGTATTTAGAATCGTTTTCTGCAACTTGCTTTGCAAAACTATCTCCAATGTTACCACCCATATTTACATCTAAACCTCCATGACTCACTAAATGATGCGTAAGCATTGTCGTTGTAGTTTTCCCATTACTACCAGTTATCCCCACTATAGTAGCAGTGGTAAATTGCGAAGCAAATTCGATTTCTGAAATCACTGACGTTCCTTTTGCTACTAGTTTTTGTACCAATGCTGCTTTATCAGGAATCCCAGGACTTTTCATTACCACATCAGCATTCAGAATCTTATCTTCTGTATGCTTCTCTTCTTCCCATTCTATTTCAAAATTTCTAAGAACCTTTTTATAATGATCAGTTATCTTCCCTTTATCAGAAACAAAAACCTGATACCCTTTTTTTTTGCCTAGAATAGCCGTTCCAACACCACTTTCTCCTGCTCCTAATACAACTAATCGCTTCACACTATCTTACTTTAAGTGTAATCACTGCTATAATTGCCAAAAAAATCCCGATGATCCAGAATCTGGCAACAATTTTACTTTCATGAATCCCTTTCTTTTGGTAATGATGATGTAGTGGTGACATCAGAAATATTCTTCTTCCTTCGCCATATTTTTTTCGAGTATATTTAAACCAACTTACCTGTATCATCACCGATAATGTTTCTATAAAAAAGATTCCACAAACGATTGGGATCAAAAGTTCTTTTCGTATCGCAATGGCTATTACAGCGATAATCCCTCCAATTGTTAAACTACCAGTGTCTCCCATAAAAACTTGTGCTGGATACGTATTGTACCATAAAAAACCAACAAGAGCTCCTGCAAAGGCAGCAATATATATTGTCATCTCTCCCGAATTGGGGATATACATTACATTCAGGTAATCAGAAAAAACTATATTACCGGATACCCAAGCGAACAATGCTAATGTGAGTACAATAATTGCTGAAGATCCAGCAGCTAACCCATCTATTCCATCCGTAAGATTAGCTCCATTCGAAACAGCGGTTACTATAATGATTACAATTGGTATAAAAATTAACCATGCGTATTTGGCTAAATCTGGATTTATCCAGGTAATCAAACTAGCATAATCAAATTCATTATTCTTAGAAAATGGTATTGTAGTTTTAGTTGATTTCACTGCTGGATTAAAATCCGATTCCTCTTCACTTGACGCCACTTGTTCAATATCAGAATTTAGTTTCTCCTCTTTAATTGTAATATCATTATGAAAATACATAGTACAACCAACGATAACACCTAATCCAACCTGACCTATCACCTTAAACTTACCCGCCAATCCTTCTTTATCTTTCTTCTTAATCTTTAAATAATCATCTGTAAAACCAATCACTCCCATCCATAAGGTTGTAATAAGCAAAAGAATAATGTATATATTATCAATTTTAGCAAAAAGCAATGCAGGAATAAGGGTTGCAAGAATTATGATAATCCCTCCCATGGTTGGCGTTCCAGCTTTTTCCGCTTGTCCTTCTAATCCTAGCTCTCTAATACTCTCGCCCATTTGTTTACTTCTTAGAAAGTTGATTATTCGTTTACCATATATTGTAGAAATTAGCAACGACAGAATAATTGCCATTGCTGCTCTAAACGTGATAAACTGAAACAAAGATGCTCCAGGAAACTGGTATTCATTTTCTAAATATTGAAACAAATAATATAACATATACATCTATACCTTTCATCTCATCCATACATCTATGGAATGGAAAGGGTTTATTTATTTTCCTATTTTTTTTAGTTCTTCTCTTACGATTTCAAAATCATTAAAATCAATCCGCTGTCCATCTGTTTCTTGATAAGTTTCATGACCTTTACCGGCGATTAAAATGATATCATTCTCTTCTGCAAATTGACAAGCAGTTCTAATGGCTTGTTTTCGATCTGTTATAGATATTATTTTCTTATAGTTTTGTGGCTCGACTCCCTTTTCTATATCTTCTATAATCTGTTCTGGATTTTCTGTCCTTGGATTATCACTTGTAAAAACTACTTTATTACTTAAAGTTGTAGCAATATTCCCCATAACAGGTCTCTTTGCTTTATCTCTATCTCCTCCACATCCAACAACCGTAATTAACGTTTCATTATTGGTTCTGATATCATTGATTGTTTCCAAAACATTTTTCAAAGCATCTGGAGTATGTGCATAATCTACAATCGCAGTAACTTTTTTATCTGAGATCAGGTACTGAAATCTACCACTTACACTTTCTAGATCGCTTAATAGCTGTAATATTTCCAATGTTTCTAAACCTAACAACTCTGCTGTTCCAAAAATTGCCAATAAATTGTATGCATTAAAGCTTCCTATCAACTTCGTCCAAACATCATTATCATTTATTTTCAACAATAGGCCACCTAGACTATTCTCAAGAATTTGCCCTCTAAAATCAGCATATGATTTTAACGCATAGGAATACTGTTTTGCTTTTGTATTCTGAAGCATAAAGCCTCCATTTTTATCATCCTTATTCGTTAATGCAAAAGCTTTTTTACCTAGCTGATCAAAAAATCGTTTTTTAACATCTCTATACTCTTTAAAGGTATTATGATAGTCAAGATGATCATGAGAAAGATTCGTAAAGATCCCTCCTGCAAACTCCAATCCTTCCGTTCTTTTTTGATCAATCCCATGAGAACTTACTTCCATAAAACAATACTCAACACCTGCATCATTCATTTCTTTCAAATAATGATTTATTGTTAAAGAATCTGGTGTAGTATGTGTTGCTTTATACTCTTTATTATCAACTAATATTTTCACTGTCGAAAGCAACCCCACTTTAAATCCGGCCTTTTTAAAAAGTTGATATAATAAAGTAGCAATAGTTGTCTTTCCATTCGTTCCTGTTACTCCAACGAGTTTTAAATTCTCAGAGGGAGCTTCATAATAATTATTAGCAATTATAGCAAGAGCTTTTTGAGTGTCCTCTACCTGAACATATACCAATCCATCTACAAGAAACTCTGGCATTACTTCACAGATTATTGCAATCGCTCCTTTATTGATTGCTTTTTCTATAAAATCATGACCATTTACGACTGTCCCAGAAATTGCAACAAAAACATCATCCTGTTCTATTTTTCTAGAATCAAATTCAATCTTATTAATACCCGCAGCAGTATTACCAACAACAGCATTAATAGGCACTTTATATAAAATATCTTTTAACTCTATCACGATAATTCTATCCTAATTGTTTGATTATTTTTTACTTTAGTTCCAGGTTCAATGGATTGACTTTTAACCTTCCCTGAGCCTTTGATTTCTACTTTCAAACCCATGTTTTCTAAAAGAGAAATTACATCCATTGCAGGCATCCCTTTTAGATTTGGCATGATAGTTTTGTATTTTCTAGCTTTTTGAAAATAGGAATCGTAACTCTCTATTATCTCTTTACTTTCTGTAATACTAGAGCTTACTTCATCTACCACAGGAATATCATTATAAACCTTTAAAGCAATTGTTTTAAAAACTGGAGCAGCTACAATATTCCCATAATATCCTTTCTCCTTATTTGGTTTATGAATTACCACAATACAGGAATACCTAGGATCTTCTGCAGGAAAATATCCAGCGAAAGAAGATATATATTCTCTTTCTTTATCTTTTCCATAATTACCCCAACAAGTACCAGTCTTTCCTGCTATCTGAAAACTATCAGTATGTATGTTATCTGCAGTACCTCTAATGACTACATTTTTCATCATTTCTTGTACAACTTTTGCTGTTTCCTTAGAACATATTGCAGGATTCAGCACTTCTTTATTATATTTTTCCTGTGTTTTATCCCAAGCTTTCACCTCTCTAATAAATCTTGGCTTCACCATTTCTCCATCATTTGCAATTGCATTATAAAAGGCAAGTGTTTGCAAGGGTGTAACTGCAACCCCATATCCGTGAGCCATCCATGGCAGTGTAGTCCCATACCAATCTTTATCTCCTGGATAGGGTATTTTAGGCTTTCCTTCTCCTTTTATAGATAATCCTAATGTTTTATGTAACCCCATATTCATTAGGCGATTCACAAATTTCTTAGGATCATCTTTATAATTTTCATCTATAATTTTTGCAAATGCAGTATTTGATGACAATTCAAATGCTTTTGCAGCAGAAATCTTTCCGTATCCTCCCCATTTAGAATCTTTAACAACTCTATCATAAAATCGCACCCTTCCATTTTCAGTATCGACTACATAACTAGAATCTATAACTTTATCCTCTAATGCTGCCACCATAGCCATTAGTTTAAAAGTGGATCCAGGCTCATGAGATTCTCCTACAGCATAATTTAATTTCTCATAATATTTGCCAGATTTCGTTCTACCAAGGTTAGAGATTGCTTTTATTTCGCCAGTTTTGGTTTCCATAACCACAACTGTTCCGTGTTCTGCTTCGAATTTTTCTAACTGTGCAAGTAATGCATGATGTGTTATATCCTGAACATTTACATCTATAGTAGATATGACATCATATCCATCTTGTGGTTCTACTTCATTTGCATCACCAATAGGTTTCCATTGATTTTTTGCAATTTTTTGTTTCTTACGTTTCCCTTCTTTACCTCTTAAAAAAGGACCATATGCTCCTTCAAGCCCTACTCTGGTATAATACCCTTGGTCATCACGGCGTTCATATCCTACGGTTCTTTCTGCAATTTTTCCAATAGGATGTTCTCTAATTGTTCGTTGTTCCACGATCAATCCTCCACGATTGGCACCATACTTAAATAAAGGAAATTTCTTTACTCTCATATACTGAGAATACCCTAGATTTCTTTTGACTAAAAAATACCGGTTTTTATTATCTCTAGCTCTTCGCAGGACATCATCATAATATTCAGCAGACCTACCAAACTCTTTTGACAAAGCTTTTGACAACTCATTTATGTTTTCTCTAAAATCCTTATCTGTAACCGTAACCGCATCAAATCGAATGTCGTATTTAGGCACTGAAGTTGCTAGTAAATTCCCTTTACTATCATATAAGTTACCTCTATTTGCAGGTATATCAAATGTTTTGAAAACACGCTGTTCTCCTTTCGCACGATACACATCTCCTTCAATAAATTGTGTTTTTACAAGCTTTACTAAAACCAAAATAGCGAAGATGAACATACACCCCGAAATGAAGTATAACCTATTTAATATGTTCTTATCTTTTACTGCCAAAACAAATTATTCTTTTACTATTATTTTTTGAGGTGGTTTTGTTGGTCTTTTTATTCCTTTTTTGGTCATTTTTTCGATAACAGAGGATTCCATTTTCAATTGCATTAATTCTGTTCTTCCATCTACAAATTGTGTTCTTAAT
The DNA here is from genome assembly GCF_019295435.1 of Aquimarina litoralis. Lineage (GTDB taxonomy): Bacteria > Bacteroidota > Bacteroidia > Flavobacteriales > Flavobacteriaceae > Aquimarina > Aquimarina litoralis_A. Next base: position 28,394 of record NZ_WEKL01000053.1, read on the forward strand.
TCTCTCACCTCATTATTCAACCTTGCTATTTCATGAACTTTACTTTCTGCATTATGAGAACTTGCAATCATAATAATTGCCAAAAAAGACAGAAAGAGTAACATACGCCAATTCTTCATTGCATCATCCGCAATAAGAAACTTCCCTTTTAATATGTCATATACCGTTTGCTTCATAATACAGAATCAAATCCTTTCTGCTATTCTTAGTTTTGCACTTCGTGCTCTATTATTAATCTCTATTTCTTCTTGAGATGGAACAATTAACTTGCCTACTTTTTTAAATGGAACTGATACATTTCCGTACAAATCCTTTTCCGGTTCACCTTCAAACATTCCATTACGAATAAATCTTTTTACTAACCGATCTTCTAAAGAGTGATAGGAAATAAAACTAACCCTGCCTCTTACATCCAATAGTTCTTGGGTTTGTAATAAAAACTCTTTCAGCACCTCTATTTCTTGATTTACCTCAATTCGAATAGCCTGATATATCTGAGCTAATATTTTATGTTCTTTATGCTTCACCATAAAAGGTTTCAGTATTTCTTTTAGCTCCAGACTTGTTTTAATAGTCCTACTACTTCTAGCACCAACAATTGCTCTTGCTAACTTTGGAGCATTTCTTAATTCTCCATATTGCAAGAACATTGCCCTCAAGTCTGATTCATCATATTCATTGATCACATGATATGCGGACAACTCTCCATCTTGATTCATTCTCATATCCAGATCAGCCTCAAATCGAGTTGAGAAACCTCTTTCTGCAACATCAAACTGATGTGAAGAAACCCCAAAATCTCCTAAAATCCCATCTACTTTACGAACCCCATAAAAACGAAGAAATCGTTTAATAAACCTAAAGTTTTCATTAATCAACACGAACCTATTATCGTCTATAGCATTCGAAAGCGCATCTTTATCTTGATCAAAAGCATACAGTTTACCACCAGAACCTAATCTCTTTAAAATTTCTCTGGAATGACCTCCTCCTCCGAAGGTTACATCCACATAAATCCCATCTGGTTTTACATTCAGCCCATCTACTGTTTCTTGCAGTAGAACTGGATTATGATATTCCATCTTCTTCATCCTCAAATCCCATTACTTCTTCTGCTAGATCTGCAAAATCTACAGCAGCATCGTCAATTGCTTTTTCATATTGAGTTTTATCCCATATCTCAATAATATTAACAGCTGACGACAACACTAATTCTTTTGTAATTCCAGCAAAACTCACTAAATCCTTAGGTATCAAAAGACGACCAGTTGTATCAATTTCCACAACCTTAACACCTGCTGTAAACCTCCGGATAAAGTCATTATTTTTCTTTTTAAAGCGGTTTAACTTATTCATCTTTTGCATCAATAGATTCCATTCTTTCATTGGATACAACTCTAAACAAGGCTGAAAAACTGCCCGTTTCAACACAAAACCTTCTTGCAAAACAGAAGACAGCTGCTTCTTAAATGCTGCAGGCATCATCAAACGACCTTTTGAGTCGGCTTTACATTCGTATGTGCCTATTAGACTTACCACTTTTCCCTTCTTACTTCTATAATTAGTCAAATATATTGAAAAAATTACCACTTTTTACCACAATTTACCACATTGTTAATAAGTTATCTGAAAAAGCATCTAAATAAACAGCCTTATAGTTTCCAATTTTGCTCCTGAACGAAATATTATTTCAATTCTAAAATCTTGGTTTTGACGCATTCAGAAAGAAAAAAAATGACAGATTAAAAAAATCTAAAAAATTCCTGTCGCAGTATTCATAAAAAATCTTCAAACTAATTATGAAAATGCTATATTTGCTTTTAATTCTTGTAAGAACTATTAATGAAGCACGAATTAAAAAAAGACGGAAAATTTAGTTATTTAGAGCTTGGAGAAGGTACGCCAATCGTGATTTTACACGGATTAATGGGTGGCTTAAGCAACTTTGATGGCGTTAGTAATTATTTTCCAAAAAATGGCTACAAAGTATTGATTCCAGAGCTTCCTCTGTATGAAATGCCATTAATAAAAACTAGTGTAGGCACATTTGCTAAATATCTTAAAGATTTTATTGATCAACTCGGATACAAGGAAGTCATTCTACTCGGAAATTCTCTTGGAGGTCATATCGGACTTTTATGTACTAAAATGTTTCCTGAAAAAGTAAAAGCCCTAGTAATTACTGGGAGCTCAGGACTTTATGAAAGCGCAATGGGAGAAAGCTACCCTAAACGAGGTGATTATGAATATATCAAAGCGAAAGCTGAAAATGTATTTTACGATCCTGCCATTGCTACTAAGGAGATTGTTGATGAAGTATACGCTACTGTAAATGATCGAAATAAATTAATAAGAACCCTCGCCATTGCTAAGAGTGCTATTAGACACAATATGGCAAAGGATCTTCCAAATATGAAAACTCCGACTTGTATTATTTGGGGTAAAGATGATAATGTTACTCCACCTGAAGTTGCGGATGATTTCAATCGATTATTACCGGATTCTGATCTATATTGGATTGATAAGTGTGGACATGCAGCGATGATGGAACATCCAGAAGAATTTAATAAACTATTACATTCTTGGTTACAAGAGCGTAATTTCTAATCAACCAATTCCTATGAAGATTAGTAGCGCTGAATTTGTAATGAGTAACAGCGATGTAGCAAAGTGTCCTAAAAACAATTTGCCGGAATACGCATTTATTGGCCGATCTAATGTCGGCAAATCTTCATTGATCAACATGTTAACCGGGCGCAAAAGTCTTGCTAAAACTTCTGGCAGACCAGGTAAAACCCAATTAATAA
>NZ_WEKL01000054.1 GCF_019295435.1 Aquimarina litoralis
CCATCTGGTTTCTTACGGCTTTGGCATTTTTATAAGCACTCGGCAATTCAGAAATATCAATCTCATTGGAGAAAAAACGGACATCTAGTCCAGCTGTTTCGATTTCAAAGATTTCTTCTCTTGTTTGTCCTTCTTTACTTCTTTTATGCTGTGTTCTACTCAAATTTCTACCAGCACCATGTGGAGCAAATCCAAGATTTGTATCCGTTGTGGTTCCTTCTACAATCAATACAGGTTCTGCCATATTTAAAGGAATCAATCTTGGTCCTGTTATATCTGGCATAAACTTAGCATCTAGCGGCGTAGCACCTTTAGCATGGTAGAACAAATCTCCATCTTTAAAGACAAAGTTATGCTCGTTCCAGAATCTGTTTTCAGCTTCCATACCTAATGCGTTTAACGTAGCATCATGAATCACCTCATGATTAAGTTTTGTCCATTTTCTAATCGTTTGCAAAGCGGACCAATAGCTTTTCCCTTCTTCAGTGTCAAACGGAATCCATGCATTTTGCTTCAAAGTATCTGGAGAAATATCTCTTCTAAATTTATTCGCAACGTGCATCCCTTTTTTATACAATCGAGCACCCACACCTCTGGAACCGTGATGCGTAATCATCATCGTATTACCCGTTTTTGAAGAAGTACCAATAAATAAGAAATGATTTCCATCTCCTTGAGTTCCCAGATGTTCTCTCGCCATGCTGATGTCTTTATCTTCTTTCAAAAAGAAGTTGTTTTTAAACTCAGCTAGTAATTCATCTGTTAACTGGTATTGTTTTCCTCTCGGTCTTCCTCCAGGTCCAAAATGTGTGCTTGCATGCGCAGCATCTAATACTTTTTTAGGATCTGTTTTACCAAAATCCGTTAACATCACCGAACAACAAATATCAGCACTATGCATTCCTGGATGAATTGCATTTTTAGCAACCACCACACCACCAACCGGAATGGTTCCGCTAGGACCTGCTGGGCAAGCATCTGGCATCACCGCACCGTCAACAACAGTAGGCGTTTTCATTAATATTTTCATGGAATTTAGCACAGCAGTAACATTGTCTTCTTCTTGTTCATTCTCTGCTTTGATATTGATGTTAAAATCCACTGGATCTATATGTAATTCTTGTAATGGAGGTAGTTTGTATTGTTCTAAATAGGCAAACATCGCTTCATCTTCCAGCTGATTTGTATTGATATATTCGATGGCTTCTGGAAACCACTTTCCAGATCTAAAACCTAAATCGATTAATGTTTTTCCTGTAATGTTTACTTTTCTTTCCATTGTTTTTCTAATTAATGAAGCAAAGGTGAGATGATATTGCGCAATAGTTTTGCGTATTAAAAATTAATTTAATTTTTTAATTAAATCTTCCATATGTAGCTTGTAACCTTTTAAAAGTTTAAACAATTCTTTTCCAACAATAAACATATTATAAGAATAGTCAACTTTTTTTGCAATCGGTATTTCTGTAATTTCAGAAAGCCTTATTTTCAAAACAAAATTTTGATCATCTATAGTTTTATCACTGCTAAAATTGATATGTTCTTTTGAAAAATGTATAAAACCACTAGTATTCTCATATAACAATCTAAATCCTGGAAATAATTTGTCCAACTTATTAGATAGATAAAAGTCAGTCATCTTATTACCTTCAGCATCTTCGATGTTTTTTAAATATTCACCATTTATGATTCTATCATATAAAGAAGCACGATCCTTAACTAAACTTAGTGCATATAATCTAATACAATTATCGCATTGTAATCTTATTAAATTTGTTGCTGTTATCCAATTATTAGTTGATGTCAACGAAATAAATCCTCTGTTAAGCTCAATCGCACGATGTATTATTGAGAAAACATAATGACTAGAAGTACTTAAGACGTTTTTATTTGTTTCATTATTAAAAATCTTCAAACCTAAATCATTAAGTTCTTTACTTAATTTCACAATAGACTCATTAATTAAGTTTAAGTCTTGCTCATTTACATTTTTATTTATCTTTTCCTTATTCATAGTTTTACTTTCAAAGTTTCACAAAATTTATCTCTAATCTTTTCCTCTTTTTATCTCTAATTTCGGATTATGTTTTCTACACCAAATACTTTTTGTTTGAGGATGTGTCTTTTGTAAATCATCCACCAACAGGATGTTACATTGCATTTGGTTATGAGCTATTTTTCCTAATGATAATGGGATCGTATTTGGGAAGCTAGTTAAAGCAATTTTAGCTTCTGTTAAATTACAGTTTTTTAAACCTTTTCTTTTCATTTGATTGAATAGCTTTTTGGAAAAAAACTGGATCATGTTCTCAAACTCCTTATCAGCAGGTAAGATGGTTTTGTTGATAAGGTCAATTTCAACTTCATATTCATTTTTCTTCAACAATAAGCTATATAATTTTCCAATACCCCAATAACCTTCCACATCATTATTACGACTAATGAATGATTGTAAAACTCCATTAGCGATGTTTTTAAATTCTTTTCTTTTCACCATAATATGGTATTTTGTCTCTCTTCCCAGATTCGAACTGAGACTTTCGCCTTGGCGAACAGATTGGCTCTAAATGCGCTTCCCTATTTTACATCCTGTGTATTTCGGTGCTTCTGCAAAACCTATTCATTAGCGGGCACGCCACTAACAACATCATCCAATCACTCCACGGTTACGTAAAAGGTCTTTTTCCGCAGCACTTCCTTTTATGCTAAAGAGAGTTTTGATTTATAACAAGGCAAAGATGAAGTTGTATTACGCAGTGATTTTGCGTAATGAAATTTTATTGTGATTTTAAATAAAAACTACATAAAGTTTTCAATCGAAGGATCAATTCCTGATGTATAAATTCGCCTTTTTTATTTTGCTGCTGTAGATAATTTCTGAACCCTTCCTTTTGAATTTGTTCGTTGGCATCTATAAAATCATCACTATTCTTTAGTAATACTCGAATACAACTATGTAAATCATTTGTGACTAGCAATCCAACACGATCCGCAGATATTTCCATAATTCTAGAGGTTGCCAACAGTTCACTTTCTTTAGATGATGAGGTAAACTTATCTGTGATTTTTTCACCATATGAAACTGCTGTCTGTCCTTTTTCGACCACATTGGTTATTTTATCTACGCCTGTTAGTAGATTCGTGTATTTAGAAATATTAATAAATTTTCCAGCAATATTCCCTACAGAACTAAGAATTGGTAATGCAACTAATAAAACGCCTGCCAGATCCATACTTTTACTTTTTGCACCTCTCCATACATCTTTAGATGTAATACGTGTATGTTCAAAAAGAATATGTGTTAACTCTAATGCCAAGTTAAATTTTAATTCTTGTGGAGTAAAATAGTGGGCAGTATTAGCTTGCAGATGATCTTTTCCTAAAATAATAAAGCTAGGGGTTCCTTCTACACCAATAATACCTTTTGCATAGTCTCCGTTTCCGATATAACATTCTAAGGATGGAATCTGCAATTGTTTCATCAGATCTTTCAATATCGTGTGGGCTACAGGAAAGTTATTGGCGTCTAATTTCTCTGAAAACTGAATGACTTGCCCATAATCTGGAGGATTTACCTGCGCAATAAGGTTATTAAAAGAATCCATAAAACTCTGTGCATTCTTAAAACAATCAGGAACTACTTTCTTAAATAAAGTTTCTTTGTCATATATGGTACTTGGAGCATTTTGTTCCACGCTGTTTTCTGCTGTCATACATCCTTCTTCTATAAAAAGGGATAGGATGGTATTGGCTTTTTCAGTACAAATCCCAGCTGCAACCAACTGTGTTAATCGATCTAATACTAAAGGCTGTAATTGTGCTAGTGCTAATAACTCTTTCGCATTTGATACATTTTCTCTGGTTTTGATAAATGATAAATCATCTAATAACTGAATCCGAAGTGGGTTACAATCTTCGCCATCTAGAATATTTGTATTGGTATCGGAGATTAGTTCCAAAATACTGTCATCAGGAAGATGTTCTAATACAAATTCATAAAAAGGGATGGCTTTTTGGTATTGCTTGGTTTCCTTTAGGAAATTCAAATGTTTTATACGATACTCCAAAATTTCTTTAGGAGGTTTTTTCTGGTTAGCAATTCCAGCCAAGGCAGCATCATAAAAAACGGCTAAGTGTTTCAGTTTGTAATGCTCCTTATCGGCCACTAACAATTCTAAAAACAAGTATTGTTCTTTTGCTTCGATTTTCCATTCGGATAGAATTTGATACAACCATAAGCCAAAATCCTCTTGCTCATATAACTGCTCCATAAAATCTTCTGAAACTAAAAGACTTTTGGCGCATTGTTTTTTAGAAAACTGAAATAGAAGTTGTGATTTTACATTGCTTTTGGGTTGATCCGTCTGATTACCTACTGATTCATATAACTTTTTGATGTAGTTAAGATGCGTTTCTTTGGTATTATATTTTGAGAAAACAATATCTGCATACTTTTCGATCTGATCAGAATGATTAGAATCCTTATAGAGAGGATATAGCATTGCGAAAAGCATGTCATTAAATAATTCGGTATCAAAGGAAATACGTTCATTAGATATGGTGTCTTTTCCTGTTTTTTCTTTTAATTGCAGTGGTTGTGAAGAAATATCTTGTATACTGATTTCTTGTCCTCGGATTCCGATGATTAATTTTCTTTGAGATGTAATGGCAAAATGATAATTCATCTTTTCAGAAACCTCAAACAGTTCGCTTTTTAAATTTGTAATGCCCAAATAAGCGAGATATTTTTCATTCTCTTTTAGCTGTGCTAATACGTAATTTTTTTCTTCAGAAGATGTATCTGCAATAAATTCCATTTTATTGGTACGATGCGCCAAGAAAAAACCATCGTCTAGTGTAGTATTACAATAGTCACGCAACGTATCTACCAATTTATCTCTTTTTTGATAGAGATTGATATCGGTAATGGTTTGTTCATTGGTATCTGTATGTACTATGATTTGTTGTGCTTGAATACGTAATGAAGTGTGTTCTTTCCAGATCTCATAATAGTCGTACTGCTTTTTCTTGTTTTTAGAGCTTTCAGTAATATTAGTTTGGATGCTGATTCGATCCTTCTCGAAATTTATTAAAGTTTCTTTTCTATTTTTCTCAAAAAAGGAATCAATCAGTTCTTTCAGTTCTTGTGCATCCTGATCTTCATTACACCAGATTCGGTAAGGTTCTATAACTACTGGTTTTTCTTCTTTTTTTCCCTTAAAAAAATTACGCATTACAATCTATTTTCCTTATTTGTGTCTAAAATAGGAAGTTTTGTAAGTAAAGTAGTTATAAAGATTCGAATATTTTTTATGTGAATTATTCCCTTAGTTCTGTGTTTGGAATATTGATCTTTTTGATAGGGTTTAGAAGCGTTAGTTTTTAGAAGTTTGTCTTGTCATCCAGATGTTTTGTTTTGGACCAATGGTTGTGGTGCGTTTAGCAACATCTTTAATTTCCTGATAACGTATCCAGAAGGTGAGGATGACTCCAATTCCGATGCAGCCAATACCTAATAAAATAATACGATAAGGATCTCCTACAAGCGATGGATTTAGCATGATACCCATGATCATTACTGTTGATAAAGGAAATGATATAGCCAATACATTGATGGCTAATCCATTGCGAAATGTTTTTTTGCCGTCAAGCTCTTCTTTTTCCTTTTCACTAATACTGGCGATATGTGCATATGGCCAAAAACTACATGCGCTTAATGTAAAGGATACCAACCATAAGATTTCTTCTCGTATAGTAATTCCCATTACACCAACGATTCCAGCAGAAATTAATAAAACGATTCCAGCGCGTAGTATCAAAACAGATACTATCTTAATGAATTGATCTTTACGAATTTTTACAGATAATCCAATGAAAATCATCACAAGAGGAGTCATTAGCAAACTTAATTTCTGTAATACATCTTGAGCTATATTTGGTAAATTCTGAAAAGAAAAACCAAATGATAACAATCCGATAGCTACTAATATTAATACAGTTACCGGTTCAGAAAGTAAGGTAGTGATCAGAGATTTTAGTTTTCCACTTTGTTTTTCACCAGTGTTACTTGATATTTTCATAAACCAATGTACAGCTACACAATATAGAATGATGAGTACAAATATTTTGTTACCTAGATCTGCCATAGCTGCTTTGGCGAGATACGTTGGTCCTAATATTTCTGCAATAAAAGGAAAACATGATAATCCTGGAGCCAACGAAGGTAGTAGTAACCGTAACGTTCTATATTCTGGAGTATTTTTTTTGAAACCTACCATGGGTAATACAAAAGGGAAAATCCAAAATAGGAGACCATTTATTACTAAAGCTAGGAAGGGAAGCGTTAACAAACTTGGATCAACGTCTACTCCCATTAGTGCTATGAAGATAGTAGCAGGAAGCGCAAGGTTTAGAATTATTTTTTTCAATCCTTGCGTTTCTGCTTTGGATGTGAATTTACGTTTTAACAAAAATCCAATTAGTATAAAAACCCCAAATACAATGGTTTTCTGAATGGTGGTTTCCATATGATTATGCTAAGATTTGGGAGATTGTTTTTGTGAAAATTTTCATTTCTTCCATAGTGCCGATACTTACTCTACACCAATTTTGATCCCAAAATCGAAATGCTCTAGCAACTACTTTTTCAGCATATATTTTTTCCAAAAATTCATTCCCATCTAGTTGGATAGGAAACATTAAAAAATTTGTTTGAGAAGGCATGCATTCAATCCCCATATTTTTGAGGAAATTGGTCGTGTAGGTTCTTCCTTCTGCTATTTTTTGTTTGCAGGAATCTAGGAACTCAATATCATCCATACTTGCACTTGCTGCAGCAATGGTTGGTCCCGAAATACCCATTCCACCTCTGGTAATTTTCTGTATTTGCTCTAACAAAGGTTCTGACGCCATCATATATCCGATTCGTAATCCAGCCATTCCATGAATTTTAGAAAATGTTCTGGCAACCATAACATTTTTACCTTCAGCAACAAGCGATACCATACTGTTTTCATGACCCGCATCACTAAGTTCAATATAGGCTTCATCCACAAAAACAGGTATTCTTTCTGATACTCTTGAGCAGAAATCTTTTAGTTTTTTAGCATCAGTAATGGTAGCGGTTGGATTGTTGGGATTTGTGATGTATACTAGTTTTGTTTGCTCATCGATTGCCGCTTCCATTGCATCCAGATCATGCTGATAATCTTTAGTTAGTTTAATTGATTTCCAGTTTCCACCACATGCTTTTGCGACATGTACTAAAGACATATAGCTTGGATCTGCACTAACTACATTTCCGCCTTCTTCTTTAAATAATACTAAAGCAGTTTTTTCTAGAAGATCAGATGATCCTGGTCCCATCATAATTTGGCTGGGCTTTACCTGTTCTCTAGTAGCAATTTTTTCCACAAGCTGATATAAAGCTTTCCAAGAATAGTGATTTCCGTCAAAAACACGTTCTTGAAAAGCTTTTGCAGCTTTTTTCGAAGGCCCATAAGGGTTTTCGTTCCAAATTAAGCGCGCTTTTACCGTGCTTAAATCTGGGAGTTCTGGAGGCGTAAACTCATCAAAGACGGAATTTTGGTATAAAAACTTTTGGTTATGTCCTTGTGCTTTTATTACCGTTTCTGCCCAAATATCAGAAGGAACAAGAGCTAAAGACCCTAAAGTTAATATTCCTTTTTTTAACCATTCACGTCTGTTGATTTGTGTGTTTGTCATCACGCCTTTTTTATAAAGTTTCGGATTTCAAATTACTAATAACTATGGATAAAACAGGTTTTAAACAACTAAAAATCAGATCATTATTTTTAAGGTTTTATAAAAATTAACTTAAATTTTGATGGAGAAATGAATGGGGAATTAGTGCTTAAAAAATTAACCGTAAAAATGACTTTACTTCAAAAAAATGAAGCTTATTTTACGATATATTCAATTTGTCTAAAAGTCTAAATATTACTTTAATGCTATTGTCTTACATAGATTTTTAAGTCATCACTTTTTTTCATTGCATACGACAATGATTTATTACTAAAAGATTTTTCGGGTTTATAATTAGAAAGGGAAAGCACATTTGGTAACTTCATATCCCAAGATCCAGATTTTTTAGTATCACCAGGAACAATCATTACTACATGACCATATGTTTCTGCAGTATCAATGATTAAAGATAAACCTCCTCTGTTTGTATGTGCTAATGCCTGATCGATACTTTCTTGGTTAATAGTACCTAATTGCAACCAATTTTTAGAACGCTCGGCAATAGGTCGGATACTATCGTATATGACGTATCCAAGTTTTGGATCACTAAACTCAGTAAGATCAAAAGCTTTGGTAATTGTTTTAGTAATGCTATTTCTACAATCATTTCTTTTGGTAGCAGTTTTTTTGCAGATAATAAAGTTATCTACTTCCATTGCTAAGTCCAAGCTGGATAGGCTTGTTGTTGTATTTGCAGTATTACTTTCATTTTTTATTTCCTGATCAGGAGTGGAAGAATTTTTTTCGTCATCGTATTCTTTCTTTTCATTGTTTTTACAAGATAGGATACAAATAATAAATACGAATAGGGGTAAAGTCTTTTTCATGTTGATTTGGTTAGTGTTAGGTAAATAGGTTTTCCTATAAATTCCCTCAAAAGATAGTGCCTTTTGTCGAGTAAAACCAGCACTTAGAAGATAAAGATAACTTTTTTTATTTTTTTTTTAGGGTTTCTGGAGGTAAGCCTGTTTATGTTAGTAAAAGCTATAAAAAGATAATACCTCAATTCATAATCGACCAGTCAGTCGTCAGTGGATGTTTTTTTAATCGAGAAAACCAGGCTCAAACCTGGTTTTCTTTTTTATAATAATATTACAGAATGGCGACATCTTTGTAATCCATCTAAATCGATGGGATTCGAACCCATATAAACCTATCCAAAAAGCGAAGTAAGATTACATTACGGCACATTCTGATATTCTTTCATAAAAAAAGAGGTAACTAATTGAAAAGTGAAAATTGTTCAAACTATCTGGTGCGAAGTAACACTTTTCTACGACACTCTTTACTTTTTGATTTTTAATTTTAAAAACAAGGCAAAAAACGACAAAAGACAAATACGTGCTCTACCAATTGAGCTACTCTCCCTACTTAATGTTCTCTCGATAATCGAGAGTATATCCTCCTAGATTTACCTAGTAGTTTATTTGTGGAAGAGACGGGACTCGAACCCGCAACACCGGCATTAAAAGTGCGAAGTAACTTTTGTCTACGGCACTTGTTCTATTTTTTTATTTTTTAAAAAGAGGTAATGATCAAAAAACGACTATACGGCGTCCTACTATTAGACGACCTCTTGCGAGGGTAGGAGTTGCACCTACATTACCGGAACCTGAATCGAAGTAACGTTTTTCTACGACACTCTTTATAGTAATATGGTATTCTCTTTTTGATAAAGGTAAAAAGCGATTAGTGAATCTTGCTCACCAAAATTGAGCGCAATTCCCCCATGATATTTGTTGTGTTTATGGTTTTTTTGTGGAGGAATTCGGAATCGAACCTACGAAGTAACACTAGTCTACGACACTTTATTTTCTAGAGAATATATTTTAAAAAGTAAGGTAAAAAGCAAAAAGTCTGTTATGTATTGTGCTCTAACCTTTCTGAGCTACCTGCCTAAGCAGAATGGGACTCGAACCCATGACCCCAATAGTTCGACAACGAAGTAAAACTTTTTTACGACACTTACTTTACGTATTCTTTATTGTAGTAAGGTGAAAAACAATAAGAGACTGTTGCGCGCTCTATCCAACTGAGCTACCTGCCTAAGACAGAGTGGGACTCGAACCCACGACCACGGCGTTATCAATGCGAAGTAACTCTTATTTACGACACTTACTTTTAATATTTTTATGTTAAACAAGGCAAAAAGCAAAAAGAGAGATGCTCTTTGAAGAGCGCCGTTCTTATCCGCCGTAGGCGGACAGTGAACCGGTGATTCGAAATCTCAGAGAGACGTACACATATACATGCATTTCACCTTGCTGGTTTTTAACCCAGCTTCGCTCACACAATCGCTTGTGCTACGCTACCTTAGGACCGTTATAGTTACGAAGTAACTCTTTTTTACGGCACTTGTTTTTCAATTTTTTCTATGTTTCAATGAACTTATACCATTTCATATAAGAACTGGTATTATTTGAGAAGCTCACACCATCCATGGATGTGAGCTTACTTCTGTTATAAGGATTGCTCCTTAATATATTGGATTACTGAGTTTCCATTTTCTAAAGCATCTAGCACTTCAAAAACTTTATCACTCCACCCACCAATTAGGTATACATCATTTTTTTCTACTTGTAATGGAGCACTATTGTATCCCATTAAGTCGAAGATGTACAATTTAGCATTTGGAACTAATATTTTGTATGCTTTCCACTCAGTTTCAATATGTGTATCCGAATTGTAATGACCACTATTCCAAAGTTGACAATCCGTAAAGATCATCACCTTATCTACTTTGGTTCTGTTGTTATTCAAACTTTGAATTACTTTGTAACCATTTGTAGAATATCCAACTTCACCTTCAATTCTTTTTAGCTTCATCACATTGGATAATACATTACCCTTTGGTAATACATATTGTTTCCAACGATCTCCGAAAAGACCGGTAATCACATTTTTACACTTGTTTTGCAATAACATACCTAGTACCAATCCGATATCGTAAGCTTGTATCTTACTCTTTCTGGAAATAGGTTGCATCATCGATCCAGATACATCGCATGCTACTACCACTTTTGTATCTAGTTCAAATCCTTTCATATTGATTACACTAATTTGGATCGCTTTTTCCAAAGCATCTAAAATGTATGATGTGTAAGAGGATTTTACAACACTTAATTCTTGGTACGCTGCCATGAATCTAAATGGTAATTGCTTTGATCGTTTTACATTACTTTCATTGGTAAGTGTAGTCACAATCTTGGCGATATGTGCATGACTCACATCTGCTTCAAGGATATTCCTTAAATTACGCATTAGTGCCATGTATCCAAGTTTGTTGCTATCGATTAGTTCTTCCCACTTTGCAGTGAAAGCTTTTTGCTTTTCGATATCGTTTGTAAACTTTTGCTGACCTAAAGTTGATAATTCAACCTCCCAAGTGTAAGGAACTTCTAAACTATCACTGATCACCTTATCAAAGATGGATTGTTGTATATCATCCTTTGGTTTAGGGTGTGTTAAAAAGATAGCATCTTTAAAAGTTACCTCAGTTTTTCTATTATATTTTGCAAATTGGTATGCATCAAATTTATTTAAAGCCATCACGATACCTTTTTGAATTTGCTTAGAAAGCTTGTTCAATTTTTTGGTTCCAGCTCTTTGATTGGATACTTGGTAGTATGCCAAAAGCTCTGTGATTTCATCTGCTCTTTGGATCACTCCATTTACAGTTTTGCGCACCAAATTATCACCACTATGAATCTTAGATAACTCTACTGCTAATACAATAGGGATAGATCTTAGATACATTTTTTGTCTTGCATACACTGCTAGTTGTGCCACAAAGTAAGGATCGTTTTTTTGAACAAGTTCAATAATCCTTTTCAATCGATCATTCGTAGCTTCATAATTGGTTTTTTCTAAAGTGGAATTAACAACAGCTGTGTACAATTCCATTTCAGGAGATAATCTAAATGCTTTTGCACCTTGATAATTTCTCACCTCATTTTTTGATTTTGTAAATACATTAAATTTCATACGTTTAAATTTTAATAATTATTTCGTAAATAGTTAATTATAAAATTGAGAACGTATGTTACCACTTCGTTCTCTCATTAAGAATTTTAAACAAGTACTTTAAAAAGTAATTTTTAAATTTCTTAATGTTCGTTTCATCTTATTCACATTTTGTTATTAATTACAATGCAAATGTTTTATGTTACTACGCATTGTTTTTGCGTAGTAAAAAATAAAATGATTTTTTTTATTTTTTTTGGTAAAAAAGATGCGTTTTGAATGTAATTGGAACCTCAATTGAGGATTAAAATATTTATTTGATCAGATAAATTTTAACCGTTCAAAATTTCTCGAAACTAATTGCTAAAGCCAGATCACTCTGAGTGATCTGGCTTTGGTGTTATAGTTATCTATAATTGTTATTCTTGGTAAAAATTGAAGTTTACGCAGGAATTCTAAGTTCTTGAAACATGGGATCTTGTTCGATCATTGTCAACAACTCTTTTTTTACATCAAACTTCTTTTTTCTGGTATATCCTGGAGTGTATCCTGTGATTTTAGAAATTTCCTTTACCGATTTTCCTTCAAAATAAAGTAGCATTAAGCTTCTGTTACTTGTGCTTAGTTTTTGGAAATGTTTTCGGTATAAATGCTCACGCTCATCATTTTCGATCGAATTCATAAGAGAGTCTGTTGTTTCTCTTTTTATATCGATCATAGTTTCATCAAAAATGATTTGATGTTTTTTACGTAGTCGCGTTCTCCAGGTATTTTTGCAGATACCATAGAAATAAGTACTTAACGGCACATGAATTTCGAAAGTTCCAGATTTTATTTTTTGATAGAGTACAACCATTGCGTCTTGAAAGATATCTTCTACATCTTGTATGGTGCCACTATGTCGAAGAATATACCCTTGAATATAGTTAATGTTATCTCTGTAAAAAACATTTAGTATTTTTTGATCCCCATCTAAAATACCTTTGATAACCTTTTGATCTGTATTCCTTTTTCCCATTACTTTTTTGTTTAGACGCTTCGTTTTTTGATATGAATACTGTACAGTATGTATTTCCTTTTTTTGACAATACAAACTTAAATCTACTCGAGCTTAAGTCCTTACGGATTTCCGTAATCGCAGGGAATTTTTTGTTAAAAGTTGCATTTTAGCATGTAAGCGTAAGGAAAATCAGGATAATAGAAATGCTTGATAAGAATATTTTGTCTATTTTGATTTGATACAACTTCTTTTCGTTTTTTCATTGCCAACACTTCGACAAGCTCAGTGTGACAAAACAAAAAAGCCTAGGCTTACTAAAAACTTGTTTAAATTTTTTGTTCTATTCCTAAATTTTAGAAACTCGCTATGCTCAAACAGTCTAAAATTTCACGGAATCTTCACTTCAAATTTCACAACAATTTTTCGATATGCCGGTTGCCATTACTGATTTATATTTTAGTATCAGTACTTGAATTGATGGTCTTATTTTTTTGGTTGAAAAACATCTCCCTAAATCCCTCTTCGAAGAGGGACTTTTTTACAATAAAATTTAGATAGTAAAGATTAGTAGATGAGTTGATAAAATTATTGTTCCTATAGCAATCCCAGATCTTTTACAATCGCGACTAAATGTGTAGTGTTTTTAGCCTTAAAGTCATCAAAAAGTTTGCTTAACTTTTTATCAATCGTACTTTCGCTATTTGGTGTGATTTTTAGCTTTTTTAGTTTTTGTACGATCTCCTTTTTCGTAAGTCCTTGCGACAGTTCTTCTAATAACATGATATCGAAATCGTCTAGGTTGACGATGTTATCAGTACTGGCTTCGGTAACTTCTGGAGGCAAAACAGTATCTCCACGAAATACACCTTGTACACAGTTTACTAATTCTTTTACTGCGTGTTGCCCTTTGCATACATAGCCGTTGATATCTAGTTTTTGGAATAACATATTTATTTTATCTGGTCTGCTTTCTTGCGAGTATACGATTACCTTAATATTGGGCTGTATTTTTCGAATGTCTTGAACGAGTTCGATTCCAGAAGTTCTGATTTGTACTTTGTGATCTTCTTTAAATGATAGATCGGTAATCAGTAATTCAAAGGGTTCGTTATCCTGAAATGCCTTTCTAAATTTGAGATATGCATCGTCGCAATACTTAGATTCGTGAATATTTTGAATCCCTAATCCTTCTTCAATTACTTTTATAATACCTTGATTGGCGATTTCATAATCTTCTGCTACCAATACTTTCGTAAACATCGTATACGCTTTAATTCTATTTATGGATCAAAGATACTTGTTCCAAGAATAGGTTGATTACGCTTTTCCGTATTCTTTTGATTTTATTGAGAGAAAGGTCTTTTTATAGCCGTTTTTAATTTTATACTTACAGGATCTATGTTTTTTATTTTCTTTTTTTCATTGCCAAAAAAAGAAACAAAAAAGTCTAGGCTTACGAAAAATTGTTTAAATTTTTTGTTCTGTTCCTAAATTTTAGAAACTCGCTACGCTCAAACAGTCTAAAATTTTACGGAATCTTCACTTCAAATTTTACAACAATTTTTCGATAGGCCGTTTATTATTTGGTAGATGTGTTTTTATTATAGTATGCGAATTGACGGTTTTGTTTTTTTGGTTGAAAAACATCTCCCTAAATCCCTCTTCAAAGAGGGACTTTTAATCAAAACCTATTCTTGATTGTTCTGTTGAGCTTGTCGAAGTACTCAAATAGATGATGTTGATATTACACAGGAATTTTGATCTCAGCTTTGAAACCTTTGTCTTTTGCAGAATCAAACGTAATGTTTCCTTGGATGGCTTGAACACGTTTTTCAGTGTTGCGCAGTCCATTTTTAGATTTGATATCTTCTTGTTCGATACCCACACCATTATCAGAATATTTGATCAAGAGTTTTTTCTTTTCATTTTTGAAAACAATAGCTACCAAATCTGCTTGACTGTGCTTTTGCATATTGGTCATCAATTCTTGTAATACTCTATAGATGGTGATTTTTAGGTTTTTATCTACATCATTCCAACTAATCTTATCAATACCTCTCAAAATCAGTTTGCTATGATTTTCGGTATAGTTGGTGAGCATATCCGTAAGTTCTTCGGTATAGGTTTCATCGACTTCGAACTCACTATTTTCTCTGGAAATATCTCTAGCTTTATTATAGGCAGTATTTAGTTTTTTGGTGATCTGCGGATCGTGAGGATCGTTTTGATATTGCATCATTACCTGAAAAATATCATTCCCTAACTCATCGTGTAAGCGTTTAGAAATACGGGTTTCGGTTTCATAGGCTGCCTGAAACTCTACAATTTTATTTTGCTGTGCGAGATATCGGGTACGCTGACGCGAAAAGTAGATAATAAACGCAATAAAGGTAACGAGTAGGAGCATCCCAAGTAGGTAGATGGTATTTTGATTTTGTACTTCCTCGATTTCTTTATTTTTCTGTTCATTTTCTTTTTGAAGGTTATCACTTTCGAATCGAATACGGGCGAATTTATCTCTAAACAGATTATCTCGTTTCGTTAAACTATCACTTAGTTTGATATATTTCATGGCATACTGTCTGCCTTCTTCTGGAGGAGATACCTGAGCTAAAAGATCATAAGCTTGGAGGAGTTCTGTGTTGTCCTTAATACTAGTAGCCCATTGTATTGCTTTTTTAGCAAACTCTTTTGATAATTCCAGATTACCTTTAAATCTGTAATATTCCGCTAAATGGAAAGAATTGGTAGAGAGACCATCTACATCATTAATACTATCTCTTATTTGATATGCTTTATTCAATAAATAGAAAACACTGTCATTACCTTTATTACTAAGAAATTTTGTATACCCCAGATTATCAATATAACGAGCATATCTTTTAGGTTTAGTAGATAAGAACCGTTTGTAAGATAGTGCTTTGTCGAAATATTCAATAGCCTTATCATATTTTTTTTTCGATTTATAAACTGTTCCGATGTTATGATGAGATATAGCCCTATATAAGGTGTCTTTCGAAGTGTTATTAGCATATTTCATTGCCTTTAGATAGTAATTAATGGCATCATTATATCTTCCTGATGCCTTAGAAATAAGGCCTAAGTTGTTATAGGATAAAGGTATATAGGTTACATCCTTAGATAATTCAAATTTTTTAATAGCATTAATTGTTTGAGCTTCACTTTCACTGTAGTCTTGTACCTTTCTAGATAACTTAGCAAGATCTAATAATGTGCGCCCATGATCAAATGCATAACTGGAAGGATCAATATTGTTATTTTTATCAAGTTTATTGTAAATCTTGGATGCCTTGTAAAAATATTTGTAAGCACTGTCTAATTTTTTATTTCTATATGGAATAGCTTTATAGCCATATGATCGAGCCATTCCAATGGAATCTTTTAAAAAGACCGATAGTTTTAAAGCTCTTTCGTTTACATGTTTTAATTGTTCATAATTGTTAAGATAATAATATGATTTAGCTATTTCTAATAGCATATTTACCTTAATAGAAGAATCATCAATTTTATCAACATTATTTAAGGCATTTGATAAATTTAAAGCTCTTTCTCCTTTAGATAATTCTTTTTTATTAGAGTTTTCAATTAGATTATATATCAGTTGAGAACTAGTTTCCTCATTCTGTAATTTATTGTTACTGGTATTACAACTTATGAAAATAAATAAAAGACATATTCTTAAAATCTTTCGATTTAAAAGTTTCATACTTAAAATTAATTAAGTATCTAAATTAAAAATTATCTTTTAGAAGAGTAAAAAAAGGAGAACCTATTTAAAAAAGATTCTCCTGTTGGTAATTTTATTGTTTTATCTCGCACCTACTTCTTCTTCATCTTCTTCCTCAGGCGCAAGACTAGTAGTCTCTACTTCTTCGACTCCGATTTCATCCTGAATGGTTGGAGGCTCGCAAGAGACAAGGTTAACACCTAATAATATAGCTAATAGTAAAAATCTTAAAGTTTTCATGTTGTTAGTTGTATAATGATTGATATTCCAATTGTTTGGGGTACGCCCATAAGTGATAGCCCCAGCTAGTATGCGGATACATACATTTCACCTATGGGAAATGATCCTTTGGTTTGGGAAAGTGATCCTCGTGCTGTCGCATTACCCTACTTTCCCCTTTTGGGTAGTAGCGAGCTGCACTTGGATGGTACTTTGACAGACTTTGTGTGATGCTTTCGCATTAACACTTCGAAAGTCTAAGTATGATCATTGGTTTTGTAGCGTTGTGTAACGGCTCAATGTTACATTTTTAATGACCAATGCTTTTTATGCAATTGTTAGAAATTTGTTACTGGATATACTCGATATCTTGGTATTCTCATCTTAGGATAAGCAACTGATTACGTTTGTTTTGTGTTTCGTTAGCGAATCTTTGGGTGACAAAAATCTATTTGGCTTTTAGCACGTATCGATAGTTCGATAGGTCTCCGGTTGTTACCGGAAGTATGCTATTCCTTTTTAGATTTTCGACCTTTTGGATCGATTTTACACTTTTCGTGAATCAGTACTTATAAAAAGCTTATGAAATTCCAACTATATGCGAAGTATAGCTGTCTGTTATGAACACTTTGCGAAAGCTGATGCTCATTAGATCTAGTGCTTTTTCCAGTGTTTTGTTACTGTCTGCACTTGGCATTTTTTGTGGAGTAGTATTTACAACTGAAGCGTGTAATCCTATCCCAACGAAGCCAGTGAATGCATCGGCTAACAGATAATTTCTGATCTCCTGCTCCTTTTTTGATAATTGATTAAACTTCATTGTACTATATATTAATTGTTACTTGATTGAAACACTATTAATGTATTAGTTGTGCTTCTTGTTTCATTATTTATAGTACAAATATCTGGTGGCAGTACGCATTCTTTTTGCGTAGTAAAAAGATAATTCATATTTTTCTTAAAATTTTTAACATGGCGTCGAATAAAAATGCTCTGATTCGTTATAAAACCATTGATCAGTGTCTGCGTAATACCTTTAGAACCTGGACGTTGGATGATCTGATCGAAGCCTGTTCTGATGCTTTGTACGAATACGAAGGAAAAGATGTATACGTAAGTAAAAGAACCGTTCAGTTGGATATACAGATGATGCGTAGTGATAAATTGGGATATAATGCACCGATTGAAGTGTATCAGCGCAAATATTATCGATATGCAGAAGAGGACTATAGTATTATGAATATTCCGGTTACCGATCATGATATTAAGATTATGAATGAGTCCATACAGATATTACGACAGTTTAAAGATTTCTCACTTTTTAAAGAGATGAACGGTGTGTTAGAACGATTAGAAGATTCTGTATATGCTACGCAAAAGAATAACAAGCCAATTATTCATCTCGAAAAAAATGAGCAACTCAAAGGGTTACACCATATTGATATTTTATACCATGCTATTTTAGATAAGAAAGTCCTGAA
This sequence comes from Aquimarina litoralis, assembly GCF_019295435.1. Classification (GTDB taxonomy): domain Bacteria; phylum Bacteroidota; class Bacteroidia; order Flavobacteriales; family Flavobacteriaceae; genus Aquimarina; species Aquimarina litoralis_A. The sequence goes on from NZ_WEKL01000054.1 coordinate 18,176, forward strand.
AATAACCTATCGTTCTTTTAAAGCCAGACAACCTAGTGAGATTGAAATCCATCCGCAATTATTAAAAGAGTTTAATAATCGATGGTTCCTATTGGCAGTTGGTCATAATAGACGGTCACTAACGACCTTTGCTTTGGATCGAATTATCGGCATTGCTACCTCAGATAAAGACATAGCTTATGTAGACCATCATATTGATGGCGATCATTATTACAAAGATGTGATAGGCGTGACGGTCTCAGAAAATGTTCGACCAGAACGGATTAGTTTTCGTGTTGATCATCGCAATGCTCCATATGTGACGACAAAACCTTTTCATAGTTCTCAAAAAACAGTTCTAGAAGATGATCGTGGGGTAACCTTTAGCATCGAAGTACAAATGAATTTTGAGCTGGAACGATTAATTCTCGGTTTTGGTGATAGTATAGAGGTGTTGCAACCAGAAAAACTACGTAATAGGATTCAGGAAAAATTAAAAAGAGCAGTTAAAAAATATACTTAGGGTATCCTTATATATTGCAATTCTATTTATTTCCTAACATTAATAATTCGTGACATACGACTTCGGTGATGTATCTTTTATTACCATCATTATCATCATAACTGCGAGAAGTTAATTTACCTTCGATGGCTATTTCTTGTCCTTTACTTACATACTTTTCGATAATATCTGCAGTTTTTCCCCAAGCAACAATATTGTGCCATTGCGTGTCTGTAATCTTGTCTCCAGCTTTGTTATAATAATAGTCATTAGTGGCAATAGAAAATTTAGCCAATTTTCGACCAGAATCTAAAGAAATGATTTCTGGTTCTTGTCCTAAATTTCCGATTAATTGTACTTTGTTTTTTAATGTATTCATGACATTGTTTTTTTATTACCTGCATAGCGCAGATAGATTAGATAAAGATTATCGAGTTCTTATGTTTCGACAGGGCAAACATAGGATAGGAAGCAAGTTACACGCGGTTAGGAAGTGTTTATTTTCGGTTGTAAACGTTTGTAGTCGTTTGTATCAAGTGTAATAACCTATGTATATTAGTTCTAAGCGTAATTTTAGGAAATATGGAAAATCATTATTTTTTACAATTATTTTTCCGAACAATCATTTATGTATTTATCGGTATAGTTTTTTGACCAATTTTCCGATACTTAATCCTTGTATAAGAATGGAAAAGAAAACTACTACATAGGTGATATATAAGATGACTTCTGCAGATGGATTATCGGCTAAACTTAATGCTAACGCTAGTGAAATTCCACCACGTAAACCACCCCAAGTTAATATGGTAACTGTTTTAATCGGGCTTGTTTCTGTGTGCTTTAATAAAGAATAGGGAAGTAGTACCGAAATAAATCTTGAAAATAATACGATGAATATGGCTATGATTCCTAAAGTTAGATGTCCGGCATCAAATTTTAATAAATGAATTGCCAATCCTATAAGGACAAATAAAATACCATTAAAGATATCATCTAGAACCTCCCAGATGTCATTCATTAGTTTTCTGGTTGGTCCTTTATTGGTGGCTACGTTTAATTTGTTACCAATGATCATTCCCGCAACTACCATCGCCAATGGTCCAGAAACGTGAATCAGCGATGCTAGCGAATATCCACCCATCACAATTGCTAAACTGATCATTACGGATAATTGTGGGTTTTCTTCTACAGATTTTATGCTGTGGTATCCTATAAACCCTAAAATGATTCCATATACAATTCCGCCGATTGCTTCTTCTAGAAATAGCTTTCCAATTTCGGCACCCACAGATCCTTCTAGATTCCCTTCCATACCGATAAGAATTAATATTCCAGAAAATACAACAACTCCAATACCATCATTAAACAAAGATTCTCCTTCGATTTTAATTCCTAAGCTTTTGGCAATATTGGCTTTTTTCAGAATTGCCATTACCGCAATCGGATCTGTTGGAGAAATAAGCGCTCCAAACAATAGCGCATGTAACAAAGGTAATTCTAGCTGAAGTAATTTTGCTGCTCCAAAGGTTAATCCACCGACTAAAAAAGTGGAAATGAGAACTCCCAATGTGGCAAACAAGATAACTGACCATTTTTCTTTGGAGAGTTCTTCGATATTTACGTGTAATGCACCTGCAAAAAGAAGAAAACTTAAAATACCATCTAGTAATAAGGTTTTAAAATCAGAATTGGCGACCATGTTACAAAAGAATTCATAAAAATCCGGAACAATACTTTTGCTAAGTGTAATGATGATTACGGTACATAAACTCATAATCATCAGACCAATGGTAGCTGGCATTTTAAGCCATTTATAGTTGATGAAACTAAAAAAAGCTGCTATTGAAAAAATAATACTGAAGGATTGTAGCATCTTCTTACACTTTTACAATTAAATAAGATTTACATCTGTAATGATTTCTAATAAAGCTGGACCTTGATGATCTCTTAATTTTTCCATAGCTGGAATAAGATCTTCTAGTTTTTCAACTTTAATTCCTAAAGCTCCACAGTTGTTGGCAAATGCAGCAAAACTTGGATTCTTTAGTGAAGTTTGCCAAACATCCAATTCTGCAGCCCTTTGTTCCTTAGATATTTTACCTAATTCAGAATTGTTTAATACCACATGTTTAATATGCATATTGTATTTTACTAAGGTGGTAATTTCAGCCAGATATTGTCCTAAACCACCATCTCCAGATACCGACCAAATAGGTCTTTCATGTCCTTGTGCTGCCCAAGCTCCCATTGCTGCTGGTAATGAAAAACCAATAGAGCCTAAATATCCAGACATTAATATGGATTGATGCTGAGGTTCAAAATACCTTCCAAAAGAATAGGTGTTGTTTCCAACATCAACAGCAATTACCGCATTATCGGGAGTTACTTTATTCATAGCATCAAAAACGGCAATAGAACTGATTCCTTTAGCGCTGGAATCTTCTAACCTACTTTGTTTTTCTTCTCTCCAGATTTTCCAACGAGTTGCAATTTCATCTCTATGATCTATACTTTGCGTAGCACCTTCTGTTTCTTTTCGAATTACTTTTAGAGTTTCTGAAATCTCTCCCCACAATGCACAATCGATTTTATGAAACTTACTCAACGCCATTGGATCGAAATCAACTTGTATGATCGGTTTTTTTGGAGTGATACCTGTATGATTCGAAAATGAAGCTCCAAAAACTAATAATAAATCACTTTCGTTCATAAACCAAGAAGCAATTGGAGTTCCACTTCTTCCTAAAACACCACAACCTAACTCATGTGTATCGGGTATTAATCCTTTCCCTTTAAAAGTGGTAATAACCGGACAGTTTAATGTCTTGGCATACTCGATAATGCTATTCATTTCGAAACGAGCTCCATGACCTACTACGATAGCGGGTCTTTCTGCTTTTTTGATCATCTCAATTGCCTTATCTAACATTTCTTTTGGAGGAGAAATATTAAAAGGAGTAATTCTATTTTCAGGAGTCTGAGCTTTTTCTTTTGCAGGTTTAGCGGTAAAAGCGACTTCATCAGGGAAGGTAAGATGTGAAACATCTCTTTTTATCAAAGCGTGTTTTAACGCCAATGCCATAAGTTCGCTATGATTGGAATTCAAATGAACTGCATGATTAAATTCGGCAACTGTATTAAAAGCTTTTACCAAATCTACTTCTTGAAAAGCTCCTGTTCCTACTACTTGAGTATGTACTTGACCAGAAAGTGCTAATAAGGGTACTCGATCGACTTTTGCATCCCACATTCCGGTAAACATATTCGTAGCTCCTGGTCCTGCAATTCCAAAACAAGTTGCTGGTTTTCCTGTGAGTTTGGCATATCCAGAAGCGGCAAAAGCTGCGGCTCCTTCGTGTCTGATTCCAAAAAATCGAAGCTTCCCTAGTTTTTCCTGTCTTCTCATAGCATCTGCAACACCTAAGTTACTATGACCCACCATTCCAAAAACAGTATCCACACCCCAGTTTACCATAGTTTCTATCATTACATCAGAAATTGTTTCCTGATGTTCTTCTTCTTTAGGAATGCCTACATAAATTGCATTATCTTCTTCTTTGACGTCAAAAGTTTGTATCCCATCATCATAACCTCCAGGAGGTAATCCTGTACAAGGATGAAAATCCCAACCATGCCAAGGACAGCGAAGCATTCCGTTTTCAATAGATCCTTCTCCCAATGGACCTCCTTGATGTGGACAACGATTATCCAATGCAGAATACTTACCTTCGAAATGTGTTAAACAGATTCCTTGATGTCCAGCAGTTACTGTTTGTACTCTACCTTCCGGAAGTCTGTCTTTATTGTCTAATACTTTATACCAGACGGTTTCTTTTTTTTGAGTCATGATTGTGTTTTTAAGCGGTTAGCATTTGTTATGAAATTGATCTTGTCTGATTTTTACAGCCTTGAAAGAATATACGATGAGTGCAAAAAGCCCTAATAATGCGCTAATAATTCCTGTAATAGTAATGTAAATTGCAGAGTCGAAATTACTTTCAACACTTTTATAAATTCCAGAGACTAATGCTGCGATCACAAAACATGCTACTGCTATGTATAAAAATACCATAGCACTGTTTAATAATTTAAGCTGTTTTAGCTTTCGCTGAATCAGTATTGGACTAATTCCCTCCTGATCTATCATCCCTTTGATCTCTGATGAGAGATTTACCAAAAGATTGGAAGTAGATAAGATTAAAAGTCCTATACCTGGAATAATGGTTGCAGGAATATACCAATGTTCCATAGTTATTAACTTTTGTAGGCAGCAAGTGCTTCGTTAAAGAAATAGACACCTTGTTTTTCGTCAATTCCAGTAATTGGTAATACAGCTCCTTTAAACCCATCATTTTTCCAAGTACCTATTGATAACTCTTTAAAAGAAGAAGTATTCATACCATCATGTCCGTGATATCCACTGATATAGAAATAATAATCGTCTATCATCGTATCTGGAATTGCCATTCCCAGACCAATTGATATTCCTGATGAATCCTCAATAGGAGCGAAAGCACCTGTATCAAAATGATGTGGCCAAATCCTAATTTCTGAATCCAGATGATTAGTTTTCAGAAACTCTTCTAAAACAGTATTTGCTAAGATTCTTTGCTCTTTTAGTTTTTGTAATGTTGAAGTATCTTCTAAGTTGAAGATATACTCATCTGTTATTTGATAAGGTAATTCATAATGAAGATCATATGTATAGGGTTTGGATAAGTTACTTTTTGAAGCCAAGTTATTGACCCATTCCAAAACTTCCTTATGAGTTTTGCCATTTAATAGAAGTGTTGTGATGGAGTTATTATCATTCCATTCTAGTCCAAAGGTTTTATAATTAAGGGAAAGGACAATAGGTTTTTGATCTAAATTTCTTGTAAATAAGCTTTCCTTTTCGATAGAAAAACCAAGATTTGTATGACTGTCATCTTCTTTTTTATCTACAAAGGAGATTCCAGCAGCAGCAAGATATTGAGCAGCTAAGTGCAATTGAGTTGTCATAGTTTTGTTTTATGAGTTTGTAAAGTGTAGGTTTTATAAAACACCTGCATAATTGATTCCTGTTAATTGATGCATGTCTCGATCAAAAGTTGATAAATCATTATGATTGAATTTTGAAATATCATCATATCCACAGGCTCTTGCTACTACTTTAATAAGGTCATTAGTAGCTTCAAAATAGTTGCACAATTGTTTCGCTGAAGATTCAATGATTAATCTACTTCTTAAGGATTCTTTTTGAGTGGCAATACCTACCGGACAATTATTACTTCCGCAAGCTCTCATTCCTAAACATCCAATTGCTTGCAGTGCCGAGTTAGAAACAGCAATAGCATCAGCTCCTAACATCATGGCTTTGGCAAAATCTTCAGCGATTCTCAATCCACCAGTAATGATAAGGGTCACATCGGTTGCACCTACTTTATCCAAATATTTTCTGGCTCTTGCCAAAGCTGGAATTGTAGGAACATTAATATTATCTCTTAAAATGGTAGGCGCAGAACCAGTTCCACCACCGCGACCATCTAAAATAATATAGTCTACACCTACATCTAGGGCGAATTGAATGTCTTTTTCTATATGACTTGCAGCGATCTTAAAACCAACAGGAATGCCTCCTGTTTTTTCTCTAACTTGCTCTGCAAAATCTTTAAAATCCTGTACTCCATGAAAATCAGGAAATGTAGCTGGAGAAATTGCAGTTTGCCCTTCTTGTAATCCTCGAACTTCGGCAATTTCCTTACTCACCTTAGTTCCTGGAAGATGTCCACCAGTTCCTGTTTTTGCACCTTGTCCTCCTTTAAAATGAAAGGCTTGTACTTTTTCTAATTTATCCCAAGAAAACCCAAATTGCGCAGAAGCCAGTTCATAAAAATATTTGGTATTACTTTCCTGTTCTTGTGGTAGCATACCACCTTCTCCTGAACAAATACCAGTTCCTGCCATTTCTGCACCTCTTGATAATGAGATTTTAGCTTCTCTGGATAATGCGCCAAAGCTCATGTCACTAACAAATAAAGGAATGTCTATGCTTAACGGTTTTTTAGCCTTTGGGCCTATAATTACTTTAGTTGCTACATTTTCATGATCTAGTAATGGTCTGCTGGCTAATTGTGCTGGTAAAAATTGTATATCACTCCATTTGGGAAGCGTATTTCGATCTACTCCCATTGATGAAGAAAAACCATGATGGCCTAGATTTTTTAACCCATTTTTTGCAAGTTCTTTGATATATCCTGTATACGGTTCTGTATCTTCAGGATGTGTATCTGCATACGCACCTAGGTATTCATCTCGATTAAAAGGTTGTGGATGTTCTTCCAGGTAGGTATTGATTTCTATTTCATCTACGTATAAAGTTCCTCCTTCAATGTTAGTGCTAAATTTATGTAGTACTTCGTTATTATTATATTCAGAAACACCAGTGTCATATCTATAATCCCAGCCGTGTACGCCACAGATGAGATTATGACCATCGATATGGCCATCGGCCATGAGTGCTCCTCTATGCAAGCATCTTCCGTATAATACAGATATTTCTTCATCAAACTTGATAATTACGAGATCAAGTCCGTTGACTAATGCATGTAAGGGTTTTTTGTTTTCTAAATCATTAATTTGAGCAATTGCTACTGGTTTTTTCATGTTTAAAGTTAATTATGTATGAATTGTGTGTTGTTTCTTATGAATTAAAGTGATCGTTTGAGTATCATAATCGATAATACCTTCTTTTCTTAACTTACTTAATGTGTTGCTTACCGTTTGCCTGGAAGTATTTGTTAGATTGGCAATATCCTTATGGGTTAGTAGGTTTTTGGCGACTAAACTTTCATTCTTCCGCTCTCCAAATTCGTTTATGTAGTCAATAATGAATTCTTTAATTCGGGTAGTACTATCCTTATATAACAGATCTTGTAATCGTCTTTCTAACTTTTTAATGCGAAGACCATAAACTTTTAGAACTCCATTTTTTAGAGATGTATGTTTCTCCATAATAGTTTTCATTCTCGCTGATTCTATATAACATACAATGCAATCTTCTATCGCAATTGCCTCTTCTTCAGAAGCTTTTTCTTGATCATATAGCGATAATTCTCCAAAGATGTTTCCTTTTTTTACGATGTACTTTACCGTTTTACTATTACTGTCAATAATCTTAACAGTACCTTTTTTTAAGAAAAAGATGCTTTTACGATCGTCTTTGAGAAGTTCTATAACAGATCCTTTATTAATGTTTTCCATCTCTAGAATCTCGCACATGCGCATCATGGTAATTCTTCCTAGTTTGTTGAATAAATTAAAACCTTCGAGAAACCAATATTTGGTGTAAGTGTTCAATATGTGCACGGGTTATGTTAGTACTGTTAAATTTAAGGAATTTTAGCTGTACTTGATTTTACTAAATTATCAGAAGTTACTTTAGACGACAATTTGCAATATTTTAATATGTCTACACTGTTCTCATTTTTTAATTAAAGTCAACTTTTATTCATTTAACAAAGCCGTTTTAGTCTTTATTTAGAATTTCATATTAGTAAAGCAAGCAACATTTTTTCGGTTTGTATTTTTAATATATTTGAGCAATAGTTTTTTATATGACTTTCGATAATCCTATTTTATTTCTTTTATCCTCATTAGGTGTTTTTAATGGTTTTCTGATTAGTCTTTACTTTCTTTTTTTTAGTAGGCAAAAGAGAGTTCAAAATTTCTTTTTAGGATTATTACTATTAATGTTGAGTATCCGCATCGGTAAATCGGTTTATGTTCTTTTTGGAGGTGAAAGGGATCGATTAATACTACAGGTCGGACTATCTGCCTGTTTTCTGATAGGAGTATCCTTATATCACTATATAAAGGCCTGTATCGAGAATCGTAAGACAATTCCGCGTTCTTGGATCATTCATATAGGGTTACTTTTTGTAATTGTTACAGTAATAGGAATTATTCGGCCATATACGAAGTATATAGATTTCTGGAATTCGTATTTCGTAAAGTTTATATATGGTACTTGGGGTATTTATTTGTTACTATCAGGCTTTTTGTTGAAAGATGTTATCAAAAAGATTTTTCATAAAAATGTAACCACTTTAACTTCTGAGTTATGGCTTTTTGCAGTATTCATGGCAAATGTTCTGATTTTTGCAGCCTATATGATTGGTTACTTCTATTTTTATTTGATAGGAACCATCACTTTTTCTGCAGTATTTTATGGATTGATTATATTTTTATTATTTAAGAAAAACAGAGATAATATTTTTCAGGATATTCCCGAAAAATATGCCGCTAAAAAGATTGAAGATAAAGAAGCTTCCGATTTAATTGCACAATTAACGAGTTTGGCTAGAGATAAACAATTGTATAAAAATCCAAACGTAAAGCTCAAAGATTTTTCTTCAGAAATCCATATTTCTTCTCATAAACTATCACAATTGCTCAATGATAATTTAGGTAAAAGCTTTGCTTTTTTTATCAATGAGTATCGTATCGAAGAATCACAACGATTATTACGAGAAAATAATAATTACACATTAGAAGCCATTGGTTTTGAGGCAGGATTCTCTTCTAAGTCCAGTTTTTATGCAACTTTCAAAAAAATGGTAGGCGTAACTCCAGCACAATATAAAAAGCAATTTTCGGAATAAATTCCTCCAAGTTTATAATTCTGTACAATTGAATTATAACTGAAGAATGGATTTTTAGAGGAACATATGATGTTTACAAAAATTTAAACGTCATATTATGAAAACACCCATTTTTATTTGCATTGCATTTTTTTCTTTGCAATGCATCTTTTCACAAACTGATAAAGAACTTGTAGAAAAAACCATCCAGAATTATATAGATGGTAGTTCTTATAATCGGCTTGATACATTAAAAGATGCATTTGCGGATAATGCTACTTTATATCTTACGGCCAGAGATACTTTTAAGATTTTTACTCCATCTGAATATGTCGGTTTTTTTAAAAATAGAAAAGTAGGAGAGTTTAATGGAAGGATAGGGAAAATCCTTTCGTGCGAAGTCTATAAAGATATTGCTACTGCCAAAGCAGAAATTTCTAATCCAGAACAAAAATGGGTTTATATAGATCTTTTTCTTTTAAAGAAGCTAAATGGAGCCTGGAAAATTATTAGTAAAACTGCAACTCGATTACAATGAAAATGATGCGATTATTCTTTTGTGTAATTATTGTTTTTGTGATTTTTAAAGGTTGGTCTCAAGAGCGTAAAATTGTATTTAAGGAAACTAAGATTACTATTGATGGAATTTTCGATGAACCCATATGGAATGAACTGCAGGAGCATACTAATTTTTATAATTATCTGCCTACTGATGAGGGAATAGCAGACAATCAAACAGTAGTTAAACTATTTCATGATCAAACCAACTTATACATGAGTATTGTTTACAAAGATACTGTAGAAAGAACTCAGGTAAGTACCTTAAAAAGAGATGTTCCACTTGGGTTGAGTGATGGTTTTGTAGTGGTTGTCGATGCTCAAAACAAAAAACAAAATGCATTTTTCTTTGCCATTAATTCATTAGGAAATCAAGGAGATGGTCTTATTGGTCGAACTAATGATGGATATGGTATGAATTTTAATTGGAATGCTGTTTGGCAGTCAAAAACAATCTTAAATGGAACCGATAAGCAATATGAATTGGCTATTCCCTTAAAGTCCTTAAATTTTGATCCTAATAACCCTGTTTTTGGAATGCAATTTTATACCAGAGATATTAAGAATAATTCCTGGACGATTCTTAAAAATGTAAAACGAAATTATCTGAATTTTGATCTGCGATTTACAGAGGAGTTTTTGGTAGAAGCGTTACCGAATACTTCAAATTCACGTTTTGCTATCACTCCTTCAATAGCATTAAATTATGTAGAAAATGTTGTTTCAGAAGAAGATGAGGTTGTTTTTAAACCTAGTTTAGATTTGCAATATAATTTAACGTCTTCTTTAAAAGTTGATGCTACTATCAATCCTGATTTTTCACAGATTGATGTGGATCAGCAAGTAACCAATTTAACTCGTTTTGCGATTAATTTTCCGGAACGAAGAAATTTCTTTTTAGAAAATGGTGATTTGTTTTCGAATTTAGGAGTGCCTGGCGTGAATCCTTTTTATTCCAGAATTGTAGGGTTGGAATCTGATATACAATTTGGGTTAAAATTATCTGGAAATGTAACGCCTTCCACCAGAATTGGTGTCTTGGATGCACAAACAGAAAATGATGGAGAAATTAGATCACAGAATTATGGTGTTCTGGCAGCCGAACAACAGCTCTCTAAGAACTTTACAGCTACTGGTTTTTGGATTAATAGGCAAGAAACAGATCGATTAGAGTTTACAGATGATTACAATCGCGTTGTAGGATTGAATCTGAATTATAAATCGGATAATAATAAATGGATAGGACTGGCCAATTATGGAAAAAGTTTTACATCAGACATATCAGGAAAAAATAACTTTTATAATGTAGGACTATGGTTTAACAAAAGAGGGTTTGCTTGGAATGCAGGAGTTCGAAATTTGGGAAGAAATTATATTACCGAAGTAGGCTTTACGCCTAGATTATTCAATTTTGATGCTATTAATAATGTTACCATTAGAGAAGGGTATACCCAAACCACTGCAGGAGTGGAATATCAGAAGTTTTATGAGAACTCGAAAGTATTAAATAACATACGATACTTGAATTTTAGAAATAACACTTATTTCGATGAGAATGGAGATATCAATCAATCTTCCTTCTTTCTGAATTCAGCGGTGTTTTTCAAAGATCTATCTGCGGTTTACTACGTAATTAATTATGATAGTGTTGACCTAAAATATGGATTTGATCCTTTGGGTAATGGAAATTCTGTAGTTCCTGGATTGTATAAATTCGGAATATTAAAAATAGGATATAACTCTGCCAATAATCAGAAATTCAGATATCGATTTAATGTGCAAAAAGGTACTTTTTATGGAGGAGATAGAGAAGTAGCGGGTGCGTATGTAAATTATCAATTATTGCCTTTTGCTAACATAGAAGCTTCTTATGATGTAAACAGAATAGATCTAGATGAATTAGGAGAAGAGACATTTCATTTAGCTCGATTTACCGGAGAGATTTTCTTTAATAATAGATTAAACTGGACAACTTATGTGCAATACAATACTCAAGGGGAAAATCTAAATATTAATAGTCGATTACAATGGGAATATCAACCACTATCTTACATATATCTGGTAGTAACTGATAATTATAATGAACAGATTTCCAGAAAAGATTGGGGAGTTTCTTTTAAAATAAATTATCGATTGGATATTTAGAATTCCATTATGTTTTCTAAAGTGAACTTTTAACAAGGTTCTATGATTTTTATCTGTCATTTTTTTAGCAAAAAAACTATTTTTAGCTATCATTAATTTTGTTTTATATCGTGATGAGAACAAAGCAGATTGCAAATCGATTTAGAGAAGTAGTATTGAATGGTCGTTGGATTGCGAATACCAATTATAAAGATCAATTATCTAAAATTAGTTGGGAACAAGCGAATCAGAAAGTAAGTGATTTAAATACCATTGGGTTACTTACATTCCATATCAATTATTATATAGAAGGTGTTCTGAATGTATTGAAAGGAGGAGCTTTGGAAATTCGGGATAAGTACAGTTTTGATGCTCCGCCAATTACTTCCGATACGGATTGGCAGGCTTTACAACAGAGACTATATGATAATTCTGAAAGTTTTGCTGACTTAATAGAGCAAATGTCAGACGCACAATTAGATGAAGTTTTTGTAGATGAGAAGTATGGGACCTATCAAAGAAATATTGATGCAATGATTGAGCATGCCTATTATCATTTAGGACAAATAACATTAATAAATAAAATGATATCCAATGAATGATTCTATTATCGACATATTAAAAACAATCTTCGATCGCGATCTAACTAAGTTAAAAGCAGAAATTAACGCCTATTCTAAAGAAGAAAATTTGTGGATAGAAACGAAAGAAATTAGTAATTCTGCAGGAAACCTTTGTTTACATTTGATCGGAAACCTGAATACGTATATTGGAGCAGAATTCGGAAATACCGGATACATAAGACAAAGGGATCTCGAATTTTCTTTAAAAGATGTACCCAGATCAGAAATGATTGCTAGTATTGATGAAGTAAAAGAAATCGTAGACACCGCATTGGATGAGATTACACCCGAAGATCTTCAAAAAGAATACCCTAGAATACTCATGGATAAAAATCCGAGTACGCAACGATTTTTGGTACACCTTACTACGCATTTAACGTATCATTTAGGGCAAATCAATTATCATAGAAGGATATTAGACGTTTAAAGACTGAACTGTTAAATAAAATAAATATAGTATCTTCATAATAAATCCCCGTTTGTTATGAAGTCTTTTTATGTCTTGATAATTCTTGTGTTTTGTGTTGCTTGTTCAACAAACCAATCCATCAAACGAAATTGCCATTTCTACTACTACATTTTCAGAAGGTCAAAATGCATTACGTTTATTAGCACTGAAATCTGATGATGTATTGTCTAAAATGGACATAGAAAAAGAAGGGTTTAAGGCTTTTGCCGGCGATCTAGTGGTTCTTGAAGCAGATTTTTATCTTAATTCAATAGAGAATATTGAAAACTTACTTTTAATAGATCTGGAGTGTTGTTCGTGTTGGGATCCAACAGTGAATGATAATCAATGTCCAGGAGTTCGTTTGATGATGTCCGGAGGAAACGATTTTCTGGCGATTGAAAGAGGTAAAATCTCAGCAACTAATTTACAACAAACATCTGTGCAATTTCCCAGAAATGAATGGGTAACCGTTCGATGGGAATTAACCCTTGCAAATACTGATACAGGTGTCAATAAATTGTCGATCAATGGGAATGAGGTTATAAACGACAATGGTATGAATATGCCAAACGCAACTATTTTTAGAGATGTATTTGCGCAAAACGGAATTGATTTTACGTTGCAAGAACCAGTGTTTTATGAAAGAATCCAAGTAGGCGCCACTGCAAATCCTACAATGGAGGACATAGAATTGTTTGTGGACAATTTTTCCATTAAAATAAACTAAAATGTTTTGTTATCAGGAAAGTAACTTAGTATGATACGGCCTTATACTCCCAATGATACAAAAGAATTAGTTGAGGTTCTTACACTAAACATACCCACTTATTTCGATCCTAAAGAAATCTATGATTTCAAAAACTATCTAACAACATATGGAAGCACATATTTTACGATTGAATCCGATCAAATAATAATTGGAGGTGTAGGTTATAATATTCTTGAGGAAAAGAATGTTGGTCAGATTACGTGGATTTTTTTTCATCCGGATTATGCTGGTAAAGGTTTTGGAAAAAGAGCTGTAACACATTGTTTGTCTATTTTAAAATCAAATAGTGAGATAAAAAAAGTAACGGTTAGAACCTCCCAACTTGCCTACAGTTTTTTTGAAAAATTTGGATTTACTCTCAAAAGAATTGAAAAAGATTATTGGGGTTTAGGATTAGATTTATACGAGATGGAATTAAAAATTTAATCTGATATATTATATAGTTTTTTTCGTAAAATTAATTGTGTTTTCTTTTGATCATAACTACCAGTAATACTGTATATTTAACCTGTGATATTCTAAGAGGTTTTTGTTATGATCGATAAATTATTAGAGGTTGAGTTTTCTTTGAATCAACCACAGGTCAAGAGAATAAATGGCTATGATAATATCAATTATATTGTCAAAACAAATGTCAATACATCTATTTTTAAAACGTATGCTTATGACAAAGAATTATTAGCAATTCTCGAAGCAGAAAATGAAATCCTTTTGGATCTACAAGAACAAGGTAACAATGCTTTTCCAATTCCTATTTGCTTTGCAGATAACAGTTATATTAAAGTGATAGAAATAGGAGGAAATCTATCTATTTGTAGAATGTTATCTTTTCTGGAAGGCAAATTCGTAGGAGATATTGAGCCTACCAAAGAGCTGTCTTATGGTATAGGAGCTTTTATGGCTAGCATGAATAATAAGCTTCGAGGAATTGAAAGTTATGTTTTAAAATCCAGAACATGGGAGTGGGATCTTCAATATTTTCCACTAAATAAAAAGTATCTACAATATATTTCAGATCCACATAATAGAAATATCGTACGCTATTTTTTCATGCAATATGAAGAAAATGTAGTTCCATTACTATCCGAATTAAGGAAGCAAATTATTCATAATGATGCGAATGAATGGAATATTTTAACTGATAATAATAAAGTTTCCGGAATCATTGATTTTGGAGATATTGCATATTCTCATTTGATTAATGAGTTGGCAATCGCTATCACTTATGGATGTTATGATAAAGAAGATCCGTTGGATTGGGCTTTAACTATCATCAAAGGATATCATGATATCCTTCCTCTAGAGGAAAAAGAAGTTAGCGTATTGTACTATTTAGTAGCAGCCAGACTTTGTACGAGTGTTTGCAATTCAGCTTATGCTAAAAAAATGGATCCCGATAATACTTATGCTACTGTAAGTGAAAAGTATGCTTGGAACATGTTGCACAAATGGTTACGCATCAATCCAATTCATGCAGAAAATGTTTTTAGAGAAGCAATAGGGTTGCCTATTTTTAAAGTACAAGAAGTAACAGAAGAAATAAACAGAAGACATCAATATATAAGTCCTGTGCTATCCTTAAGCTATGAAGATCCGATTTTCATGGAGCGTTCTGCTTTTCAATATATGTATGATAAGGAAGGAAATACTTTTTTAGATGCGTATAATAATATACCGCATGTGGGTCATTCGCATCCCAAAGTAGTAGAGGCAGGGCAACAACAAATGGCGAAATTAAATACAAACACAAGATATTTGTTTGATGTGTTACCGACCTATGCTGAAAAGCTATTGTCTAAATTTCCAGAATCCTTAGACAGAGTGTTTTTTGTAAACTCAGGAAGTGCAGCAAGTGATTTGGCTATTCGAATGGCACATGCACATACCAAACATAAAAAGATAATGGTAATGGAGCACGGATATCATGGAAATACCCAAGTTTCTATAGATATTAGTGATTATAAATTCAATAATCCCAAAGGAGATGGACAAAAAGGACATATTCTTAAAACCTCGATTCCAGATACCTATAGAGGAAAACATAAAGATGATAATGCAGGAAAATTATATGCTGAAGAAGCAGTAGCACAAATTAAAAACTCTGATCATCCTATAGCAGCTTTTATCGCAGAACCTATTGTGGGTTGTGGTGGACAAGTTCCTTTGGCTGCCGGATATTTGGAAAAAGTATATCCCGAGATTCGACAACAAGGTGGCGTTTGCATCAGTGACGAAGTGCAAACTGGATTTGGTAGATTAGGGAATCATTTTTGGGGATTTGAAATGCAAGAAGTAATTCCAGATATTGTAATTATAGGGAAACCTATTGCTAATGGACATCCTATGGGAGCTGTTATTACGACATCAGCAATTGCGGAGTCCTTTGGTAAAGGAGTTGAGTTTTTTAGCTCGTTCGGAGGGAATCCAGTTTCTTGTGCTGTAGCATTGTCTGTTCTAGAAACAATAGAAGAAGAAAAACTTCAGGAAAATGCAAAAGAAGTTGGAGTATATTATAAATCGTTGTTACAAGGGCTTCAAGACAAATACAATTGTATTGGAGATGTAAGAGGGTCAGGTCTTTTTCTTGGAGTTGAAATAATAAAAGAAGGAAGTCAGGAAACGAATCGTGAATTAGCACATTATATTAAAAATGAATTGCGAAATAAGTTTATATTGATTAGTACAGATGGTCCTGATGATAGTGTGCTAAAAACAAAACCGCCTTTGTGTTTTACTAAAAATAATGCAAAAGAAGTAGTGGATACCATGGATGAAATATTACAAAACTATTACAATAAATCCAGGAATTAGTGAGGTATAGGGTACTATCGTTTTTAAAATTGAAGTTTCTTTTTTCTCTGATCTTGTTAGTTTCTGTAGCAGGATGCGAAGAAGAAAAAAAGAATCATATTACCATAGCAGCAGCGGCTAATATGCAGTTTGCTATCAAAGAAATTTCAGATGCATTTACCAAGCAAACTGGCATTTCTTGTGATGTGGTTATTAGTTCATCTGGAAAACTAACTGCGCAGATCAAAGAAGGAGCTCCTTATGACGTTTTTGTTTCTGCAAATATGAAATATCCAAGAGAAATATTTAAAGCCGGATTTGCGGTAGAAAAACCTAAGGTTTATGCATATGGTCAGTTGGTATTATGGTCTTTATATGAGGAGATTGATCCCTCAATAGAAGGGCTTTCTCATGAGAATATACAAAGTATTGCTTTGCCAAACCCTAAAACAGCTCCTTACGGACATGCAGCTATTGAAATTCTAAAAGCAAATGAGGTTTATGAGCTCGTAGCGGATAAATTAGTATATGGAGAAAGTATTGCTCAAACCAATCAGTTTATCACATCTAAATCTTCAGAGATCGGTTTTACGGCTAAATCTGTAGTGATGTATCCAAATATGGGGAATCAAGGACATTGGCAAGCATTGGATACTACCCAATATAAGCCGATAGAGCAGGGAGTTATTTTAATAAAGAAAGAAGACAGTGATATAATTAATAGTACAAAATTTTATGATTTTCTTTTTTCTGAAGAAGCTCAGAAAATATTAGAAGATTTCGGATATTTACTCGATAATCGAGATTTAAATTCGCTGAGGTAGTTTACTACTAAACTAATGAATGTTTTTTCCGGACATATTTCTAATATACAGGTAAGCAAAAGTTTATCTATGATTTCTGTTGCAATAGATAATGCTCATATACTTAAGGCTATTCTAGTTGAAACTCCGGAAACGGCTTCTTACTTAAAAGAAGGAAAGCAAATCAGTGTTTTGTTTAAAGAAACGGAAGTGATTATTACTCCTGAAGAAGAACCTTTAATAAGTGTTGAAAACAAAATTAGAGCTACCATTGCTATTATTGAAAAAGGAGAATTACTAAGCAAAGTAACCTTGGCAAGTAGTATTGGAGATATAGTAGCGTTAGTTACATCTGAAATTCTTGAAGGACTTTCACTAAAAGAAGGTCAAAATGTAGTTGCTATGGTAAAGGTTAACGAAATTATGCTTTCTAAATGATCGATTGGGGACCATTAATATTAACTGCTAAACTTGCATTGGTAACTACCATAATTTTGTTAGCGATTTCTATTCCTTTAGCGTATTGGTTGGCATTTTCTAAATCAAGAATGAAACCTATTGTAGAAACTTTAGTAAGTATGCCATTAGTATTACCTCCAACAGTTTTGGGGTTTTATTTATTAATGGCTTTTAGTCCTGGAAATAGTTTTGGTGCTTGGTTACAAGATTGGTTTGGAATACGATTGATTTTTTCTTTTTCTGGATTAGTAATAGGGTCGATGATGTATAGTTTACCATTTATGGTTAATCCAATTCAGTCCGGATTAGCCGGTTTACCTAATTCTTTAGCAGAAGCTTCTTATGTTTTGGGTAAATCAAAAATGAAAACATTGTTTAGTGTACTGCTACCCAATATTAAACCCTCGCTATTAACAGGAGTTGTATTAGCTTTCGCGCATACCATTGGAGAATTTGGTGTTGTTTTGATGATCGGAGGCAATATACCTGAAAAAACGAAAGTAGTGTCTATTGCTATTTATGATGAGGTAGAAGCATTAAACTATACACAAGCAAATACCTATTCTATAATTCTATTCATCATTGCATTTATGGTGTTGCTATCCGTATATATGATAAATGGAGGATATCTAAAAAAGTTCTGGAAATGATCAAAGCCCATATTTATAAGACTTTACGTTCGGCTGCTGGAAAAATGGAACTTGATATTGAATTGAATATTCAGAAAGGACAGTTTGTAACATTATATGGACCTTCGGGAGCAGGCAAAACATCTACGCTGAGGATCATTGCAGGATTATTAACACCAGATAAAGGGCAAATTTCTGTAGGAGATACTACCTGGTTTGATAAAGAACAAAAAATTAATTCTCCAACTCAACAACGTAAAATAGGATATGTATTTCAAGATTATGCATTGTTTCCAAATATGAGCGTACGAAAAAATTTAGAATATGCACTTGAAAAGAAACAAGATAAAAACATTATCGATGAATTAATTAGTATTGTAGAATTAGAAGAGTTGCAAAATAGAAAACCCGAAACCTTATCTGGAGGACAGCAACAACGTGTAGCTTTAGCTCGAGCACTAGTGAGACAACCTGAAGTGTTATTGTTAGACGAACCACTATCCGCATTAGATATCAACATGCGATCTAAACTACAAGATTATATTTTAAAGGTTCATAAGGCATATCATCTAACGACTATTTTGGTAAGTCATGATATTGGAGAAATTATCAAGATGTCAGATATGATCTATGATCTAAAAGATGGTCGTATCCAAAAGGTTGGGGAACCCATGTCTATATTTACAAATAATCAGCTTAGTGGCAAGTTCCAATTTGTAGGCGATGTGATTGCTATTAGTAAACAAGATGTGTTCTATATAGTAACCGTTCTTATTGGCCAAAGTGTGGTAAAAGTTGTGGCTCAAGAAAAAGAAATTGTCAATCTGAAAATAGGGGACAAGGTTATTGTAGCTTCTAAAGCATTTAATCCTGTTTTACAAAAAATTGAAAAATGAGGATCAAAGTTGTAAAAGTAGATTTACCAAAAATATCTTCCTTAGTAAAAGAAACATATGAGTATTCTGATAGCTTTAAAAGTGAATTTATAGATGAAGAAAAAGAAATAGATATCTTAACGGTTACAAGAGCTTTTTTCTCTTTTTCGCCAGGATGGATAGGAAAGTTATTTGTTTTACGAAATAAAATAGTAACCCTTTTTGGGCTTAAAACGGGAGGTGATTTACAACAAAAGGAAGAGGTGCTACAAAATTTCAAAGGAGAAATTGGAGATAAGGTTGGAATTTTTAAAGTGTATAATAAAACGGAGAATGAAATGATTTTAGGAGAAAATGATGCTCATCTTAATTTTAGAGTTTCTTTGTTGATAATTCAAAAAGAAGGCACTAAAAAGGAACTTATAATTTCAACGATCGTTCATTTTAATAATTGGTTTGGGAAGCTCTATTTCCTTCCAGTAAAACCATTTCACAAATTGATCGTACCAGCTATGCTGAAAAGCACACTTAAAAACCTAGAGAAGTAATAACGTACTATTTAATAACTATTTTAAATGTTTTTTTGATATTCTTGGATGTTAGAATTCTTGCCATATATAAACCAGCGCCTTGTGGTTTAATAGTTATTAATTGGTTGTTGGAGATCTTATTCGAATAGATTTTTCTTCCTGTTAAGTCGTAGATTTCTAACACTTCTTCGGTATTGTTCTGTTTTTTTACCCTAAGATTACCAGAAGTAGGGTTAGGATACACTGTTGTAGATGAGGTTTCAAAATCATCCACACTTAAGACGGTATTTAAACTTTGAGAGAATAACCAATCCCAAACATCTGTATTGTTGTAGGTTTTAGTCCAAGCATCATGCCCTCCATTTCGATATAATGTAAAAGATAGTTTGTCAGTTGGGTTAAGAACTCCTATTTCTGAGGTCCATTCTTGACTTTGCGTATCGAATTGCATGGTGTAATCGTCATCTGCAACGGTATTTCCGGTTCCATAGGGATATACGTCCATCACAGAATTTCCAGTATTAGCAATTCGGTTCATATTATTGATTGTTTGTCCTCTTCCTACAGTGCCATCATTAAAGTTATGATGCGCCCAGATAGGGGTTTGTTGTAAAAACTCTGATGGGTTAGCTACACTTCCAGCTCCACAAATTGGTATAGCTGCTGCCACTTTAGTATGATCAGCTTTTAGAGCATTCCAAGTACTACCACCACCTGCGCTAAGACCTGTGACATAGAACCTGTTAGTGTCTACGGGATAATTAGTTGTCAAATAGTCGTAAAGACTCAAAAAATTATTAGGACTAAACCAACCAGAACCACTTTGCGGAGAGATAACAATAGCTTCGAAATTGGTTCCGTTTTCTATCATTTTTGGTGGCCCATGCCTTAATACTTTTGATAATTCGGAGGAACCATTTCCTTTTTCGCCTAAACCGTGATAAAATAATATCAATGGGTAAGTTTCTCCAGAATTAGGATCAAAATCAGTAGGTAGATATTCGTAATATCCAAAGTTAGCATCGGTAGTTTCTATGGAGACAGCAGTATGCTCTCCAGCATTTCCATAGGGAGGTTGGGCAAAAATATTTTGAACGGGAATCCATATAAAAAATAAAAATAGTATCCTTAAATTACTGTAATTCATTTTCATCGATATTATTTACTACTAATAACTCGTACTAAAATAAGGTAAAACTTTTACAACACCTTTATGTAACCTATTGTGTTTGTTCGCTTTTAGAGTATCAATTGTTCAGAATCAGTAACTGTATTTCCTTTGTAAACTAATTTCCATCCCAAATTATTAGTTAGGATATAGATTTTTTGTAATTCACTTATAAGTCTGTTTTCTGCGTTAGACTTTAGTGTAGAAGCTTCTACTTTTTCATTTAATTGATGAGTTACTTCTTTTTGTATTTTATTGTGGTCTTCTGGGGTAAATTGGTTAAAAAAATCTTCCTCTAGATCATGATACTTTATGGTAGGATTGATAGTAATTTCGGCTTCGGGAATGTGAGTAATCGTTACTGTTTTATTAACTTGATCAATAGTGTGCTTAATTTTACTCAAATCATATGAAACGGTCACGCCAGCATTTACTACTACAATGGCTTTTTTTTCCGCGGTTAGAATATCCAAATAATATTTTTTAGCATCTTTATATGTGATAACTTCCGAAAAGTGCCCTTCGGTAACTACAAGTTTGCCAACATTTCTGATTTGATCCAATATGAGATCAGAAGCCTGTATTTCCGTTTTTTGGGTTTTAGCTTGAATAATAAAATAGCTAATCCCCAAAGCTATGAATGCAGCAATACAAGCACCAAGTAAAAAATTACGCATACTTTTATATGTCTGGTTTTGTATAAATGTACATAAAAAAATAGCCTTTCTTTATTAGAAAGGCTATAATATCTATAAATACAGAATAAATGATTATTTCAACTCTGGAGGATATTTTTCTAATATCGCTGATACAATCTGATTCATTTTTTCCTGTTTTCTTTCAACTTTTGTGGTGAGTGCAGCGGTACCCATACCTTGCCATATTAATTCTCTTTTTGAAGCATCAATAAGATCTATATAAAGGGTTCCTTCTGTAGTTCTGGAAACTGTATTAAAGCCATTATTCCAAAACCAAGGATTCCAACCCCATCCATATCCCCAGCCCCAACCAAAGCCAAAGTTATTTTGATAAACATTTACATTTTCTTTAGTTTTTGTAAAAATGCTTACCAATACATCTGGGTTTTCAGATTTGGTAAATCCTTTAGCAGCCATATCAGCTTCAATTGCTCTTAGAATACGTTTTTTATCTAAGTCGCTAATTTCTGCTTTATCTATTCCAGGTTTAAAAAAGGCGTAACTTTTGTAACCATTAAAATTTGTTTGCCTATCATAATCTGAAGCTACTCGGACCGTAGAGCAAGAACTGAGTGTTATGATTAGGATCAGCGATAAAAGAGAGAAAGATTTCATAATCCTGTGTTTTAAAGTTCAACAATTTTTTTAAAAAATAAGCACAACAATCATACCATGAGTTGCTTAGAATTCATTTTTTGGTATACTTGTTGGTTTTTTTGTCATAGCCGTATGGACAATGTCTACAGCCACTCTCACAACAATAACCTCTTTTAAGATGGTATTGTTCAGTAAAACATCTATACCCTTCAGGAGTAAGGTAGTAATCTCCTTCTTCAGGTTTTAGTATTTTTTTTGGGTTGTTCATCAATACAAAAATACTATCTTGCAACTAGATGCCAATTGTAGTTAACAAATATTTGATAGGACGCCATTTTGTGGGAATCGCTCTTTGGCCTTTTATCGTGGTTAAAGACCCTCGTTTAAAAGAGGATGAAGTTTTTATAAACCACGAAAAAATTCATCTCAAGCAACAGCTAGAGCTGTTAGTACTTCCGTTTTATGTTGTTTATCTAATTGAGTATATAGTTAGATTAATCCAGTATGGAAATACAAAAGAAGCTTATCGAAATATTTCTTTTGAGCGAGAAGCCTATGAAATGGAAACTGAACTTTCCTATTTAGAACATCGAAAAATCTGGAGTTTTATTAAGTACCTCTGATTGTTATATGGATTTTTTTTCTTCAGTATCACCTATATCCATTAATCAAAACGTAGTACATCCAATATTAGAAGAAGTAGGTATAATGCTGGATATAAAACGAGAAGATCAAATTCATGAATATGTTTCTGGAAACAAATTCAGGAAACTGAAATATAATCTTGTAGAAGCAAAAAATAAAGGATTTGATACTGTTCTTACTTTTGGAGGAGCCTATAGTAATCATATAGCAGCTACTGCTGTTGCAGGTACCATAACCGGTTTAAAAACAATAGGAATTATTAGAGGAGAAGAACTAGCAAATGATCTACCAAGAGTTTTATCTGAAAATGATACACTACGATTAGCGAGTGATCATAAAATGCAATTAAAATTTATTAGTAGAGCTAGCTACAAGGAAAAAACATCTCTTTTATTTTTAGAAGAACTAATAAATGAGTTTGGCTCATTTTATGTAATACCAGAAGGAGGAACAAATGAGTTGGCAGTTAAAGGTTGTGAAGAAATTCTTACTCCCAATGATGAGATATACGATTATGTTTGCTGTGCGGTAGGAACCGGAGGTACTATAGCTGGAATTATCAATGCAAGTTCAAATCATCAAAAAGTAATTGGTTTTCCTGCATTAAAAGGGGATTTTCTTAGTGATGAGATAAAGAAATATACCAATAAAACAAATTGGCATTTAGAAACGAACTATCATTTTGGAGGTTATGGTAAAATAAATATCGAATTAATTGAGTTTATAAATAGGTTTGTTTTAGAACAAAATATAGCTTTAGATCCTGTGTATACTGCTAAGATGATATATGGTATTTTTGATAAGATAAAGAAGGGGGATTTTACAAAAAATACTCGTATTTTAGCCATTCATACAGGAGGTTTGCAAGGTGTTTCTGGAATGAATAAAAAGCTAAGTAAAAAGAAATTCCCTCTTATTAGAATATAACATGAATGTGAGGAAAATTATAATGTTGTTCTGTGTGACCGCAATGTTGATTTCATGTGGTGGAAGCAAAAAGGCAACAACTGCTAGTAGAACTAAAACTGTATCGCCAAGAAAAACAGGCGTTAGCAGAGAAGTAAAGACCGTAAAAAAACCAAAAGAGACTGCAAAAAAGCCTCTTGCCAATGTTTCTTACAAAGAAAAAGTCCAGAATTATATATTTGAATATGCCAGTATTGCTAAACATGAGATGGTAGAATATGGCATTCCTGCAAGTATAACACTAGCACAAGGTATTTTAGAATCAGGAGCGGGTTATGGTGAGTTAACGGGAAAAGCAAATAATCATTTTGGAATCAAATGTCATGATTGGACAGGAGATAGAGTGTATCATGATGATGACCGATCACAAGAATGCTTTAGGAAATACGAAAAAGCGAGTCACTCTTTTAGAGATCACTCATTGTTTTTAAAAAACAGAAAACGGTATGCAAAACTTTTTACTTATAAACAAGATGATTATAAGTCTTGGGCATATGGATTGAGAGCTGCTGGGTATGCAACCGATAAGAAATATCCTGTAAAGCTTATAAGTATTATCGAGAGATATCAGTTGGATGCATATGATGCTGAAGTTTTAGGGAAGTCATATGTTGCTGAGAAGCCTAAAAAACCACAAAAAAAGGAAATTCCTCCTTCAAGAAATGGAGAGTATGTTGTTCAAAAAGGAGATACACTTTACTCGATATCCAGAAGATATAATTTGAAGGTTGCAGAATTAAAAGCTTACAATAATTTAAAAGATAATGCAATTGCAATTGGGCAAGTACTTAAGTTAGAAAAGCCCGAAGACGATACTGACGAATTTTAATTTACTATGATTTATAAAAGAAGCAGCGCTCTATTTGTAGAGGCTCAGAAGGTAATTCCAGGAGGAGTGAATTCTCCCGTACGTGCATTTAAAGCTGTAGGTGGTGATCCGATTTTTGTAAAAGAAGCCAAAGGAGCTTATTTATATGATGAAGATGGGAATCGTTTAATCGATTATATCAATTCATGGGGTCCGATGATTTTAGGACATGCGCACCCTCCTGTGGTAAATGCAGTGGTAGAAAAAGCTAAAAAAGGGACTAGTTTTGGAATGCCAACAGAAATAGAGACTAAAATTGCCGAATTAGCGGTTTCTATGGTGCCTAATATAGATAAAATACGTTTTGTAAACTCTGGTACCGAAGCATGTATGAGTGCAGTGCGATTGGCAAGAGGATTTACAAAAAAGGATAAGATCATCAAGTTTGCAGGCTGCTATCACGGTCATAGTGATTCTTTTCTAATTCAAGCAGGTAGTGGAGCGGTAACTTTTGGAAGTCCTAATAGTCCTGGAGTAACTGAGGGAACAGCAAAAGATACTTTGTTGGCCAGATATAATGATTTAGAAAATGTAGAAGAGATTATCAATTCTAATAAAAATGAGATTGCCTGTATAATTATTGAGCCTGTAGCTGGGAATATGGGATGTATTCCACCAGTAGAAGGTTTTTTAGAAGGTTTAAGATCACTATGTGATGCTCATAATATTCTTCTGATATTTGATGAGGTAATGACAGGATTTAGATTGGCAAAAGGAGGAGTACAGGAGTTATTAGGAGTAGATGCTGATATTGTTACTTTTGGAAAAGTAATTGGAGGAGGACTACCTGTAGGAGCTTTTGCTGCCAGAGAAGAAATCATGAATCACTTAGCTCCGTTAGGTCCTGTGTACCAAGCAGGTACTTTAAGTGGAAATCCTTTGGCGATGGCTGCTGGATTGGCCATGTTAACAGAATTAAATGATCATTCGGAAATATTTGATAGTCTTGCTAAAAAGACAGCTTACTTACATGAAGGAATTGCTAAAGTACTAGAAGAGAAAAATGTAGTGCATACCATAAATAGAATAGGTTCTATGATCTCGGTGCATTTTTCTGAAAAATCAGTTATTGATTTTGAAAGTGCTGCAGAAGGAAATAATGATACTTTTAAAAAGTTTTTTCATGGAATGTTAGATCAAGGTATTTATATTGCTCCTAGTGCATTTGAAACTTGGTTTATAACTGAAGCCCTCACTTATGAAGATTTGGATGAAACTATAAAAGCAGTTAGCATAGTTGCTGAAAAGCTATAAAACAAGAAAGCCGATCTTAGGAAGATCGGCTTTTTTATTCTAGTTGCGGTTATTTATGTATTACCTTGTCTGGTCTCGCTATAATAAATTTTAAATTGTTTTGGTCTTAGAATCTTCCTCATTTCATCATCTAATGTAGTTTTTTTACTAATCGATCTTGAATTTCCAGACTTAGACCTTGCGTCATTTTTCCTTTTCTCAAAGAGCTGATACACTGCTGCGGCCTGTTGTTTTGATAATCCCAGCGTTTTTGTAAACTCATCTGTAATTTCCTGAGTTGTACCAGAAAAATCATGATGACTTTTTGGAAGTACTTTTTTCTGAGCTATAGCTGATACCGATGTCAGTAATAACATTCCAATCAGCAGGGTTAAAAAATTCTTATTCATGTTTGGAGCTTTTTAAATAATTCTTTTTTAAAAGAAAATAATAATTTATAAAAATACTACTTTTTTTTAAGATTTAAAAAAACTCAATTTTTATAATAGCTCTAAACGAATCTTCTACATTCTGTATTTTCTATTTTACAGGATCTAGTATTAAGGAAATCCTTTCTGCTGCATCTTGTAAATGATAACGAGTCATTCTATCAGATGTTCGTCCAATAGCATTTCTAATATCACGTTGCAAGTTTCTCAATTCTGCTCTTACGATAGGCCTTATGTCACTCTGAGAAACATCTACATTTGTACGTCTTACAAAACGTCTAAAGCCCATTGGTATTGGAGTTTGTTCTTTTGTCATTAATAATTCCAAACGCTCTATATAGGCTCTTTGAAGATTACGGCGGTATACATCTATTTTTGATCCTCTTCTTAATTCACTCCATAAACCAGTTCTCAATTCTGTCATAAGATCAATGAGTGTATAGGCGTTGCTTTTGTTTAAAGCTTCATTTTCAATTAGTCTAGCCATTCTTCCATAATCCAAAAGATTATTTAAAGTTCTTGTTTGGAAGTTTCTCAGGCGCTCAACACTTCCTGCAGATTCAATTTTATTAAAAATATTAGGATCTAACAACCAATTTGGAGTGCTAAACAATTGTTCTTGTAAAAACTTCATTGCACGTTTTTGGTTGTCTTTGGTTACATGAGTATATACAGCACCTTCTTGATCATAGGTTTTGAAGTATTCATATACGCCTCCAATATTAGAAGCAACATGACCCATGTATCTATTGAATTGGCCTAATACTTGTCTGTACATGGTTTCTAAATCATTATAATTTTTACCATCTTCAGCGGTCCATTCAATTAAATTAGGAACAATTCTTTTTAGATTGGCAATTCCGTAAGTACTGGCTTTTACGGCATCATCCCCAAGATCTTCTGTTTGAGAACTAGGATCTATAACTCCAAATTGTTGTCTTCCAAAACGGTATTTAGGATCATTTTGATGTTCTAAGATCCAGCTATCTAAAGTTTTCTTTTCTTCTTCTTCAGTAGTATCTAGAATAGGTCGATATCCCCATCGAATAGAGTGTTTATCATAAATTCCAATTTCAGGCATAAGAGCAACATCTCCATCTCCAGGTTGTGCGATATAATTAAAACGAGCGTAATCCATTATAGAAGGAGCTGTTCCGTACTTTTTTGTGAATGCTGGATCTCGAAGTGATTCTACAGGATATGCAACACTACTTCCCATATTATGTGGTAGTCCCAGGGTATGTCCAACTTCGTGTGCAGATACAAATCGAATTAATCTACCCATGATTTCATCTTTAAAAGCAACTCCTCTGGCATCAGGGTTGATTGCTGCTGTTTGAACGAAAAACCAATTACGTAATAAAGTCATTACGTTATGATACCAATTGATATCACTTTCTAATATTTCTCCTGATCTTGGATCACTTACATGCGGTCCATTTGCATTTGGAATAGGAGAAGCTAAATATCTTACCACAGAGTATCTAACATCTTCAGGGCTCCAATCTGGATCTTCTTCTTTAGATGGAGGATCTTTGGCAATAATAGCATCTTTAAAACCTGCTTCTTCAAAAGCAACTTGCCAGTCTTCGATACCTTGTTTTATATATTTTCTCCATTTTTTTGGAGTAGCACGATCTATGTAATATACGATCTGCTTTTTTGGTACAACAAGTTCCCCTCTTTTAAATTTCTCAATATCTTCATCTTTTACTTCTAATCTCCATCTATCTAGATATCTAATAGTTTTACTCTCTTGAGCTTCTAGTCCATAATCAGTTTGTCCTCTAGCAAACCACCCTACTCGTTGATCGAATATTCTTCTTTTCATTGGAGTTTCTGGCAGTAAGATCATGGAATTACTCATTTCCATAGAAATGGTTCCTGTACTTGCATTTGAAGGAGGAGCACCTGCAATATATGTTTTTACGTGTCGGGTTTCTATATTAAGAGGGTAACTTCTGATAGAATCTATATACGAAAGGTTCTGATCTAGTCGCGTAACTTTGTATTGTTTTCTTCTTGAAGCAGGGAAACCGATAGCTTTTACATCTTTTTTGAAAAGGTCAGTAACGTCAATTACTGTAGCATTATTCACAGAATCTTTATGAAAAGCCTTGATAGGAAATGAAAACAAAACAGGCTCAAAATTAGAGTTTTCTACGGCTTCATGAATAGGTAAAGAATCTGCAGCATATATTTGATGCGACACCACACGTAGTAGTACTTTTTTGTTTTTTCTCTGCCATCTAAGTACTTGAGTGTTTTGTTTTCCTCCTCCAAATCCGATACCTGTAGCAGTTTTAGCGATTCGAGTTACCATCAACATTTCTCTATTAAAAAGAGAATCCGGTATTTCATAAAAATATTTGTCTTCGATGTTATGAACAGTAAAGAGACCAGGATCACTTTTAGCCTTTTTTGTAATAACTTCATTATAAGGCTTAATGGCATTTTTATTTTTACTCGGTTTTTTAGCTGAAGCGGCAGCTGTCGGTTTTTTAGATTTTTTACTTTTTACAGAAGAACAACCTGATAGTGTAATGGTACATATCAGTAATAAATAGAACGTATTTTTGAGCATGTGTTATTTTTTTATCGGCCGAAGATAAAGAAATAACTAGGCGTTGTGAGTGAAAAGAAAGTTAAAACCTTATTTTAAAGATATTTTAACCATATTACTGATCTCTATAGCTTAAGACGCTTTTGGAAGTGTTATACAGAATGTACTTCCTTCTCCAAGAATGCTTTTTACTTTGATTTCACCTTGATTCAGTTCTACTAATTCTTTACATATTTTTAAACCTAAACCTGTACCAGCTTCTTGCTGAGTTCCTTTAGTCGTAAAGGTGTCTTCAGAAAATAATTTTTTGATGTTTTCCTTTGGAATTCCAACACCTGTATCTTGAAAATAAATTTCAAAGTGTTTTTCTTTTTCTTCAGATAGTAATGTAATGGAGTCTCCTGGTTTACAGAATTTAATAGCATTTGCTAAAAGATTTTGTGATACTATTGAAAACATATCTTTATCGGCGTATACCAAAGTAGCATCCAATTGATTGTTTAATTGAATATTTTTTCGAGCTGCTTTAGGTTCAAAAAAGCTAAATTTATTTTGTATTACGTCTTTTATATTAAACGTAGTAGGTTTGGCATTTAATTCATTCATCTGAGATTTAGACCAATTCAATAAATTATTCAACATAATTGAAGTTTGATGCGTCCGATTGGAAAGTAAAGGCACAATTTCTTCAAATTCTTCTTTAGATATTGCATTTTCCTTTAATAGATTTAAAGTTCCATCAAGGCCGTGTATTTCATTTTTTAGATCATGAGAAATGATAGAAAATAGTTTGTTTTTGACTTGATTCGATTCATTTAATTCTGCTATATATCGTTTTCTTTCTTTTCTAGTTTTTATGATAAAGAATAAGAATATGGCACCCATGATCAACATTCCTACACTGATAAATGTGAATATTCGATATTTAAATAATTCTCCTTGTGTTTTTAATTCCTGTTTTTCTTTTTCTTCGAGAAGTTTGAGCTGTTCTAATTCGGATTTGAATCGAACTTCTGCTTTAGAAATTTTTTCGGTAGTTTCGTTGATAGAAGTTTGATCGGCTATCTGTTGGTATTTTTTTTGCCAGATAAATGCGGATGCAAAGTTGTTTCTAGCAGAATCCAAGGTGGCAGAGTTTCTATAATTGGTTAAAAGAAGGGGTGGAATATCTAATCTTAATAATTCTTTTCGAGCTTCAGCTAAAAGATTTTCTGCTTCATCGTAGTTTTTAAGCTTGATTGCGATCTCCCCTAACTGTTGTTTTATATTTGCAGCCACTCTAAAGTTTTGTGCCTGTACAGCATTGCAATAGGAAGAATCGTAATATTTTTTAGATTTTTCGTATTCTTTGTTTGCTTTATAAAGATTAGCTAATCTGGTATACGCCATAGCTTTGTCTAAAGTTCGGTTATTTTTCTTGCTAACTTCTAAAGCTTCATTAATTAGTTTTTTAGCTTCATCGATTTTACCGATATCTATATAGATCAATGCTAAATTGTTTAATGCTGATCCTATTTTATTTGGTCTAAATTTTTTCTTTAAAACTATGGACTTCTTATAGTATTCTTCAGCAAGTTCATAATTATCGATATCAGAATAAATATTGGCTAGATTATTATATAAACTCGATAAAACTAAGCTATCCTTTATACGTTCGAAATATAGGTTTGCTTCTAAGATATGGTCTATTGCTTTTTCTGAATTCCCTCTTCCTTGTTCTATGGTGGATTTATTATTATGAATAATAGCTAAGCCTCTTTGATAGTTTGCCTTTTCAAAATAAGTAGCGGCCTTATCGTAATTATAAAAAGCTTTGATATGTTGCTGAGTAAGATTATGTATATTTCCTATATGTTGGTATGTATTTCCTATACCTTTATCATATTGTATGTTACTAGATACTGCCAGAAGCTTTTGCTCATAAGACAATGCTACTTCATATTCTTCTTGTCTCCACATTCTTTCAAAGAATTTCATGGCTTTGTCAAATGTAACAGAATCTTTTTGGGTTGTAATCAATGGAAGAATACTATCTAAAGATTTTTGTTGAGAAAAACAGTCACTACTCCCAATGATGACGAGACATAAGATAACGATGGTTTTTTTCATAAGTATTATTTTGGGCAAGTAGATGAAAAACTATCTACATCTACAAAATACACAAAAATGAATTTAAAAAACAAATATAGTAATCTAATTCTTACAAAATTGATTCATTTTTTGATATTTTGTAACAATTCGTACTTTATTTTAGTATTTATTGCTTTTTATCTGATAATATCGTTGGTTGTTCAAGTTGGAATATATGTATGGATATTTAGAAGGTATATTTTATTTCTTCATAAGTAAATGTCATTATTAGTTTTCGGTTACTATAAATTCACTTCTCCGGTTTTGTTGATGTTTTTCTTTACTACAACGAACCCCATTGCTACAGCTATTCTTCAATAATGTTTCTCCATATCCTCGACTTTTTATTCGGCTTGGATCGATACCTTTACTAATGATATAGTTTGCAGTTGCTGTGGCTCTTTTTGAAGATAATTTGAGGTTATAGGCATCACTACCCTTGCTATCGGTATGTGATCCGATTTCTATTTTTAATGTAGGATATTCCTTGAGATAGGTAACAACTTTGTCTAATTCCAGTGCTGTTTTTCCTAGTATCAAAGCTTTGTTAGAGGCAAAATAAATCGGTTGGAGCTGTAGTAATTTTGCAAGATCTATTCCTGTTTCTGGAGCATCTATTTCTAATAAAAAATCTTTACTTACTATAGGACTATCTTTGTTAGTGTTTACAGTTATAGCGATAGGATTATACTTTTCTCTTTTTATTTGAAAGTTATAGTTTTTGTTATTGCAGTCTACAGGAATGGAAAAAGATCCGTCAACATTTGTTTTTCCTTCAAATATTATTTCTTGATCTTGATTGATTACTTTTATTTCTGTGTCAGCTAAAATTTCTTTGGATTTTTGATCTTTCACGACTCCATTAATAGTTCCAATACAGTCTACCACCAGTTCTTTAGTTTGGGTGATATTGTATATGTCGTCATCTCCTCTTCCTCCTCCACGATTCGAAGCAAAATATCCTTTTTTGGTGTCATCATTAATTATGAAAGTAACATCGTCATAATTACTATTTATAGGCTTTCCTATATTATAGACCTTCTTTTCTGGAGAAGTTGTATTTACGACAAAAATATCTAATCCGCCAAGTCCTAGATGGCCATCAGAAGCAAAATATAACATTCCTGACTTGCTAATAAAGGGAAAAGTATCTCTTCCTTCTGTATTTATTTCTGGTCCTAAATTTTTTGGTTCAGAATAACTTCCGTCTTCATTAATCTCAACTACATAAAGATCGGATTCACCATAACCTCCTGGCATGTCAGAGGCAAAATAGAGTTTTTTTTCATCGAAACTTAGTGTCGGATGCGCTACTGAATATTGGTCGTTATTAAAAGAAAGCTCTTCAGGTTGAGACCATTTTTGTTGATCAGTTTTAAAGGCTTTAAAAATTTTCAGTCGATTGATTCCTAATGAATCCTTTTTAGAAGTTCCTTTATGAATATTATTACGAGTAAAATATATGATAGAGCCATCCTTTGAAAATGATGAGGTAGATTCATGAAGGCGAGAACTCAGTTTTTTTGCAAATTCTTTAGAAAATGAGATGTCCAAAGAATCGTCGTTTATACTTTGGAACAATCCTAAATATGATTGTTCTGTCCACGCATTTTGTCTTGAAAGACTTTTTCTTTTGCCTCTTGAAGAGGAAAAAACAAGTTCATTAAGATAGAAAGAAGGAGCAAAATCTGTAAATGCGGAGTTGTTTTTAAAATTACTGATTTCGTATCTACCAGATTGTTTTTCACTATCCTCTAAATACTTAGGGTTTACTTCTAATCTTTTGCTTCGGGAGTCTTGTACGTTTAATTCTTTAGCGAGCGCTATTAATCTGTTTGCTTCATCGTATTCCTTTAAATGTTTGTAGCATTGTGCGGTTCTATAATAGTATTCTGGCTGCAGTTCTTCAACAATAACACTATCATTTATCTGCTCGATTCGGTAT
The DNA here is from genome assembly GCF_019295435.1 of Aquimarina litoralis. Taxonomy (GTDB): domain Bacteria; phylum Bacteroidota; class Bacteroidia; order Flavobacteriales; family Flavobacteriaceae; genus Aquimarina; species Aquimarina litoralis_A. Next base: position 51,151 of record NZ_WEKL01000054.1, read on the forward strand.
GCTAACATTCTTTTATACCATTTTCCAGCGTTTTCAAGATCAGAATTGTAATAATAGGCATCTGCTAGTTTTTGATAAACTTCTAACGAACCTTTTCCCTGATTTATAACACTCTTGTATGAATCGATAGCCTCTATGTATGCAAAGTCATCAAAACGTTTGTTAGCTTTTTTTAAAGTAGTGTTTTGAGAAAACAAAAATGTAGGAATAAGTAAGAGGATACTTATGGTATAAAGAATTCTATGAATCATCATTTTTATTCGTTTTTGTTTTGTTAGAAAAATCTAGGATATAAGACACGTTCTTTTTTCTTGAAAATTTCATAGCGTAAGAAAAATTCATAAGATCCTGAATTGAATTCGGTATTTCCTAAAGCTGTAGTTTCCCAATCATAAGCAAAACCAAGCATCAGTTTATTGGTGATTTGAAACCCTGCTAAACCACTAAGCGCTGCACTCCATCTATATGCCACTCCTAATGTAAGCTTATCATAAAATAAGAAATTTGCCGAAGCATCTACTTGAAGTGGCGATCCACCAACGACTTTTCCTAATATGGCGGGTTTCAGTTTTAAATAATCATTGATATCGAATACAAATCCTAACATCATATAATAGTTAATTCTTTCGGCAGCCAAAAAAGAAGAAGCGGTATTGTCATTTGAAGATTCGTTAAAATGTTTTGTACGAAGTAGGTTAGGTGCTGAAATTCCTGCATAAAATTTTGGAGTATAATAGTACATACCTATTCCGATATTGGGAGAGAATTTGTTGTCAATATTAGTGTCTAGAAGGATGTCTGAGGTTGAGTATTGATTTAATCGATCAAAATTAACATCAAGCAAATGTCCTCCTGCTTTTACTCCAAAAGCTAATTTTCCTTGATCAGAGGTGTTTATCGTATAAGAAAAGTCAATATCTATATAAGTTTCCTGTGTAGGACCAATTTTATCATTTACTATCGATAATCCAAGTCCTACTTTTTCAGAAGGACCAATAGGAGAATGAATATTTAAAGTTTGAGTAACTGGAGCTCCATTAATACCTACCCATTGATCTCTGTATAGGCCGGCAATACTGATCGCATTTCTGGATCCTGCATATGCCGGATTGATGCTGATGGTATTATACATATATTGGGTATACTGAGCATCCTGCTGCGCTTGTATATCAAGTATAAAAACAGAATACAATAGAATGCTTAATAAATATATTTTTTTCATAAAATGCTTATTGCTAAAAAGAATCATAAGAATATTCATCAGTTAGAGATATTACTATCGATTGATATATAAATATCCAGTTCTTGTTTTTGATACTCCCGACGTATTTTTGTAAACGAGTACATAGAAATAGGTGCCAACAGGAAGCTGACGTTCTTGACTTACCGTTACTCTACCATTAGATTCTCCTGTGAAATACTGTTGATTTTGACCATAACCAATTGCATCATAAACTAATACACCCCATCTATTGAATATTTTAAGTTCATTATCTGGGAAGTTTTCGATATTTCTTATGATGAATACATCATTATTTCCATCTCCATTTGGAGTAACTGCATTAAATACTTCTAAATCATCTTCTGCACTCGGATCAGAATTATTTGGTTCTAAATAATCAGGAGTCCCATCACCATCAGAATCAAAAGCGTCATCTGACACCATATCACCATTAGGGTCTGGATTTTCATCTTCAGTGAGTATTCCGTCATTGTCGTCATCGATGTCTTGGAAATCATCCATTCCATCGCCGTCAGTATCTTGTGGATTATAATTTACGATTCCATTATCTGGATCGTCTTGTACTTGATCTGGTATTCCATCATCACCAAATGGACCGTCGATAGCTCCATCCCCGTCGCTATCTATTCCATCATGTCCTGCTTCGATATAATCGTAAATACCATCACCATCAGCATCTAGATCCAGACTATCGATAATTCCATCATTATCTGTATCCAAGAAAGGATCTCCGTTTTGTTCTTCGATATCTGTGATTCCATCATTATCATCATCCAGATCGAAAATATTAGGCAGGCCATCTCCATCGGTATCTAAGTAACTTATTGTTGGGTCATCCGGATCTCCGTCATTATCTACATCAATATCAGAACTATCATTTGGATCATCTGAGTCTTCAATAATAGTGATCGTGGAATTTGGAATGGAAGCATTTGCAAAAGCTATGTTTTCTACAAAGCCATTGATCATATCTTGTTCTGCAATGATATGTGTTGCAGTTACAATAAATGTTTCTCCAGGACTTAGTGTTGGTACAGAAGTAGGATCATTTAATACTGCATTTGGATCAATTACATTTACATTTAAAAGGGTTACATTTCCTGTATTAGTAATCGTGATTGTATAGTTAAGAATATCACCAATTTCAGTATAAGTATCACTATCCACTGTTTTTAGAATATCGATTGTGCCTAATTGCGGAGTTGATGTAACCGTAGGATCATCAGGATCTCCATCGCCGTTGGTGTCGTTATCCGTTGGATTATTAGGATCATCAGAGTCATCTGTGATGATACCTCCATTTGTATCCTCTGCCGTCGCTGTAGCTATATTGGTAACAGATCCTGTATCTAAATCTTGTTGTGTTATCGTATGAGCGGCTATTACCGTTACCGTTTCACCAGGAAGTAGTGTAGCTATGTTATCAGGTATTATACTTCCGACGTCTGCGTTGGTATCAGAAATATTGATGTTATTTAATGTTACGTTACCTGCATTAGTAACTTGTAGTGTATATGTAATCACTTCACCCACAGTATCCCACAGCCCATCTGGAGCATTATCTGCTGCTTTAGTCAAACTTAGAGATGGTGTTTGATTTAGGTCTGTATTTGTGATATCATCAGGGTCTCCATCTCCATCGGTATCTATATTCATGGGGTTGTTTGGATCATCAGAGATATCGATTACCAGATTTCCTGACGGACCAACTGCTTCAACAATAGCCGTATTAGATACAGTACCATTATCAAGATCAGCTTGGGTAATAGTGTGTATGGCAGAAGCTGTGATTGTTTCTCCAGGAAGCAGGATAGTAATGTTTTGTGGGGTAATGCTACCAGCATCGGCATTATTATCCGTGATATTAATATTAGTAAGGGTTGTGTTTCCCGTATTTGTTATTACAATTGAATAATTAATTTGCTCTCCAACAGAATCATAAGTCCCGTCCACTGCTGGAAGGGATTCTTTACTAATTGTGATCCCACTTTGTACTGTAAATGTTGTTACTGTATCATCATCTGGATTTCCGTCGTTATTATCGTCTTGATCAGTTGTGTTTGTAGGATCATCAGAGTTATCAGTAATTGTATTTCCATTAGGGTCCTGACCAGAAACAACTGCTGAGTTTGTGATACTTCCAGAATCTACATCAAACTGAGTAATTATATAAGTAGCGGAGAATGTGGTGGTGTCACTTTGTCCAGGAATTAGATCTATTGGACCACCTGTTACATTTACTAAGGGATCATTAATTACGATATCAGTAATTGTAGTGTTTCCTGAGTTGATTACCTCAAAAGTATAGGTGATGGTTTCTCCAACTTGAGCAAACCCATCATTATTTGTATCATTAAACGTTCCTATCTTTAATAAAGTCAACTCTGGGTTTCTGACAAGATCGGTTACTGTTGGGTCATCTGGATCTCCGTCTCCATCTAAATCCTCATTGTTAGGGTTATCAGGATCATCCGAAAAATCGCTAACATCTGTTATGATTCCGCCATCGTCATCTTCACCAGTAACTAAAGCGCTATTGGTAAGATTTCCTGAGTCTATATCAGATTGTTGAATCGTATATAAAGCAGTAAAACTAGTATTGTCTACTTGAGCTGGGTTTAAAGTAATAGGACCTCCCATTACTGGAACAATTGGGTCTGTAATGGTAATATTTGTAATCGTTACATTTCCTGTATTTCTTACATCAAATGTGTATGAAATGGTTTCACCAGCTTGTGGAATTCCATCTCCATTTTCATCATTAAAGTTTGCTGTTTTAAATAACGTAAGTTCTGGATCTCTTGCTAAAGTGGTAACTGTTGGGTCGTTATCATCTGCAGTAGTTGGGTCATCAGAGGTATCACTCACGGATCCTCCACTAGGATCAGAACCAGAACCTGTAGCAGTATTTATAACTTCTCCTGCATTTACATCAGATTGTAATAAGATATAAGTTCCTGTAAAGGTAGTGTTATCTGTCTGTCCTGGAGCTAGATCGATAGGTCCTCCCATAACGGGAATTAAAGGATCCGTAATTGAGATACCTGTTATCGTCACATTTCCAGAATTGGTGACATCAAAAATATACTGAATGGTTTCTCCTGCTTGGGCTAATCCATCATTATTAGTATCAATAAAAACTCCAGTTTTGAATATTGTGAGTTCTGGATTGCTCATCAAAGTTGTTACAGTAGTGTCATCAGGTTCACCATCACCGTTTGTGTCATTATCAGTTGGGTCATTTGGATCATCAGATGTGTCTGAAATTGGATTTCCGTTAGTATCATTCGCAGTAACAATAGCAGAATTAGTAATACTTCCGTTATCAATATCCGTTTGAGTAATTGTATAATTCGCAAAGAATGTAGTTGTGTCATTTTCGGTGGGTGCTAATGAAATTGGGCCACCATTCACTGTTACCAAAGGATCGGAAATACTAATATTACTAAGTGTTACATTTCCGGTATTTATAATATTAAAATTATACGTGATCGTTTCTCCTTCTTGTGGAATTCCATCTCCATTTTCGTCATTAAAGCTTGCTGTTTTTTCAAAAGAAATTGAAGGGTTTTGTGTTATTGTTGTTTCTGTAATATCATCTGGATCTCCGTCTCCATCAATATCAGTATCACTATTGTTATTAGGATCATCGGAAATATCAGATATAGTGTTTCCTGAAGGATCACTTCCTTCTACTGAAGCAGAATTATTTACAATACCAGTATCAATTTCATCTTGTGTAATTGTATGAGTTGCATTTACTGTTATAGATTGACCAGGAGATAAACTGCTAATAATAGCTGGTGAGATACTTCCGATATCTGCATTTGCATCAGAAATAGAAATATTGGTTAACGTAACATTTCCTGTATTCGTCACGGTTAACTCATAGATAATTTGCTCACCAACAGTATCATAACTACCATCAGGGGCTGGCAATTCGGTTTTGATCAGACTAAGTTCTCCTTGTGTAGGGATTGTTGTGTTTGTAATATCATCAGGTTCTCCATCACCATTTGTATCAATATTATCCGAATTATTAGTATCATCAGAAGTGTCAGATATTGTGTTGCCACTAGGATCTAGACCGCTTGCTATTGCACTATTTTGAATTACTCCAGCATCAATATCATCTTGATTGATACTATATATCGCAGTGAATGTGGTATTGTCGCTTTGTCCAGGATCCAGATTAATAGGGTTTCCCGTAACTGTGACTAATGGGTCGCTAACACTTATATTGGTAATTGTAACATTTCCAATATTTGATATATTAAATGTATATAATATTGTTTCCCCTACTTGTGCTAAGCCATCTCCATTTCCATCTTGGAATATGCCCGTTTTTGATATGCTTATTTGGGGGTTAGAATCCAATGAAATAATTGTACTATCATCGGGATCACCATCTCCGTTCATATCAATGTTGTCAGGATTATTAGGATCATCACTAATATCAGTAACAGTTCCTCCATCAGGGTCTTGACCATTTATAGTGGCAGAATTCGTTATGCTTCCGCTATTCAAATCTGCTAAGGTAATTGTATACACAGCACTAAAAGAGGTATTGTCGGATTCATTAGGGTTAAGGTCTATTGGTCCTCCCGTTACAGTAACTAATGGGTCAGAAATAGTAATATTAGATATGGTTACATTTCCTGTATTTCTAATATCAAAAATATAATTTATGGTTTCACCAACTTGAGGAAAACCATCCCCATTTTCATCATTAAAATTTGCTGTTTTCAATAAAGTTAACTTTGGATCTCTAGATAAGGTTGTAATGGTTTCATCATTATCATCAGTAGTAGTTGGATCATCTGAAACGTCTTCAACTAAATTTCCATTTGGATCTGTTCCAGAGCCGATAGCCGAATTGGTTACGTTTCCAGTATTAATATCATCTTGCGTTATGGTGTAAATAGCCGTAAATGTTGTGCTATCAGTTTGTCCTGGAGATAGGTTAATAGGATCTCCATTAATCGTTACTAAAGGATCAAAAATGGTAATCCCAAAAATTGAGACGTTTCCGGTATTAGAAACATCAAAACTATATGCAATCGTTTCTCCCACCTGTGCCAGACCGTCACCATTATCATCTATAAAAACACCAGTTTTACTGATTGTTAATTCAGGATTGGAAAGTAAAGTTGTAATGGTATCATCATCAGGATCTCCATCACCATTCGTATCATTGTCTGTTGGATTATTAGGATCATCAGAGGTATCAGAAATGATACTTCCATCAGGCGCTTCTGATGACGCGGTTGCTGAATTGCTGAAGCTTCCAGAATCAATATCTCCTTGTGTCAAAATATAAGTACCTGAAAAGGTGGTGTTATCTGAAATTCCAGGAGCTAAAATAATGGGGCCTCCATTTACTGTAATTACAGGATCGGAAATCGTAATATTTGTTAATGTTACATTACCGGTATTAACAACTGTGAAATTATAGGTTATCGTTTCGCCTTCTTGTGGGAATCCATCAGCATTTTCATCATTAAAATTAGCTGTCTTTTCTAAAGAAATAGATGGGTTTTGATTAATAGGGGTAATTGTACTGTCATTAGGTGTTCCTGTAGATGGATCATCCGATGTGTCAGTGACTATATTTCCACAAGAATCCATTCCTGAAGCCGAAGCACTGTTTACAACTTGCCCTGCATCTAAATCACTTTGTGTGATTGTATGTGAAGCGTTAACAGTTATAGAACTCAATGGAGGAATAGCACTGATATTGTTAGGTGTTATGCTTCCTGCATCTGCGTTCAAATCGCTTATAACTACATTACTTATTTCAACATCGTTTATATTGTTAATTATAATTTCGTATTCAATTACTTCTCCTACAGTATCATAGTTTCCATCCGCAGCAGGTAAAAATGATTTTGTTATTACTATTTCGGCTTCTGGACTTACGGTTACCGTATAATTGTAAGGATTACCAATACAACCATCTGCACTTGTAGGAGTAATTGTATAAATTACTGTTTGAATTGCACCAGAAGTATTGATAAGAACATCTGTAATAGTATCAGTATTTGCAGGAGTTGTAGTTTCTCCTACTACTTCAGGATTATCATTTGCGACCCAACTAAAAGAGGAATTCATTAAGTTTACATCTGCTCTTAAATCATGGTTTAATGAAATATTACTACAAGTAGTATCAGATGGAGGTGTGCTATTAAAAGGTTCTGGTAATACTGTTATTGTTACTGTAAAAGTGTTTCCATTACAACCATCACTGTTGAAAGGAGTAATTGTATAGATTACATCTTGATTACTTCCAGAAATATTTTCAATACTATCTGTAATAGTAGTTCCATTGCCACTACTAGCACCGCTTGTATTTGGATTTGGAGTCACTATCCAATCAAAAGTAACATTAGGAAGACTAGTTAGATTTGTAAGATCAAAATTTATAGTCGTATCGCTACAAACTACTGCTGAGGTATCTGGAATTTCTAGGGTAGCAGTAACATCGATAGTATAGGTAAATGTATAAACAGAAACATTTCCAGCACAATCCGTGTAGGTAAACGTATATACTTTTTCACCATCACAGATTGGGTCCGTATTTTCAGTAATTACCGGTGTAATATCATTTCCGCAGACATCAGTTACGACTGGTGCGGTCGGTTGTACAGCATCTGCTATATCGTTAACGGTTGCTGTTCCATTAGCAGGAACAACTGGAAGCGTAGTTACTTCGATAGTATATGTAAACGTATATATAGAAGCATTTCCAGCACAATCGGTATAGGTATATGTATATACTTTATCTCCTTCACAAGTAGGGTCTGTATTTTCAGTAATTACCGGCGTGATATCATTTCCACAGACATCCGTTACTGTTGGTGCGGTTGGTTGGGTAGCATCGGCGATACATTCAACGGTTGCGGTTCCATTAGCAGACACAACTGGAAGTGTCGTCACATCAATCGTATAGGTAAATGTATACACAGAAGCATTTCCTGCGCAATCGGTATAAGTGTAGGTATACACTTTATCTCCTTCACAAGTAGGGTCTGTATTTTCAGTAATTACAGGCGTGATATCATTCCCACAAACATCCATTACTGTTGGCGCGGTTGGTTGTATAGCATCAGCGATACATTCAACGGTTGCGGTTCCATTAGCAGGCACAACTGGAAGCGTAGTTACATCAATCGTATAGGTAAATGTATACACAGAAGCATTTCCTGCGCAATCGGTATAAGTGTATGTATACACTTTATCCCCTTCACAAGTAGGATCTGTATTTTCAGTAATTACAGGAGTAATATCATTTCCGCAGACATCGGTTACCGTTGGGGCAGTTGGTTGTGTAGCATCCGCAAGACATTCTACGGTTGCTGTTCCATTAGCTGGTACAACTGGAAGCGTTGTCACATCGATAGTATAGGTAAACGTATACACAGAAGCATTTCCAGCACAATCGGTATAGGTATAGGTATATACTTTATCTCCTTCACAAGTAGGGTCTGTATTTTCCGTAATTACTGGCGTGATATCATTTCCACAGACATCCGTTACTGTTGGCGCGGTTGGTTGTGTAGCATCAGCGATACATTCAACGGTTGCTGTTCCATTAGCAGGTACAACAGGAAGTGTAGTTACATCGATGGTATAAGTAAATGTATACACAGAAGCATTCCCAGCACAATCGGTATAAGTATAGGTATATATTTTATCCCCTTCACAAGTAGGGTCTGTATTTTCCGTAATTACAGGAGTGATATCATTTCCGCAGACATCCGTTACTGTTGGTGCAGTTGGTTGTGTGGCATCTGCAAGACATTCTACGGTTGCTGTTCCATTAGTAGGAACAGCCGGAAGCGTAGTTACATCAATCGTATAAGTAAATGTATAAATGG
>NZ_WEKL01000055.1 GCF_019295435.1 Aquimarina litoralis
AGTCTCTGAGAACCCTTTTGAAAATAGGGATTTTTACTGAATGGTCGTAAATTTATAACTGAATAGTTGGTAGTAGTTTTGAATATTTTTTATTGAAACCAATCCATAAACGCTTTTCGTTTATAACGGCTAATATTGATTTCTGAAATTTCATTGTTTTTAATGAAATCATTCAGCCGAATACGTAACTTACCATTTTCGATTTTTTCCACTTGGGCTACCGAATTCTTGTGAATGATAATTTTGCGGTTGGCTCTAAAAAATAATTGATCATTTAGTTTTTCCTCTAGCTCATTCAATGTAAAATCTGTGGTAATAGTTGTGCCGTCATTTTGTACAGTGTAGACAATTTTATTTTCACTATAAAAACAAGCAATATGTTCATAAGTGAGCTTTGTTATTTTCGCACCACTTTCAATAGTGATTTCTGCATCTTTTATAGATACCTTATATAAATCATATAAGTTTTGAGCATATAATAAACAAATCAAAATAGCACATACTAATAAAGTAATTAGTAAACCAATTACTATAAAATAGAACTCTATCTCCCCTCCTAGAACTATTTCTACAATGATATTTGCAGGAATGTAGATAATGCTAATATATCCTAATGTAGAGATCATAAACCTAGCCATAGTCGAGAATTCGACCTTTTTAGAGAAATATTTTTTCTCGTAGACTTTAAAATTTATATCGGCTATGATGATAACAACTATAGACAGAATAATAGTAAACAGAAAACCTACTAGAGGAAATCTATACGATTCATCTGCTATAAAGTTATCGCTTGCGGCTAAATGATTTACAACTAAAGAGAAAATGATTACTACAATGGCTTTCTGAAACCAACGCCATACTGTTATAGTATTTTTGGTAGGCTTTATAGTGCTCATATATTAGCGATTCTTTTTAGTAGAATTCAAAAATAAAAAATAACTCTAAGTTTTGGTGCATCAAACCTTTCATTGGTTAAGCCATTTTGGTTACAAATTCATGATCAAGGGTCTTGCTTTTTGTTCAAGTAAGTCAATTAATTCCTTTTGGAAATATTTAAATCTATCAGGAATTGCTAATACGTTTATTTTTTTACCAAATTTGGACCCTCCATTTTCGATAATCAATTTTCTATGCCTTTCTTCCATTACCATAACGAGGTCAGCCCATTTCATAAGCTCATAAGTTAAAGGTTGTGTACCTTCATTATGACAAATTTTATGATTAGTTCCTGCTGAATCGAATTCAAAACCTTTGAGTTTTTCCGAAAAATAATCAGCTGCGGTCTTAGACCTTTGTTTATTTGCAGAGCAAACAAAAAGTATTTTTTTCATTGTATTTTGGGGTTTGAACAAATCTTTAATGTAAAATTATATTCAGATAGTGTTATAGTATTATTTTATTTTTAACAAACTTCCTTTTTCAGGTTTTACTTTCTGTTTTTTGTTATCGGGTTTAAGTACATACCAATAGATTCCATTTTTTCGTTTTTCCAATTCTCTCTGAACGGCAATTTCTCTATCTTCCAATGTTTTGAATGTACTACTTACATGGGTATACTGAGTTTCACAGTCAAAGTATATTTCTGAATCATTTGCAACCAGTAGTATTCCTGAAAGGACTCTCTTTTTAACAATCCAAAATTCCTGAGTATTAAGATCGATAATTTGGGTTTCAGGTGGAATACCTTTTTCAAAATGCTGAAGTTCTGTTAGTAGACCTATTCCTGAAATATTAAAACACTCCACTATTGATACAAAACCAGGTTTCATTTTTTTAATAATTAATCATTGTTATTCTGTTGGAATCGGTAGGTTATGCATTCTTAAAAATGATAATTTATCCCAATATCCACGTTGAAATTTGATTTTTCCATCTATTACTTGAAAGAATCCACATCCTCTTAACCCTAAGGGATCTTTCCATTCCAAAATCGCCCATTCTCCATCTTCAAATATATTTTCAGGAATACAGGTCATATCCGCTGTACTGAATTCTGCCGAGAACATTGCTTTAATGGCATTTCTTCCTTCAATCGGTTCGTTAGCAACTTGGTGATTAATTGCATCCAGATGGTATAGTTCTGCAATTTTGTCTGCATCGCCTTCATTGAATATCTCAATCCATTTTTTAATCAATTCTTTAGGTCTCATTTTTCAAAATGTATTTTATTCTGTTTTATATTGCTGACCAACATTTTTTGGATCCTTTAAATCTATCCAGAATATATCCATCGGTTCATTTGATTCCATTTGTCCGTTTTGGTTGGTATCTTTTCTGGCAAATATGTACATAAAATCATTTGCAGAATCATATTCTGAACTCATAACAGAGTATTCTTTTGGAATTAGTGCTTTTTTATTCATTCCATTGATGTCGAAATGATAGAATTCTCTTAAATCTTTTACATTAATAAATCCGTCTTTGTTTGAATCTTCATCATAAACAGAAACCATATAAAAATCTCTTTTTACGGGTTCATAGTTTAAAGTATCTTTTGAAAAGGCAGGATAATAAAGTGTTTTGATCAAAACTGGTTTTTCAAAAAGTTTATTTTCGGTTTTCGTTTGATTATCATAATGAGAAACATTCACGAAGTTATATCCATAAATGGCTTTGAATCCTGGCATAAAATTCTGATTCCAGTTATTACCTTCTCCGTAGTCATCATTCCAATTGGTATGATAAGAATTGGAACCAGTAAAGTATTTTTTAGTTTTCTTATTATAATTTACTTTGTAAATTGGCGTTAATCGATGTTTTGGATTAAAAGTTAAAAGCACATTTCTCGGTTGAGTTTCTAGTTTCAATGAATCTATTTGAAGACCAACAATTTTTTGACCGTCTTCATTTTCTGTTATTTCACTTACTTGAAATCCTTTTTTATCAATCTTGTTATCCGAACAGCTTATGATTGAATGTACAAGAAGTAATAACATCCAAATTTTATTCATATTATTTTTCTTTAATGGTGTATTTAAATAGTAATCCATACTCATTTCAACTATGTTTTAGGTAGCATTTTATTCATCAAACATCTTATTAATGGTCTTTTGTATAGAGAATAAATTACTGACTGTAAAAAGGCCTATTGAATCTTCTAAATGACTATTATTTGGCACAAAATCTGAATTTTTATTAGTATCTATTAATTCGATTTGACCTGCCAAATCAGGTTGATATTTCATTCCATAAATTGCAAAATTAGCTTTATGAATTTTTCCATCATTAAACTTCTCTCCTTTAGCTTTTAATCCTTTTAACTCTTTTGCTTCCGGTACTTTTTCGAATATGCCATCATAAAATTCAAGAATTGGAGCCTCATTTACTCCTGTTAGTTTATGAATATATGCAGCATAGTAATTATTATATAATTTTATTGAAACTATATCATTAGGCCTGAAGAATGTAATGTTATTTGGTTTTTTAGGTTTCCTCTTTAATTCTAAGGGCTTAGTTTTTAAAAAATCTTTTATTTGATCAGATTTCCTATAAAAGTCATCACTTAAAACCACATCATCGTTTAGTTTATCTATAGCGTGAAATGCTTTATTTGTTATTGTTTTATCATATAATCCATATTTGTGAAATAAGACAGCTAATGTCAAAGCAACCTTTTCCTTATAATATTTGGCAATCCCATCTTCTGCTAACAAAACACAATTCCATCTAGTTAGCATAAGAGGTATAGCATATTCAGAAACATTACGAATGCTCCCTCCTTTTTTGAAAGACATACCACGATTAATCAATCTAGCCAAATCTTCTTCTATTGCTTGAGTAAGTTGATTAAAACCAATTTTATCTATTATTTGTTTATGTTTCATCTGATTATAAAGCTATGAAAATATAAAACGAATCTACTAGGATTGCTTTTTTCATCTTGAAATATTAATGTGCCATTACCTTAATTACTACAATATGTTTTATTTTAGATTGTTATAAAAATCATTCCTGTTCGCATTATCTGGTAATCCTGCAACTTGTCCATCTCCAAGTTCCATAATGATCCATTCTCCGTTTTTCTTTTTAGCAACGTCCATTGTAAAGAAATTGCTCTCAATTTTCTTTGCTATTTCAATAAAATCATCCAATTCCAGTGATGTTTCTCCATATACTCCTTCGTCCCAATAATCGAATACATTAATAATTCTCTTATTGGCAAAAAATATTCTAAATTCTTTAGTTAAAGGCATTCCACTTTTTGAATGTTCGGTTAAATACTCCAGCTCTTCAAATTGTCTAAATACCAATCCTTCGTTTAGGGAATCTCCTCTAAGTTCGATGAATTTATCAACAACAGATTTTACTGTATCAAAATCGGAAGCATTAGGTATAAAACAAGCTTCTTTCCAATGATGTTTTTCAGATTTTACAAAGTCCTTAACGATTATGGCACTATTACCAAATTCTTCAGTCAATTGCTGTATAGAAGCATCGGTTAATTCCTTAGTCCAGTTAGATTTTGGAGTTTTAGGAGCTATTTTGTAGTATGAGTTTGGTAAGTAATGACAATGCTCATATTCCTTTGGAGAATTTATTAATTCAATATTCTTTTTTAAAAGACCGTTATATAGGTTTTGATATTGAGTTGGAGTGAGCATCCATCCTCTATAGATTCCGAGTTCTTTGTTTTCAACTTCTTTTACATATCGTAATGCTGTTGCAACGTTTCCATCTGTTAATTCTTCGAAACTAATTAAAGAAAAGTCAAAACCAGCATTAACGGCAGCTTTCTTTTCTTCTTCATAATCAGGCTCGATTGTTTTATTATCGAATACACTATCACAAAATATGATTCTCATCGTCTATTTTTTACCATTTCATTATTGGTTCTTCTTTCCATAAAATCATTCTGAAGTCTTCATAATGATTTCCATTTCCGATAGTATGATTATCTCTAAAGCCTTTTCCTAGTTGTAATTTATGAATCATACCAGAATAAGAACCTACCCATAAAGTTTTCTCATCATCTGAAATTGTAATTCCGCTTATTGTGGAGCCCAAAAAGTGTCTCCATAGATGTTTCCCTTTATGATCTATAGCTCTTATATATCCATGTGCATCACCTAAAATATAGTAGTCTTTGGTTGAGATACCACAATATACACGCATTTCTTTATCTATTGTTGTATATAATGTACTCTCTTCATATTCTGAGATGTCGATTCCATTTAATTGTTCGGTTGCTACTCCGATGGTAATTCCATTATAAAAATGACAAGAGTTGGTTATTAATTGACGGTTATCTTTTGAAAAAAGACAGTAATGTGGATATTCTGATTGCTGCCCTATTTTACCAATTTGAACACCTTCATTATCTAATATTCTATGTTCTGAACACTGATCTCCTACCACAATAAATTGGTTATCATTAGATAAGGTTCCATTTTCCATATCAATATAGGAATCCCACTCTTCATCTTCCGCATCAGGTTCTGGATGAATCATTGTCTCAGACTCTTTATCAATTAAATAAATACCTTCCGCGGTGATTAATAAGACTTTTTTACCATCGTTAAAAGGGATTAATTCGGTAATTCCAATGTTTTTGGTCTTTTGTAATGTAAAAGTAGAAATGATGTCTCCCTCCCAGCCTTGCGTGGTTGTCACCAAATTATTTGCAGAAATAGCAAAAACGTTATTTTTCTTGGATTTTCCTATAGCGGAAATTGAGGAATCCAACTCAATTATTTTTTCATTGTCAAGAATATACGCTTGCCTTTTTTGGTATGATGTTCCTGTTAAGAATATTATTTTTTGTTGATCAATGAATTGTAATTGTTCTATACTTTGACTTTTACTTTCCATGAATTTTATCAATGGAGTATGTGAAGGAGGATATTCATTCCTGAATTCTTCAATAGTATTTGTTTCGTTCGCTTTTTTTAAAAGCTTGAAAATTTCATCTGCCAAATGCTCACGTTTATCTTCTGGTTCTTGTCCATTCCAATTTTCCCATCCATTCTTTTCGCCAAATTCGACCATTTCATTAATCTCCTTTGCAAATTTGCTTCCAAGATGATTCCATTCTTCTTTGATATTAATAGGGCTTTTCTTTTTCTCTCCAACTGCCCACTTTTTTATTTTATCGTTCAGGTCTTCAAAACCTATTCCATCAAGTAATATTCCAATAGGCATTCCAATTATTGTTCTCAAAAATTCCTTAGGGTTTCTTCTATAATCAGGTAAATATGCCCAATACAAGAAAATACCAAATAAAACTATTAAAGCTATTATTATTACGTAACCTAACATATACTAATGTTTGTAGATTTTATGAATCATCATTGTCATTATAAACTTCAAAGAAATAGCTTATATCTATAACATTATTGTCAACGGTAAGATATATGCACGATTCAATATATGATTTACTATAATAAGTATCTAAATCAAGGGAAATGTTACCCTACCTTTTGCATTTTATGTTTTCAGTAGGTAAATAGAAATCTATTATTGTACCATCAATTTTCAAGGAATCGTTTATAGTCTTCTATTCAAAATGTACTTTTAGGGCAATTGTTTTTGTTATAGTTTTTACTTTGTTTTAGATAGTATATAATCTACTAAATAACTGTTTTCTTTCCCTAATTTATGAACTATTTGATAATGATTTAAATGTGGATATTCATAGTATTCTATTGGAGCTTTTTCGTTATTTTCAATATATAAGTTTTTAGATTGCTCGATAAAGAAATCTGTTTCCTTAGAACCTACGCTAAGTAAAACGGGGCATTTTATTTCAGACAAATTATTATTCGTGACACTATACTTTTCAATATCACTTTCATCCAACTGCAGTACCTCATTAAGGTAACTATTTTTTATAGGAGCTAGATCAAATATGCCACTAAGACTACAAACTAACTTAATACTCGATCTTAAATTTTCGCTCATTAAATATGTCATTAAAGCGAGATGACCGCCTGCAGAATGACCGCATAGAATGATCTCACTAGAATTACCATTGTATCGTAGTGCCTCCTTTTTGATCCAGTTTACAGCATCTACCACATCGTTTAGAACTTTTTCCATATTCACACTTGGAATAAGGCGATAATTAATAATACATGTTGTTAGATTGTTTTCTATAAAAGGTTCAGCTATAAAGCTATAACTATTTTTATCTAAAGCTCTCCAATAGCCTCCATGGATAAATACTACAATTGGAGAATTCCGAGTGCTAGAAGGAAAAATATCTAAGGCTTGTAGAGGTTTTCCTCCATATTTTTCATTTAAAAAACAGTGATAGTTTTTTCTTACTCTTACTGATTCATTTTCATTGATATCTAGAAAACTCTGAAAATCAGGATGCCGTGAACGTAGGTTTAATTGATGGTCTGGAGTCATAGTATTTTCTCAAAATTAAAATCAATGTTTCCTCTTACTTATTTTGATACTTTAGGATCGTTTCTGCCTGATTATAATAACTAATTAATTGAAACTCTCGACTCGTAATATCCTGCAATTGATTTTTGAATAATTCCAAATTTGCTCTGGCATTCTCTTTAGCATTCAAATCTGCAGATAATAATAAATCAATCATTCTTGGAAACGATTCGTAAGTAGTTCCCTGTTGTTTATAGATTTTTGAAAGGATGAGTAATTCATCATATTCAAAATTTACAATTAAAGGATGCGATTTAGCAATGTCCCAAGCATCATTAGCAGGTGTTTCGCCCATGATTGTATTTCTGGTAAATACTTTGTAAAGGGTTGCTTTATCTTTAATGAAATTCTTGATGAATACTTGATCGCCAGAAAGACTATCTAAGCTTTTAATCATTTCCTTATGATAAGGAACCCAGTAGTCTAAAAGCTTTTTATTTTCAACTAGTTCTGATTTTATTTTAGATAATAACTTAGTAGCCTCTTTTTCATTTTTTTTATCCTCAATTCTCTCACTAAGATATAAACCAAGGACAACACTGAAAACGATTAAAATAACTTGGGTAATATTTTTAAGTATAGATTCTTTCATTTTGTCATATTCTTGAGTATCTATTACGATACAATGTTCTTATTGATGGTGTTTCCTTCTTCAAAGAACCTATGCAATATACTAATTGTTAAGAGTTGTTTATTAAAACCCTTCACTATTCAAGGTTTACTTTGGTTTATCATTCTATACATTTTATTTAGGAGTAAACCAAGTTAATATTTCTTCTGCTAAGGCTCTGTTTGGGTGGTTTTCATTGATAATACTTTGCAAAGAGTTTCTAGCATTTTCAATTTTTCCACCATGTAGTTCTTGATACATTTTGTTGGCTTTGTCTTTGATTCCTTCTTTAACATATACCAATCCCAAATGTTCTCTTAGATCACACCAAGCACGATAATCACTTGTTGGCTTAATGCTTTCAAGCGCCTGTTCTCCAACTTCAATAGCCTTTTGATGATCTTCAAAAGCTTTACTGTATACTTCTACTAGATAAGCACCACAAGAGAATATATTTTGGCGCATACCTCTTTCAAGTATATCTTTAGCTTTAATAGGATTTTTATTCAATAGATAGCAGTTTGCTAAAGTTTTGAAACCTTCTGGAAGTACTTTTGTGTTACTATCAAAAAATTGGCTTTCATCCTCTTCTGGATAATTTAAAATAGCATCTTCCAATATGGTTATGGCTTCAGTATAGTTTTTCTTTTTAAGCAACGTCAGTGCTTTTTTTGTTGCTAATGCTACTTTCTTAATCGGGACTTTGTCCTTACTAGTTAATAATTTGGATAAAAAGCTATCTAAACTATCGCTATGCTCCTGAAAGATATTTTCTCTACTATCAAAGAATAAAACTGGACAATCTTCATTTCTACTATCTACAACAAAACAGGAAGGTTCATTATCTTTTATCAATATAAAAGGAATCATATATGGAGTTGTATCATTTACTCCTTGATCTGAAAAGTAGTCTAACAATTCATCAAAATCTTTTACTTTAAAGCTGATTTCTAGTTTTACTTCTCTCGAGAATCCCTTTAAACCATATACAAAATGAGATCGGTAATTTTTATATTCTTCCTTTTCAAAAAAGATCTTTAAACGTGAAGGCAAACCTTTGTCTTCATATAGTTTCAGGAACTCATTCATTTACTCGTTATTTGATGGTTTATGGATTAATTATTTCGATTTATTTTCAAGAGCATCTAAATTTAGAGAAAAGAGATTTTATTTCTTTTTCGGATTTTATGTTTTATCCTATTATTTCTTTATGACGTTTATTTAGATTTTTCCAATCCATATTGGTAGTTGGATTTAGAAAGTTTTTATAAGCAGTTGACATTTGTCGGGCAGCTTCTTTTGGAGTCATTCTTCCAGTTGCAGTACCCATTCCTGGACAAAGTACTTTTTCGATTCGTATTTTGTTATTCTTGTTATAATTGGCAACGGCAGTTAACATGGCAAAAAAGGCATTATAGACATTATCTGTTTTTGAAATATCAGTTGGGACTCTCATCGTTGGTGTATGAGCCAAGAAAGGATGATATTCATTTTCTGTAAATACTATGATTGAAGTCCCAATAGGTTGTTCTCCATAAAACTCTCTTTGAATTCTTTTTTGAACATTATATTGGATTTTCATACCAAAATAGTTCCGTATTGCTAAATCAATTCCGCCATCCATTAAACCAAAAGAATTTGCTGGACTAACCAAGCAATCAAACTCTCTTACAAATTCAAACTTTCCATTGACAATTTCTATTTCAGGAAACTCAGCAAAGGATTTTTCCCATTCATCGCATAATTCTTTTTGAAGGTCAATTAAGGTTATCTTAAATAATTTAGGAGATGTGGACATTACTTTGTTTTAATTAGCGAACGTTAAGATATATCTATTTAGAAGAAACATTTTGTAAACGATCTATTTTTATTCGTTTATCATTTCTTCTGCTTCTTTGTCATGATGAACAAAAGTAGTATCGATTATATATTCATATTTACTTTTGTCAAATTTAAAGGTAGTAATTTGAATTTTAGAAGGGTTATATGGCTCAAGTTCTTCTGATGATTCTATGGTCCATACACCACTTTTTTCTACTTTGAATTCAGCGTTTTTTAAGTAATCCATAAATACTAATTTGTAAAAATCATCATATTGATTTAAAAATAAACCATACATGCAACCTCCTGTTCCGCAAGCACCTAAATAAACTAATATATCTATTTTTCCATCGGCATTAAAATCACCATTTTTAAAAGGTTCTGTTTTCGCAGAACTGTCTGGAAATTCAAAATCAGCATTTTTTGGTGGAATAATTCTAACAAAATTTTCACTGATTATTTCCTTTAGGATAAATAAACCGTCCGTATTATTTATGGTTTTGTTGTCCTGTTTGAAGCTTGATTCATTGGTAGTATCTTTTATGTTTTTAGGTTCTTGTTTTCCTTGACAAGAAATTAGAACTAACAGTATGCATCCTATTAAATTTTTCATTGTTTTCTGTAATATTCGTAAATGATTATTTATAAAATATATTCCAAGTATATTTTTATATCTCGTTATAGGTAGTCTATTTCTTCATTTTTTGCCTTCTATCAAAGACTTCTTTCATATATTTTTTCAAATATGGTTTTACATCTTCAATGTTCGCTATCTTAGGAAACGTAACTTGTTTATTGCCAAAATATCCACATAAATGAGTCATTACATTCCCTTCTTCATCAAGTGTTAATGTTAACCTGTGATCCACTCTTGCTTTGCCGTCTAATTCTAAAGCAAATTCCATTAGGGTTTGTGTACAGAATTGTGCATTATGAACCAATTCTTCTATTGAAACTTTATGAACCCAATATCGATATGTTAAGGTGTGTTCTTCAAATGAGTCATATTCCATATCCGAAATAGTCAAAAAAGGATGTCCTTTTTGGAGTGGTTTACCGAATAATGTTTCGTCACTTTTTTCAAACCAGAAACCTCTAGAAATGACTTCAACAAATTGATCATGAAATGAAAAAATATAATGGTTAAAATGAGTTTTCATTTCCTCTACATCTCCACCAAATTCATAAGATCCACCATAGTGCTTTTTTTCATAAGTATATCTATCAACAAGCCATTGAGAGTTTTCAACTTTAAAAATCCAAACGCCTCTTTCATGAGTTTCCCAATCATAGTCAATAGGAAGCATTTCTCCTCTACAAACTTTTAAGGAATCAAAGTTTTCAAAGGTGATTCTACCATAATGCTCATCTTGAGTATTGAAATAGATTCCTGTAATAGGCTCATGATGATGAACGTTTCCATAATGAACTTGTGGACTTAAAACACTATCAGCTATTATTGGAATTTTTATTCTATGTAATATTTCGGGCTTCATTTTTACTTACATATATCTTCTCGCGAACCATTTGTTATATTTAATTTATTGTTTTAGATAATTTACCATCCATTGCACTCCAAATTTATCGGTAAATGCTCCGAAGTACGCACCCCAAAAAGTGTCTTCTAATGGAGATGTGATTGTTCCTCCTGAAGAAAGTCCATTAAATAATTGAGTGGCTTCTTCTCTACTCTCTGGACTGATAGATATATAAAAATTATTTCCGAAGGTTATTGATTGTCCTCTAGACTTTAGGATATCAGTACCCATCAAGACATTTCCAGATCCTATTGGTAATCCAACATGCATTACTTTTTTCTTGTCCTCTTTGGACAACGCATCATTATCTGGCATATCCTCATAACGTCTTATTCCTCCTACAAATTCGCCACCAAATACAGATTTATAAAAATTAAATGCTTCTTCGGTATTACCCATAAAACTCAAATATGTATTGATTGTCGCCATGTTTTATTTTTTCAGAGATTCGTTTTAGTAATGAAGTACAGTGTATCCTTATCGTTATTTGATTTCTGTTTCTAATAATTCTAAAATAGCGTTTAGTTCTTCCATTAGTGGTTTATAGTGAGAAATCTCGGTAGCTTTACTTGTTAGATAAAACATTAGAATATTGTTTTCAAATTCAAGTGATTCTAATAAGTTTAAGTTGCTAACGTTGGTCTCTCTCTTATGAAAATTTATTTCAGAATTTGGATTTGTTTGCTCGAATATAGTCCTAATACTGTTTGTATTGGTTCTAAACATATCAAGCACTTTTTCTCTTTGATGCCCTAGTTCTTCTTCTTGTCTAGCAATATCTTTTAAAGTTGATTCCCAATTGGTTAATCGTATTCTAAGTTCACTACTTGTAATATCCTTTAAACTACCAGAACTAACTATTTCATTTAGCAATGAATTATTTGCATTAAAATAGATATCCGAAGAAAAAGAACGAAATAATAATCTCGAGAATTGCTTCTCACTTAAGGCCATATTTGGATTCGAAATGCTTTCCATGATTTTTTTAGCACTCAAATAGTTTTCCTCATTTACCTCTAGTAACTCATTTAGTTTAAGTTTACTTGTTTCAAACTCACTTTTTAGACCTTTAAGATAAGTCTGTTCTTTTTTTAGTAAAACCTTCCTCTGCTGGTTATTGTTTATAGAAACCGCTATTAATATTCCAATAACAACAAGAACAATTTCACCAATGGCATATAGTAAATACTTGGTGAATTTATTATCGGTTAACATTTTTTGCCGAATTTTACGAAAGAACTTTATCATTGGTTATGGTTTCATGATTTAATTATTCTTCTAATTCTGTGCTTACTTTTTTTAATAAACATTTTCTATAAGATCAATTTCATCATTTATCTTTTTGATTAGTTTTTTAGCTAGATTTTTTTGAGCATTATAACTTTTGATTTGTTTCTTAATTAATTGAATTCTATAATCAATGGAGTTTTCCAAAATTTTTAAATAATTTTCATCAGTACTATTAATTGAATTGAACCTCAAGATAAGATAATTAATTGTTTCGTTGTTTTGAGTAATTATTGCTGTGTCAACTGTTTCCTTAACGTGTTTTGTTTGTCTATAGTAAACTAAGATATCTTCTACGAGATAATTACTTCTAAATAATTCTATCTGTCCTGACGATATAAGATTATCAATTACTGTTGTGTTAGCGGTGAACTTATATCCAGCTTTTAAAAAATTAAAATCTTCAACAGGTTTTTCTATCGATTCCATATATTTCGGGATATCTCTTTTAACTTGATTTAAAGTATCGATGAGAAGGCTATCTTTACTCATGATGGATTTATATAGTCTGATGTCGGAACCTAAATTTGTAGTAAGTCGCGTTAGATAGAGTATTTCTTTTTCTTCATTTTGAAATTCGATATTCCAATTGTTGATTTGGACTGCAATGAGTATCCCAATGACAACTAGTAAGATCTCTCCTATCGCATATTTTAGATATTTTCCAAATTTCCCTTCAGTGAGTAAATTTTGTCGAATTTTACGAAAGAATTTTATCATTTGTTGTCCTTTTATCTTATGTTTTTATCATTTTAATTGCTATTTGTTTTATAGTATCTTGTATAAGATTATTTATCATTTTTTTCTAATTCTAACCATTCTTCATAAGAAATAACCAAACTTCCTTTTGCAGGATTATACTTTCCAGGTAATTTCCCAATGAATTCTAGATAATGTCCATCAGGATCTGTAAAATAAATCGATATTGCAGGAATATTTGCGAAAACCATTGGTTTTTCTGAGTCGTCTCCTAAAAAATTCCAAAAGCCTATATTATGGGACTTTAAAAAGTTTACAGATTCATTTAATATCCATTCCCAATCACACTCGAATGCAAAATGTCTTTGGTCAATTTCATCTTTTGATTTTTCCCAAATACCTAGAAATGATTGTTTCACTTGATCTCCAATCCAAAACAAAGCAACTCTTCTTTCTTCTTCATAAAGAAATTGTTCAAGTTTTAAAACCTTTGTATAAAATTCAATTGAACGTTCCAGGTTTTCAACAAACAAATGAGTTTCAAAAAGGCCTTTTATCATTTTTCACGTTCTTTTTTTGTGATGATATGTCACAGTAAATATATAAATCTGAGTAAAGCACGTATGCCAGAACAAATCTATCTATTCGTACATTTTTACTTCTTGTTTAATTATTAAAATCTATATCATTTATAGAGTGCTTTCTATTTGTTTTACCCAATTAATTTGCTCATCAGTATCAGGTACAGTTAATGTTCTTATTTTACTCAAATAATCAAATACGGATCCTGAATCAAAGCCATTCTTTATCAAAATACTTGCGATAACAATAGAAGTTCTTCCAATTCCCATTCTGCAATGCACAACAATCTTCTTATTTTCTTTTAACCTATTATTTAGGTTAGTTATTAATTGAACAAAATCACTAATATTTTCTGGAACTCCTCTATCTTGAATAGGAAAACTTATGAACTCAATATCATATTTTTGACAAAGGGCTCTTTCTTTTTCAATTTCCAATTCCGTTTCTTCATATTTTTTTAATAGTGAAATAACGGTATCAACTTCTTTAAAATTTAAGTTTCTGATTTCATCTTCTAACCAATCATTACCCTTTGGTCTAGCCATCATGCCGATTTTCCCCTTTTTTAACATATCAACCCAGTAAATTCTCATTTATTAAATGTATTCAGCCTTATAAAAATATAAAACAAATTTTCTAATTCAATTACTGTACTAGTAATCTCTCTAGCTACCTTTCGTTTTGAATTCTAAAAATTATGATTAAATATTCTTTTGCTCTATACCACAATGTATTTGAGCCATGATTAAGAATGTTTTTAATCGATCAAAATCTTCTTTTAGTTTTTTCCATCAAGCCTATTCACTTTGGGTTGAATTATCCAAATTCCAATGAAATAGAACCATAATAGAAAAAACTCTGCAGCAAAATCTTCAAATCGAGTGTTTCTTTGTAATTCAGCAGTTTTGATAGTTTTCGCTACAAAATACATGGAGTAGAAAATACAAAACATAGAAAACAGATGAAGTGGTAAAATAATCGCCACCATCCAACCACTACTTGCAACGTCATTAATTCCCATTCCAGAAAAAACTCCCGTCATATAAACCATTTGGAAATTGATATAGATTAAAGGGATAAAAAAGAAAGCTTTGAATTTTTTTATTTTCATGGTTACTCCTTGCGGGATGTTCTTTTGAAGGCCAATCGCAATGGACCAAAACCACCCAAAAAAGACCGCAGTAAAAAGAATCATCATTATTGGAAAAATGGTGAAAATGCTCATAAATTCTTCAGTATGAGGATGAGATTCCCTTTCAAATTCAGCGAACATATTGAACATAAAATAAGCTTGAAATACTAATGGTATTCCAAGCATTATGATAAATAATTGCCAATGCTTTGCTTTTAGAAAAAAGTTTATCATTTATTTTGATAATTAGGTTTATGCATTACAACCAAAGTTGTATTCTAGAATCATTGAGTATCACTCGCTTTATTCCATTTGATCTTTTACGACTGTGGTTTTTGATAAGAAGTCGTGAATTCCGTTTTTTACGAATACAAATGAAATTCTATCAAATGGTATAAGCCGACATAAAGTTCGGGCGATGATATCACCTTCGGTAGGTTTCTCTCCATTCATTTTAACAACTTTTGTTTTCGTAATGAACTTCCCTATGGTTTTTTGGAATTTGATTTCCATTATAGAATAGTAAGCGAAAAACGTCCCGAATATCAAAAGATATCCAATTAAAGATATTAACCTTGGACCAGTGGGTTGAATAAAAAATGCAAACACAGAACTCACAATCAATGCTAAAACGGACCCTACTATAAAATCGATTAGAAAGTTTACAAAACGAATTCCTGAGCCAACAACATTAGCATCTATTTTTTCCTTTTGTTCTTTTTCGGCTGTGGCTTTTTCCCTAATTTGTTCGAAGTCAGCAGTGTCAATATTGCGTTTCTCTATTTCGATTTCAGCAGCTTCGATTGCAAGAGGTTGATATTTACCTCTTTCTACTGTTACTATTTTTATCAATTCTTTGTCAGTCCGTTGGGACATCACTTCTTGAAATTCGTTCTCCATTTAGTTTATATATAGCGTTAACCAATGTTTACTCCCAACAAAAATCATTATAATAGTCAACCATCTCATTTGCATTTGTTTTTCTAAATTCTCCTGTTTTTAATTTTTCTACGATCTCTTTACAATCCGAAAAATATTTTTGAGCTTTTTTTCTAAAATTCCCGGTCAAAGCTGTTGGATGTTTTTCATTTGTTCTTTTGACATAAAGCTTATTAATAGAGAATTTTTTCTTCTGTATAGTTGATGATCTGTCTTGAAAATTACCACCAGTATAATAGTTATAACTAGTAACATCTGCATATAAATTAATATTTCCTTCTGATAAAACTTCTAATAGCTTAGGAGATTCATTTGGTTTCAAAGTAACATATTCATACATACCTCCATGATTATAGTCAAAGAAAACAATACTCTTTACCATTAGATACGTCCAAACATCATAATCATCATCAAGAGAAATTCTAAATTTAATTTCATTTAGTTTATGAATCATACCATAACCTTCTAAAGAAGTTCCATCTTTAAAAAAGATTTCCGCTTCTTGTTCCTGAGAAAACATCTCATTAAAAGAGATTAAAACTAGTATGAAGAATATAATTTTTTTCAAATCTGTATTATTTGCTAACATCTAGATATTTCTCTTAATAAACATATATCATTTACTATAAGTATCATAACGGGAAGATATGTTACCCATATTTTTTTGATTCATATTGTAAAGTGTTATGAACTAACAATCTCTACTCATGTTATTGCAATGGTATATCCTTTATTATTCATAAAATATTTTAAAACGAATACTTCAATTACTCTCCTTTATATTCAAACCAATCAAAAGATGCTACACTCTTACTTTTCTGCCCATTACTTGTTGTATACATTCCAATATAAGGACCATTAAAGCCATCTGCTATTTCATGGGAGATAACTTTTAGGTCTAAAACTTTACTCAACCTTTTCATTTGATCTTCAGAGGCTCCATAGCTGAGTGTTAATTTGCGTCCTTTGCCTTCCGCTTTTAATATCACTTTCTGATCTTGATATTTGATTCTTTCAATTTCAGTCTTTTCTTTACGAAGTGTTTGTATAATTACCAATTCGTCCTTTTCTTTTAGAAATTGAAAATGACATTCACTACTTCGATAAATAATCATTCCTGCCATTTCATTTTTCTTTTTTGAAGAAAAATCCATAGAAAATGAAGCTTCAAAATTATGATGCTGAACTCTACGAGCGATTAGTGAGGGGTTTGTAAGGCTATCTATACTATTGGGTCTTAGTGAAAGAACTAAATTTCCATTCTGTAAAGCGTACCATTTGCTTTCTGGGGTTCTTAGCATATTCCACTCAAGGCCTAATTTGTTACTCTCAAAATCATCTCTAGTTGGTTTTTTCTTGAAAGGTGTCCAAGGCAAATTGGGACGTTTCATTTCTAATTCAACAATTCCCTTTCCTCTATTAAATATAGGGGTTTGGTCATCAAAACTTACAGGGCATAAAAATGTTTCACGCGCCAAAAGTGTATATCCATCTACATATCTTTTCCCGAGCATTACCGCCCACCATTCTCCATTTTGGGTTTCAATGATATCCGTATGCCCTATGGAATGGATTGGATAATCTTTGCCCAAATGACGATGCGTTAGCACAGGATTCACTTGATCGGCGACATAAGGTCCAAAAATAGCATCAGAATGATGAACTGTTGTAGCATGCATATAACCAGTTCCTCCTTCGGCTACCATCAGCATATATTTATTATTAATCTTATATAAGTGAGGCCCTTCTGTCCAAACTGCATTATTAGCATGTCCAAATGTAAGTTGTTTTCGTTCTCCTATAAGTTTTCCTTGCTTTGTATCAAGTTCTTGTATCCATGCACCTTGCTGATCTTTCCATTCAGGTTTTGCATTTAAATTTCCATGTCCTACATAATAACATTTTCCATTATCATCCCACATAAGTGAAGGGTCAATTCCTGGAGAATCAAGCCAAACAGGGTCTGACCATGGACCTTCAGGATTTTTAGCGGTTATATAGAAATTACCTCCTTTTTCACACTGAACGCAGGTAGTTATTAGATAAAATAATCCCTTATGATAGCGAATCGTTACGGCAAAAATGCCCATATAATCTTTGAGCCCTTCTTGCAGTTTCAGTTGTTCTGGGCGATGTAAACCATAGCCTATAAGCTCCCAATTAACTAGATCTTTACTATGATGAATCGGCATACCTGGAAACCATTCAAATGTAGAATTTACCAAATAATAATCATCTCCTACTCTACAAATAGATGGATCTGGATGGTATCCTGATATAATAGGATTATTAAAAGTATCGGGCAGATTTGAACTTATTTGACTATTATCCGTATTGATTTGCGATTGACATTTCAAAAATACACTGATCGCTACCAGTATAAGGACAGTTTTCCGGTTCATCGTATGGAGTTGTTAAGAGTATTACATTTTTATTTTTGTATGATGATCAGTTAGCATATATCTATTTCTCATTAATGCTTCATAAAAATATAAAATAAATCTCCTCAATAGATCATTATGCTAGTAACTTCTACTCCCGTTGTTTTTTCAGTTGATCTCTATGTTTATAGTACAATTCAGAACATTGATCAGTATAGTCTACGGATATTCCTTCGTCAAAATCTTCTAGATATATTTTATTGAAAAACATCTTTGTTTTGATGGTTGGGATTTTAATCAGTTTCCCTTCATTATTATTAGCTGCCAGATCATAATAATTCCAATTGCCTATATAATCACCTGTGAGTAGGTTAACACTAGATTCTCCACTACCATTATTAGCAGCGTTGCCAAAAGAATATCGGCTCATACCAATTAATCTTATTTTCTTGGTTTTTTTATCATATCTAAATTGAGCAGAGTGCCCTGATCGCATCCAATGATTCTCAAAGTAAAATCCATTTTTCGCATCTTTGATAAGACATCTGTTAGTTAAGTCTATAGGTTTACTTTCCACTTTTTGGAATTGTTTACTGGATAATAGGCATACAATTGTAGAGGTATTCAAATCGATGTAAACGGTGTCCACTACTCCATCAAAATCGATATCTTTTTGAAATTTATCTTGTGCTACAACAGTAATACTGATTAGAAAAAGGATGATAGAAAAAAGGAATGTTTTCATGTTAAGTTGATATGTTCGTTTTATATTCATTATACTTTTCCTATCATAGACATGGTGTTAAGTACACAATGCGCAATAATTAAAGGCCATAAATTTCGGCCAAATTTCACATAGGCTATACCCATCACTAAACCTATAATACCTACTGTAATAGATCTTTCTGATATATCGTAGGAATGCCTAAATCCAAAAATCATCGCTTGTAAAAGAACCGCAATTGCAGTAGTGAATGACGTTTTAGAGAATAAACGTTCGAACCAAGTTATTAAAAAACCTCTATCTAACAATTCTTCTAGTGCTGATTGAATTAATATAAACGGAATAATCGTGAAAAAATGAGCCCAGTTTCCTTTTAAATCCCCAAATTTAGAAACCGCATCTTCTGAAGAGGTGTCTGGTGCTAAGGCAAAAGGTAATACATCTTGAATCTTTTGAAAAATTATAATCAATATAGGAATAGTAATTAATATCCCAATAGTTACCAATAGTGTTATTAGTATATTTTTGGGTGTTCGCAATCCTAAATCTTTCCATGATATATTACGAACTTTCATTCTCCATGAGGCAACTAATAAAGTGGATAATGACCACATTAATCCATTTGCAATAAAAGGTAATTGAGAAAAGTAAATTTCTCTAATTAAAAACATTACGGTTAGATATAGAAGAATGTCGAAAAGAAATCCTTTATAATTAGTTTGTTTGGAGATTAGTTCTGTACTCATTTTAGTCGTTTAATTTTCTAATACGACGTTGATATTTTATTTTAGTTACAGTTTTGTTTGAAGGTATTTCACATTGCGTAGCGTCTTCTTACTTTTCTATTTTATAGATCATTTCATAATCATGAGCTGTTACCAAAATTGGAATCTCTGTCCATTTTTTATTATTTTCAATGTATGTGTGTCTAAATAATTCTTGGAGTTTTAGGATAATAATAAGCTCACATATTTCCATTGATTTTTTTTCATTTTCATTATTGTTTTCAGAATGCTCCATATAATTTTTAAACGCAGCTTGAAGTTCTTCAAGGCCAGTTATTATTAGACTATTATTTGAGTCAAATTTAAAGTCACAAAGCCAATCTAAATCTTCTGGATCCATTCCATTATAAAAATCATATGCAAATAAATCAATAAACCATTTATCATTATTGATAGTAAACCCATTCATTTCACAATAAACTGCCTTTAGATTAACATTTGATTCAAATTTATTCTCTTTTTTTCCAAATACTTTTTCTAAAAAATTAATCTTTTTGGGCTTCGGTGTTTCTGAAAAATATTTAATCGCACTAGTTATGAAGTTTTCTAAATAAATAGCCAATTTTGGCTTTAAGTGTAGTAGATTTTTATTCAACACTTTATGAAAATCGGTACTAGGAAGTTCATTCAATTTATTTTCTGACAACTCAATAGCTCTTTCAAGTTCATTTTCATGGAGTAGTTTAGTTAATTCATTTAATAAATCAAAGTTCATGTTCTCTGAGATTATGGTTACACACTACGTTTACTATTAGTGTCATAGTAGCACAAAATGTTACTCTGATTTAAACAACAACTATGCATTGATTGCATAGTTGTTAGGATACATATATATTGTTGTGTAGCAGATTCATAAATATTATCAACTTTGAGTATTTCTTCCAAATTCGACCAAATACATTATCGTGCGAGGCATAATAGGTGGCTGTGGTTTTTCTCTATTTTTTGTCGATTTGCATTAGCTCTTGGATTTATTCCAGCAGGTATCACAAAGATTATGGGGGAAAGGTTTGCTAGCGGACTATCCATTAATCATCCAATGGGACAATATCTAGAAGCTTTTCATCATACAGGTTATTACTACACATTTGTTGGAATTGCGCAAGTTTTCGCTGCTGTATTAATACTGATACCTCGAACTGTAACTTTAGGTGCTATCATATATYTTCCGATCATTTTAAATATATGTGTGCTATCTTTCGCCGTTAGATTCGATGGCTCATTCGTTTCTGCACCTTTAATGGTACTTGCCAATTTGTACATTATTTTATGGAACTACGATAGATTAAAATTCATATTTCCATTTAAAAGAATATCGAATTATCAAATAGTGGAGAAACCAAAGAAATACAGTAATAAATTCCCAACACTCTTTTTTGCAGGTGTTGCAAGTGCAATTGGGGTTTTTGTACTAATTTTTGTTTATGCTCATGAAGTAATGCCTAGAAATTCTTTATCAGAATGCACAAAACAATTTACAGACAATGAAAATAAAACCGCTGGACTGGAGTTTTGCGAATGTATTCATACTCAGGCCAGAACTTTAAATGATTGCTTATCTGAATATGAATTAGCAACGGAATGATCTTATCCATACAGGTATGACTTCATATGTGTTGTTAAAGGTGTTTTTTACCAAGTTGCTTTCACTTTTTTTAATTCCTCAGGAATAGATTCTTTCCTATAAACACTATGAAAATAATAGTTTTCTTTAAAGGGAGATTTTCTTACAAGATGTAATGTGTTTCCTTCTATTTGTGCTTGGTAATAATATCTATCCATACTTCCGGCAATAGATACATTTTGTTTTTGGAAAAATTCGATTTCAAATTCTTTTGAACCGATTGTATAGAAACCTTGATTACCAGAATCTAAAATACTTTTGCTATTCTTGATCCTTTTAATTTCTGTATTGTCCATCATATAAGGTATAAAACTTAGAACGTGACCACTTTCGAAGAACCATAAAATTTCTGAGCCGCTATGATTAGATCTTTTTTTATTATTATTCTCAAATAAGAAACTTTCGCTTTGATAAGTATAGTCAAGTCTATACCAGTATTCAGTGTCTAAAACTCTTTTAATTCCTTCATTAGGTATATTTTTTAATGTCCAATGTTTTTCATTTACTCTATATCTTCCGTTTTTGTCAATTTTCCCATAATAAGGTGAACAGCCAAAGACAAGAAAGCTTAAAATTAGAATTCGTGTTTTTTCTTTTAACATCAAGAATTTTTATAATTACCTCTGAGGTCAATTTATGACTTTTTATAGATATACATACTTAGTTATAAGTACCTATACCTAAAAAGCGCAAAATGTTACCACATGTCTTATTCTTCTACTAATGTATTTTTCTTTCTAAAAATTAGAATACTTAGTAACGTTCCAATTAAAAGCCCAATAAATAAATATTTCCCAAAATTTAAATTCTGAATATCCATTGTATTTTGAACTCCAAATGCAATATTAAATGCTGATAACTTTTTAAATAGGTTATTTAGTTGGAATATTTTTAATAGCCAACACACGATACCAGTTCCTAGTATCAATGCGAGATTAGTCATAATTCTTCTTGGAGATTTTGGCCTTGTGAATTTTTCAGAAATTAAATATAATAAAGGAAAAATTCCCATTGAAACTATAAAAAAAAGATGATTTTTAAACTGTATTCCAACGGAACTAGCTACAAGAGTGACGTTTCTTTTATTAAGTAGCGAAAATGAGAAATCGAGAAAATATTTATGAGTTAAAACTCCAATAGCAGTTGAACCTATTGTTAGAATAAGATATATAATTACTTTTTTCATTACGTCTAAAATGTATGGTAATGTTAATTCATATCTATAATTTAGATATATGCTTTACTATTAAGTGTACTAATGGCTTAAAATGTTACCCTTATTTCTACAAAAACTGAGTGTTGAGTGGTTAGTTTCTATCTCAGATATATATTGTCTTAACCGTTTTTTTTAGTTGTTTTAGTCCTCTAATGTTATATAACCAAGAACGTCATACGTATTATATTTTTTCTGATATTTTAATCTAATTCCAATGTCTTGATAGTCCGTAAGAATTTCTAAAATACAATCAGCTTTGTTATCTCCATATGGTTTAGGTAAGTCACCTCGTTTTATTTTCAATTCATAGGTCTTTATATTATCTGTCAATTCTATCAGTTTATTACTCAGTCCTTCTCTAATTCTTATTTCAGGATGATTATATGATGATCCTTTTGGTGGTGGGTTATTCAAAATTTCCTGTCCTATGTTAAGGATTCTTTCCTCATCAATTTTTCCAAAGTGTGAACACGATAAAATTAGAAAAGCGATAACTGCCGTGAAAAAATATCTCATTAGTATTAATTGGTTACAAAGTTTTATTTTTTTAAAGCTTTTTTTGCTAGTTCAATAATTGCTTCATAATCAAAGTGAGAACAACCACCTTCACTCATTACTCTTTTTCCGGTCTTTTTGATTTCTCCTTCTCCCATCTCCCAGTTTAAAACAAAAAACTCCTCCTTAAAAACCTGTTCTAACTTTGAGTGATTTAAGCCCTCCTCTGTTTGTTCAAAATTMTCTTCGATTTCGATAACTTTTATTGGAATTCCATTAGTCAAATAAATGGTTATCCTTATTCGTCCATAGGAAAGTCCAATTTCTTGAATGATTTTACGAATATAGTTGTTATTCCTCCAGAGTTTTAGAATTCCGCCTCCATCTGTTGCGATTCCTGTTAATTGAGCCCAATCGAATTCATTAATGGATAGTTCAGAATTAGAATCTATTAAATTCACTTCATGATCAATTTGCTCAAGACGATTTTCTTGTCCAAATGTTAATAGTCCGATTAGGAATAAAATAAGATTTATTGCTTTTTTCATACGGTATTCTAGGCTGATTTGTTTCGTATAATTATTTTGGTCAGATTTGGAATAATAGAAAGGATTGCACTTAAGCTTATAATCAATCCATAATTTATTTCATTAAAATGTAATGTTCTAATTCCATCGAGGCATGCTGTACATTCTATAACTTTAATGTTTGCGTAAATAGATGAAATTCCAATTATTAAGACTCCAAAAATAAGAACACATATTATTACACTTTTTAAGATTTGATTAATTTTTTGATTCAGATTTTCTAAAGTCAAAATTAGAAATCCTATTCCAAAAGTTATGAAGTATAATTTATTGGAGAATATAAAGAAGTTCTTTCCAACCAATCGAATTTTGTTGGATGTTGACCATCTAAAAATATTTTGAATTATTTCACGTAAAAAAGATTCGGTATAGAATGCAATTCCAATTCCGATCACAAACGCTAAAAATCCAAATAATATCCTTTTTATCAATTTTAATGTATTAATTGTATTCTATTTTTCTTTCCCAAACAAAACCTAATTCACCATTAGAATATCTTTTTTTAGTAATCCAATTATTATTTTCATCGTATTCATAGGAAAATGAGGTCCAATGCTTTTGATTCCCATCTTTATCATACCAATATTGGGAGGTTATGTTGTTGTTTTTATCGTATTCAGAAATAAATTTAGTGTAATCTCCATTTGCTTTAGTTAACTCAGATGTTATTTCATTGCCCTTATCATCATACTTAAAAGTTCTAACATCTTTAATGGAACCATCCAATTTAAAATCAGTTTCTTCTATTAATTGATCTTTAGCGTTGTATTTGCTTGTAGTTTTAAAAGTACGGTTAGAAACAATATTGGTTCTTGATATGGATAATACATTACCATTCGAGTCATATTCATTGTCTTGTGTTGCGGTCAATTTATTGTTCGAGTTGTAAACATTATACTTTACGATATTGCCATTAGTGTCAAATTCTGTAGTTGTATAACTTTTTAAGTTTCTTTCTTTATCGTAGGATGTACTTTTAATTAACTTGCCTAGTTGATTTTTTTCTAGATATACCTTTTGATAAATGGTACCATCTATTTCATACTTCCAATATTCAATTAGTTCTCCTTTTTCATTATAAAAATTCTTCTGTTCGAGACTTTGATTAAAAGCTTGTTCTCTTGTTAATTCTCCACTCCTTTTTGCACTATATGAAGCTTGAACAATAGTTTTAAAAGTATTCTTTTCAGATATTATAGCAGTTTTTGTAGGTAAATAAAAAGAGATAAGTCCTACGATTATGATGTTAATTAAAATTTTCATTTGTATGATGTTACCTAAGGTTTATTATATGTGTCATAGTGGAGTGAAATGTTACTCTAATTTCTACAAAAACATAGTATTGAATACATAGTTGCTATGATTATACAAAATATTAGGCAACCTTCTTTTTAATTATTTTGCGTATAATATATATTAATAATGAAATTCCTAAGAAAATCAAGGCCCATTTAGAACTTTCACCAGATTCTTTCAAATGTTGGTCATAATCTGATTCATAGGTTCCTGAATGATTTATACTATTTATTATAGTTGTAATATTTCGAAAATTTTCGTTATCATTTTCTGGAAAATCAAAATATTGAAGGTTTAACCATCCTCTTTTTCCCAAACTCTTTACTTCAAAAAGTGATTTTCCCATTATCGAGTATTTAGCCAGGGAATAGTTTTCAGAACCGTTTATTAAAAGACTATCTGCAGGTATGTCTTTAGTTACTATTTCATTAAGGTGTCTTAAAACTTCTTCAGCACTTTTTAATCCAGAATCAGGGTTTTCATAGTATTGATATTGAATTTTTGGAAATTTTTCTAAATCCACTGAATCAGTAAAAATTTTTCCTGTTTCATTATAAAAATCTAAGTCCAACTTTCTGCCTTGTTCTGCAAAATAATGAAATTGGGAAGGTACTGAAAAAGTCAAATCTCTCAATTTAACTTTTGTTTGTGCACTTATTGAATTCCAGATTAACAAAGCTAATATTAATACTAAATTTTTCATTCTTAGATGTTGTGTATAGTGTATGAATATATTCATCGATAGCTATATAATCGCATAAATATAACTTTTAAACACAAACTTTTACAAATTACAAAATAAGAATATGTTTTAGACATCAATATACGATTCACAAAAGCAATCAACCTCTTCATCACTACAAATTCCCAAAGACACTCAACAAATTCACGCTGTACTTGTACAAATAACCTCTTGCATCTTCAAAATGAGCAATGGAAGTCTACAAACTGCCACTTTCAGTATGCAAATGAGTAGTAAAGCTGTCAAAATTTCAGAGTGAACCGCCAATATTTCAGGTGTCGCCATGTAAATTACGACTGTACTTTAACAAATGAACACTGCCTCCCTCTAAATACCCTAAATCACAACAAATCAAAATATTAACTCAAAATCTTTCTCTTTTTGTTTTGAATACTTTTTAAGAAAATTAGCAAATCCTTGCGATTTTTTCGGCATTATCATTGACTTATTAAAAACATCATACAATTTCACGTGAGTTATGATAGAATGAATAATGAATCGAATATTAATTTTTAAAACTTACTAAAATGACAAAGAAACAAATTAGAAAAATAGAGATGTACAATGCCGTACAAGCATATCTAAACGCAAATGCATCTATATGGAATCAAATACCTATGGCTGGAATGCTTAAGGAAGAATTCGATGCCTTGGTAGCAGAAATCAATCAGAATAAAGAAAGTCAAGAAGCTTCTCGATTATTTCTGGGAGATGCCAAAAGACGACAAAAACGTATCGTAGCTAATAAAGCAGATATTCTAAATAGTGCTTTAGAAACCCATGCTGCTTATATGGGTGATATCGAACTAGAGCAAAAAGCAGCACGAAGTTTTAGCAAGATCTATGGATTACGTAATGAGGATTTTAGTATCCTGATCAGTGAAACAATTTCTTTATTACAAAACCATCAGGAAGCTTTGATTCCGTATGGAGTTACTACAGAGATGATTGCTGATCTGGAAACCAGTTATGACAAGTTTCAACAGATCAAAGGAAAACCAAGACAGCTACGAATTTCCACTTCGCAAGCCACGAAATCCTTAAAACGATTGTTTAAAAATACCAGTACGTTATTAACCAATCGATTGGATAATGTGATGAAACTCTTTAAACAAACAAACCTTAATTTTTATAATGGTTATGTTGCTGCAAGAGTGATTGTTGATACCTAAAGAAGTTTATAATGAATATTGAATAATTTTTAGTTTCAAGTTCGGGCTTCGAGAGCCTCAGCCCTCGGTTTTTGTTTAAATAATAAGGACCCTGAGGCTCTCGAAGGGTCGAACTCTGATTCAGATTATAGTCTGTCAATATGCTTTTTTGGCTTCGAGATCGTATGCTGAGCCTGTCGAAGTACAGCCCTCGGTTTTCATTTACATTATGTGAGCCCTGAGGTGTCACACTGAGCTTGTCGAAGTGTTCTCGAAGGGTCGAACTCTGATTCTGGTTATAGTCTGTCAATATGCTTTTTGGGCTTCGAGATCGTATGCTGAGCTTGTCGAAGTACGGCCCTCAATTCACAGGTTAAAGAATTATCGCTCTATCAATTTAGAGCCTATAATATGTTGATATACTTCATTACGAAGGGTTCTGCTAATCTTAATTTTTGTTTTTTCGATGTGGATTAGATTTCCTTCTAGTTTTTGCACATGCTGTATGCCGATCAAATAATATCGATGTACACGCATAAACTTTTCTTGTGGTAATTCCTTTTCCAACTGCTTTAACGAAACCAATGTGAKGTATTTATCTTTATGAATCGTATTCACATACACATAATCGTTAGCAGTTTCTATATAAGTGATATCATCAATAAATACCTTAATCACCATCCCGTCAGATTTGATAAATATGTAATCATGAGGATCTTCCGTTTTTACCTTTTTATTCAGCATTACATAGATGTTGTTTAGCGAATTAAAAAGAAAATGTGGATTGATCTGATTGGAAGTATCTAATTCTTTGCTTTGTAATTCCTTGATCAAATGCTCTTTTTTATACCATTCATCAATCAGAAATAAGGTCATCGATAAACACATGGATATAATAAGTTCTGTAGTAACGGCTATTTTTCCTTTGATTGTGGTGAAAAAGTCAGCGGTTCCCGAATGAATGGTTTCAAAATAAAAAGCTAGGTAATTAGAGGTAATCCAAGTGATGGCAGCAATTCCAAATAGTACTAATAGAATATAACTAGCAATTTTCTTTTCTAAAAGAAACTTAGGAATGAATACATATAAATTGACATATACCAGTAGCGCATACAATAGAAAAGGTATGGCATTGGTCTTTAGATTTTCAAAAATGCTACCGTTATAATTAAGATCGTGTACACTCCATAGTAGCAGGTATAATAACCAAAATATACTATGCTTAGAAACTTTACTAAAATTGATATTCATCTTGTTAAGATAACCATAAAAGAAAACTTATGGTAAGACAATCCCTTCTTTAACTTTTAACACAATACTTTTATGAATATCTGAAATATCTCGCAATGGATTTTTGTTGACCACCAGAAAACTAGCTTCATATCCTTCTTGAAGTTTCCCTAGCTTACGATCAGGAAAKATGGTATGTATGGCATTTTCTGTCCACATAGTGAGCAGTTCAAGGTTCGAAAAGACCTGCAGTTCATATAAAAAATCAAACTCTGCAACCGAGGTATCATTATACATATCCGAACCAATCGCCAGTCGCACTCCTGCCCTTTTTAATGTTTGTAGATTACGAACCACATTGGCTACCAGTTGATCATAATTGTCTTTTTCCTTATTCTTTTTAACCAACGATATGGTCGTCACTACGGTAATATCCTTTTGCTTAGCAAGTAGTGCGTCTTCAAAATGAATAGGTTTACCATTATGTATTTCTGGCAAATGTGAGATTTCATCTGCATTGGCAGCTACCGCTACATGAAAATCATGCGCTGTATTGACATGCACACTTACCCTTAAGTTAGATTGATGTGCTTTTGTAACTATTTCAGGAAATAGCTTAGGATTGAGTCCTTTATTGCCAAAAAATGTAGTGTCATTTTTACGTTTTTTATACCCTTCAGAATGTACTAACATGGTTTTGATAAAATCTGGTGAAAAAGATACAATAGAATCCCATTTACGCAGCAAGTCATTTTTATTATCAATAATCACATAGCCATGATATTCTATTTCTTTTAGATTTTCGAACAATCCTCGATACCGACCATAATTCAGAAATCGTTGACGAAGTGCCACAGGATGACCACCACTTGCTGTTAATGGAGCATGCGCCATACTTACATCCAATCCGTTGGGTTTGTTGTAATAATGCATTAATGGTGCAATACGTTTTTTGATGGATGATAATAGTTTTACATAAAAAACACCATTGGTTAAATACGAATTTATACGCTCTTCTATTTTATAACTACTCTCCAGATTATGATTATGGGCTTCAGCAAATGGTGGTATCACATAGTTATTGGCTAAATTGATAATGGAATCTATTGTTGTTTCTAATGGTTCAAAATGTAGCAAACCTTTGGTCATCCAAACCGTTTTCTTTTCAAAAGAAGTTCCATTAAACCAATACCCATTGTTTAATTGTATGTTTTGCGGTTTGAAAGTAGCGTTAGACTCTTGCGCCAAACAAGAACCATAGAAACAAATTAGGAAAAGCAGTGCCCATTGTATGCTCATAAATACCTGTAGATTTTTGATAAAGAAACTATAAACAGCAGTGTTAGTCAACAATAATAGCTGTATGGATGGCTACCATCGGTAGATGGTACTGTATGGTAGGTTGATAAATATGCTACTAGGTATTATTGGGCTTCGTGATCGTGTGCTGAGCTTGTCGAAGTATAGCCCTCGGTTTTTGTTTAAATAATAAGGACCCTGAGGCTC
>NZ_WEKL01000056.1 GCF_019295435.1 Aquimarina litoralis
GCTAATAAACCTGTAGTTGGTGATAATGTATTTACACAAACTGCAGGAATCCATGCAGATGGTGATAACAAGCATAATCTTTATTTTAATGATTTGATGCCAGAACGTTTTGGAAGAAAACGAAAGTATGCACTTGGCAAGACTTCTGGAAAAGCCAACATCGAAAAAAACCTTCAAGAACTTGGATTAAAATTAAGTCCGGAAGATATCAAAAAGGTAACACAGAAAATCATCAAACTCGGTGATAAAAAAGAAGTCGTTACGCAAGAAGATTTACCTTACATTATTTCTGACGTATTAGATAGTAATTTATATACTAAAAAAGTAAAGATCAAATCCTATGTTTTAAATCATGCGAAAGGGTTAAATCCATCGGCGACATTGGCTATTAAATTGGAGGACGAAATCATTGAAGAACATGCACAAGGTGATGGTCAGTATGATGCTTTCATGAATGCTTTAGCAAAGGTATATCAACAAAAGAATAAGAAGCTTCCGAAATTGATTGATTATGCCGTAAGAATACCACCAGGAAGTAATTCTGATGCACTATGTGAAACTGTAATTACCTGGAAAACTGAAGCTAAAGAATTTGTAACCAGAGGGTTAGATTCGGATCAAACCGTTTCTGCCATTAAAGCAACAGAAAAAATGCTGAACATTATTGAAATGTAATGATATATCGAACCAGATTGTCAGTCTGAGCTTGTCGAGGGCGATTTGGAATTTCAATATAACACTTCGACAAGCTCAATGTGACATAACTAGTAAATTACTATAAATTAGAATTAACAAAAATGGAATTAAACATTGCACTACTTGCCGGAGACGGTATTGGACCAGAGGTAATAGATCAAGCGGTTAAGGTATGTGATGCTATCGCAGAAAAATACGAACATCAAATTAATTGGACGTCTGCATTAACTGGAGCAGCTGCGATTGATGCTGTAGGGGAACCGTATCCAGATGAAACGCATGAAGTATGTACCAATGCTGATGCGGTATTATTTGGAGCTATTGGTCATCCAAGATTTGATAATGATCCTTCTGCAAAAGTACGTCCGGAACAAGGACTACTAAAAATGCGTCAAAAATTAGGATTATTTGCTAATGTAAGACCGACTTTTACGTTTCCTTCATTAATTGATAAATCTCCACTAAAACAGGAACGTATAGAAGGAACCGATTTGGTATTCTTACGCGAATTAACAAGTGGTATCTATTTTGGAAAAAGAGGAAGAGAAGATAATGGAGAAACTGCCTATGATACTTGTACGTATACTAGAGAAGAGGTAAAAAGATTGGCTAAGAAAGGTTTCGAAATGGCGATGGCACGAAACAAAAAACTATGCTGTGTAGATAAAGCAAATGTTTTAGAATCTTCTCGTTTGTGGAGAGAAACAGTGCAAGCTATGGAGAAAGATTACCCGGAAGTTGAGGTTAGTTATGAATTTGTGGATGCTGTAGCCATGAGATTGGTACAATGGCCAAATTCTTATGATGTATTGATTACTGAAAATTTATTTGGGGATATTCTTACCGATGAAGCTTCAGTAATATCAGGATCTATGGGATTAATGCCTTCTGCTTCTTTAGGAGAAAAAACATCTTTATTCGAACCTATACATGGATCGTATCCTCAAGCTGCTGGAAAAGATATCGCCAATCCTTTAGCGACTGTTCTATCTGCTGCGATGATGTTTGAAACTGCATTTGGTCTTCAGGACGAGGCGCAGGCAATCAGAAATGTAGTGGAT
Organism: Aquimarina litoralis; assembly: GCF_019295435.1. Classification (GTDB taxonomy): domain Bacteria; phylum Bacteroidota; class Bacteroidia; order Flavobacteriales; family Flavobacteriaceae; genus Aquimarina; species Aquimarina litoralis_A. The sequence continues at coordinate 1,758 of NZ_WEKL01000056.1, forward strand.
AAATCATTAGAAGAAGGTATTGTTACAGAGGATCTTGCCGGAAACGGAAAAGCTTATAAAACTAGTGAAGTTGGAGATTGGCTAGTTAAGAATGTATAAATAATAATACCAGCTAACCTGTCCCAAAAGTTAGCTGGTACTCTTTTAACCGTCGTTAAAATCTAATTTCTATTTACTTAACCTAATTCAATAATTCATAAGTACCTTCTAAAATTTCTGATGTTTACCGTTATTACTTTTAGAATTAGAATAGTACCTATATTTTTTTATCCATATGCTTCTTAATTTATATGTATTAAACTTATAATTTACTTATTCATTATGCAGCCATATATGATGCAGAGCTGCTGTATATCTTTACCATTGGTTCTTTAACTGTTTGCACTTCATCAATTATAAACATAGATAAGACATTATAATTGAACCAAATGGATACTAATCTATAAGGAATTTCCAAAGAATCTTTTAATCCTAATTTAGAGTCATCCATATGAACCCATCTTTTTAAAGGTTGCTCAAAAATTGATGTAATAGTTTTTTCTTTACCAAAATATCTTTTCATTCTAATAAAAATCTCTACATCAAAAAGCCATCTACTCAAAAAACTTTCGGTAAATACTATTGGTACTAATTCTGCGCGATACACTTTAGCTCCGCATTGTGTATCGCTAATGGACAAACCCAGAATTAAAATGATTAGCACGTTTATCACTTTTGATATCAAAGCCCTTATATTATCTTTTTCAATTGCTTTTGAAGCATTTTTGGTTCTAGAACCAAACACAAAATTCAATTCATTATTTACCTCTAGTGTTTTTACTAAATCTCCAAAGTCTTCAAAATCTGTTGAAAGATCAGCATCAATAAATCCGATATAATCAATTTTATTATTACTATAAAAATATCTAGAACCTGCTCTAACGGCCGCTGCTTTGCCACCGTTTTTTTTCATATCTATAATACTTACCTTTTCAGGATTTACTCCTTGAATTTCTTTTAAAACCCCAATCGTATTATCATTACTTCCATCATTTACGAAACATAAATAATAGTTATTTTCTTGACTAATAAAATTTATAAATGCCTGCCTGTTTAACCTGTTTTCTTCGTTATAACATGGTATAATAATTCCAGTTTTCATAATACATTATTTTGGGTTACACTTCAAATGTAGGTTGAAGGACCATCGAATATTTAGGTAATTCGATCACTTAAAAAGAGCTTTCGACGAATGACATTTATCGAAAGACAGACCATTCGTCGAAACCAAAAGCTTTATCGTATCTTTAGTTTTAAGAAACTTTCTCATATATTTAAGGGGGAAGTTTCCGCTTACGATTATTGAATGGATAAAAAAATCACAAATAAATACTTAATCAGTGCTTTACTAATTGGGATCTTATTTCATGGTTCTAGTATCTTTTTTACTATAGAGACTACCTATGATGCTTTAATTCATCTTTTCTTTGCAGATCACTATGCGAATAGTTGGTTCGAACCATGGAGTTACAGTTGGTATACTGGTTTTACCGTTCAAGGATATCCTCCACTTGTACATCAGAGTATCGGACTTTTTTCATTAATTGGCGGACTTAAATTTGGACTTTTTACCGTTGCTTTTATAGGTATTATACTATTCATTACTGGAGTCTATCGATATTCGCTTTTAATTACTGGCAAGAGAGATGTCGCCGGGTATGCTGCACTAGTAGCAGTATTTTCGTCATCTTTTGTAGAGACACTGCATATATTTGGACAGCTTCCTAGTATTGTAGGTGTTTCCGTTTTAATGCATTCTTTGCCTGAAATTTATCTATGGATCAAAACAGGTAAATACCTCTACTTAATAAGAGCTTTTAGTTTATTAGCAGTCACTGTAACCTCACATCATGTAACTCCAATCTTTGGAATGGTATTTTTTATATTTCCTTTAATTGGTATGGTGATTATGGATAGTGCCCGCGACCAGGTTGGTTCTTTTGCAGCTATTCGATTTAAACATTTTCTACGAACTTTTTTTAAGCTTTTTTGGCGAATTGTAAGTTTTGGTTTTGGGTCTTTATTCCTAATTGTCTTTTGTATTCTGCCTTATTGGATCAATACCAAGAATAACCCAATAACTCAAGTACCAATTCCTCATGGCTCGAGAGATAATTTCTTAGAAGTTACTTCATCTGGATTAGTCTTTTTTCTAATTCCTTGGGGTATCATTCTATTTATTTTCCCATATATCTTCTATCGATATTATAGCAAAAGATATTTGTTTTTTGGACTTTCATTAACCTTATTAAGTATTCTTGGAACGGGTGGCACAACACCAATTCCTATAATGATACTTGGTGACAATGCTTTTAACATCCTTACCTTAGATAGATTTACGCTTTGGGGTTCTATTATGGCATTACCAATTTTTGGGGAGTTTTGTTATCGGTTTGCAGAAGGTGATATCAAAGATAGTATTCAGAAAAAATTCGGTAGTGTTTATCATAGAATTCTTGGTGGAGCTTTTGCAGGAGCTTACATTTTCGTATGCATATTTACGATGAGTTTAGGGTATTTTAGACCTTCACAGCCGCAGAAAATAAAGATGCTTCCTATCTTAAATTTCCTGAAACAAGATCAGCATGATCATTGGAGATATTTACCATTAGGATTTGGAGATCAAATGGCCTGGTTATCAGCGCAAACCAATGCTATGACTGTAGATGGTAATTATCATTCTGCAAGAAGACTTCCTGAATTAACATCAAGAGCCGTTGAAAGACTTGAAAACTCTAAATTTAGAGGTGTAGAAGGTATCGGTTCTTTACAACAGTTTCTAACAGTACCAGAGAAATATAACTTGAAATATGTCTTTTCTAATGACAAATTTTATGACCCTATTCTATTTTTCTGTGGTTGGCAGCGATTAAGACAATTGGAAAATGGAATCATGGTTTGGGAAAAATTAAATGTACCACCTATACCTAATATAATACCCAAAGATGACGTCGCTTTACCCCTAAAATTAATGTGGGGAATAATTCCAGTAACTACTGTTATCATTGCTTTTGTGATTAATATTCAGATGATCATGATATTGGCACTCAAAACAAGAGATCGTCAACATCCTGATTTTTTCAAGTACCGAATTAGATACACAGACTTTAAAAATTACATGGTTACCCTGCAACATGTATGGGTAGTTTTTCTATTAGGTATTGTGGCTTTTGGTATTTATATTTTCTATATGAAAAACACGACACAAATTAGTCCAGAAAATATTGTAAAGGCTTATTATGATGCTTTGGATTTTAAAGAATTTAAACGTGCTTATAGTTATATAGATCCTGAAAGTAACAAAAAGGAAGACCAGTATATGTTGGAAATTGCGGTAACGGATGGTTTATTAAGTTCGTATGCTAAAATGGATGAGATTAATGTTTCAATTTTAGATCAAACAGATAGCACCGCAAAAGCAAAAGCTACTACATACTGGATTACTCCTTTGGAGAGAATTGATAAAATATTTTATCATGATTTGGTAAAATATAAAGGAAAATGGTTTGTAAAACCTCCTAATTATGATCTAGACATTCCTCCTGATCAATTGTTTTCTCAAAACAAAACGCAATTTTACAATCATGGAAGGAGACGTATCTCATCTGAACAAACATTTCATGAAGATGTTTTAAAACAGCCTGTATTAGAGGTTTTACGAGCAAACCTAATTCAGAATGATACCGTGTATACTGTTGTTGGAGAAATACAAAATGTAGATAACGTTCCTGCAGACGTCGTCATAAAAGCAACTTTATATAATGCAGAGAATAAAGAACTTGCTGTTTATAACGCTAAGGATCAAATAAAACATAAACTAGTTCCTAAAGAAATTACAAGTTTTAGAATTAATTTTGAAGGAACTGCATGGATGAATGCTGATAAACCAAAACCTGAAACTTTTAATCCAGATGAATTTACTGCCATCGAATTAGAAGATATACCAGCGACTTTTAATTTGCAATGTGCTGGGAATGTTGCCACTACTGATTTATATAAAGGTCTTGCTATTTCTGAAATAAAAATTAATGAAAACAAAGTTTTCGGTGTATTATTTAATTCTGGATTGCAGGAAATTACAATCCCTCAGTTAATTGTATCCTATTATAATAGCGACAAAGAAATTATTTGGGTAGATCATTCATATGTTAGAGAAGGAATTCGTCCTCAACGTAAAAAAGGTTTTGAATACGAATTAAAAGAAATCTGCGATCTTAAGTCCATCAGCCTTGATATGGAAAATATTTATGTAAACGGCTTACCAAATAAAGATATCAGTTTTAAAGTTACCCCAAACAGAAGAACGAATCAAGAAGATTATATGCTTATCCCTATTAAAGGACAGAGTTATAGTTATATCAAAGTAGAAGTAAATAATTACATCGGAGCACCTAATTAATGAAAAGCAATCATATTACATATGTACTATTCCTTATGATCCTAATGTTTGGGTTTACCATCAATTCCCCAATAACGAAGAAGAATCAAGAAATAGAAATCACTCCCTTAGACTCCCGAAAAGAGTATACCGCAGGAGAAGAGATTGTTTTGAAATTTAAAACCAATACTTCCGAAAGTTTAGATTTATCTATAGAAAGCTCTTATGGGAGCACATTCCTTGTGCCAGATAGACAAGGTGATCATATAGCATTTATCATTCCTGAATATCTTGCCAGAAAAAGAGGTTTAGTAGAATACAATTTGATCAGGAATCAACGTAAAATATACTCTGGAAAATTCCAAATCAACTCTTCCAACAATGTAAAAGAACCTTTAGAATCATATTTAGGTCCTCCAAGTATTATTGCTGGAGGTATTGATTACGCCATGTTATCTATTATAGCTACCGATCAATACGATAACCCTGTAAAAGACAGCACAATGACTGTAGTAAAGCATCAATTTTTAGATAAGGAAATTGAAAACGAATTATATAGTAGAGATTTTATAGTTTGGAAAAACATCTATTCTTATGAAAAATCTGGCAGAATACTTGTTAGTGCCAATATCAATGAAATTGCTTCAAAAGAATTCACCTTGGATGTATTTCCATCACAAGCTGAAGATTTTGAATTATTTGCCAATAAAAAACATGAATATGCAGATGGAAATCAAATTGTGGAGTTTTTCACCTCCACAATACGAGATGAATTTGGTAATATCATTAGTGATGGTCGTGTTGTCGAGTTTAGTATTTTAAAAGACAACCAAGAACAACTTCGTACTTCGGGCACTACGATTGATGGTGTAGCGAGAGGATTTATGATCCATCCAGACCAAAAAGCTATTTGGGATGCTAAAGCATTTATTCCTGAAATGGCTGAAAGTAATAGTATCGAACTAGAGTTTAAACCTGCTGTAACTGATTATAACGTTACTTTTAAAGAGCAAAATAGAACCATAGAAGTTGGAGCCATTGTAAGTTTCATGAATCAAATTATTCCTGACGGTGCTTTTATCACTTTACACATATATCAGGATGATCGACTTATTGAAAAATTGACCGAATATTCCTCAAAAGGATTTGTGAATTTCCATTTATCAGAAGATTTTTTCCCAAAAGGGATCTATACTATGGAAATAATAGGAATGGGAGTATATAAAAAATACGATCGTATAGAATTAGAATGAAGAAACAGAATAAAATGATATATAGATCTTTCATTATTAGTTCATTTATTGCCGTAAATGCATTAATTCTTTTTGGCATCAGTCAAACCTTGTCATTTCTAAATACTGGTGCGGATCGTTCTATGATGCTGCATATAGGGGTTAAAAACAAGCAAGCCTATATGCCAACGGTTGAGTGGAAAGATACCATCAATCCTGCTCGACCTATTGAGAAGCAAACTATGTTCAATATCCAAAAAGATTATGTAAACTCATGGTATGTTAGAAATGTAGGATATACTACCTATGATTCTTTAGGCATTTTCGATTTTTATACTGAAAGTGCTCGTAAACACTTGGTAGATGGAATTCATTTTAATAAGACAAACGACTTAAAAATAGTAAGCACTACATTAGATCATCACCTTGCTCTAGATTTTTATAGTGCAGATGGACAGTTAGTAGTTTTTGAAGATCAAAATGTGAGAGCATACACACAAACCTTTAAGAAGGATTCTTTACAGTTCGAAACTATTACAACAGCTAGTTATAAAATTGCCATGCTCTTAGAAGATGGATTTTGGAGAGTTCGTCATATTGTAAAACAACCTAATTCTCATATTACTGATACTGTAAAACAAAAGAAAACTTCCTATGTAAAAGGAAATCAGATCTTTGTTAATAATCAACCTTATCAAATTAAAGGAATTAACTACTATCCCCAGGAAACTCCTTGGGATATGTTTGGAGAAGAATTTGATATTAGTACAATTCGTAAGGATTTTGAAATTATCAAAAATGCAGGACTCAACACCATAAGAATATTTGTCCCTTATGACGATTTTGGAAAAGAGTTTGTACAGGAAGTGAAGCTCACAAAATTACAAGAGGTAATGGACGAGGCTGAAAGCAATCAACTAAAAGTTGTACTTACCCTTTTTGACTTTTACGGAAATTATGCAGTAGATGATTGGACCTTTACACATAGGCATGCTGAACAAATTGTAAGCAGTATAAAAGAACACCCAGCACTGTTAGTTTGGGATATAAAAAACGAACCTAATCTCGATTTTGAGAATAGAACAAAAGAAACCGTATTAGCCTGGTTAAAAGAAATGATCTATCAAATACGTGCTTTAGATGATGAACATCCTATTACCATTGGATGGTCTTCTATTGAATCCGCTGATATACTAAGCGATGAGGTTGACATTGTTTCTTTTCATTATTACAAAGATTTAGCCGAGTTTTCTGAATCTTTTAAAAGCTTATCTTCTTTAGACAAACCTTTGGTATTGCAAGAGTTTGGGCTATCCTCAAATAAAGGTTTGTGGTCACCTTTCGGGAATAACGAAAAAGATCAGGCAGCTTATCACGAAGCATTTCTAAAAATTATACAAGAAAATAAATTGCACTATTTATCCTGGACTTTATATGACTTTAATAATATCCCTTCAGCAGTTGTAGGAAGGTTGCCGTGGAGAAAAAATGCGCAAAAGCATTTTGGATTTATTGATGCTGAAGGAAATAAAAAAGATGCTTTCCAATTTATCAGTTATTGAAAAACATCTTTTTGAAAAAAACATCAAAACACTTAATTATTACGGCTTAAATAAGTACTATCTAACTTATAGTACTACTTAAACAGATACTCTTTGTAATTCTTTTTCTTCTTTTTCTTTTCTACTTTTCTTCCCATTTTTAATATTCTTAAACGTATCTATATACATTTTGGTGATTCTACTCATCGGAAAGGCAGTTGCTGCTTGGTAATTTGCTTTTGCCAGTTGATTTCTATATGTTTTATCCACCACTATTTTTTGTATTGCAGACGCTAAACTATCGGTACTTTGAGGGTCAAAAAACTCACCTCTATATCCCTCTTCTTTTACCAATATACTTAGATCTCCAAGGTCTGGCATCACTACTGCCTTACCATAACTTCCTGCTTGATGTAATACACCAGAGCTTCCAGTTGTAGAGGTATAAGGAAATACAACCATAGCACTTTCTCCAAAAATTACTGGTACATCCTCTTCCGCTACATATCCTGTAAAAGTAAGCTGTGGTGTGTCTTTATATTGATGCTGTACGTTTTCTAAGTAACCAAGTGTATTGGGGTTATCCGTTCCTGCAATTACTACTTCCAGGTCTGCTCCGGTTTCCTTTCTTACTTTTTTGACAGCATCGATTAAAATTTCTACTTTTTTATACGTTCCAAACTTACCGAAAGTCATAATCTTTAAAGGACCTTCTGGTAATTCATAAGACGGTTCTTCTGGAATTTCGAAAGTTCCATGAGGAATCAATACCACATTTTTGGCTTTGTATTTTTTCTCTAGAATCTCTACATATTTGCTTATAGTAACAGCAACACGATCAGATGCTAATACAAATCTTGTTAATACCGTACCGATAAAATTAAATATAGTCTTTAGCAAAATGTTATTGGTAAAACCTGCTTTATCCAGATCCACTTGTTCCATGATATTATGTAACAAAACAATGGTTGGTATTTTCTTCATTTTACACAAAAATGGCAGTAATAGTCCTAAAGCAGCAGCTACTTTTTTATCACCAAACTTCATGAATTGAAGATTGAATAAAATAGCTTCAGGTTTGGTTTGCTTCACGGCTTTCATTACCGTTCTAATATTTTTATAGCTGTTAAACTTCCAACATTGCTTTACCACAACTTTGCATCCTTCTGCTTCAAATTCCAGATTCGCTTCTTCTTCTGTAATATCTGTGAGCAAAACTAATTCAGTAATGTCTGTTTGCTGTCTAAAATGTTTTACTAAATGAAATGCATATTCATTCAGTGTTACTTTGCTTGGAGGATAAGCTGTTACAATTGCTAATTTCATGTGTTTTGATTTTTAATTATAGTTTGATGTTATAGTATTCTTGTTTTTTTCGGTGTTTTTTTAGTGTTTATTTTGATTCTGTTGGTTTGTCACATATTGGTTAAAAGTTTCTATCTCTTTGCTCTAGTGTTTTTATCACCACTTTTAATAAAGAAATACATCAATTGAATTACTAATAAAATGGCCATTGCTATGATTTGCACAATCACTACTTCTAAAAGCGAATTATGAAAAAATACAATAAGCAAGATTTGTGAAATTCCCAGTAGTCCTGAAACCACTACTGGCATATATTGGTCTAGTGATAAAAAATAATATGCAAAAATATTAGACACTGCAAATAAGGCTGTTGCTACGGCATATTTCCATAATAAAGGAGCCATTGATAAGTATGCATCTCCAAATAATAGATGAATTGCTAATTCTGGAAAAAGATAACACCCTAATACAACAACGGATGCTAATCCAACTACATATCCTACATACTTTGTTAAAATTGGTGCTGTAGCTTCTCCTAATTTCTTCTTTTCGATAACTGCTGGTAATAAAAGCATTACAAACATCCAGGTAACAAAATATACGACCCTTCCGATCAGTGCTAATGAAGCGTATAATCCAGCATCATATTCAGCAAAATAGTGTTTAACCAAAAGGATATCACTGTTATTAATGATAATTTGCGTTAGCTCGTAAAATGCAGTTAATACAAAAAACTTACTAATTTGACTCGTTTGATTTTTGGTCAATACATTCTTTACTTGAAGAGAAAAGTTTTCTTTTTTGAATGGTAACAATCCAAAAAAGAAAGATGCGAAAATACCAACTACTACCAAAATTGATGAATTCACATTAGAAATCATGAATATCAATAATAGTGTAATCGCCAATCTACTAAACATCTCTCCTTGATAAGTCCAAGCAAGTTTTTCGAATCTCTTGGTTCCTTGATAAAAACCTCTATTTACACTCATTATAAAATAAATCGGCACTCCCAATCCAAAAATGGTAAACATCAGCGAAGTGTTCGTATTAAAAAGTGCTTGTAATTGTTTTGAAAAAACTACCATTGCAGCTCCTATAACGATACCTGTTATACCTGCATACTTATAAATAAGAGAAATGAAACTCTTAAAAGAAGCATTTTCAAATAATACCGAAAACTTTGCAGTGGCTAATTGAAAGGTCATCGCAACAAAGGATAACACTAACAGAAATGTTATTAATAATGCGGCATCTGCGAACATTTCTGGACCAAGAATTCTCCCTAATAATAAATTATAGAGATAATTCCCAGCATTCACAATAATTACGCTTAGCATAAATTTTTGCTCTGCGCTTAGTTTTGGAATAAATGTGCTAATAGTCATTTCTAAAAATATGATTGAGTTTATTTGTTTTTAAGGCTTTAAACACCTTTTCATTTTTCTTTCCCAATACAAATAATACTTTCTTTCTTTTCTTTGCTTTTGCATAGATCAGTAGTAAAACTTTTAGTGCTTTTCGATCTATTTTTTTTACTTTTCTAAGACACATTACTACTTCATCATAATGATCTAATAGGTAGTTAAAGTGATCTTTTACTTTATGGACATTTTCAGAAGTAAAATTTCCTGCCACTTCTATACGTCCTCTAACATTATTTATCTCTAGTTCCATAAGTTCTATTTTGGGGCGATTAAGGATTATAGAAAATCCTTTCTTATCATATAATTTACTTTTCCAAAGGCCTTCTTAATAATATCATTTTCGGAACCAATGAGGTAGAATATCTTGTTGTTCTTAATTGCTCTTCTGTATAAATTACTAAGCACTTGAATTCCTTGTGGGTCAATTCGTTTCACTTTATCAAGAGATAATACTATCTGTTCTGACGAAACCATCAACTGTTCGAAATGGTGTTTTAGAGATAAAGCGTTTTTACCTACTACATTTCCTTCTAATTCAAAGATTCCGTATTTATTTGTTATTTTTAGGGCCATAATAATTTGGGTTTTGATTACTCTAAAGTTGTCGATTCTTTTCCATAAAATGTTTCTGTTTTAGACTGTATACATTTTTATGTCGTCGAATGGTAGATCTCATCTGATAAAGACATTGCTATGGTTAGCAAACATGATTTAGAACATCATTATGCGCTTTTCAATACCACTACATCAGAAGTACTTTTTCTAGAAATCTTCATATAGTTCAACCAAATCATCATAAGATTTAGAGGAATTAAGAAGGAGTCTTTCAGTGTTATTTTAGAACCTTCGACCTCGATCCAACTGTCTAAGGGTTCTTCGCTAATGGTATTTAATAAATCCTTGAGACCAATCTGCTTTTTAAGACGTAGAAAAATCTCTATATCAAATAACCATCTACTTATAAATCTTTGGTGGTATATATTTTCAATGATTTCCTTTTTAAATACTTTGGCACCACATTGGGTATCTTTAATTGGTAATTGAAGAATGATTCTGATAAAAAAACCAACAAAGCTGGAAAACATTTTTCTAAAAAAATTTCTTTCTATATTATCTGATTCTAAGGCTTTTCTAGATCCAAAAACCATGGATAGCTTAGAATTATCATTAAGTTTCTCTACTAAGTTATGCATCTCGTCTAAGGAAGTAGATAAATCTGCATCTAAAAATCCAATATTATCTATATAAGTTAGACTTGCTAAATAATTTGCTCCTTCCTGAACTGCAGTAGCTTTACCTTGATTCTGCTCTAGATCAATCACATGAATTCTTGATGAATTTGTTTGTTTCAGTTCATGCAACATTTCAGAAGTATTATCAGAACTTCCGTCATTCACAAAACATAGGTGATAATTTGATTTTTGGATTAAAAATTGAGAAAACTTAGCTTTATCCAGTCTATAATATTCATTATAGCATGGAATAATGATTCCGGTTGTATTCATGTTGTTGTTTAAGATTTTGGGACCTTGCTTATTTGATTCCTATATAGCAATTAAAAGCAAGAAAAAAAGTAATGATGTTTTATAAATCAATCTATTTTAGGTTACACATACTTCGTTGGGTGATCGAAGTTTTAACTCTTAATTTATGACGATTGAATTGAGTATAAACAGCTATTAATCAACTTGATGTAAAGTTAAAAGTATTCTTCATTACATGAATACTGTAAAACCGTAATTTTTATAAGGTTTTAGCAAAACACTATGTATTACAACGGTTTTAAGTGCATTTCATCGATTAAATTAACATTTAATTAACTTTTTAAGCAAGAAAAAACCTCTTTTCTTGACTTTTTTTAACATTTAAAAACCTTCTTTTTTACAATTTAGGGAAAATTCCGTTTATCAAAGTTGAATATTCCCTCAAAAAGATTACGTTTATGTTTCATAATCTAGGTTCAATTACATAACTTACAAATGGTATATTGTAGAGAAATTTTTCATCTAACATTTTATTAAAAATATTAGTAACTTATTATTACCGAACATTGTGTATGCATAAAAAAATATTCTCAGTTTTTCTTCTTCTTATTATTGCAATATCTCATGCACAAGATATGAATGAAGGGTTTGGTCATCTGGAAAATGGTCGTTATCAAGAAGCAAAGGATTTTTTTACAAAAATTCTTAAAGATTATCCCGATAACAAAACTGCCAAACTATGTTTTGGAAGAGCTGTTGGGCTACTTGGTGAATCAGAAAAAGCGATTTCGATCTTTACAGAACTCAAAAGTCTTTATCCCGATGATTTTGAAGTGAAACTAAATTATGCAGAATCCTTATTATGGAACAAAGACTTTAATAAAGCTGAAGCTTATTACGAAACAATCGTTCAAGAAGATAGTACCAGTTTTGCCGCAGTATTAGGATATGCAAATACACTCTCTAACTTAAAAAAATATCCTGAAGCTCTTGAAACCGTAAACAAAGCTTTGGATATACAAGTTGGTAATCCTAACGCATTAATTTCCAGAAAATATATTCGGCTAGGATATGCTTTTACATTATCGCAAAACAAAGAATACGAACAAGCATTGGCCTACTTAGATCAAAATTTGGTTGATTTTCCTGAGGATAAAGATACACTACTTAATCAGGCTAATATTTACCTCATCATTAAACAATATGATAATGCTGAAAAAGCCTATTATACCATAGCTAAAAATGCTAAAGATAGTATTACCTCCTTACAAGGACTTTCATTAGTATCCCACAAAAAATTTAAAGAAAAGAAAGCTTTAGATTTAGCTACCCAATCGCTCCAAAAAGCAAAAAATCTATCATCTCCTGACAAGAATCTCCTTTTATCTTCTTATGAGCGATACATACAAGCCTTATTTTGGAATAAAAAATTTAATGATGCTAAGGGTTCACTTCTTGAGTTTGAAAAGTTATATCCCGAAAGTCCCAATCTTTTAAGTTTACGAGCTACTTTAGGAATGTATACCAGTGATTTTGGAATGAGTTTAGATCAATATCAAAAGATCTTATCTACAAACGAAGGCTCATTCGATGGAAATCTTGGGATAGCAAATGCTTATAGAGCGTCAGGTTTAGACATGGAATCCTATGAATATGCATTTAAAACTTTATTCTTTTATCCTAAGCAACCAGATGCCGAGAAGTTGATTGCCACCTTAAAGAAATCGCATACCCCTTTTATTGAAAACAAAACTGCGTTTACTTTCGATAACGGAAATAATGAAGCCATTAGTACCAGTTTCAATACGGAAATTCCTTTATCGCCAAAATTAAAACTAAAAGGCAGCTATTCTTTTCGATCTACTGAAAATACAGTAACAGGTAGCAAAGCTGAATCTCAAGAAGCACTAATCGGATTGGATTATAAATTTACTGGTAGAATTGGTCTCAAAACCAATGTAGGATTTAACTCTTCTGATGCAAACACTACCAGCTATACTGGTGTCATTGGAGAACTAATTATAAGTACTAAACCTTTTAGACTTCAAAGTTTAGACATTGGATACAAAAGAGAATTACAAAATTTCAATGCAGATCTTATTGATAGAGAAATCATCATGAATAATTATTCTATCAATTATAATTTAGGAACCAACTTTAATCTAGGATGGTATACTCAGGCGATTTATACGACACAATCAGATGAGAATACAAGGAACCTATTATTTACCTCGCTGTATTACAATATATTAAATAGGCCTGCTTTAAAAACCGGTATCAATTATCAATTTATTTCATTTAAAGATCAAGTACCGACGATTTACTTTAGTCCTTCTTCCTTTCATTTAGTAGAAATATTTGCAGAATTATTGAATGATCAAAATAATGACTGGTTTTATAGTTTAAGTGCAGCAGCAGGCCGACAGTTTGTAGAAGAAGACCCTGCTTCTACCACTTTTAGAGCAGAAGGAAAATTAGGACACCATTTTTCAGAAAGATTTATGGCTAATATATATGCAAAATACAGTAACATCGCTTCAGCAACTGCTGCCGGTTTTGAATTTACCGAAATAGGTTTTAAACTGAAATGGCATTTTTTAAGGAAACCTCTTTTTGATAAAAAAATTGAAGCGTTACGACAGTAACCTAAAAAAGGCTTTTATTAAAAAAATAGCGAGGAAACAGTACTTATCCTCGCTATTCTTAGTAGACCCCAAAAACCCAACCTGAAATCAATACAACATTATTTTTTCATAAAGCTTCCTTGATAGCTTTTCTTATTTAAATCTGAAATGATATACTTGTAAATCCCTGTTATCAAACCACTTCCATTAAACTTAGCTTCATTTGGAGAAATCATTTCTAGTTTTTCATCTCTTACTATTCTACCTAACATATCAATAACTGTGATCTTAACGGTTCCTTGTAATGTCTCCGGAACTCTAATAGATGTGGTTGCTTGAAATGGATTTGGATAATTCATCACATTTGCTACTTTTTCCTGAATCTCATGTTCTTCAACACTTAATACTGCTGTATTTGTAAAAGCCACTTCTGTAATATTTATGTTAAAAGATTCGAAGTTTTGATAATCTCCTTGTACTGAGAACACGATACTTCTTAAATCTTTTACATCCATACTAGCGCCTTGTCCATTTACAAAATCTGAGAAAGAAATCGTATGTAATATATTGTTAGCATCTGCTTCTACTGTGTATCGCAATCTGTCATTCCAATCAGTAAGATCTTTAGTTACTAAAATCACTTCTATATCTTTATCTGTATTCATTTCGAATTGTAATGCATCATATGCTTCCACATTTAATGTTCTATCACCTGCTAGAATATTTCTGAAGATATTCATAGTTTCTTTCACTTCTCCGCTTACAGATACACCTCTCTCAATTGTATAATTATCATCTGACATTACTTCTGTTTGTTCTAAAACTTCGAATGTTTCTATAACTACTCCTTCTTCTTTGTAATCGATTCCCCAAGGACCATCTGCAAGATATAATGCATCTAACTGTGTTGATTGTGGTTCATTTACTGAGAATCCGATATCAAATAAATATCCAGTAGGTATTGTAACTTGTTCTCTATATGCTCCTGATAAAGAAATGGCTTGGCTTAATTGTACTTCTGCTGCTAATTCAGTTCTTCGGATATTTCCGTTAAAATTCATTGAAGAAGCTCTAGATGTATTTATGATATTTAGTACTAACTGTCCATTATCATACTTTCCTTTTTCTACAAATACAGTAGGAATTCTATTTGCTACTTCATGGCTTCTCAAAGGTTTTACCATCATAAATGTATCTAAGATATGATTGGTAATATTCGCTACTTGCGCTACTGAACCACCCCAAACCTGGAAGTTTTTATAATTACCTTCTGGATAACTGTCTATATTCCAAAGGCTATAGATTTCATTTTCAAATTCACCTTCTTTGATAGAGAATACAAGTGCATACTCAATCTCACCAGTAGCTCTTTCAATTCTAGTACTGATTATTGTATGATTTCTGATATCAACCGTTCTTAAATCTAACAATTTAGAACCATTAAGCCGATCACAAATTGTCTTAGAATGATCATATACTTTTCCTGTTGTAGAAGTTGCTAATGCAGCAGCTACTCTGCTTTCATCTTGGTAATAGTCTACAGAGAATACAGTATTTGCATTCGTGATCTCTAATAAATCTTCAGGGCTCGATACATAAGCAGATTCAGATCCAAATACTCCTGTTTCTGGGAAATATGTGCTCAAATCTCCATTTTTTGCTGATTTATAAGAAATAACACTTGGTTGAAAAGTTTTTTGAGATTTTTTAGTATTAAAGATTGTATTAGACTTTGTTCTATTAAAATTTCTTTGTGCTATTAAGCTTGCTAAATCTCCATTACTCTCCAAACCTCCATCATTTCCTGAAGTAACATCTGTGGCACTATCAATATCTGCGTAGTTATCCGTTCTTATAGCCGTAATTGGACTTGCTGTTATATAAAATAATGCATCGTTAAAATCCTGGTCACAAGAACTATAATCTCTTCTGATATCTTCAAATCCTAGAATTATTCTGTCAGAATCTGGGTCATTTAGTAACACATTGTGGTATCTTAAAGATTCATCACTTTCTGGATTGTAATCTGGATTTGAATATAATTGCCAATGTCCTGTATCTACGCACCCATCTTTCCATGCATTTGCTAACAACACCCATCCAATACCTGTGTTAGGAGGAAAACTTCCTATTTTAACTTTATCACCAACTTCTAATTCACCTCCACTACCTACAGCAGATACATTTGGAAAAATAATAGTAATGTCTTCTGGTTGAGGAACCGTTGCATATGGATTATCGGCATCATAGGTATAGAATCCTAAAGTGTTTCTATATCCAGCACCTTCTCCTACAAACGTTACCCATATTTCAGCATTCTCTTCTAAAACCACATCAGTGTCATATCCAGATGAAATGTAATGTGGATTAAAATCTGGTACAGGATATCCTTCTGGTAAAGCATTATGAATCATATCCACAGTTTCTTGAGATACTTCGTCTCTTCCATCTAGATATAAAGGTTTTCCATTTCCGTTAAATTCTCCTAAATAATTATATCTATCACAAATAGCTGGTATTGGAAAATTAGCAGGTGTTTGTCCTCCATTTTGAGAGTCGAAACCAGTTTTTCTTTGATCGTAGTGATCATCTAATCCATCATTATCAGAATCTACTCCAGAAGCAATCGTTTCAGGGTTTCCATCACCATCACTATCATATGCTTCAATACTATCAGAAATACCATCATTATCTGAATCTGTATCTAGATGATCGTAAGCATCTTCATTATCCGTATTAACCGTTCCATTAACAGTTCCTCCAAAATCTGGATCAAAATTATCATCCATTCCATCGGTATCTTCATCATTTCCTGAAAGTCCTAAAAATGCATTCTCATCTTGTCCTTCTATTAAATCTATAATTCCGTCATTATCAGAATCGATATCATAACAGTCAAATACTTGATCGTTATCTGTATCTAAAGGGATAAAATCTGTACCTAACTGATCTGCATCAAAAACATCAGCAATACCATCATTATCGGTATCCTGATAGTTAGCATCTTGGTAATTACACACTCCATCATTGTTAGTATCACTATTTCCCGCACCTGCTTCTACGATATCATAAATTCCATCATTATCTGAATCAATATCCAAGAAATCTGGGTTTCCATCTTGATCTCTATCGAAGGCATCTTGTACTACATTATCTCCGTTACCACTAATATCATTATCCAAGTAGTTAAACATACCATCATCATCAATATCTCCATATGGATCCATACCATTACATTCAAATACGTTTGATAATCCGTCTCCATCTACATCAGCGTCCATCGAATCCAATAAACCGTCTCCATCTTTATCTAAAGGAGAAATACCACTTGCACATTTAAAACCATCATTAGAGTTTGTAGTTTCTGTAAGATTTAACAAAGTAGCAGAAGGATTTGCACCTTCATAATCATTAATCAAATACAAACCACCATTATTATCCGAGAAATACAATCTGTTATCTGTATCGGCATAAGCTGCGCCAAATGTACTAAATGGCAAATTAGCTACGGATTTACTTGAAAAAACCGGAGTACCTGTAGATAAATCCCATTTAAACATCTTTCCTCTACTTCCTCCATAAAAAGCTCCATTTACATATACAATGTCGGCACATGTGCTGGGAGCGGTTACATCAGCTTCTACAATCTCAAATTGAGGAGCGTAACTCCCATCATAATCTTTAAGATTTGTTATTTTATGAAATGTTCTTTTTGTATTGTTTTGAAATACCCACAAATTACCGTCTGGATCTACATCAGCAGCATATCCACCACCAAATATAACAGTACCATTAGGAGCAACAGCTCCTAAATCTACTATCATATCTTTGGCAATACGCAATAGGTGTTTATCACTTCTTTTAATTGCATATAAATAGTTATCCACTGCATTGTAACCACCGGCGTTATAAGTATCATAAGAATGTAAGGCATCAGAATAAGATCCTGTAATTGGATCATATGCTTTCATGGATCCAGAAATTACCTGGTAAAAAGTTCCATCGTTGCAGTCAAATGTTTCTTGAGCACTGATTGACAATGCTATTATTGCGGTTAAAAAAGTAATAATTTTTCTCATAATGATATAGATTTTGGTTTTTTGAATTACTCAAAATTAGTCTATATCAAAAGCTTATTCTTAGGGTATTCGATAAGCAGTAGAGAACTGTAGATCAATGGTTTTAAACCGCAGACAAGTACTTTAAAGAAGGTTTAATCTTCTCATAAGCTCTGGACGATTGGATCGGCTAACAGGAATTACATCTTTTTCAATCAATACACTGTTATCTTCGATATCGATGATCTTTTTAAAATTAAT
Source organism: Aquimarina litoralis (assembly GCF_019295435.1). GTDB lineage: Bacteria > Bacteroidota > Bacteroidia > Flavobacteriales > Flavobacteriaceae > Aquimarina > Aquimarina litoralis_A. The sequence goes on from NZ_WEKL01000056.1 coordinate 20,107, forward strand.
TACATATGAGCGATGTACTTTCAAAAAGATATCATCAGGAAGTTTTTCTTCTATTTTTTTAAGGGTAGAATGAACTGTATAATTTTGTTTTTCAGTTTTAATAAGAATATAATCTCCTTTAGCTTCTATAACATTGATCGTTGGTATATCTATCTTTATCAACCTACGATCTATATTAATATATAAGTCGTTTTCTTCTTTTGTATCTTGGTTTTCTTCAGATGGAGTTTGTTGTGCTGGAGCACTTTGATTTATTGGAGTACTTTGTACTTTTTGAATGCACTTAAGAAATCGTGGTAGAGTAATTGGTTTTACCATATAATCCACAATACAATCGTACTCAAAAGCTTCTAAAGCAAAATTTTTATCTGAAGTAGTTAGAACAATTTTAGGTGGACTTTTCAGTGTTTGAATAAAATCAAATCCTGTAAAATCAGGCATATGAATATCTAAAAAAATGAGATCTACTTCATTCTGATTTAAGTACTTAATCGCCTGAATTGCATTTGGAAATTGTTCTAAAACATTTAAATCATCTACTTGAGAACACAACTGTTCGATAATAGCTCTAGCCATTTCTTCATCATCAATAATAATACAATTCATAGGTATACTGGGTTAAATAGTCACAAGAAAATTTTCTATGGAGTCTAAAATAAGCATAAATTCCGAAAACAGGGAATCCTCTCCGTTTAATAGCTCTTCTTCAAAGCTTATTGTGGTTTGATATCCTGCTTCAAAACCAAGCATCCCTACTTTGTGTTTTAATTTGTGTACATTTTCGGCAGTAGCCTTATATTTTTTTTGAGAATAGTTGTCCAAAAACACTTTTTTTTCTTCTGGAAACTCTCGTTTTAGAATTTCTATTAATTTTTGCTTAAACTCTGGTGATCCTGCAGATAGTTCTTCTATATAATTTAAATTTGGTTGTTCCGTCATTTTGTCTTTTTAAGTGTAAAATAAAAAGTTGTACCAACACCGACTTTAGAATCTAACCAAATCTTTCCTTCATAAAAGTCAATAATTTTTTTCACTATAGACAATCCAATTCCTGTTGATTTTTTGTGTTCATCCACACTCTGAAAAATCTCAAATATCTTTTTGTGGTATTTTTCTTCGATACCCTTTCCATTATCTTTTATATAAAACTCCCAATAGTCATCTTTTTCTATAGATCCTATATGAATTTGTCCTTGATCTGTAGTAATACTTTTTATCGCATTACTTAGTAAGTTTTGAAAAAGCTGCTTTAATCTGTATACATCCTTTTTTACCGTAGGTAATACATTATCTATAGTAAATTCTAACGTATCTGGAGCATGAATGGATTCAATAGTATCTTTGATCAGCATATTTACATTTACAAGGCTGTCTATTTGTTCTTTTTTATCTACTAGCGAGTATTCTAAAATTCCGCCAATAAGATTTTCCATTTTCAATAGATTTCCTTCGATATGATCAATATGGCTCAAAACGGTTCCTCCTAGATCTTCGCTATCTTCTTTTATCCAAGAAACCAGAGCACTTACATTTCGCAAAGGAGATTTTAAATCATGAGAAACGATCTGAGCATAATTACTTAATTCTTCATTACTTTTTTCTAGATCCTTAAGGATTTTTGCTCTTTGTTTCTCAAAATCAGAGATTTGTTTTGCTTGCTTTTCTATTAATGAGGCTAGCTCCAGACCTGTTAATTCTTCTTCCTGACCAGAATTTGATTTTTCCTTTTTATAGGTAATAGATCGTAATGCTTTTGTAGCATCATTCAAACTGGCAATTACTAGTCGTTGTTGTTCTGCTTCTTCTCTTAATTTTTCATTAGCATCAAATAATTCTTGCGAACTAATAGACATAGCCCTTTGCAACATTGCAAATTGCTCTTCATAATTGGCGTATGATTTATTAATTGCTTCTAGAAAATCTTCTAACTCATCATTTCCCTTAAGATATTCTGGAAGATTTTTTCTTATTTGACGCTTTAAGAGAGGATTCATATTTATTCACTAATAAGTGTTAATGTCATGGTTTGATTATGAAGTTCACATTTTTTACTATTTCTAAAAGGTGCTAGTTCTCCATAAGAGTAAAAACCAGTAACTACAGCTTCTTTCCCTACAATTTCTACTACTTCTTCAATTTCCTCTTCTACTCGTTGATCCATTACTAATTTTCTACCTATACAACTTACCAAAATTGCTAGATCAGGTGATTTTTCTCTTTTTTCCATTCCAAATAAGGCCGCTTGAGCAGCTCCTTCAGCAATTTTATCAATATTAGCCATCATCAATTGCACTACAGAACCTTCTGCAACATCTCCTGCCAATATCATAGTATTTTCCTTCTCATCAATGGATAATATCGTTCTAACAATAGCTTCTTTCTTTCCTTCTGATTTTACACTTAATGGATATAGCAACGCAGATTGAGGTAACTCGGCTGCTTTATCTCCCAAGTATTTTTTGTAAAGATCTAATGCAGGTTGTTCATCTAGCTCATACAAAATATTATTATCCGATTTAGTTACAATTCTTTCTGGACCAAAAGGTGTCCAACCACCATATTGAGCGCTTGTAATATCTAAACTATCTCCGTAAAAACCAATAGCAATAATCTCTCCTTCTTTTGGAATATCATTGTAGCCAACCAGTGTTTTCTCAAATCTGGCATCATCTCCACACAATCCACCTGTAAAAGTTACGGATTTATGAATCGATTCTAAACCATCAATTAATGCAGATCCATTCACAAAACTTCCTTCGCTCACTACAAAAACATGTTTTAAATTATTTTCTGGCAATTGATTTGATAATTTTTGACCTGTTTTATAGGCATCTTTATCATAATCCAGAATATTCTCACGAACAACTTTATATTGACTTTTTTCAAATTCGACAGCCGTTAATGAAAGAGAAGAATCCGTTACACTTTCTCCTAAAATCTCTCCTGCGGAAGATCCTATAATTATATCTCCTGTGGGATACAAGTCTTTAATTTCGTCAAAAATCTTTGGGTCTTCCAATAAATATCTATTCCCAAAAACCAACACTAATGGCTCTTTTAAACTATCGTTGTAGGTATTTGCAGGTTTCCATTCACTATTCTTTTCTTTTATGTACTGTTGGCTTTTCATGAGTTTATATGATTTTTGGTTTTCTTTAAAATAAGATAGAAAGTCGCTCCTTTTCCTTCTTCAGAAGTGACATTGACAGATCCATCGTAGAGATCTACAATTTTTTTAACAATGGATAACCCTACACCTGTTGATTCTTTAGAAGTACTAATAGTCTGAAAAACCTCAAATATTTTGGCGTGATATTCATCTGGAATTCCAGGGCCATTATCTGCTAAAATGAATTCCCAATGATCCTCATTATCTACACATGAAATATCTAAGATGCCTTGTTCTTTGTCATTATATTTTATCGCATTGCTAATAATATTCTGAAACAATTGTTGTAATCTATATTGATCACCTTTAATAGTCGGTAACTTGTTTTTAATGGTAACGGTGAAATGATCTGGTACATAAATCATGGAGATGATATTAGCGACTACTTCATTAAGATCAATATCTTTTTCTTTAATGGCTTGCTTATCAATACTAGAATACGCTAATATTCCTTCGATTAAGTTATCCATTTTCTCAATCTTTTGAAGTAATGAATCAAAAGACTTCTGTGCACTTTTATCTAAGATATCTTTATAATCCTCTTTCAGCCAATTAATCAATGCATTCATTCCACGTAGCGGAGATTTTAAATCATGTGATACTACATGCGCAAAATCATTTAATTCTTTATTACTTACTTCTAGATTATGTAATAACTGCTCCTTTTGATTTTCTTGTTCTAATTGTACTGTGATATCTCTTACAATACCTTGCGCACCAATCACACGACCATCACTATTTTTAATAATGCTCGCATTGATGTGTACTGTTCGCACACCTTTATGTTTGGTATATACTCTTGCCTTATAATCTGAAAAAGATCCTTGTGTAATTAATTGTTGAAAAGAAGACATGGCATATTCATAATCATCCTTATAAATTAAAGAAACTACGTTAATTTCTTCTTCGGCTACATCATATCCGAAAAGTTTGACTGCAGAAGTATTCATATTCAAAATATTGCCTTGTACATCCATAAGCACGTAGGCATCAACCAGATTATCAAAAACTCCCTGTAACTCATTCTTCTTTTCATCAAAGAGTCCTTCTAACTTATGGTTGGCGGAACGTAATTCCTGAGTAAGATCATATAATTCTCTGGATTTATCTTCAAGAATACTCTCTGCTTGTTTTCGTGCAGCGCGTTCCCTTTGCAAGGCTCGTTCTAATATTTCCGGATCAGGTTTATTCATACTTATTGTAAATGAATCATGAATTTAACCTCTGTTCCGTCTTCTTTTATTTTTTCAAATTGAATATTTGCTTTTTTGTTGAAATGCTGAAAGGTCTTTTTCATAAGACCTAATCCAAAACTATACATAGCTCTGCTTGACTTATAAATCATTATAAGCTCAGTTTCGGTTTTGTGTAAAACTTCGAAGGTAGGTAGTTCAGCTTCAGGATAGATTTTTCTTACCTCTACATGAATATGATTTTCTATAGATCCTAATAATTCTAAAGGGTTATTATATTGTTCTAATAGTGAACCATAACTATTGGCTAATACATCAAAAAAATGTTCTCCATATACTAGAAGGAGGTCATCCGTATTGATGTTTGTGTTGTTACTTAAGTTAGTAAGCAAGCTTAACATCTCTGAGAATTTATAGGTGCCAATAGCGGTATAAATTCCCTTAGAAGGAAGATTAGACTGTTCAATTATCTGATCTACCATTTGCAGACCAAACTTACTTTCTACAAGTTCCAAAAACTCAGTAAATACAATACCTTTCATATATTTAAGTATAAATTATAAGCAATAAGATAGCGTCTACTGTCAGAAAATAGTGTGTGAAAAGATCTTTTTCTTCTTGTCGTAAAACATCATACCTGAGGGGTACGTGAATTTACATATTTTATTAGTTTTTACATAATGAAAAGTTCATTTTTTCCCCAATACTCTACTAAAGATTTTATTTTTTCTACATAGTCTTCGTACTTCAAAGGCTTCACCACATAGCCTGCAATTCCTTCTTCATAACTTCTTTTGAGATCTTGATGATTGTTAGAAGTACTTAGAATTACCACTGGAATATATTTCAATCTATCATTAGCTTTTAAGATCTTCAAAAACTCTAATCCACTCATTCTCGGCATGTTTAGGTCTAATAGAATTAGATCTGGGATTTCGTTCTTATTTTCTAAGATATCTAAAGCTTCTTCTCCATTTTCTGCTTCCAATAGCTTATAAGAATAGTTATTCTTATCTAACACTCTCACAAATTTTAAACGTTCTATTTCGTCATCTTCTATCAATAAAAATTTTAAAGTTCTCATAAGGCTAAAGGTATTTTTTATTCTACTGTTATGTTTACACTGTAAAAGTCTAAAAATTATGCCTTTATCAGATTTTATTTCGATAAAACGGGGATTTACTGTCGACGAATGGTAGATTACTGTAGATGAACAAATTTAAACGATCATTTATCGATTTTTAGCGCTTTAAAAGTTGTAAATCCCTAACCTTCAAAACATGGGAATATCTACAATAAGACCTGTTATAACTTTATATAACTACTATTTTATTTTCTTAAACATAAAAACATCTTCATTTTGTGCTGCCTTAAAGCCAATGATTTGATTTTTTTCATCTCTAATGAATTTAAAAGAAGCGTTAGCTACCTTCAGTAACAATACATCTTTTTCTTCTGATGTTTTCAAAAGGGCAGTGCTTTCGGGAGTTTTAGGATCAAACAAAAGGAGATTGTTTTCATAAAGTTTAATTTCAAAACTTCGTTCTATATCTTTATTCTTCATCTCATAGGTTCCAATATATTCTTTCAATAGGGCATTGGACATTTCTTTAGAATTAAGAATCTTAAGTGGTTTATTAATTAGAAGGCTCGCTACATAATTAGCGATTTCGTCTGTTCTATCATATTTTGTATTCGTTAAAAGCGCAACAAAAACATCTTCTTCAGGAAGATATAATGCTGTACTTGTAAAACCATATAAATTACCACTATGTTGAATGGTAGGACTTCCTTTGATGTCTTTTATAAAAAACCCATATCCATAACCTGTTTTTTTCCCTGAATTGAGTGTTTTCTCTGTAGTTAAAGCTTCTATAACAAATTTAGACACATTTGTATGATTCCTTAAAGCTCTGTTCCATAAGAATAAATCATTTGTAGTAGACACCATTCCACCTGCAGCATACATAGCGGATCCAACAATTTTGGGCCCAGGAAATAACATTCCGTTTTTATGATCATAACCAGTAGGAATACGATTTTTCTTTACATCCTGAGGATACCCAAGTCCTGTAGATGACATTTTCAAAGGTTCAAAAAAATGCTGATCTAAATACTCTTTTAATGTCATTCCTGTAACTTTTTCTATGGCCGCACCTAATAATGGATAGTTAGAATTACTATATTCCCATTGCTCTCCTGGGATAAACTTCAGAGGAACATCTTTGTAATAATTAATTAGTTCTTTAGGAGTATGCTCCTTAGCAAGTAAATGGAGTTCATCATCTTCAAGAATAAAATACTCAGGTATTCCAGAGGTTTGTGATAATAGATGATGAATAGTTATTGGGTGTTTTTTGGATGGATAGTAGGGTACATATTTCTGAATAGTGTCTTTTAAAGACATTTTCCTTTCTTCTACTAAGGTAAGAATCGCAGCAGAAACAAATTGTTTGGTAATAGAAGCAATTTGAAACACCATGTCTTTTTTTAATTTACGTTTTGGTTTTAGAGAAGCCAATCCATAAGCTTTTTCAAAAAGTATGTTTCCTTCTTTTGCAACTAAAATTACAGCTCCTGGTTTATTTTTGGGATATTCTATGGTTAGAAAATCATCAACAAGATCTAGATCAGTTGATTCTTTTTGCGAAGAAACTACTATAGATAATAATAAAAAATAAATTGTAAAAAAGCGGGTTTTCATAAATCGTTCGTTTAAAGTGATAATAGGATAAGAAAACTTTAAGATGGATGTATCCAAGATCTGTTTTGTCGACAAACAGCAATTACATTTTGTTTTTGGAAACTACTCGATATTCTTGTTAAGTCTTTCGGGTACAGAACTTTTCAATAAAAATCATGATCCCATGAAGTCTTATCCTTTATCCAGATTATTTTCCACAAATAAAGGCTTGGGAGATAGTATAAATCTATTCAAATCTAGATTTGAGAGCTTTTTCTGCTAACTTTTTATATGTTTTTTCTGAAATTCTTTTGGTGATACACCTGTTATGGTTTTAAATGTTCTTTGAAAAGTAGCTTGAGAATTAAAACCACATTCAAAAGCAATTCCTGTAATCGTTAGGTTATTAGTATCATTATCTAGCAACCTCTTTTTGAACGTTGCTATGCGATATTCATTAATAAACTCATTAAAAGTTTTGCCTATATGCTGATTTAGGACTGTAGAAATTGTCTTTTGTGGTACTTCAATATGCTTTACAACATCATCGAGTTTAAGAGATGCGTTTAAAAACAATTGATCCTTTATCATTGCCTGTTGTAAAGCTAATGTTGTTGTTTTTACAATTGTTTCTGATAAATCAGGTGTTTTAGAGGATTTATAGTAGGGTTTCAAACTGATAATAATACCATTGATACCCAACCAATAAATTAATCCAATTAGAGGTATATAAATCGGATACCACCCAACTCGATTCAGTACGCTCTGGGACAAAGAAGGAATTAAGTAAAAAACCAAATGAACACCCCAAATAAAAGCAAATATTAAAAAGCCAATTGTAAATTGTTTCACCCATTTCATATGAGCTTTATTTTTAGCTTTTAATGGATAATTGCTCATTAATTTAAAAGAAAACCAAACATAAATCACCAATGAAATCCATCTAGGAATATCTACATACATGGTATAAACATCTATAAAATTCCCCCATTTCACATTACTATCAGCATTTATAAAACCTAAAAAGCCACCTACTATAAAAATAACAGCTGCTACATATGGAACTAGGTCTAATACGGCAGTGTAAAAATGAACGTTGTTCTTTCTTGTTAATTTGAAGTCTGGATACAATGAAGTTTTTATATAAAAATATACTAATGGCCCAATTGGCATAATAACAACTAAAGGAAAAATAGCTTCCAACACAAGCCAAAAAGTTGCTGTGGTCGTAATGGTTTCTAATATGTATATATTGAAACATGACAAGGAAACCAATAAAATTAAAAAAGACAATATCCTGTTAGCCTTTTTGTTTGATTTAAAATTGAATAATAAAATTGAGGTTATCAATCCTTGAATTGCTCCTAAGAGAATAAGAATATTTAAAAAATCAATTAGTGATTGCATCTATACAAAGGTATCAACTTTTACTATTCTGAAAATGATGTTACATATATTAACGAAGATAAGCTTGAAATACAAGAATTGTATACTCAAAGAGTAAAACAGTACTACCTAAAACTATTGTTCAATATTTAATGCTTCAAAAGCTACTAATTCTTGATCCTCAAAACGTGGGTGTAATTCTATTGGATTGCAACATACTTCACAATCCTCCACATATACCTGATAGGATATGGA
>NZ_WEKL01000057.1 GCF_019295435.1 Aquimarina litoralis
CTCTCCAACTGGATATTCTGTTTCAATCGATCAAAGCCCTATTAACTCTGGGAATGAAAACGCTGTAAGTTTCACTTTCGCAGGTGCTGAAGTAGGTGCTACTTATAACTATACATTCACTTCTTCTGGCGGAGCTGGATCTGTGACTGATTCTGGAGTAATTGCAACGGCTACTGATCAAATAACTGGAATCGACCTCAGCGGATTAGCTGATGGTACTATTACACTTAGTGCAACACTTACGGATGTAAATGGAAATACTGGTAGTGCAGCTACGGATACTGAAACGAAAGAAACAGCATCCCCAACGGGATACTCTGTTTCAATTGACCAAAGTCCTATTAACTCTGGGAACGAAAACGCTGTAAGTTTCACTTTCGCAGGTGCTGAAGTGGGTGCTACTTATAACTACACATTCACATCCTCTGGTGGAGCCGGATCTGTGACTGATTCTGGAGTCATTGCAACAGCTACTGATCAAATAACAGGAATTGACCTCAGTGGATTAGCTGATGGTACTATTACACTTAGTGCAACACTTACAGATACAAACGGAAATACCGGTAGCGCAGCTACAGATACTGAAACCAAAGACACTGGTGCTCCAACTGGATACGCTGTTTCAATCGATCAAAGTCCTATTAACTCTGGAAATGAAAACGCTGTAAGTTTCACTTTCGCAGGTGCTGAAGTGGGTGCTACTTATAACTATACATTTACCTCATCTGGTGGAGCTGGTTCTGTGACTGATTCCGGAGTGATTGCAACAGCTACTGATCAAATAACCGGAATCGACCTCAGCGGATTAGCCGATGGAACCATAACACTTAGTGCAACACTTACGGATGTAAATGGAAATACTGGTAGTGCAGCTACGGATACTGAAACGAAAGAAACAGCATCCCCAACGGGATATACTGTTTCAATCGATCAAAGCCCAATTAACTCTGGAAATGAAAACGCTGTAAGTTTCACTTTCGCAGGTGCTGAAGTGGGTGCTACTTATAACTATACATTCACATCTTCTGGCGGAGCCGGATCTGTAACTGATTCTGGAGTAATCGCAACAGCTACTGATCAAATAACAGGAATTGATCTCAGCGGATTAACTGATGGAACCATTACACTTAGTGCAACACTTACAGATACAAACGGAAATACCGGTAGCGCAGCTACAGATACTGAAACCAAAGAAACAGCATCCCCAATGGGATATACTGTTTCAATCGACCAAAGTCCTATTAACTCCGGAAATGAAACCGCAGTAAGTTTCACTTTCGCAGGTGCTGAAGTGGGTGCTACTTATAACTATACATTCACTTCTTCTGGCGGAGCCGGATCTGTGACTGATTCTGGAGTGATTGCAACGATGACTGATCAAATAACTGGAATTGACCTAAGTGGATTGTCTGATGGAACCATAACACTTAGTGCAACACTTACAGATACAAATGGAAATACTGGTAGCGCAGCTACGGATACTGAAACGAAAGAATCAGGATCTCCAATGGGATATACTGTTTCAATTGACCAAAGCCCTATTAACTCTGGGAACGAAAATGCTGTAAGTTTCACTTTCGCAGGTGCTGAAGTGGGTGCAACCTATAACTATACATTCACATCTTCTGGCGGAGCTGGATCGGTGAGTGATTCTGGAGTGATTGCAACGATGACTGATCAAATAACAGGAATCGACCTAAGCGGATTGCCTGATGGAACCATTACACTTAGTGCAACATTGACTGATACAAGTGGAAATACAGGTAGTGCAGCTACAGATACTGAAACAAAAGACACAGGATCTCCAACAGGATACTCTGTTTCAATCGACCAAAGTCCTATTAATTCCGGAAATGAAAACGCTGTAAGTTTCACTTTTGCAGGTGCTGAAGTAGGAGCTACTTACAATTATACATTCACATCTTCCGGCGGAGCTGGATCTGTGAGTGATTCAGGAGTGATTGCAACGGCTACTGATCAAATAACTGGAATTGACTTAAGCGGATTGCCCGACGGGACTATTACACTCAGTGTAACACTTACAGATGTTAACGGAAATACCGGTAGCATGGTTACTGATACTGAGACTAAAGAAACCATGAGACCTACAGTGAGTATTACTTCTACTGAAAGTTCTCCTACAGCTGCCAATCCTATTCCTATTACTATAACATTTAGCGAAAGTGTTACTGGGTTTATGAGTACCGAAATAACTATTGTTAATGGAAGTATTTCTAATTTTTCAGGTTCTGGAACTACCTATACAGCAGAGATTACACCTGCTGGAACTGGACCTTTTACAATTACAGCCGACATAGCCGAAAACGTAGCAAACGATTCTTTTGGTAATGGAAATACAGCTGCATCCCAATTTAGTATTATGTATGACAATGTACTAAGTATTAATGATGAAATACTTGAGAAAGGGGTAACCATTTTCCCAGTACCATCTAAAGACATTATTAATATATCAGGGGCAACCAATTTAAACTTAAAAAACATTGAAGTTTTTGACGTTCTAGGGAAAGTAATTGTCGCTCAGGAACTAAATAATAATTCTATTATAAATACTGTTGATATTTCTGTAATACGTTCCGRTATATATCTAATGATTATTTATTCGGAAACTGGCAGTACCACAAAAAGAATAATTAAAGAATAATATTCTAATAAATTCCTAGTACATAAAAAGGGTTGAGAATTTTATTTTCAACCCTTTTTATAATTTCATAATCAAGTATTTTCACCTATTTCCTTAAGCACTCTTTCACAGTATCTTTGTTCCTATGATAACAAATTTAATGACCCCAAATAGAAAGAAAGATAAAATGATGAGAGTAATTCCAATAGCAGTTCTAATTCTTATATTAATTGCATTAGGTATGAACATATACCTATTATTTCGTTTTGTATAAATACATCAAAACTACATTCCAGTTCTAATAGCTTCTACAGGATCCAATCTTGCTGCCATCCATGCTGGAAATATTCCAGCTATCAGTCCTATTAATGTAGACCAAAACATTCCCCAAAACATATTGGAAGAGGAAAGTATAAATTCAAAATCGCCTGTAAATTGAGAGGCTCCTTTTGAAATTAACCACACTAATACTAATCCTATTAACCCACCAAAAATCGCAAGAATAACAGCTTCAAATAAAAATTGAAGTAATATAAATTTTTTCTTTGCTCCTAAAGCCTTCTGAATACCTATTAAATTAGTACGTTCTTTTACACTCACAAACATGATATTGGCAATCCCAAAACCACCTACCAAAAGTGAGAACATTCCTATGAACCCTCCTATTTGTGACATAGTACCAGTTATATTATCGATAAAATCGGTAAAACCTTGTAATTGATTTACAAAAAAGTTATCAATTTCACCGGGTTTTAAACCTCTGTAAGAGCGCACTTTTTGAGTTAAAGTGGCTATAAATTCTGGAGTATCAATTCCAGATTCTGGTTTCAAGATAATCATAGGAAACGTGAACTTGTTATTATCTCCATAGATTCTTCTTACCAAATTAACAGGAAGTATTGCTGCGGTATCCTTCGAATCTCCAAAAAGGCCACTTCCTTCTTTTTTTAGCACGCCAATAACACTGAATTTTCTACCATACACACGTATTTTTTTTCCAATTGGATCACTATCTCCAAATAAACTTTTTGCTATCTCATCCCCTATCACTACTACTGGAGCTCCACCAACAGATTCTTGCTCATTAAAAAATCTACCTTTTACTACCTGTAATTCTTCAATATCATAATAATCATTAGTAACTGGAGCCATACTTACATTACTGATGCTTTTGTCATTATATTTTAAGGTCTCTTGCCCAACATTTAACAAGAAACTGATCGCTTTCAAGTCAGGCATTGTTCTTTTTACATTCTGATATTCTTCAAAGGTTACATCAGGAAATTGCTCTCTTTTCCAATCTGGCACATCTGTAGGACCAAATGACACTCGAGTAAGGTAAATAGTGCTATTATCTAAAGAACTGATACTTCCTTTTATTTCTTTTTCTAAAGAATCTACTGCGGCAAGTACTCCAATGATGGAAAAAATACCAATGGTTACGCCCAACAACGAAAGAAACGTTCTTAACTTATTGTTTTTTAAAGCATTAACCGCAAAATTAAAACTCTCCTTAAGTACTCTTAGATAGATAAGCATATGCTGATTTTTGAACAATATAAAGATAGGACGTTTTCTGAATAATTTTGTTACAAAATATCTAAAACAATTACTAACAATGGGTTGTCTAATTGGTAACTAAATTGCTACTTTTGCGTTTTATCAACTAAACATTGTTATGAGCAACACAAAAACTGCTAAATCTGCTTTAATTTCTGTATTTAGTAAAGACGGATTAGCCCCAATCGTTAAAAAATTAGATGAACTTGGAATTACTATTTATTCTACTGGTGGAACGGAAAAGTTTATAAAAGAACAAGGAGTAGATGTGGTTCCGGTAGAAGATATTACTTCGTATCCGTCAATTCTTGGTGGAAGAGTTAAAACATTACACCCAAAGGTATTTGGAGGAATTCTAAATCGTCAAAATAATGATAGCGATGTTGCTGAACTAGCTCAATATGAAATTCCGCAGATTGACATTGTTATAGTTGACTTATATCCTTTTGAAAAAACAGTTGCCTCTGGTGCTTCTGAACAAGATATCATTGAAAAAATTGATATTGGAGGAATTTCTCTAATTAGAGCTGCTGCTAAGAATTTTGCAGATGTTACTTGTGTTGCATCTGTAGATGATTATGCTGAATTTTTAGATATTATTTCTGAAGGAAATGGTAGCATATCCTTAGAAGATAGAAAACGTTTTGCTGCAAAAGCATTCAATGTATCTTCACATTACGACAGTGCTATTTTTAATTATTTCAACAGTGATCAGGAGATAGCATCTTTAAAGATTAGCGAGACTAAAGGTAAAACACTTCGTTACGGAGAAAATCCACATCAAAAAGGCTTTTTCTTCGGGGATTTTGATGCTATGTTTGATAAATTACATGGTAAAGAATTATCATACAACAACTTACTCGATGTTGATGCTGCTGTTAATCTAATGAATGAATTCAAAGGAGAGAATCCTACATTTGCTATTTTGAAACACAACAATGCTTGTGGTCTTGCGCAAAGATCTATTATACATGAGGCTTATGTAGACGCTTTAGCTGGTGATCCTGTTTCTGCTTTTGGAGGTATTTTAATAAGTAATTCTGAAATTGATGTTGCCACAGCCGAAGAGATTCACAAACTTTTTTGTGAAGTAGTGATTGCCCCTTCCTATAGTTCAGAAGCTTTAGAAGTATTAAAAGGAAAGAAAAATAGAATTATTTTAATACAAAAAGACATAGAGCTTCCAAGCACTCAAGTACGTTCGTGTTTGAATGGATCTTTAGTACAGGATAAAGATTTAAAAACAGATGCTAAAGAAGACTTAAATACAGTTACAAAAGTAGCTCCAACAGAAGCTCAAGTAGAAGATTTGTTGTTTGCTTCTAAAATATGTAAGCATACAAAATCTAATACTATTGTGTTTACTAAAGATAAGCAACTTTTAGCAAGCGGAACTGGACAAACTTCTCGCGTAGATGCTTTAAAGCAATCCGTAGAAAAAGCAAATTCATTTAATTTTGATCTTAATGGTGCAGTGATGGCTAGCGATGCCTTTTTCCCATTTCCTGACTGTGTTGAATTAGCAGATAAAGCTGGAATCAAGGCGGTAATACAACCTGGTGGTTCTATTAAAGATCAATTAAGCATCGATTATTGTGATCAAAACGGAATTGCAATGGTAATGACAGGAACACGTCATTTTAAGCATTAATTTTAGTACATTTACTCAATTCTAACCCTTTTTATTGTTTTATATGGGATTTTTCGACTTCTTTACTGAAGAAATTGCTATAGATTTAGGTACCGCAAATACCTTAGTTATTCATAATGACAAAGTGGTGGTGGATAGTCCATCCATAGTTGCCAGAGATATTATGTCTGGAAAAATAATTGCTGCTGGTAAAGAAGCGGCGATGATGCAAGGAAAGACTCACGAAAATATAAAAACAATTAGGCCTCTAAAAGATGGAGTAATAGCGGACTTTGATGCTAGTGAGAAAATGATAAGCATGTTTATCAAAGATATTCCTGCATTAAAGAAGAAAATCTTTACTCCAGCTCTTAGAATGGTTATATGTATACCATCAGGTATTACCGAAGTAGAAATGCGAGCTGTAAAAGAAAGTGCAGAACGTGTTAACGGAAAAGAGGTATACCTAATTCACGAACCAATGGCTGCGGCTATTGGTATTGGAGTAGATATTATGCAACCTAAAGGAAATATGATCGTAGATATAGGTGGTGGTACAACCGAAATTGCGGTTATCGCTTTGGGTGGAATTGTATGTGACAAATCAGTAAAAATTGCAGGTGATGTATTTACCAATGACATCATCTATTATATGAGAACTCAACATAATTTATATGTTGGAGAACGCACTGCAGAAAAAATCAAAATACAAATTGGAGCAGCTACTGAAGATTTAGAGTTACCTCCTGAAGAAATGAACGTTCAAGGACGTGATCTTCTAACCGGAAAACCAAAACAAGTTCAAATTTCATTCCGTGAAATAGCAAAAGCTTTGGACAAATCGATTCTTAGAATCGAAGATGCTGTAATGGAAACATTATCACAGACACCTCCTGAGCTGGCCGCAGATATTTATAACACTGGAATTTATCTTGCCGGAGGAGGTTCCATGTTAAGAGGCTTAGACAAAAGATTATCTCAAAAAACCGATTTACCTGTTTATATTGCTGAAGATCCTTTGAGGGCAGTTGTAAGAGGAACAGGTATTACTCTAAAAAATATTAATCGATACAAAAGTGTACTGATTAAATAATATTTTTTAGAAAAAACAAATTGGAATATACCTAAAAAGTAATTTTTACGTTATTCTGCTTTGATCATTTATACTTACGTTAATAAGGTGGTATAATAGATTGTTTTACTATAGATAGAATTTAGTACCTCGATAAAGTATGCAGCAAATTATTAATTTTTTGATACGGAATAAAAACTTCTTATTATTCCTGTTGCTCTTGTTTATATCGTTGATTTTAACCATTCAATCTCATAGCTATCACAAAAGTAAATTTATCAGCTCTACGAATTTCTTTACAGGAGGAGTTTATGGTTGGAGATACTCAATTAGTAATTATTTTGGGCTTAAAAGTGACAATGAAAGGTTATTAAAAGAGAATGAGGAACTGCGTAATCAATTAAGTCTTTTTACTACAGATACCATTACAACAAATTATACAGATACAACATCATTTGACAAACCATATCATTTTATTAAAGGTAATGTATATAAAAATGATTATAGCAAAATAGATAATTACATCCTTATCAATAAAGGTGAAAAAGATGGGGTAGAACCAGATATGGGAGTTATTACTGACAAAGGGATTATTGGTATAGTAGAAAACACTTCTACTAATTATAGCAGGGTAATTTCTATCCTAAATAGTAATTCAAGAATAAATGCTGGTTTAAAGAAATCCAACCAATATGGATCATTAGTATGGAATGGTAAAGATCCAAATATTGTTCAGCTGGAAACTGTACCTAGGCAAGCGAATCTAAAAAAAGGAGATACTATAATTACTAATGGACGTTCTACTATCTTTCCTCGTGGAATACAAATTGGGACAATACTTAATTATGAATTAGATCAGAATCAAAGTTATTTTTTGATTGATGTCCTTCTTTTCAATGATATGACGGATATTGGTTTTGTTTATGCGATAAAAAGTAATGATGCCGCCGAAATTAGATCTTTAGAAAATACAAAAACCAATGAATAATAATATTCTTTTATATATCAGCAGGTTTTTAAGCTTGGTTTTAGTTCAGGTGTTTATTCTTAATCATATTAATTTTGCTGGATATCTAAACCCATATATCTATATTATTTTCATCCTGCTTTCTCCAATCAATATTAATAAAAGCTTATTCCTTTTTTTAAGTTTTATTCTGGGACTGACGATTGATTTATTTGGAGATTCTGGTGGAATACATGCCACTGCTTGCATTACTATTGCATACTTAAGACCAATTGTTCTTCGATCAATTTTTGGGTTAAGCTATGAGTTTCAAACAGTAAAATTAAGCAAGGTTAATTTTGGGCAACGATTAGCTTATGTCACACTAATGGTATTTATACATCATATCATACTTTTTATCTTAGAAATATTTAACTTTTCTCACACACTATTAATTGCAAAAAAAACGTTATTTTCTAGCTTATTCTCTATCCTAGTGATTATGCTTGTTTTGATATTATTTAGAAGAAAAGATTCATGAGAAAATTATTACTCTATTTGATAATTATAAGTACTGGTATTGTATTTATCGGGAGGTTATTTTATTTACAAATCTATAACACTTCATTTGCTGCTTTATCTGAAGATAATGCTATCAAAGTTCTTTATGACTATCCGCAAAGAGGAGCAATCTACGATAGAAATGGCAAGCTATTAGTAACCAATCAACCATCATACGATGTAATGGTAATCCCAAGAGAATTAAAGCCATTTGACACTTTAGAATTTTGTTCTATCTTAAAAATAACAAAAGAAAAGCTAAACAAACAATTAGAAAAAGCCAGAGTATATTCTCCTAGAGTCCCATCAGTAGTTATTCCCCAGTTAACAAAAGATGAGTATGCCTATTTACAGGAAAAAATGAGAAAATTTGATGGTTTTTATATCCAAAAACGTTCTCTTAGAGATTATCAAATTCCCCATTCTGCAAATGTTTTAGGCTACATTGGCGAGGTAAATGAGGCACTTATAAAAAAAGATCCATATTATTTATCAGGAGACCTTATTGGTATTGATGGTGTAGAAAAGCAATACGAAAATCAATTAAGAGGAGTAAAAGGAATCAAAAGAATCCAAAAAGATCGTTTTAATCGCGATATCGGTCCCTACAAAAATGGTAAATATGATACACTCCCAGTTAATGGTAATGATCTTACTATTACTATTGATTCAGAACTTCAAGAGTATGGACAAAAGCTTATGGCTAATAAACGTGGTGGTATTGTAGCACTAGAACCATCCACAGGAGAAATTTTAGCTCTAATTACTGCTCCAACATATAAACCTGAATTATTAGTAGGAAGAAAAAGATCTCCAAACTTTACTAAATTATACTACGATACGATTGCGAGACCATTATTTGATCGTGGTGTAAAAGGAGAATACCCTCCAGGTTCACCATTTAAGGCTGTAAATGCTCTTATTGCACTACAGGAAGGCGTAGTAACGACAACTGAAACCTTTGGCTGCAGTGGCGGATATTATTATGGTAAACAAGGACAAAAGTTAGGATGTCATTATCATGGTGGGCCATTGAGCATGATTCCTGGAATTGCACATTCTTGTAATTCTTACTTTGCCAATGTATATAGAAGAGTAATTGAGAAATATGACACTCCTCAAGAAGGAATTGATAATTGGAAAAGACATGTTGAAAGCTTTGGTCTTGGCAACTATTTAGGGAATGACCTATCTACGGGTAGCAAAGGAAAAGTACCCGACTCCAAATACTACAATAAAATATATCAATACCCTAAATACAAATGGTATTCCACAGCCACGATTTCTAATGCGATTGGTCAAGGTGAGGTTCTCACAACCCCTATACAATTAGCCAATATGACCGCTGCCATAGCAAATAGAGGTTTTTATTACACTCCTCATATTCTTAAGGGTATAGATGGTAAACCGATTACCAATGATAATTTTATTAATCCCAAACGTACTACAATAGATCCTCAGCATTTTGAACCTGTAATCGAAGGAATGCATCAAGTTTATGTACAAGGTACAGCAGCAACTTTAAGAGCAGAAGGAATTGAAATCTGCGGAAAAACCGGGACTGCAGAAAATTACACTAAAATTGATGGTGTCCGCACTCAGCTTACTGATCACTCAGTTTTTGTAGCCTTTGCTCCCAAAGACAATCCAAAAATCGCTTTATGTGTTTTTGTAGAAAACGGGTATTGGGGGTCCAGGTATGGAGGTAGGATTGCCACCTTATTGATAGAAAAATATATCAAGGGAACGATCTCTAGAACTGATTTAGAAGATTGGGTACTTACACATAGCTTAGAAGAGGAGTATGCAAAGCCTTACAGCGGGGAACCATTTAAAATTAATCAATAAGCTATGCCTAAATCTACCCTTGGAACTATAGATTGGTTAACAGTACTATTATTTTTATTACTTGTTGGTTTTGGGTGGCTTAATATTTACTCTGCTTCTTACGGAGATGAACAATTTTCTATAACAGATCTTTCTAAACCTTATATTAAGCAATTATACTGGATTGCATTAAGTGTCGTGATCGTAGTAATAACACAGGCAATCGAAACTAAATTTTATGAACGATTTGCTGGATTAATATACGTTATTTCATTAGTATCGCTTTTAGGATTGTTTCTATTTGGTAAGAATGTAAATGGTGCTACTTCTTGGTATGGTTTTGGGCCAGTAGGATTACAACCATCAGAATTTGCAAAGGCTGCTACTGCATTAGCAATCGCTAAATTCTTAAGCGATATGCAAACAAATATTAATTCAATCAATCATCAGTTAAAAGCATTTTTAATTATTGCCTTACCTGCTTTATTTATTATACCTCAACCCGATCCAGGAAGTGCCTTGGTATACGCCGCTTTTTTCTTCCCCTTGTATAGAGAGGGGCTTGCCGCTACCTATCTGATTATAGGTGCATCGGCCGCAACTTTGTTTATACTAACACTTTTATTTACCCCTTTATGGGTTATACTAAGTATTGCATTAATAATGATTCTCTTATTAATTAAAAACAGAAAACAAAAACCTAAATACTCAAGATACCTATTAGCAATTATCGTAATAACAGCATTTTGTTTTTCTGTTAATTACATTTTCAATAATGTTTTTGAACAGAGACATAGAGATCGTTTTAATATTGTTTTAGGAAAGGAAGTTGACTCCAAAGGTATTGGATATAATACAAATCAAAGTCAAATTGCAATTGGAAGTGGCGGTTGGACTGGAAAAGGATGGAAAGAAGGAACTCAAACCAAAGGTGGATTTGTACCAGAACAACATACTGATTATATATTCAGTACTGTTGGCGAAGAATGGGGTTTTCTTGGTGCTACAGCGGTTGTTATTTTATTTGTAGGATTACTCATACGATTATTATACTTAGCCGAAAGACAAAAAACTCRATTTAGTCGAGTTTATGGCTATAGTGTAGTTGGTATTTTGTTTATACATTTTGTAATAAATGTCGGGATGGTTACTGGATTACTTCCAACTGTAGGTATTCCTTTACCATTTTTCAGCTATGGAGGATCAGGTTTATGGGGGTTCACTTTATTACTATTCATATTTATTAAACTTGATGCAAATCGAGTAAATGAATGGTAACATATTAAAGTCGTATTAAAACTTCCAATTATCTATAACCTTAGACATTTCCAATCTTTTTTCTAAATCATCAGGTAATTTTGAAAAAAAATCAATTCCAGTTAATTTTTCTAATTCGTCAGTAGTCACAACAAAACTCTTAAGAGATTTATTGGTTTTCTTATGAGGAACCAAAAATGCAATCATTTTAGGATTAGACGTACTCTTATCTAAAATAACTTTAAAAAAATAATTCGGAACAGAAACCGCTTCATAACCAATAGTCTTTAGGTCATCAGACAAAACTCCACCTGTCACCACATAAACTCCATCATATTTCTTGGCCCAATAGCGAGTTTTTTGCTCTAGTTTATTCCAAATTCCTGCATTAAACTCATGATTTTGAGGGGAAACATTAGAAGTAAGAAATGTTTCTTTAAAAGCATTATAGTCAAACCTCCTATCTCCTGCTGGACATAAATGTCCCTTATCATATCCAGAATTTTTATAATTGCGCCAATCCGCAGAAGAAGACCTAACTTTTTTATCCATTTCAAAAAAGGGTCTT
Organism: Aquimarina litoralis; assembly: GCF_019295435.1. Taxonomy (GTDB): domain Bacteria; phylum Bacteroidota; class Bacteroidia; order Flavobacteriales; family Flavobacteriaceae; genus Aquimarina; species Aquimarina litoralis_A. The sequence continues at coordinate 12,063 of NZ_WEKL01000057.1, forward strand.
TTAAATTCTTGACCAGATAAATGCTCTCTTTTCAATTCATAAGCAACCCATTCTGCTTGCTCATGTTTTTCAGAATAGGATAAAGCATAATTTTTATGAGTAATTATAGTACCCGTTGTTGATGTTGGCAGATAAAAAAAACTAAGTTCCTTTTTCTCCGAATTCTTTTGCAAGGTATTATCTTTTGTATCAATATACATTTCTGCATAATAAAAGCCTATCGTCACAATTAAAACTAATAACGGGTATATGTATTTTCTTTTCAAGAGCAATGTGTTTTTATATCCTCAATGAATTAGGTAAAATGCTTCGCAAAAGTATCAAAACGAATTACAAATACAGGATGACCATCAAATATTAAGTGCATAATCTAAACTTTAACATATACAAAAGAAGAGTAAAAGGCCAATACATAAAATCATAATCGTTTGTAAGTCAAGTTTTTAAACAGTTAAAAATAAGATATTACGGTTATTACATTGTAATTTTATGCAAAATCCTCATCAAGAGAATCTCCTAAAATTTCTATTTTACGAAGCTTTTTGTTGTGAATAAAAGTTTTTTGAAAAATTAATACTTTTATAAAAATTACTAAATAAAGGTTGGACGCGCCTAACTTTAGTATATTTAACAGAACAAAACATCTTAAGTATCCATGAAAAATAGCATTGAAAAAATAGTAGAAACGGTACTCATCCAGAATCGGATAAGTAATTATGATAAAAAGGATTTAGAACTACAACTACAAATCCATCCTAATTACCCAAGTTTCCAATCCATCACCGATACTTTAGATTATTTTGATATTGATAATATTGCTGTTGAAGTCCCAAAAGAGGCGTTAGATCAACTTCCCGAAAGTTTTGTTTCATTAGTTCAAAACGATCATACTGAAGAGATTGTTTCTGTAATTAATAAAAACGGAAGTATTCAGCTGAAACATACGGATCTCAAAAAAAAGAAATTTTCTTATGAAGAATTCAAGGAGACTTGGGTTCCTAAAGTAATTGCTGTAGAACATAATACAGGAGGTAAATCTCTTTTCGCTAAAGAATCCATAATCCAAAATATATTATTTGGTGCTCTTTTAGTTGGAGCTGTTGGATCACTTTTCTATAGGCCTTTTGATATTTATCAAATTGTCTTTTTACTACTTTCTATTACAGGTATTGTTTTTAGTCTTTTTGCTGTACGTGAAAGTTTAGGAATTCAATCCAACACTATGCATCAATTCTGTACTACTGTTGGAAACACTAATTGTGGAGATGTAATTAACAATACTACCGGTAAATTACTAAAGAATTTTTCTTTAGCTGATGCAAGTATAGCTTTCTTTGGCATCCTTACTATTTATCAATTGTTCTATGGTTTTAATAGCACTTTACTATTACCAACCTTAATAGGAATTCCTTTTATTGTATACTCTTTATATTCGCAAGCTTTTATTATAAAAAAATGGTGTGCTATTTGTATTGCGATCAGCGCAATTTCTGCTGGATTGATTGCAGTTGCTCTTATAAGCCTTCCATTTAGTTTTTCAGTAGCGCCTATTGCAAGTTTTATAATGATTTCTGCATTAAGCATGTTGGCTTACATATATGTTAAGGAGTATATGGTTGAAAATAAAGATTACAAAAGCGAAAATGTAAAACTCAATCATTTTAAAAGAGATCGACAAATATTTAATCACTTATTAAGTATTTCTGAAAAAATTGAAGACAACAGAACGATTGAAGGTGAAATCATTCTTGGAAATCCGAATTCAGATTTTAAGATTATTAGTTCCACCAATCCTATGTGCGGATATTGTAAAGGAGCTTTTGAAGCGTATGCACGAGTTCTAAGAACAATGAGCGATCAACTTCAAGTAATTATACGTTTAAAAGTTTCCTTAGACGACCTTAGCAATCAAGCTACACAAATAAGCTTGCGTCTGATGGAAATTTATGATAAAGATGGATCTGCTAGTTTTATAAGTGCCTATAGTGAATGGTTTAATGATAGAACATTTAGCACTTGGATTAAAAAATACGGTGCTCCCAATAATAACGAACAACACATTAATGTATTGAAAAGTCAATCTGAATGGGCAGAAAAAAACAATTTATTTTATACTCCTGCCACATTGATGAATACATCCATTTATCCTAAAAAGTATAGTTATGATGAATTTTTTCATTTTACTAGCATGATGATAGAAAACCAACAAGAACAAGATTATGATGTAGAAAACCAGGCTATTGAGGCTTAATCTTATTAGGTTCTCAAGTATTTTTTAAAAGACGTATTATACAGTACTCTTTTTCTTCACACACTCACTCAGACATATCCCCGAATGTCTTAAAACTTTCGGGGAATTTTTTTAAACTCTTAAACCATACAGTCATGAAACAAATTAAAAAATTGACAGGAGCAAAACCATTGTCCAAGTCACAACAAAAAGATGTGCATGGAGGGATTCTAATTTTAGAAAAACCAGGTAACGTTAGAAGACGATGCAATCCAGCACTAAGTTGTTGTTACCATAATGGAACAACTTGGGTACAAGGTCCTCCTTGTTTCTAAAAAATTATTTGAAAAGGTTGAAGCGAATTGGTTTCAACCTTTTTTTATTCCTCTTATCAAATTGAAAAATTTGGTAAACGTAAATTGATACTACTCGTTAAAATCTAGCAAAAGTAACACCCTAACACATTCATTTTTTGTAAATTATGGCTATCGCTTTAATTCACAACTATGTATCGCACTATTTTATTTCTTCTTGCTTTTAGTCCAATAATTCATGCTCAAAACTTAACTAATTCCAAAATTGAAAACGCTTTAAAGCATTTTTACACAGAAAAACATGCTGTACTTCATATTCATAGCAACAAAAACACTTACATAAGTGATGAAACAATTTGGTTTAGCATCTATACCTTTGAAAAAGAGAATTCAAAGATTGAGTTAAACAATAAGAATATTGTAGTACAACTAACAGACACTCATAATAATATTCTTTCAAAATCATTGCTTTATTCTAAAGATGGTCAAGCAAATGGCAACTTTACACTAAATCCTCAAACAGAAACGAATACCTATTACCTAAAAGCTTTCATTCCAAATAAACCAAAACCTACTACTATTTTTACCAAAGCCATAAGAATTATTAATCCTTCCTTTACCCTTGAATCTAAAGAGATAGCTGAAAACAATACAAAATTAGATGTACAAATATTACCAGAAGGTGGGTATTTAATTTCTGATGTAGCGAATAGCTGCGGTATCAAAATTTTAAACGCTGATGGTAAGGGCATTCGATTGAAAAATTTAATTCTTGAAGATGAAAAAGGAACTATTTTAGAGCACAATCTAGCTACAAACACTTTAGGAATGGGAAAATTTTCCTTTACGCCAAAGGAAAACACATCTTATTTCTTACGCTCTAAATCAATGAATTTTAAACAAAAATTACCAAATATTTATAGACAAGGAATCGCCTTGAAATTAGAACAAAACTTTAAAACTGGTGAACTACAAATAGAACTTAATACTAATAAAAAATCACTTGCTACGTATAGCAACCAGGAGATTACTATTACTATTCACAAAGAAAGCTTAGCTCATAGCTATACCACCAAATTTGATAAAGATTATTCAAAATTGGTATTAAACATACCAAGTCAAAAACTATTTCCTGGAACAAATAGAATTACGGTATTCGATGTAAATTTAAAACCTTTAGTAGAACGGTTATTTTTTAATTTTGAAAGTATACAAGAAAATAATTCTTTTATCAGTAAGGCTTCGAAAATTAACGATACGCTCACTTATGCGATTATCAATAAGGTAAACAACACGACTATTAAAACACAAACAAGTATTTCAGTTTTACCGTTTACAACAATTGCGAACACCAATCGAGATCATTTATTCGCCTCTGTTTACTTGCAACCATTTTTAAATGGTGCCATAGAAAACCCTTCATATTACTTTCAAAAAAACAACAATCAAAAACGTTTTGAATTAGATTTACTACTTCTTAATCAAGGTTGGAGTAAATACCAATGGAATACCATTTTAAATCATAAGAAAACTCCAGAAATAAGCTCCAATGAAGGATTGACAATTTCTGGTTATGTTGTTCCTTTAGATAAAGACAAAGAGCAAGAACTAAAAAATGTATTGCTATACTCCAAAGCCAATAAAAGTATTAAAATGGTTAAACTGGATGATGACAATAATTTTCATATGGAAAATCTTGTACTGGAAACAGGTTCAGAGTTTGAATTTTCAGCGATTGATAATTCTGGAGTACCTATAAAAGCTAATTTCTTTTTTACTGTGAAACCATCAGTAACAGCTTTAGATCAAATGATAGACACGAATACAGTCAACCCATTTTCTAATTATAACTTCACCAATACAGTTACAGAAAAGTTAGAAGGCGAGGTCTTAGATGAAGTTATTATTACATCGGATAAATTGAGATTTGAAAAATTTACCAGAGGCCGTTTTGGTGTAAAAGTCGATTCTACTTTATACACTTATCAAACCGTTGAACAGTATTTTCAACTTCGTGAAGGGTTACGGATAGTTTTTCATGATGGAGTTGGAAATGAGCCACCAGGAGATTATTGGACATATCACAATGGCTCAAAAGCATTTTTTTTTGTGAATGGAAAACGAGCTACTTATATGAATGGTCGTTTAGCAATCTCCATGAAAAACATATTAGAATTGTATCATGGTGGACGTAATAGCTTTGGATCAAGAAATAGCCATTTAGTTTTTACAAACGGAAGAGAACTTGAAATCCCCAAACATCTAAAAACATCTAAAACCTTTAAAGTTAAAAACGGATTTACCTTTCAAAAAGAAACGTATCAACCTAGATACATCAATTATGAAAGTGATTCTTATCAGAAGTTTGCTGCTATTGCTTGGGAGCCTTCCGTAAAAACCAATACAAATGGTTTTAATAAAATATCCCTAGTGAATCCTGGCAAACACGATTTACTCTTTTATATCGAAGGATATACCGAAACAGGAGCGCCTTTTAGCACTATAACATCGCACAAAAATGCGAATAGCAATTAAATTATTTTAATGTAAGTAATAAAGAAGAAATAAAAACTGTTTTTAGAAAACAAGATGTTCAAGGTAGTTTTCATTATTTGATCTCTTTATATTTTTGAAAAAGTAAATGAATTGTCAACTAAAAATTCTAAGTTTTATCCTTTTACATCTAAAGCATCTCTTAAGGCATTACCAATGAGCATAAATGCCATTACAAGGCTCATAATGCCTAGACCAGGAATTATTGCTAAATAAGCTTTTCCTAAAATTATATAAGAGTAATGATCCTTAATCATAGCTCCCCAACTAGCCATAGGTGGTTGTGCTCCTATCCCAAGAAAACTTAATCCACTTTCTATCAAAATTGCAGATGCAAAATTAGCTGCGGAAATAACTATTACGGGAGCTAAACTATTTGGAAGTATATGCTTAATGATGATTCTAAAATGATTATACCCTAACGCTTTTGCGGCAGTAACATATTGCATTTGTTTAATGCTTAAAACTTGCCCTCTAACCACTCTTGCTACTTCTACCCACATTGTTAGTCCAACTGCTATAAATACTTGCCAGAATCCTTTCCCTAAAGCTAGTGTGATAGCAATTACCAATAATAAAGTAGGAATAGACCAAGTAACATTAATCAGCCACATCACGAATACATCTATTTTCCCTCCAAAATAACCTGCAATGGCACCAAAAAAAATACCCAAAATCAATGAAATAAGTACGGCTACAAAACCTATAGAAAATGATATTCGAATCCCAATTAACATTCTACTGAGCATATCTCTTCCATACTTATCAGTACCTAAAACAAAAGTTCTTTCTTCTATAAACTCGTTCTTGATATCTTCAGTACTCAAACCATCAGGAAAACTTGATAACATTATTTTCTTTGTAATACCTATAAGCTCTCCTTCTGTATATGGTATAACATTTAGTACATCGCCTTCAAAGCTATATGATTCGACAGGTATTTCTGTATCCATATTTTTAGTTCCAAAAAAAACTCTACTAAAAAATGATTGATTTGATACTACATCAGAAGGAATGGTTACAATTTTTACTGAAAAACCTGGGCTTTTAGAATGAATGGACAAATGCATTTGGTTTGCATTTTTCGAACTATCAGGAGCTAACACATATGCTAAAATTGCCACTATGGCACATAATCCAATAAACCAAAAACTCAAAACGCCCCAAAAATTTTTCTTAAATCTTTGGAGCGCTAGCTGTGTTAATGAATTTGATTTTGTTTCCTGCATTAACGCATATTAGTTCTTTAGAGTAAGTGGATTTTTAGATCTACGAATATTATTAATTTTCATATCTTCTAAAACACTTAATGCTTCTTCTACATAAACATCCTTACTCAGGCTTTTATGCCATCTATTTCTTTTTTCTTCTAAAATTGAATCCTTTTTCATTAAATCCTTTTCATATGGCAATGATTCAAAAGTAAGATTAGTTTTATAATCGTTTAAACGATCAAAACGCTTAGCTTGTTTTTCGTTAAGCTCGATATTGGCTTTGTACTTATCATAATTCAGAGAATATTCATTGATATCTCTTTTTTCTCGAACCCATCTAGCATTTTCATCGATCAATTTCAATTGCTCATTGGTAGCCATACGCGCTTTACTCTTATTGATAGTTTGATCAAAATCTATATAACCATCCCATAAATTATAATCAGCAGCAGGAATCTTATCCCAAGGAAGAGGGTTTTCTTGATCTTTTTCTCCTATATCAATATAGCTATAACGATCTGGAACAACAACATCACTTTTCACACCTTCTAATTGCGTAGATCCTCCATTTACACGATAGAACTTCTGAGTTGTTAATTTCAATGCTCCTAAGTCGCCAAAATCATTACTACGCATCCATCTGTTAAGATCCATAACATTTTGTACAGTACCTTTCCCATAAGTTTGTTTACTTCCAATAATTATGGCTCTTTTATAATCTTGCATAGCTGCTGCTAAGATTTCAGAAGCAGAAGCAGATAATTCGTTTACCAAGATAACCAATGGTCCATCCCATAAAATATTACGATCTTTATCACTTAACACCTCTGGAGATTCTCCCTTTGTTCTTACTTGAACGATTGGTCCTTTATCAATAAATAGTCCTGCGATATCTACAACAGTTTGTAGTGATCCTCCTCCATTATCTCTAAGATCGATTACCAAACCTTCCATGTCTTGCTGCTTCAGACGTATGATTTCTTGCTTTACATCTTTAGCCGCATTTCTTTGGTTATAGTCCTGCATATTAAAATAGAACTTCGGCAAGTTTATAATTCCAAAATTCTTTCCATTTTTCTTTACAACAGAAGATTTTGCGTATGTTTCTTCTAACTCAACAACATCCCTAACAATTTCAACATTTTCTATAGTTCCGTCTACCTTTTTAACGGTAAGCATTACTTTAGTTCCTTTTGGTCCCTTTATAAGACTAACCGCATCATCTAATCTCATACCAACGATACTAACCGGCTCTACTTCATCTTCTTGTTTTACCTTCATGATAAAATCTCCAACCTCAACCTTGTTGCCTCTCCAAGCAGGTCCTCCAGAAATAATTTCTATAATTTTTACATTGTCATTTTTCTTTTGCAATCTAGCTCCTATACCTTCTAATTTTCCTGACATTGCTATATCAAATCTATCTTTGTCTTGTGGAGCGAAATAATAGGTATGAGGATCAAATTCTTCAACAATAGAATTTATGTAAATAGAAAACCAGTCTTTTCTTTGAAGATCGTCAGCAAACTCAAAATACTCTTTCAAAGAAGATTTAGTGATATCACGGGATTCTTCTTCTAGCACAACTGCAGACTTTCTTTCATAACTTTTATTTTTCATTAGAGAGTCTATTTGCTCATCCACTTTGTCATAATAACTAGACAGCGCATTGAACTTTAATTGTAATCTCCAACGATTTTTCATTTCTTCCCTATTCTTTGCATACGATAACTTTTCGTAATCCGTATTGATGGATTCATCAATCTCGAAATTGAAAGGTTGTTCCAAAATCTCTTTATACAAAGATCTTGCTTCTTCCATTCTATTTTGCAATCTTTCATAGGTAAGATTAAAGAAATCTATTTCTTTATCTCTAATTTGATCATCAATTAATGTTTCAAACTCTTTGAATTCTTCGATATCTCTTTGGTAAAAATATCGCTTTAATGGATCTAAAGCATCGATATAATCAACAAAAACATTTCTAGAGAAATCATCATTAATATCTTTTGCATCATAATGACCTTTACTTAGTACATAACTAATCAGATCTATAAGTATTCGATCTTTATCAGGGTCATTGTCAATTTTTGTTGTAAAACTGCAGGAAGCAGCTGACACAATTACGGTAAGCATCAATACCAAAAAACTCTTTTTCATACGCTCATTATTAATTTAGGGGTGTTCCTGGCAAAATACATTAAAAATCGTGCCAATAAGACGTAATAATACTAAATTTTTCTTAAAAGAACTAAAATATATTGTACTGATTTAGAATAACATATTTAGAATAAAAAAAATGTATTTTTACCGAAGAAAAAAATCACGCTATGTCACAAAGAAAACCGTTAATTTTAGTCACCAATGACGATGGTATTACAGCCCCTGGAATTAGGACTTTAATTAGTATCATGAATGAAATTGGCGATGTATTTGTAGTAGCTCCTGATAGCCCTCAAAGTGCTATGGGTCATGCGATCACAATAAACAACACTTTATATTGTGATCCGATTACTGTGGATAAAAATGCACCTCAAAAGGAATATCGTTGTTCAGGAACTCCTGTTGATTGTGTCAAAATGGCAACAAGACAAATTCTTGATCGAAAACCGGATCTATGCGTGAGCGGAATTAATCATGGTTCTAATTCAGCAATAAATGTTATTTATTCTGGAACAATGAGTGCAGCGGTAGAAGCTGGAATAGAAGGAATTCCTGCCATTGGGTTTTCATTGTTAGATTATAGTATGAATGCTAATTTTGAGCCTTCTCGAAAATATGTAAAAACAATTGTAGAGAATGTATTAAAAAATGGACTGCCGAAAGGWATTGTTCTCAATGTAAATATTCCAAAATTAGAAAAGGAAGAAATTAAAGGAATTAAAATTTGCAGGCAAGCAAATGCTCATTGGGTGGAAGAGTTTGACAAAAGAACGAATCCAATGGGAAGAGATTACTATTGGTTATCCGGCAAATTTATCAATGAAGATAAAGGAGAAGATACCGATGAGTGGGCTTTACAAAATGGTTATGTATCCATTGTACCTACGCAATTCGATTTAACCGCACATCATTATATTCAAGAATTAAATAACTGGTCATTACATGATTAAAAAAGAAATCATCATTGGATTTTTAACTGGATTGCTTGCTAATGGAGTTGGCATAGTTTTATACATATTATTATTCTCAGAATTGAGTATTATAGAGACTCTAAAAGCTGCTCAACAAAATAATTTTTTAGGAAGTTTGATTGCTTTAGGAGCAATTCTTAATCTTATAATTTTCTTTTTATTTTTAAAACAAAACAAACCTTATAGAGCGCGAGGAGTACTTCTTGCTACGCTTGTTGCTGCTGTAGGAATCGCTATTAGTAAGTTTGGTTAACACACAATGAAAGTATTGTATAGATGAAATATTATCTTATTGCAGGAGAAGCGTCTGGTGATTTACACGGATCCAATCTAATGAAATCTATTCTTAAAGAAGATCCCAATGCCGAATTTAGGTTTTGGGGAGGAGATCTTATGCAATCTGTCGGTGGCACCATGGTTCTTCATTATAAAGAAAGGGCCTTTATGGGATTTCTTGAGGTAATCTTAAATTTATTTAAAATTTTAGGGTTTATTAAGCAATGTAAAAAAGATATAGAGCAATACAATCCAGATGCCCTCATTTTAATCGACAATTCTGGATTCAATCTTCGTATTGCTGAATGGGCAAAGCCAAAAGGATATATTACTCATTATTACATAAGTCCTCAAGTATGGGCTTCAAGAGCTGGAAGAGTAAAAACAATCAAGGCTAATGTTGATTATATGTATGTGATCTTACCTTTTGTAAAAGATTTTTATAAAAAATATGATTATGAAGTAAATTTTGTAGGACATCCTCTGATAGATGCGATTGCAAACCATAAACAGGTGATGCCAGATGATTTTAAAAAACAATATAGATTAGATGATCGACCTATAATTGCCATTTTGCCTGGAAGTAGAAAACAGGAGATTCGGAAAATGTTGGAGGTTATGCTAAGTGTTGTTGACGATTTCTCTGGATATCAATTTATAATTGCTGGAGCTCCTAGTCAGGATGAAAAGTTCTATGAACCTTTTATCAAGAAAGAAGGAGTTCATTTAATCATGAATCGCACCTATGATATTTTAAGTTTAAGTACTGCTGCTTTAGTTACATCAGGAACAGCAACTTTAGAAACGGCTTTATTTAAAGTTCCCCAAGTGGTTTGCTACAAGGGAAATGCTATTTCCTACCATATTGCAAAACGCATTATCAATCTTGATTATATTTCGCTGGTAAATCTCATTATGAATAAACCAGTAGTTACTGAGTTAATTCAAGGGGATTTCAATACCAAGCAGTTGAAAGAAGAACTCACAATCATACTAGATGATTACAAAAGAGCAGTTATGTTCTTAGATTATTATGACTTAGAAAAAAATCTAGGTGGTAAAGGTGCTAGCGACAAAACTGCCAACCTAATCGTAGAAAAGACAAAATAAATGAAGGGTCCCAAAATGAAAAAACTATGCTACTTTTTGCTTGTAATGTGTATTATACTCTCTTCCTGTGGTGGTGCAAAGAAAAGACGTTCGGTTTCTAAAAAACCAGAACGGACTTCTAAAAGAACCAAAGTAAGTGCGAAAACTAAAAAGATCAAGAGTATTATCGATTATGCAAAAACTTTTGAAGGAACCAGATACAAATATGGAGGTACTACAAAGAGAGGTATGGACTGTTCTGGATTGATGTATACCTCATTCAAGAAAGAGGAAGTTGTGCTACCAAGAACTTCAAAAGCTATGGCTACCCAAGGAACTAAGGTTTCTTTAAAAAATGTGGCAATAGGTGACTTACTATTTTTTAGAACTAATAAAAACAAAAACACAATCAATCATGTTGGTTTGGTTGTAAAGACAGGTAAACAAATTCAGTTTATCCACGCTTCAACTTCTAAAGGAGTAACCATATCTAGTCTTGATGAACGCTATTGGAATAATTGTTTTGCAGGAATTCGAAGAATTCTGTAGACTTTAAAATTCCTGTTTTTTTGCATTTTTTTTATTTTCATCTTACTAAATTCCCTGAATTTATTATAAATTAGTGTATTAAAACTCATTAAACCAATGGAATACTCATTAGACCCGTTAGAAGTAAAAAAAGTTATAGATGCAAAAGTAAATGGACAGGAATATGATGAAGATCAATTCATTTATTACCATCTAAACAGAAATCTTTTCAATGTGAAAAAAGAAATTACATCTTTAACACACTATATGAGCAATAAATTCCGAGATAACAAAGGTTATATTTGGGAAGAAGCTCCAAGGTTTAAAAACTGGTTTCACACTCCAAAGTCTAGATATTTCGGTAGTTTAATAGGTATGAAACCTTATAGTAGAAAATTTCTTCGTTTAGATAAAGAAAGTGGTATAGGAGGCGAATATGAAATGATTATACGACATGATGGTAAAAGAATCGACGCTTTGACTCATGAAGGTTATCAAGAAACATATAATTTTGGACCAACGGCTAATTCAAGTCTTCATATTCTTTTGGATGTAGATCCACATGGACCACACCCTGATTATACAGTAAAAATAGATACTGGAAAAGTAATTATCACAGACAAAAAAACGGAACTATCAGGCACAACAAGACGAAGAAGTCGTGTAAAAAAATAAACTGATAGCTAAATTCAGAACTCCTCCCAATTAGTTTTGACCAACAAAACAGGTCTTAACAGGTAACAACTACTCCCCGCAAAACACAATTAATTAATAGGAGCCTAATTCCTATGAATTAATTTGTTCGGTTGTGCCAAAGTTGCTTAACGTCCCTTTTGTAATCCTGACCTTTTCTTTATGTATTGGAATTATTATTGGGTATTACATCCCTATACCTCTTAAATTAGCAATTGTATTTCAAGTTAGCTGTATAATTGGACTGTCCATTTCCTGGTTATATGCCAAAAAAGTATTTAGCAATACTGCTCATTTTAGTGGAGTCACCATACTCACCTTTATAGTTTTTGGTATCACATTAGTTCAAGTTTATCATCCTAAAAACAATCCTCATCATTTTATCCATCATCTAAATAATACCCAAAAGAATAAAGTAATAGAGTTTTCGGTTAAAAAGCGCTTAAAACCAACTTCTTTTTACGAAAAATATGTTATAAGTCTACATTCATATGAGAATAAAAGGGTAACTGGTGATGTATTGCTTCGGTTACCAAAAGATAGTACAAAAAGTAAATTGATCACTGGTACATCCTACATCGCATATTCAAAACTTCAACCAATCCCTATGCCTTTGAATCCTAATCAATTTAACTATGCGACTTATATGAGTCATGAGTATATTTTTTATCAAACTACTATTAATACTAACAATCTAATCTATATTGATAAAACATCATTTAATATATACCGTATAGCAGATCTTATCAGAATGGATATTCATCAAAAGCTTTCAAGTTATAGTTTTGACACCATACAGTTATCAATAATTAATGCACTTATTTTAGGTCAAAAACAAGATATTGATAGTAACACTTTTAATGATTTTAGAGATGCTGGTGCAACACATATTTTAGCTATATCAGGGCTGCACGTTGGAATATTGCTAATATTATTGAATATCATTCTTAAACCACTAGATTATGTGTTTAGAAAAAGTCGATTAATTAAAGTAATACTTAGCATTTTATCTCTTTGGAGTTTTGCAGTGATTGCTGGTTTATCACCATCTGTTTTAAGAGCAGCTACTATGTTTTCTTTTGTTGCAATAGGTACTTTCATAAGATCTAAAACAAGTATATATAACGCCCTAGTAATATCTATGTTTATTTTACTAAGTATGAATCCTCTAATTCTATTTTCTGTCGGGTTCCAATTAAGTTATGTTGCTGTTTTTTCAATTGTTTGGATACAACCACATTTTGTAAAAATATATAGACCAAAATTTTATATAGACAGAATAATATGGGAAACTTTTACGGTTACTATTACTGCTCAAATAGGCCTACTTCCATTATTATTATACTATTTTCATCAATTCCCTCTCCTATTTATTGTTTCTAATGTAATTATCATTCCTATACTAGGTATAGTACTTGGATTAGGCATCCTAATCATATTATTAGCAGAAATACAATTGCTTACTGATTGGATGGTTACAATATATGGAAGTTTAATAGATATAATAACCTATTTAATTCATTGGGTCGCTAAACAAAAAACATTTATAATAAAAGATATATCATTTTCATTCAACATGCTTATTACCGGATATTTTTTGATAATATCAATAATACTAGCTGTAAAAAACTACCATATTAAAAAGGTTCTTACGATTTGTATAAGTCTTACATTATTCTTACTGGTTTTAGTGTACGAAAAAAACATAAACAACAATAATGAAGAACTTATCATTTTTCATACTCATCATCAAACCATGATTGGTGTTTTACAGAATCGACAATTCAATATATTCTCTAGAGATTCTATCCCTAAGAAAACCTTAGACTTTCTAACAAAAGATTACCTAATTACCCATAATTCTAAGCTCATTTCTTCAAACAAACTTCTAAACATTTATACATACAAGAACAAAAAAATATTAATCCTAGATAACGATGGTCTATATAAACTTCCTAATTTCCAGACGGATATTATAATTTTGATAAATTCTCCAAAAGTTCATTTACATAAAGTAATCGAAGTGTTACAACCTAGACAAATCATAGCTGACGGGAGTAATTATAGAAGTTATTTAGACCGCTGGGAAAACACTTGTTTAAAAGAAAAAGTCCCTTTTCATCGAACAGATAAAAAGGGAGCATTTATATTAAAGTGATTATAGTCTATCTATATTTCATTTTTAAGATCTGAAGTATCTGTATGAGCAAGCAATTCATCTATTGGCATGTCCATTATTTCTTTCACAATCTTATGAAGATCTGGAACAATAGTTCTTGCTAGTTTAGTTGGGCTATTAAAAAGGATCGTAATTCCTAAATCCTCTTGAGGAAATAACGCAATTTCACTTCTGAAACTATTTACATGACCTCCATGATGAATCATTCTAGTGGACACTCCAGTTTCTTTATTTTTGAAATCATGTATTCTCCATCCATGAGCATACTGTGATTCTTGATGATCTTTCCATTTTTGATAATACTTACTTCTTCCAGGAAGATTTATTACTGGATTAAAAACATTTTTTAATCCATTTGCACTCATTACTCCAGGATTGTGTCCCAGAAGAAATCGCATCCACTTAGACATATCAGTTATACTTGCATTTACTCCACCTGCTGGAATCGCATTAAAATACTTTTCATTGAACTTTAATGATTTCCATCGTCTTCCATATTTCCTATGAGGCATAGCAACATTAGTAGCTGTTTGAAGAGATTTATAATCTGTAGAAGCACTACTCATTTCTAAAGGTTCAAAAATCTTTTCTGCTATAGCATCTCCGTATGATTTACCACTTACCTTTTCAATCATTGAACCACTTAATGCAAAAACAGCATTTTGATAACTGTATATTTTTCCAGGCTTATCAATTGTTCGAATATTTTTAAACTGACCCGCAATAGTAGCTAAGTCAACACCATCTTCAACCAAATTAGTAAAACTATGATATGGTAATCCAGAAGAATGTGATAAGATATGGGATAATGTTACACTATCCGACCATTTCTTATTAGCCAATTCAAAATTAGAAACATAATCTTTTACTTTATCATCCCAATGTAGCAAACCTTCTTCTACATATATTCCAGACAAAACACCGGCAAAACCTTTAGAAACAGAACCAATTCTA
>NZ_WEKL01000008.1 GCF_019295435.1 Aquimarina litoralis
AAAAGTGGTAAGAAAAGAATGATGTCTTCTTTATTTGATAGTGCTGTTTTTCCTGGAAATCAAGGTGGACCACTTGAGCATATTATTGCAGCTAAAGCAATTGCTTTTGGCGAAGCATTAACTGATGAGTTCTTGCACTATATTATTCAAGTAAAGAAAAATGCTGCTACAATGGCAGATGCATTTGTAAAGAAAGGATACCAAGTGATTTCTGAAGGAACAGATAATCATATGATGTTAATCGATCTGCGAAATAAAAACGTTACTGGTAAAGTAGCTGAAGAAGCATTAGGAGTAGCAGAAATTACTGTGAATAAAAATATGGTACCGTTTGATGACAAATCACCTTTTGTAACTTCTGGTATTCGTATTGGAGTAGCAGCGGTAACAACACGAGGATTAAAAGAAGATGATATGCTGGAAATTGTAGAGTTGATAGATCGTGTTATTATGAATGTCGAAAATGAAGAAGAATTACACAATATCGCAAATGATGTGAATGCTATGATGGCTGATAAACCGTTGTTCGTAGTTTAAATTTTTGTGGCATATAAAATTATATAAAATGCGTAGCCTTTGGTTACGCATTTTTTTGTTTAATTTGGTTTTTGAAGATGATTTTTATAATTAGGATGATTATATATAATCTGATATCCAGAAATTAAGGGAAGTACTAATCCAAGAAAAATGAAAAAGGTTTTTAAAGTTAGAGGAGCTGTTTTTGGAAGTTTATATCCTAATAAAATTCATATTAACGTTGGTTACGGAATAGGAATGATGGATGGTGGGAAATTACTAATGATAGATACATTTAAAGTTCCGGAAAATTGCAGAATGCCAAATACATTAGTATGGATCATTTCAGAAGATTATGGTTATAATGTGATAAAGATTGAAAAAATGTCTGATTTGGAAGCCAAAGAAAATCCATTAGTTCGATGAATGTTCGAGGATTGATAAGGCTTCAAAATATTACAATTTGTATATTGCGAATGCTAAATAATATAAATTAAGTTTTATTTTAAATTGATTTATAAACGTATTGGAAGGTAAAATAGAGTTTATTGAAAGCATAGGGAAGATTGTTGTTTTTACAATGTTATTACTTTCAGTATTTCTTTTTACTGTTAAAACAAAAAACAAAGTATCTAATAGATTATTTGGTATTTATCTATTAGTAATTGCCTTTGATTTAACAGGACTATTTTCTGGTAAAATTTTAGAATATCCTAATCTGAATGCATTAAAAGTAGCTTCAAGTCTATTACAATTACCATTGTTTTATTTATATGTATTATCTGCTTGTTATTCGAACTTCAAAATAATAATAAAGCATAGCATTCATGGTCTTTTATTTGTGTTGTTTTGGGTTCTTTTTGTTGTAACCAAGTTTTCTAATTGGGTCACCATACTATATGAGATTGTAGTTGAATTGCAATTTATAGGTTATATAATGGCTGTATTTATAGCCTTAAAAAAATATAAGACCATATATCTGGAAAATTACTCAAGCACTAAAGCGATTATTTACAAATGGTTGTTTAATATCACCTTGTTTTCCTGTATAGCACATAGTTTTGTTGTTTTTAGATGGTATTTAGCTAATTCTACTTTTCAAGAGTATTTGATCTATGTAAATATATTAATAAGTATTTCTGTACTATTAATTACAGTTTATTTTGCATTGAGTGCATTATACAAACCAGAGATTTTTACAGGAATTAATATAAATATAGAACCTTTAGCATCTCAACAGAAAGGAGCTATCTCTAAAAAAATAACAACATCGGAGAATGATGCTTTGCTAAAATTAGAGAAATTTATGAATAGTGAAAAGCCGTATTTGGATTTTGAACTTACGCTACAAAAATTGGCTACACAAATCGATATTCCTGAAAAGAGTTTATCCCTATTAATCAATAGGCATTTGGATAAGCATTTTTTTGATTTTATAAATTCTTATCGTATCGAAGAAGCGAAGCATCTTTTACGAAATGAAACCTTAACTATTCAGCAAATCATGTATGAAGTTGGTTTCAATTCAAAATCTTCTTTTAATACAGCTTTTAAAAAGCATACTTCAGAAACTCCTTCAAACTTCAGAAAATCAGTTAATTAAAAAAGTACGACTTTTAATCGAACCTTTTTCATGCTATAAAATGGTTCGAGTTTCTTTATTCGTACTATTTCATCTTTTTGAATTTTCACTTTTGTGTCAAATCAAAAAATAATTAAGATGAAATCAATTTATGTTATAGTACTTTTTGTATTGGTTCAGTTCAGTTATAGTCAGAAAAGATCTTTGGATTGGAATCAAATCGATCATCAAATACGTTCTCTAATGGAATCATATCAAGCTGTTGGATTATCCGTAGCTATTGTTAAAGATGGGAAAATCTTGTATTCAAAGGGTTTTGGGTATAGGGATTTGGATAATAAGCAGCCTGTTAATGACGCTACGGTATTTCACATAGCATCAATGACCAAGGCTTTTACAGGAACTTTATTAGGTGCTTTAGAGTCAGAAGGTAGCCTTTCTTTGCATGATAAGCCATCAAAATATATTCCTAATTTTCAATTTTATAACCGAAAAATGGATAATTTGATTACGATTGGAGATTTACTAAGTCATAAGAGTGGTATCGGTAATCAAGGATCTTCTATTGTACTTTTTCCAGAAGAGGATAAATTAAAAACGGTACAACGTTTACGATATCTAAAACCAGAAGGAGATATCAAAAATAGCTGGATCTATAGTAATCTGGGATATACTTTAGCAGGAACTATAGTGGAACAAGTCACTGATAAGAGTTGGGATAGGAATATAAAAGAAAGAATATTCGATCCATTACAAATGAATACTTCTTATACAACAGTCGAAGCAATGAAAAAGTCCAATAATTTTGCTCTTGGTTATGCTATGCACAATGGAAAGATTGAGCAGGTTCCTTTTGAGAATTATTATTCATATACACCAGCAGGAGCTATTAAAAGTTCAGTAAAGGATTTATCTAAATGGATGTTAACTTGGTTAAATAATGGAGTTTTTAATGATAATCAAGTGATTCCTGAAAAGTATATTAAAGAAGCTACGACGCTTAAAAATATAAATGAGGATACTTATGAAAAGGATTCATTTTTGTATGGAGAAGGATATGGTTGGCGTTTAAGATCGTGGTCCGGTCATTATAGATATCATCATGGAGGAAATACAAATGGTTTTTCAACAGTTATGAATTTATTTCCTTTTGAGAATATTGGAATTGTTGTATTAACAAATCAAAAATCCTCATTGTTGCCTTATGCTGTTTCAGATTATATTTCCAGAAAATTAATGAATCTTCCCAATTTTGATTTTCCTATAAAAGTTGATGATATTTATAAACCTACAGATCATATTGTATCGTTTAACAAAGAAAAAATGCCAACACATCCCATACAGAATTTTGCTGGTACATACAAAGCCAATGGATTTGGAACTATTCGAGTAGTAGTAGAAGACCAACATTTATTTGCCATTCTTCCTACGTATACATTTGAATTAGCACATCTTAGTTTCAATAATTTTTATCTCAAAGGAACTAAAGGTTTTAATGGTGATTTTAATCCGGAATTTACTACTAAATTCGAAATTGATACCAATGGAAATATTTCTCAATTGAAATTATATTCTCAAAAAGAACCGGTAGTATTTTATAAAGAATCGCAATAATTATAGATGATAAGAAATTAGATTTGCTATATTATACATACACCAAAATTAACTCTAACAATTAATGAAAGTACACATAGAAACAGATCGATTTATCTTAAGAGAGTTGGAAGATGATGATGTTCAAGGAATGTACGAACTCGATTCAGATCCAGATGTACATAGATTTTTAGGAAAAAAACCAATAAAAACAGTGGAAGAAGCTAGTAAAGTTATCGATTATATTAGAGGGCAATATATAGATAATGGAATTGGACGTTTAGCTATTATAGATAAGAAAACAAATGATTTCATGGGTTGGTCCGGTTTAAAGTATGAGAAAGAATTGCGTAGAGAATTTGATTATTACGATTTGGGATATCGATTAATAAAAAAGTATTGGGGAAAAGGTATTGCTACTGAAACTGCAATAGCATCCTTAAAATATGGATTCGAAACATTAAAACTAGAAGAGATTAATGCTGCTGCAGAAATTGATCATATAGCATCAAATACCATACTTAAAAAGGTAGGTTTGCAATTCGTAGAAACATTTGAATATGATCAGGTTCCACATAACTGGTATAGTATAAAAAAATCAGAATGGATAAAACAACAATAAAATTTATTGAAAACTGACTGTAAAATAAAAAGGATACTGTTTTAAGAATGTCCCCAATTATCAGGATCATCGGAATCGTTAGGAGATAACCCAATAATATCACCATCTGTATCTACACCAAGCCCAACTACAGTTCGATTTACATAATTGAAATAGCTAACTACTTGGTTGATTTCTAAAATTTCTCCGTCAGTAAGGTTTTGATCTCTTAGAGAATCAATATCTATTTCGGTAATAGTATGATGCGATATTGTTAGTTTTTCAGCATATTTTAATCCTTGAAGGTATTTTGTGTCAAAATAAGAAGCAACAGTATCCTTTTGAATACAATCAATAATTTGTTCAAATTTATGATCATCTGCTAATAAACGTTTTAATCCGGCACTATGATGCGCCACACAATAATCACATTGATTTAAGAAACTTACATAAACACCTAAGGTTTCTAAATACCATTTTGGTAAAGTATTATTAGCGTTATGCAATACATTTTTATATAAACCCATGTGACCTACTAGTGTATGAGGTCTTAGACTGTGAATAGATAATACATTATCTACATTGTTATTAGGACCTTTTACACGATCATACAATCGTTTTAGCTGTCCTTTTGCTTCTTCGAAAGTTATTTCCTTTATCCAAGCCATGTTATCTGTTAATTTATGTAAAGAAAGTATCTTTTTTGGTAATTAAAGAAGTAATTAAAATAATAAATGACCCAAGCATTATGGATACGTCAGCCATATTGAAAATTTCCGTTTTGATAATTCCTAAATCCATAATCATAAAATCAGTTACAGATCCATGAACAATACGATCATAAAGGTTGCCAATTCCTCCACCAATAATAAAAGTAAAACCTAAAATTGTTTCTTTAGAATAATTGGTTTTAATAATAATCAATCGCAATAAAAAGAGTAAAACTAAAACAGGTAGTATCTGTAATAAAAGAATTTTTGAACTTGGTGCTAAATCAGCTCCTAAACTGTATGCAGCCCCCGAATTTTCAACTTTTGTTAATATAAAATTATCTTTTAAAACCTCTATTTTTTGATCTTTTGCTATAGTGTTTCTAACTACCGTTTTTGAAATTTGATCACAGCTCACATTTATAAGTACTAAACAAAAAATGAGGAGAATTCGAATTTTTTGGCTGATTGTTTTCATATACAATAAGTAACGATGTAATTTCCTAAATGTTACGTTTTATATGTAGAGTTTAATAGCTCTAAATATGATAATTTTAGTATGAATTGTGTACTCATTTTTTTCGGATTAATTGTATATAAATTAAGGATAAGAATAACATTAAACTATATCCAATAAGACCTAAAATTCCTGCTTCTGGACCATATCCTCCTCCGGTCATTAGATCAAAACCATTATTTTCAATCCTGTAAAATGAATTTGTAGCTTTATTACCACTCATTGTAAAGCCAATTAGAGTTTGGGTGAAATTCCATGCTGTATGAAGCCCAATTGATAACCCCAAGTTTTTAGTTATAATAAAAGGAATACACCAAACAATTCCATTTATTGTAAGGAATACAATAGAAATAGTACTAGAGTTATTAGTATTCATATGAGCAAGTCCAAAAAATATAGATGATAGCACAAGTGCAATTAAAAGTGCTTGTTTTCTGTTCAATATTTTTGATTTAAATCCATCATAGATATTGGTAAATAGGTACCCTCTAAAAAATGTTTCTTCCAAAACACCTACTAAGAACATTTTCAATCCGAATAAAAGTAAAGTTGGAACGTTTAGAGCTGATTTAATTTTGGAAACTACTAAAATCTCACTATACATACCTATCAAAAGCATTAAGATAACAGAAAGAAAACCAAATAAAATACCAACTGAGAAATCTGAAAAAGTCACTCTTCTGAAAATCAAACCATAGTCCGAAAAATCTATTTTGTCAAGATATTTTGAATTAAAATATAAACCTAATACAAGGATTATTGCAGCTCCAGTGAATTGTAAATAAGAATTGTTAATTAGAATCAGTGGAGAAATTAAAATTAACAGCGCACTAATAAATAGTAGGATTCTCCAAAGAGCTCTGAGTTTATAATTATTATTAAAAAACAAACTTTTAAAATGCATCTAATACGAAGCTGTTATTATATAAAAGGATAAGAAAATATAAAGATTAAACTGCTACAAAGTACTTTTTCTATACAATACACAAGATACTATTTCTGGATGATCCAATAACTTAGGATGTTCAAAGGTTTTGATTTGTTGCATCCCAATTTTTTTCATTACTGCAATAGAATTTGTATTGATTTCGGAAGCTACAGAATATATGTTTTTCAATCCTAAATTCTCAAAAGCATATTTTAAACATGCTTCGGCACCTTCTGTGGCATATCCTTTTCGCCAAACCGACTTTTTTAATCTCCATCCAATGTCTACAAAAGTGTTTAATTCCTCAAGATAGGATTGTTCACTAAGTCCTATAAAGCCAATGAAATCATTGTTTTCCAATAAGTCTACAGCAAAATAACAAAATCCCGTTCTTTCATACATTTGTTGCATGCGTGTAATAAAGTCTTTAGTTTGCTCTAATGAGGGTTTAAATGGAAAAAACTCCATAACAACATCATCATTGTTAACTTCCTTAAAAAAAATATCCGCGTCTTCAATAGACCAATTCCGAAAACCAAGTCGTTCTGATTGAAATAAATAAGGTTTCATAAGTGTGTGATTATATAGAATTGAAAGGTACACATAATTAAAATACAGCAAAACGAAAGAGGTATTATTCGCTTATAAATTAAAAATCAACATCGAATAGGGTAGAAGTTCCAATAAGTACGGACGAGTTTTGTATTTTGGTTTGCTTTTAAAACGGAATGATAGTTGATTAAAAAATAGAAACTTACAACCATGATAAAATTAGAAAAAAGTGTTTGGGGATATATTATCCTTGTTATGTTAGCAACCTATTTAGTACAAATACTTGCAATTATTAACGGTGGACAAGAATATGAGTATTTTCAACTTTTTATCGCTGTAAGCATGTTCTTTCCTTGTATAGGAGCGATCATTTATCTAGTAAAAAATAAGATCAGTTTAAAATATATTGATTGGAAACCGCGAACATTTTGGTATCTATTATTAAGCTTCTTAGTTCCTATAATTATTACTTTACTCGGTAGATTATTATTTGAAAAAATTGGTTGGGGTATTAATAATGAATACCTAATTTCAAATAATAAAGTCGTTGATATCGATCTGCCTTTGCTTTTAGGAAATGAAGATCAAAGTATTTCTTTTTTTTGGTCTAATTTTTTTATTTCCATGATTGTCATTAATTTAATAAATAGTGTGTTAGCGTTTGGAGAAGAAGTGGGTTGGCGAGGTTTTTTGCAAAAGAAATTGTTAGAGCAAAATAGTTTGCTGAAATCTATAATCTTTCTGGGATTGATTTGGGGGTTTTGGCATTTCCCATTGATCCTAAGTGGATTTAATTATCCAGAATATCCAATTTTAGGTGCTTTTATATTGTTTCCATTGAATACGATTTTTATATCAAGTTTTTTAGCGCTGTTGACTATTAAATCAAAAAGCGTTTGGCCAGCAGTTTTTGCGCATGGAGGTATTAATGGAGTTATGTCATTGCTATTCGAAATGGATTTTGGCACGCATAAATTACAAGCAAATCTAGGTATACTTGGTATATGGATGATCATTGGAATTATATCTTATATTTTTCTTGCCAAAGGATATAAAAATACAAATGCTTAGTTCTTACTGTAAATAATAACTTAATGAAGAAAAAATATTTCTTAGTTGGCTTTTTATGTGTTCAATTTTTTGCTTACGCTCAAAATAAAGCATTACCTCTTAAAGAAGTTATAGATACAAACCAAACCATCACAGAGCTATCACTGGATTGTAATGAAATAAGTGTTTTTTCAGATTCCATCGATAAATTATCAGAATTGACGTCATTGTATGTCACTGGTTGTGAATTAAAGCAAATTCCTTTTGAAATTTCACAATTTCAAAAGTTGAAGTTACTTAATTTGGAAAGTAATGAGCTAGCTTTTATACCTAAGGATTTTACTAATCTTGAACAATTAAGAGTACTAAATTTACGTAACAATGAATTCAAAGAGATTCCAAATTTTCTAAGTAAACTCTCGAATCTTAGAGAAATTGATTTAGCCAAAAATCCGAATCTCAATATGTTCCAGGCTAGCAAAGTGTTAACACAAATAGAGAAACTGGATTTTTTATATCTAAGTGGAAATAATCTTAAACAGTTACCAAACGAATTCTCTAATTTTAAGGCATTACAAGAACTACATCTTAGCAATAATCCAGGGCTTGATTTAGATCAGTTTTTTTCGATAGTAGCTAAAATAGAATCACTTAAGATTTTGGTTTTATCTGAAAATGAGCTTACCATCATACCTGAAAATATTACCGTATTACAACAATTAGATGGTTTGGTTTTGGATACTAATCCTAATCTTCAAATGATTGATTTAGTATCTAAATTAAACTTTTTACCAAATCTTAAAGTAGTATTGTTAAGGAAAAACGGACTCCGAACGCTACCAAAAAAACTAACAGGCTTTTCTCAATTGAAAATTTTAGACCTCAGTAACAATAACTTTTCTAAAAAAGAACAACAACGAATTCAAGAGCAGTTGCCCAATACTAAAGTTGTTTTTTGATTGGATTATTTATTGAAGGATCCCACTTAATAAAATACTAACTGTACATCCTATTCCCATAACTGAACCGATTAAGATACTTAATACTATCTTTTTTGAAGAACGACTGTTTTTAAGAAATACTTTGGAAATTAATAATTGACTTAGAAATATTGAGATGGCATAAATTGCAAAAACAATCAAAACAAGAGGCTCTTCAGTCCATTGAAAACTATAGCTGCCTTCATCTATAAAGAATAGAAAGAGTGTAATTAGAATAGAACTAAATCCTAAAACATATAATTCTTTGTTTTTAGAAATGATCATTTGTCTGATAGCGAAATCTATTAATTATCATCCATTTCAAAAATAATACTCTCGTAAGCACCGATATCTGGAGCAGTCATATCTCTTGGAGTTCCTAAAATATCGGTACCCATTGTTGGAGTAGATGCCTGTCCATTTGCTGCAGAGTTATCTCCAATGTTCAATTCATTTTCCGAAGGATTTTTAAAATCAGGGTCCTGATTTAAAATTATATTTGAAAATATACTGTTGTTAGTAAAATCATACAATTCATTATCAGCAAACTGATCATTAAAATCATTAAAACGAATAAGAGAATTCGCAAAGTTGTAATTAAAAGTAGTTCCTTCGGCTCTGGTGATTCCTAGTTCTAGATCTTGAGTTCCGTAAATAATACAATTGGTAAAATTCGCTTCTAACAGGTCTTCAGCAAGAATTTCTGTTATATTTCCATTTTCGTCCCTTACTACAAATATATTATCGAGAGCAACAGTTGGAGTGTCTCTAAAACTTTGATTCCAGAAATTAGCAAACGTACAATGATTAAAATTGTAAGTACCACCAAAAGATGCATATAATGAGTGTATTCCAGTATTATTAATAACCAAGTTTTCACCTCTTATGTTTGCAGTTCTACCAAGAATACCATATGCCGAATGATTATAAATTTGAGAATTTGTAATTGTCAAAGTAGGATCGGTACCTCCATCATTAGAATCCATAATAATTCCAGCAGCTCCATTTTTTATAGTAGCATGATTAATTACATGCCCTGTACTACCAGCGGTTAACCAAATAAAAGCCCATTGACCAGGAGTGTCGCTAAAACCAGGCTCTAAACGGTCACTTTCAAAGATCACTTCATTTTCTAGTAATTCAGGATCAGAACTTACTTCACCATTTACTATTAGTGTGGCGTTGTTTGCTGCAATAATACCAGATTGATCATGGAAATGAATTCTTGCTCCTGCATCTATGGTTAAAGTTCTGTCAGGAGGTATCGCCGCAAAACCATAGATCACATAGGGCTTTTCGTTTGTAAAATTAAGCTCATCATCTTCAAGAAAAAAACCTTCGACTCGTATTTCTTCCATATTATCATCTTCTCCCAATAGAAGCGTTTCTACAACTCCGTTTGCATCTCTAGAAGGAAATAAAAACACTGCATCTTTAACTAAGGTAACTAAATCTACATCTTGCTGACTTCCATTAGGATCAAATAAAATACGATCCGTATACAAGAATTCTAAATCTCCGGTTTGATCTGTAATATCTGTAGTAGTTTCTACGAAAACAAAAATACTGTCTTTGGCAAGTACTTGGATATTTTCAAATGACTTTCCAGGAATTCCATCTACATTAAGTCTATAACTAGAACTTTCTCCTCTTTCCAATGCGATGCTCGGTATCGTAAAATCATCATTTGTTCTATTGTATACCTTAAAACTATAGGTACTAGAGCCAATATTTGTAAAAACTGTATCTAAAAACAAGGTATCCGTGGAAAACTGAAGATTTCCTGTACTTGGACCAGATTCAAAATCTTTACGGCAAGAGCTCCATAATACTATAAGAACAAGAAGAAGAAGAGAGGATAAATATCGCATTATATTAACTAGCTATTTTTATTAAAACAAGCACAAAAAACTTTTAAAAAATCTATAATTTTTAGAAAAGCTAATTGTCGCATTAAATGTATAACTTTTTAATCACTACTAATATTGCTTTGGTAATAAAAATTTGATAAGATCTTCACTTCTGTAAGAAGTAAAACATTTGTACATTTGTTATTCTAAAATATAAGTAAGACCACATAAAAATCTCTTATGAGTACATATGATGTAGCCGTAATCGGCTCCGGACCTGGTGGATATGTTGCAGCTATCCGTTGCGCCCAACTAGGTATGAAAACTGCAATAATCGAAAAATATTCAACACTTGGTGGAACTTGTCTTAATGTAGGATGTATCCCTAGTAAAGCGTTACTGGATTCTTCGCATCATTATGAGCATGCGATAAAGCATTTTTCGGATCACGGAATTGAAATTCCTGGAGAGGTAAAAATCAACTTAGAAAAGATGATTGCTCGTAAACAAGCAGTCGTTGATCAGACGACTGGAGGAGTTGATTTCTTAATGAAAAAAAATAAGATTGATGTTTATGAAGGTATCGGATCGTTTAAAGATGCTACTCATATCAATGTAACAAAGAATGATGATTCTGTAGAAACTATAGAAGCAAAGCATACTATTATTGCTACTGGATCTAAGCCATCTACCTTACCATTTATTAAAATCGATAAAAAACGTGTCATTACATCTACTGAAGCTTTAAAACTTAAAGAAGTTCCAAAGCATCTGGTAATTATCGGAGGTGGAGTTATTGGTTTAGAGCTAGGACAGGTATATCGTCGTTTAGGAGCTGAGGTATCTGTTGTGGAATATATGGATAGAATCATTCCAGGTATGGATAAGGCTTTATCAAGAGAATTACAGAAAGTACTTAAAAAACAAGGAGTAAAGTTTTATACTTCACATAAGGTAACTGGTGTGAAAGCTACTGCGAAGCAGGTAACCGTTACTGCAGATGATAAAAAAGGAAATCCAGTAGAATTTAAAGGAGATTATTGTTTAGTGTCTGTCGGAAGAAGACCTTTTACAGATGGTCTAAATGCTGAAGGAGCAGGTGTTAAGCTGAATGATAGAGGACAAGTCGAAGTAAATGATCATTTACAGACTTCTGCAAGCAACATCTATGCAATCGGTGATGTAATAAAAGGAGCTATGCTAGCTCATAAAGCTGAGGAAGAAGGAGTTTTTGTAGCCGAGACTTTAGCAGGTCAGAAACCTCATATTGATTATAACCTTATTCCTGGAGTAGTATATACTTGGCCTGAGGTTGCTGCTGTTGGTAAAACAGAAGAGGAACTAAAAGAAGCAGGAATTGCTTACAAATCTGGACAATTCCCTTTTAGAGCTTTAGGAAGAGCGCGTGCTAGTGCAGATCTAGATGGATTTATTAAGATTTTAGCAGACGAAAAAACAGATGAAGTGCTTGGAGTTCATATGGTGGGTGCACGTTGTGCTGATCTCATTGCAGAAGCAGTAACTGCAATGGAGTTTAGAGCTTCTGCCGAAGATATTTCTAGAATGTCACATGCACATCCGACATTTACAGAAGCTATAAAAGAAGCAGCATTAGCAGCTACAGATAATAGAGCTTTACATGTATAAGGTAAGGATTTAAAACTATAAAAAAAGCGAGCACTTAGCTCGCTTTTTTTATAGTTGTATATTTTATTGAGTATTACTGCCAATATTACCTTCGGCAATAGGAGTAGATAGATCATTACTATTATAAATTTTGATATGTCCATCAAAAGCTATTAAATCTTGATACGTTAGCACTTCATTATTAAAAGTAAGTTGAGTGGACGAATCAAAATAATTAGCACTTGACATTCTATCAGTATCCGGAAGGTTATAGAAGTCTCTAAATCTAAATATAACATCGCCTCCCTCAGATAACGAATTCTCATATAAAAAAGCTGTGTAAACAGCATCAATATCAGCCTCCATTAGTTGTATATCAACAAGAAAAACTCCATCAATAGGAGAAGAAGATTTTGCAAAAAAGGCCGAACCGCTTATTCCTGAGTCATTCGCTTCTTGCATTTTATATTGCTGTTGTGGAATACCATCATCATCATTACTGCAAGATGAACAAAAGATGGAAAATGTAAATAAGAGTAAAATTAATTTTTTCATGTGAATAGGTTTTGAAATTTCCCCTAAAGACTATACTCTCAATTTCTTGTTGCAATACAACAATCACAATATAAAACTGGTAAATTTCTTTTTTCTGAAGTTACATTTTTTCTAACCTATTCAATACTTGAGTCTTGTAATTTCTGCTAATTGGGATTGATTTGTTATTTAGTACTAATTCTTCATTAGAGAAAGAATCTATTTTTTTAATTGCAATGATGAAAGATCTATGGGTTCTCATGAATTGTTGTACCGGTAATCGTGCTTCAATATTACTGATAGTCTCTCTGGTTACTATAGTTGCATTATCACAATGAATTTTTAAATAATCATTGTAACTTTCTACATAAATGATTTCTGAAAAATCTATTTTCTTCATTCTTCTATCGGATCTTACGAACATAAAATCATTTTGTTCTATTTCTGGTATCACGGTATTTGAAACTTTATGATGTGTTTCCACATAGTTATCAATGGCGTTTAGGAGCCTTTCAAAAGAAATAGGTTTTAACAAGTAATCTACAGCATGTAAATCAAAACCATCTACAGCATATTCTCGATATGCAGTGGTAAAAATAATTTTAATTTCCCTATTGATTGATTTAGCAAATGAAATTCCTGATATCTCCGGCATATTAATATCTAAAAAAATTAAATCTACTTTTTGAGCATTGATACAATTAAAAGCTTCTAAAGCATTTCCGCAAACAGCAATTACATCTATATGATCAATTTTTTCTAGATGACTTGCAATAATATCCCTGGCAGTAGGTTCATCATCTACAATGATGCATGATATTTTAGGATTCATAAGTAGTTGTCTTTATGTTTTTTAAATGTAGTTTTACTATGAACCAGTGCTCATTTGTTGTAATTTCTAAGGTGTGATTTTCCTTGTATACCAATGCTAACCGCTTTCTGATATTACTTAATCCTATTCCAGTATGATCTTTCTCATTATTTGGTAGTATAGTATTTTTTATAGAAAAGTTAATTTCATTATCCATACACACTAGACTCATTTGAATAGATAACTTTTGATCAATAATTTGACCATGTTTAAAACTATTTTCCACAAATGGAATGAATAACATTGGAGCTACTTGAATATTGTCATCTATATTTTGAAAATCTAATGAAATATCTAACACATCTCTAAAACGCATTTTTTCTAAGGCTACATAATCCTGAATATGGTTTATTTCTTCCTGTAATTGAACTAGAGGTTTATCAGATTGATATAATAGATAATCCAATAGATTTGATAATTTTAGAATCATCTCGGGAGCATCTTCGGACTTTTTTAAAGCAAAACCATATAAGGTATTTAAAGTGTTAAATAAAAAATGCGGATGAATCTGCATTTTTAGGTAATTCAATTCCTGTTCTTTTAGTTTTAATTGAGCTTCTAAAATTTTGTTTTGCAGAGCTTGATTTGCAGTGGTAGATTTATAATTATGCTGGGCAAGATTCAAAGCACTGGCTATAAAAACCACAAAATATACAGCAACAAAAAGAAAGAATGGACTTCTTGTCATTGGTGCCATTCCTTCGTATTTAAGAGACGATAAAAATATAAGGCCATAAAAGAATGAAATCACGATAAAAAATGCGGATACAATGATTGTATAGATACAGTATAATAGGAATAAACCGTATCGTTCTTTGATCAAATATTTTGGTATTAAAATATCAGTTACTGTATATGTTGTACCAATAGTAACGGGCATAAGAAATAACGAAAATGAAAATACATAATTAATATCTTCTGTATTGTAACCGAAAAAATAGGTGTATGCAAAGAGTACTGTTACCCAAAAAATAGAGTGCAATAGCAGTGTAGCTAATTTTTTAAGAAGAATATCTTTGGAAATCATATTTGAGTACAATATCTGTAATTTTTATTTTTCAAACCGTATTTTTGGACGAATAACCAGTTTATCTAGCTTTATGACAAAATTTAAGCCTTGTTTTCTGAAAACTATAGGAATTGAGTTAAAAACGAATGGAATTCGGTAGATAAGCGCAAAAAAAATCTTTCTAGAACCTAAGAAACTAGTTTTGAATATGTTTAATTCAAAATTACTTACTATGATATTACTATTTCTTTTACAAACAGAAAATAGATCTTTTTTCTCATCATTCTTTGGGAGATTGCAAGAAGGAGGGATGTTTTTTATGTTTCCTATTCTATTGATGCTATTGTTGGTATTGTTTCTTATCGTTAAAGGATTACTATCAATTAGAAATGAACATAAAGGACTTCAAAGAAATATTCAGTTACTAAATTCTATAGGATTATTAACCTTAGTATGGGGAATGCTTGGACAACTTATAGGCATTGTTGGAATGTTCGACCAAGTAGAAGAAATTGGAAACATATCTACTCCTGTTTTTGCAGGTGGTCTTAAGGTATCAGCCCTTCCTCCAATTTTTGGTTTTATTGTCTTTATAATCTYAAGAATTGCTTCGGTAATTTTTACCTGGATACGTAAARAATCTGAGTAAGGATTATGAAATATTCTTTAATTAGAATTCTTTTAGGGTTAGTGACTCTGATTGTAATAAACGTGTGCTCTTTTCTACTGTTACGAGAAGTACAGCTTATTTATAAGTTTTCAATTTTAAGATGGATTCCTATTTTTACCTGTATTCTCAGTTTTTATGTAGCAGGAAAAATTAATAAAAAAGTGCCTTTTAAGTTAACAGCACTTTTGTTGATTGGCTTATTGGTTTTTAAACCATTTCGATATTTTTATTTTCCTTTTATAATAGTTCTTCTTTTATATGCATTGGCATCTCTTTCTCTTACTCGTATGGAAATACAAAAAAAATACAAGTTAGGGATAGGAGGAGTTATGTTAATAATATTCATTGGATATATGTTTTCTCAACCTCTAGTGCTTCAACAAAAAGGATTTAAGGAAACACCTGATGGACATCTGGAAAATGCTATGATCCTTTGGGGGAATCAGGCTGGAGAGAAAAAACTCGTGCCGTCTTTAGCATTTGTTAATGAGAATGGACTAAGAATGAGTTTAACAGAATTCCAAGGTAAAATTGTATATGTGAGTTTTTGGGCAACATGGTGTGCACCTTGTTTACAAGAAAAGCCCTTGCTAGACAAAATGAAAACCAAATTTTCTGATAAAGAGCATATAGTTTTTATCGATATTTCTATTGATAGTAATCAAAAAAAATGGCATAATTTTTTGAATAAATATGATGTTAAAGGCATTCAACTACATACAGATGGAAATGAAATAAGAACAATGCAAGCGTTTAACTTTTCGGGTCTTCCATATCATATCATTATTACTCCCGATGGTTATTATAAACAGAATAATGATTTAGCCTCTTCAGAACAATTTTTAGATAAACAATAACATAATCGCTATTCATAGCAAAAAATAAAACATTATGAAAAACAAAATCATAATACCTTTTCTTTTGATAAGTATAGGTATCGCCGCACAAAGTTTTGATAAAGTAAAGTTAGACAGTTTGTTTACTGTCATCGATCAGAATAATAAAGGAATGGGAAGTATATCAATATTTCAGAATGGAAAAGAAGTGTATGCTAATTCTATTGGGTATGCTGATATAGAAAAAGACATAAAACCCAATAAAAATACGAAGTATCGTATTGGTTCTATTACGAAAACCTTTACAGCTACGTTAATTATGCAGTTGGTAGATGAAAAGAAATTAAGTTTAGATACACACTTATCTGCCTATTTTCCAGAAGTATCCAATGCAAGTAGGATCACCATAGAGCACTTATTAAGACATAGAAGTGGTTTGTTTAATTTGACTGAAGATAAAGACTTTTTAAATTGGATGATTTTACCGAATACGAGAGAACAGATGTTAGGCAGATTAGTAAAGAAAAATGTGAGTTTCGAACCAGGTGCTAAGACAAGATATTCTAACACTAATTATTTATTACTTTCTTATATAGCTGAAGAAATAGAAGGCAAAACATATGCAGAAATTTTACATGCTAGAATTATCAAACCACTAGGTCTGAAAAGGACTGCTTATGGAAAAAAAATAAACTCTAAAAATAATGAAGCCTTATCTTATTTGTTAAAAGAAGATAATTGGGTTATGGTAAAAAATGAAACACATATGAGTGTTCCTATCGGTGCAGGAGCTATTGTTTCTACTCCTACAGAATTAAATGTATTCTATGAGAATCTTTTTTCTGGTAGATTGGTTACAAAAATTTCGTTAGATAAAATGATGGATATTTCAAAAGGGATGGGGATTGGACTCAGTGGAGAAACTTTTTTTAATAAACAGGCTTATGGTCATAATGGAGGTATTGATGGCTTTCAGTCCCTTACATTATATTTACCAGAAGAAAAAATTGGGGTTTCCTACATAGGAAATGGAGTAGTAATGTCTCCAAATAACTTCATTAATAATGTGTTGGATAGTTATTATAACAACAATTATCAGCTTCCTAAGTTTGAGAAAGCATTAAAATTTACGACTGAAGAATTAGATCAATATTTAGGTGTTTATATAAGCGAATCATTTCCTTTTCAAATAACAATCAGTAAAGATGATACTGTACTCATAGCAGATGCAAAAGATGGTCCTACATTTCCGTTAAAAGGGTATAGTAATAATAAATTTATTTCTGATAGGGCAGGAGCAGCTTTGTTTTTTTATCCAGCTAAGGATAAAATGGTGTTGGAGTTAAATGGAAACAAAGTGA
Source organism: Aquimarina litoralis (assembly GCF_019295435.1). Classification (GTDB taxonomy): domain Bacteria; phylum Bacteroidota; class Bacteroidia; order Flavobacteriales; family Flavobacteriaceae; genus Aquimarina; species Aquimarina litoralis_A. The sequence goes on from NZ_WEKL01000008.1 coordinate 17,787, forward strand.
ATTTCAAAAGAAAATAAAATGTTATTTGAGCGAGGAAATCAAAAACATACCTTAACAAGAAAGTAAGTATCGTACTTGGAAGTCTAAAAACCTTGATCTTCAATTTAGTGATCAAGGTTTTACTTTTTTAATGATAGGTGTGAACTTTAATAGTTTGACCTGTAAGGTTTTAGAAACTATACGACTAAAAATTGTATGAGTAGATTCTTTTCCATAATGATTTTCTTCTTTTTTATAAGTTGCTCTACAGAAGAAGAAAGTTTATTTGATCCCAATGCAGAAAGAATACCTCCCTTAATCACCAATGATGGTTCCTTTGCTGATCAGAATTTATGCGAGGAAGCTAAAGAATTATATAATAGACTTATAGCATTAACCCAAAAAGGAATCGCTTTTGGCCAACAAGCCCCTTTTGGAACCGGTAATAACTTTCCTATGCCTGACAAATTGGATGAGGACTTTTTTGAAGTTGCTCAAGATCATCCAGCAGTCGTGGGTTTTGATCTGGAATTGATAAGCCTTCAAAATGACCTTATTATTGATGATTTTATAGAAAAATTTACCAATGCTGTTGTAGAAGCTCACGATAATGGTAGCATAATAACAATGAGTTGGCATATGGTAAACCCTAATAACTCAGCGGGTACTTTAACAACAGTTGTTCCGGATATGTTAGAAGGAGGAATGTACCGAAGTAAGTTTTTAGATAACTTGGCAAAAGCAGCTAGAGTATTTAAAAATATAAAAGATGCTGATGGAAATCCAATTCCAGTATTATTTAGACCTTGGCACGAAATGAATGGCAACTTTTTTTATTGGGGAGAGGGTTTTAGAACTACAGAAGAGTTTACCCAATTATATAAGGATACGGTAAGGATTTTATCTGAAGATTTGGATGTGCATAACTTGATCTACATTTATGCACCAAATTGGGTTTCTACCTCAGAAGAATATATGCGTAATTATCCAGGTGATGCGTATGTAGATATGCTAGGTGTAGACGTATATGATTTTAAAAACGGGAATTTTTTACAAAGTGCTTTAAGAAACTTACAAATTGTAGAAGATATTGCTACCGAAAAAAACATGCTTTTTGCACTTACCGAGACTGGAATAAAAAATGTAACTCAGACTGATTGGTGGACAAATAGTTTGTACAAAGCTATTCGCAGTAGTAGTATCACCTATACTATGATCTGGAGAAATGATACTCCATCTTTTTTTCATGCGCCTTTTGTAGGACATCCTTCTGAAGATAATTTCAAAGAGTTTATGGATACTGATTTGATATTGCTTAGTGAAGATATTAAGTAATAGATCTATTTAATTAATTTAACTTCGGGAAAAGCGGCTTGGTATCCAAACCAGAAAGCGTTATATGCAGGAAAACGTTTTAATTCTTGTTGAGTAGTAGTGTTTATTAAAGCATTTTCTTTCAATATCCAAGTATTCCCTTTATCATCAATTGCAGTAGCATTTTTATCGTACTCAATAAATTGAATAGCTTCAGAGAAATAAACTCTATGTGCTCCTGTTTTATCGGTAAATACAGTAAAGTTTAGATTGTTGATTTTATGTTTAAATATTTTTTTTCTTTTTAAGAACTTAGATGAGATCGCAAAGTTTTCATCGGTTTGATCAGGAAGTCTTATAGCGAGTATTTGTTGTTTGTTTTTAAGTCTTTTATCTTTTTTAGGAATATTAAACATTAAGTCATCAGTTGCAAAATATTCTTTATACGCTACTCCTTCATTATAATCTCTTTGATGTCCAGTTCTCAGAGATAAAACCAAAGTTTCTGGATGTTTCTTTTTCCATTCACCCCATGTTGTGGTTACTACACTTAGATATTCCAATTCGATATTTTTTCCTACTAAAGGACCAATAACAGGCTTTCCCCATAACGTATTCCAAAGTGATTGTGTTTCTTTGTCATACATTAGTTTGTTAGAGCGATATAAAAAACCACTGGTACCAAATTGATATTGCACACCATCTTCATTTGTTTTGTATAGTATAACAGTACCACACAAAGTACAATATACTCCAGCAACTGGAATTCCTCCGACAGTATCTGTAAACATTTCATGCCAAGCTAAAATACGTTTTGGATAGGCTCTAATATCACCATTAACGGTTATACCAAAAATAATATGATCATCTTTTAAATAAGTAGCTTGTTGTGCGCTAATCATTTTTGGATCTCTAAGCGGTGGAATACCATCTTGTACCACGCCACCCCAACGTACTTCATCTAATCGAATGGTAGATTGATGGTCTCTATTCAGGAAATATCTATAGAACCTTTGATCTATAGAGTGATGCAGTATTGCTTTGAATTTGTAATAGGATGCATTGTAAGCAGGTTCTTTATTCCAGATGTATTCAAACCAGGAATGAAAATCATAGCGGTAATTCTTTTTAGTCTTTTTCTCAAGTAGTTCTAAAATCTTAGTAGCGTTTTTTACATTTTTTAGAAAGTATAAGGTTTCAATAGCAAGTATTTCAAAACTTTCCTCCCAATTATTCTTAATATAAGCGTGTGAAATATTATGTGTACGTGGATCCGGAGAAGTAAAAAAGTCTAAGAAATATTCATAAGCTTCTTTTTGCCCTACTTTTTGAGCACTTATTTCGTGAATACTAAAAAGTAAAACAATTAATACCAGAATTTTTTTCATTCGACTTTTTTGATTTGGTCGAATGTTTAGCCGATTTTCAACAGAATTATGAAAGTTTTAATACACTTTTAGATTCTTGCCTGATAGGTATATAGGTCAAAATATCTTCCTTCTGCAGCGATGAGTTCTTCGTGCGTTCCTCTTTCGGCTATATTTCCAGCTTCAATAACTAGAATTTGATCGGCTTTTTTGATCGTACTTAGTCGATGTGCTATTACAAAAGTGGTTCGACCTTTCATTAATTCATTTAAGCTTTTTTGAATTAAAGCTTCACTTTCTGTATCCAAATTAGAAGTAGCTTCGTCCAAAATGATAATTTTTGGATCCGCAAGAATCGCACGAGCGATAGCGATTCGCTGCCTCTGTCCTCCAGATAGTTTTACCCCACGTTCTCCAATCAAGGTATTTAAGCCATCATCAAAGCGATCGGTAAATTCATTTACATATGCTGCTTTTACAGCTTGTTGTAATTGTTCTTCAGTAGCATTAGGTCTAGGGAAGAGTATATTGTCTCTGATACTGCCTTCAAATAAAAATTCATCTTGCAATACAACTCCTAAATTACTTCTATAACTATTTAAATTCACTTTAGAAATGTCATTACCATCTATAGTGATTATACCAGATTCTGGATTTAAAAAAGTAGCGGACAAACCGGCAATTGTAGATTTTCCAGAGCCTGAACTTCCTACTAATGCAGTTACTGATCCTGAAGGAGCTTTAAAACTTATGTTATGTAACACTTCTTTACCTTTTTCATAAGAAAATGATACATTATCGAAGATGATATTTCCATGAATAGTATTAAGTTGTATGGTACGTTTTTTAGGATCCTCTTCTGGATCCATATTCATCAACTCTTCGGTTCTATCTAAACCTGCTAGCGCCTCAGTTAATTGAGAACCAATATTACTCATCTGTACTATTGGAGCTATCATAAAAGCTAAATACATAGTGAAGGAAAGAAATTGCCCTGCAGTCATACTACCTTCCATCATATAATACCCACCAATTCCCATGATTCCAGTGGAAGCAATACCAGCCAATAAAAACGTAGAAGAACTGGTCATTAAAGCTGTTGCGGTTAAACTCTTTTTTACATTTTGAAATAAACGATCAACACCATTTTCGAAAATTTTATGTTCTTGTTCTTCTGCACCAAACCCTTTAATGACTCTTACACCAGCAAGTGTTTCTGTTAACCTTCCTTTTACTTCCGCATTTATTTCTCCTCTTTTTCTAAAAATAGGACGGATGTACTTAAAAGCTTTTAAAGCAACAATACCAAACAAGGTAATTGGGACTAAAACAAAGAGTGTCATCCATAGACTTTCATTAATTAGTAATATTATAGATACAATGGCAGTAAATATACCTCCAACCAGCTGTACAAGTCCAGTACCAATAAGATTTCTAACGCCTTCTACATCACTCATAATTCTAGAAACCAAGGCTCCTGATTTTGTGTTGTCAAAGAAACTTATCGGTAACGTAAGAACTTTTTTCTGTACCTGTGCTCGTAATTCGGAAATTAAAAACTGTGCTTGTACACTTAGAACTCTGGTCAAAAGAAATGAAGTAGTCGCTTGTACTAATATAGCAGAACCGACGATAATCAATAATTCGTATAACAAGGACATATCTTTACTAGGGACTACCTCGTCTAATAGAGATTTACTTTTCCAAGGTAATATTAAACCTGCTACACGATTTAAAAGAATTAATATTAAACCAATAAAAACTAAACCTCTTCTTGGCCAAATAATGGTTTTGAAAGCTTTAAATATGGTAACTTTTGGTTTCTTTTTTGATGTTTTGTTTGTGGTGGATTTCATTTATGTATTTTGTTGTTTTTATTTGTCAGATGGAATCGCCATAGAATCATATTGGTTAGAAATCAATGTAGTTTTTATGGCTTATTTTATCTCTGAACTATAGAAATAGACTTTCTTATTTGTAAGAGTTTTATGTTCCTTAAAATTCAAATATCCTTTTGTTTCTCTTGGATTAGTAATGGAAAATAAAACTTATTATATAGACGTCTAGATTTTGCTTGGCATTAAGAACTATGACGATTTTGGTCTTTTGAACAAATGCATAGCTAATATATAAATACCTGATGGAATACCTATCCATATGAGTTCGCTTAACAATACTTTAATTCCCCAAATACTAAAAAACTTACTTGCGCCGATCGGTGAAACCTGTATAGGCCTTGAAGGAAAGAAATAACGGGTGTCATCAAATGGAGAAAAGAATGCTATTCCTAAACCTCCAGAAGTCATTGCATCTAATATTCCGTGAGAGGCAGTACATAAACTAAAATAGAGAATAAGGAATACAGCTGTTTTTGTGTTTAGTGTTTTGTAATAGAAGATAACAGTAATCAGAATACCTAGTATCAATGCAAAAACAAAAGAGTGTGTAAATCCTCGATGTCCCCAAAAATCTTCATAAGCAATGCCAAACTTAAAACCAGCTACATCGGCATCAGGAATAATAGAACAAACAATTCCTAAGATCCAAAGTTTTTTGGTTCTTAATTGCTTATTAAAACTTGTTCCTAATGCATAAGCGGTTAATGCATGTCCAAAAACTGAAGCCACTTAGAAGTAATTTTAAGGCGTTAGTTGTTAGTTATATACTGAAACGGAATATTCCATTCAATGTTATTATCTTCATTAGAATATACCTTTTTTACTCTTAAATAATTTGATCCTTCACTTAATTGAGATAGGTTGAGGTAGGTCAGAATACCAAATTGATTGGTTTTTGGATGATAATACTTTTTAAATTTTGCTTCATATTTCTTGTCATTTATATACACCTCATTATACTGGTGATAACAAATCAGATTTCTTTCGTTAGTTGGAGCATCATTCTTTTCATAAATGAAAGCACAGATATTTTTTCTTAGTTTTCTTTCATGTTCAAATATTGGAATAAATAATTTCACAATTTTTTTATTTACTACATCTGCTTCAATTTCAGGAGTTAACAAAAAGTCTATTTCTTGATTTTCATTTTTGTAGTAACCTGCATATGTTTTTGTATTATCAAAGTATTGCTCTTGATTAGCTAAATAGAGTATGTTCGTATTGTTTATTTGATAGGATGCTACGAATACTCCAGACAATAACAAAAGTGCTAGAAATCGTATAAGGCCTTTATTTTTTTTAAAATTTGAACCAAATGTCATAGTGATCTGAAGTAGGTTTTTATAAAGAGGCCCAAATGTAATTAGCGTGGTAATCTTAACTATTTTAAAACTTAATATTTGAAGTTTTTCGTGTTGCTTAAATTGTTTAATGTTTGATATTATTGACAAAATCGATTGAAAAAACAATAAAATTCCTAAACCTATAATCGGTATTAATGCTATTGGTTTTGGAATATAGTTTATTAAGAAATTATAGATAATCAGATAAATAGTCGATGTAATAGCCAAGTATGAATAGGTAAGAAGCAAAGTAAAAGCAGCCGAAAAAATAACACTACAGATATCATCTACTTTGTGTATAGTATCTTTTAATTTTGGTAAAATAGAAAGAATTCGTTCTGTATAAATTTTTGAGTAAGCACTATCATCTAAGCTATAATCCGGAAATACAGAATTAAGTCCTACCAATCCTATCCAATAAGCTCTTAGTAAAAAGTGTATGACAAACATGGATACTAGAAAACTTACGGCTAGTAACCCCATAAAAACAATAAAATATCCTATTAAATATTGTTCTGGAGGCAAGAAATCAATAAACTTGTTAGTTCCCCAATTTATGACACCAAATAATTGAAATGTACCGAATATTGCGATTGCAGATACTAATAATTCAGCTTCCCAACTTTCGTCTTTTAATCGTTGTAACCAACTTTTAGTTATAGTTTCTTTTTGACCATTGTTTTCATCTTTTTGAATAGACGTCATAGTATTCCCGAATAAATTATTTCTTCTTCTTTTTCTTATGTTTTAGATTAAAAGTTTTATCTCCTTTAGTCTTTGGTTTCTTATATTTCTTTTTGATTTCCCGCTTATACTTACCTCCTAAATTTACTTTTTTATTTTTCTCTTTCTTTTCATGAAAGGCTGCACCAACTTCATCATTAGGTCTTTTATGAGGATTATATATTTCTTTTACTTTAGGTTGCTCCTCAGGAGTTAATTGATCAGAAATTTCAATACTATTAGGAAGATCTAATTGTTCAATCTTCATATCCATTAGTGTTTCAATGGATTCCAAATATTCTTCCTCTTTTTCTGTAGTAAGTACAAAAGAAACCCCTGCTTTTTCGGCACGTCCGGTTCTTCCAATTCTATGCATATAGTTCTCCGGATATTCAGGAGTGTCTAAATTTATAACTTGGCTTACATTTTCAATATCTAAACCTCTCGCCATAACATCAGTGGCGATAAGAATTCTGTTTTCTCCTTCTCTAAACTGTTCAATACTCCTTAATCGATAATTTTGGGTTTTATTAGAGTGAATAACACAAACTTCATCATGAAATTTTCTTTCCAACCCTTCAAACAATCGATCGGCTATTTTTTTATAACCTACAAAAATGATGGTCTTATGAAAAACTTCAGTATCCGAAAGAAGATGCTCTAAAAGATTAACTTTTGTATAAAAATTAGGTACTTTATAGCCATATTGTTTTATGTTCTCCAAAGGGGTACCACTTTTTGCAATGGATATTTTTGTAGGATTTCTAAAAAAATCTGTAATCATCATGTCCACATCATCGGTCATGGTTGCAGAAAACATGATGTTTTGACGTTGTTGAGGGAGTACATCAAAAATATTCATTAATTGATGTCTAAATCCTAAATCAAGCATAACATCTACTTCATCAATAACTACTTTTTGAATGGACTTTAACTGTAATGCTCTACTTACTGCCAGATCATAGAGACGACCAGGTGTGGCAACAATGATATCCAGACCTTGCGATACTATTTGTTTTTGTGTATTGATATTTGTTCCTCCATAAACCCCACATATGCGAGCGTTTATATATGTGGTCAATTTTTCAATTTCATCTACCACTTGAACTACTAATTCTCTTGTAGGAACTAAAACTAAAACTCTTGGGTTTTGCTGAACAGAGTATTTTAATGCCCTTAAAATAGGTAACATGTACGCATATGTTTTACCTGTACCAGTTTGGGCAATACCAACCACATCTTTACCCGACATAACTACTGAGAATGCTTGTTCTTGAATAGGAGTAGGAGTATCAAACCCCATATCATCAAGTGCATTAAGGAGTTGTGTGCTTAAATTTAGATCTTTAAAAGTCACTTTTTAACTATTTTGTGTGCGAAAGTAATTTATTTGAACACTAAAAAACATGATTACTTGATGAATATAGTATTTTAAATCAAAAAAAATCAAAACCTTAGTGTATAATCTTTAATTAGCTACTGTTGAAAAGATAATAAATACAGGAGATTAGCAGTGAAAAATTTACTATAATGCAGTATCTTTATCGCACTGATTCAAGGTATGGCAGAACTTATAAAATTATATAATGAAAACCCAAATCCACGAGAAGTAAGTAAGGTAGTTGATTGCCTTAGAGACGGTGGATTAGTAATTTATCCAACAGATACTGTATATGGATTGGGTTGTGATATCACAAATAATAGGGCTTTAGAAAAAGTGGCTAAGATTAAAGGAGTGAAACTTGCTAAGGCGAATTTTTCTTTTATCTGTAGTGATCTTAGTAATTTATCAGATTATGTTAAGCAAATTGATAATAGAACGTTTAAGCTTTTAAAGAGAACACTTCCAGGTCCTTATACCTATATACTTCCTGGGAGTAATAATCTACCTACGGTTTTTAAAAAGAAAAAAACTGTTGGGATCAGGGTACCAGATAATAATATTTGTAAGGCTATTGTAGAAAATTTAGGGAACCCTATCGTATCAACTTCTATCTATGATGAAGATGAGGTTATCGAATATACAACGGATCCGGAGTTGATATTAGAAAAATGGGATAATCTGGTAGATATTGTAATCGATGGAGGTTATGGTGATAATATGGCATCCACAGTAATCGATTTAACTAGTTCAGAACCTATTCTGGTTAGAGAAGGAAAAGGTGCGATTGATATTATTTAAGAAACTACATATTTTAATTCATTTCTATAAGTACTTGGTGTTTTGCCTGTAAACTGTTTGAAAAGTTTATTAAAGTGTGAAAAATTACTGAATCCACTTTCAAAACAGATGTCTGTAATACTGGTTTGTTTTTCGTGAAGAAGCTTAGCAGCATGTACCAATCTATATTCATTTACAAATTGAATGAAGGTTTTACCGGTATTTTTTTTGAAGTATCTACAAAACCCTGGTACGCTCATACTCACTTTGTCCGCTACTTCTTCTAACGGAATTTGTCTTGTGAACTCTTCCTGTACAAAATTGAAAATCAAATTAATACGATTATTATCTTGTAAAGAGGTTTCTATTATGAAGCCTTCCGCATTGAGAATAGAGTAGTCTTTAGTTTGTTGCATTTCTTTGAATACCTGAAGTATACCCAGTAACCTATCAAATGGATCTAACAAGCCTAATGCTTCAATTCGAGCACCTATTCTTCGTTTTGTATCTCCATGGAATACAATTCCTTTTTTTGCTTGTTCTAAAAGTTGATGTATTCCGCTCATCTCTGGAATATCAAAAAAAGAGCTTCCTAGAAAATCGGGTAACATTTGGATGATGGTTTCGCTTTTATTTTTTGTCAATTTATCTGTAAAACCACAGTGTGGTAGATTAGACCCAATGAGCATCAATGCTCCATTACGATAATATGACATGTGACTACCAATCTGTCTTTTTCCAGTTCCTCCATTTACGTATACAATCTCAATTTCAGGATGATAGTGCCAGATAGGTTCTTTATTCATCTTTTCTTGTGAGAAATTTTCATAGTAAAAAGAACTACCAAATTCAGGAACGATTTTTTCTAAAGAAGGTTTTATACTTTTTTTCATTTTCGGGGAATTTTCTCTCTAAAACTATTTTGTAAATATAAAAAATCTATTTTGTTAATTAAATGTAAAATTTTATAAACTGTATGTTAAATTAACATCACGATGGTTTTTCATCACTTTCATAGGTTAAAATAGAACATATATATGCAAATATAGATGTATTTCTACACATATTTACAGTTTTATATTTGCAACGTAAATTATTAACAACAACAAAAACCGAAGTTATGAGAAAAGTAATTAATGTATGCCTGATTGCACTAGTAATCATTACAAGTAATATTGCTAATGCTGCAGGAAAAGTTTCAGTTGAAATCACCAACTCGTCAATGGTTAATGTATCACTGACTAAAGTAGAGAAAGGAGAAAAGTTATTCTTAAAAGATTATGATGGAGAAGTTTTATTCAATGTGACATTGGATGCAACTCCAACGTATCAAAAGTATTTTAACCTTAGTAATGTTTCCGATGGAATCTATTTTGTAGAAACAGAATCTCCATTTGAAATAAAAGTTACACCATTATTAAAGAACCAAAAAGGAGTTTCTTTAATAAACCAATCTGCGGTAACGGTTTTTAAACCATTAGTGAAAGCAGAAAACAATATCATTAAAGTGATGTTTAATAATACTGAAAAGTCACCATTAAATCTTACGATTTATGACAATGATTTCAGATTATTAGAAGAAGTTATCGGTAACGATGAGGCATTATTTAAAAGAACATATGATTTCTCTAAAATGCCTAAAGGAGAGTACCAATTATACTTCTCTTTAAAGGACAGAACGTTTGTAAAGAAAGTTAGTATTTAATTGTTTTATTAACTCAACCACTTGATAGAAAGCAGCGCTAACCACGCTGCTTTTTTATTTAATGATGTATACCGAGTTTGGTTAATATTGAATAGATATTGGTCAATTTAGAACTTTTAAATAATTGATATCCAGTGTAATTTTAAAGTGTAGAATAATTTAAAATTATGATTATGAAAAAAATAGCAGAATTTTATCTTGTAGCAGTAGCAATTTTTACACTTTCTTTTTCAAATGGGTTAAAGGAAGTTTCTTTAGATATTAAAGATTTTTCTTTAGAAACCGACGAATTTTTAAATGCTTAATGTATTAGTAGTAGCCTAGGGTTTCTTTAACAGATGCCTTATAGTTTCTGCCAACGGGAATTTTAATTCCTTTTAGTTCTATTTCACTAGTAGAAAAAGAGTCAATATGATCTATTGAAATAATAAAAGATCGATGTACTCTTAGAAATTTAGTACTTGGTAGCGTACTTTGGAAAGTACTAATACTTTTGTACGCTGTAATTTCTCGTTCTAATGTCCTTACTTTTATATAATTTTTTAAACTTTCTATATATAGAATATCTTTTAAAAAGATTTTCTGCATTTTCTTTTCTACTTTTAGATAGATAAATATATTATCATACTCTGTTTCCTCTTTATTATTGCTGTCTTCCTGATCTGAAGTATACGTAGCGTGTGCTTTAGAAAGCTTCAGAATCTTATTAATGGATTTTAAAAATCTAGAAAATTCTATAGGTTTTAATAGATAATCAATAGCTTCTAAATTAAAAGCTTCAACGGCATAATCGCTATAAGCAGTGGTGAAAATAACCTTTGGCGTTGGACTGATGTCTTTTAGAAAATCAATTCCCGTAAGATCAGGCATCTGAATGTCTAGAAAGATCAAGTCGATATCATGATTCGTAATACTATTAAAAGCTTCTAATGCATTTGAACAGGAATGTACTAACTCCAAATGATCTATTCTATCAATGTAATTTTCGATAATCTCTCTGGCTAGAGGCTCATCATCTACAATAAGACATTTAATTTTAGTATCCATTTGAAAGATTTAGATGAAATTTAGTTGTAATAGGACTTCAAAAGATTCATTACTATCATTAATATCAAGCGAATAGTTATTGGGATATAACAAATCTAACCGCTTTTTTACATTAGTAAATCCAATTCCTCCTGTAAAATTTTTTTCTGGATGGTTATTTTGGAATTTTGAATTCTCTATGTGCAGTACCAATTTATTTTGTTTTGTAGATATATTGATAACAATCCAAGATTTTTTTGAAGAAGATGTACCATGTTTGAAAGCATTTTCAACAAAGGGAATAATTAAAAAAGGAGCTATAAGATAATCGTCATCTAATTCTGAATGAAAGCTTATATCAACAAAATTACCAAATCTTAGTTTTTCAAGATCAACATAGTTTTTTAAATAAGATATTTCCTTTTTTATAGATACTTTGTCAGTATTTGCTTCATATAGCATGTACCTCATTAATTTGGATAGTTTTAGCACTGCCACTTCAGCATCATCAGATTTTTTAATAATTAGTGCATACAAGTTATTAAGAGTATTAAATAAAAAGTGTGGATGTACTTGATTACGAAGCTGTATTAATTCGGCTTCTATTTTTTCTTTTTCTAAAGCTAACGTTTTCTGTTGTGAATTGTAGTATAGCCTAAAAAAACTCATTCCAATGGGAACCACAGCGGCAATATTTACATCTAAAATCGTATTAACTAATTCTGTAATAGTGAAATACCCTTCACTTTGCCATCCAGGAAGGTAATTAGGTTGTACGTAAAAATAGATAATTGGTCTTTGTACACATACGCTAACTAACAATAATGTAATTAGATAAAAAAATATGAATAGGAAGAATCTCTTGAAACTAAATAATTTTGGTAATAATATATATAGTGAAACGTATACCAATATCATTCTGGCTGGCAAGCTAAATGTCTGTATCGTGAATGACCTTACATAATCGTTATCATAGGTTCCCCAAGTAATCCCGAAAAATATAATTAAAGATATCCAATACAGAACATGTCTTAGAACTCTATTGGGAGAAAGTTTTTTTACCAAAAATCGCTTTATAAAATGATTGTAATCAAAAGACTAAAATCTGAAAAAAAATGGTAAAATAACAAAAGCTAAGACGAATAACTTTCAATTCTATACATACGGTAAGCATTTATATGTATACGACTCATCATTGTATGATTTCTTTTTAAATGGGGATTTCAAGTTGTTTGTCCTAAAAAAGTACTGTCCATATAAATAAATTGATAATCATATAAAGAACCTAGTAATTGCTTGAAAATACATATGAAATAAGTCAGACGTACTAATTATCTCTTTTCTCTTTATGAATAGTCATTGACGAATTTCATCACATTAGAAAATTAATACAACTTAAAGATGAAAATTTATTCAAGCAAAACGCTCTTTTCACTAATTATACTATTATCTATTTCTTTCAGTAGTATATCTCAAAACGCTAAAAAATTGGATCATGTTGAACCTCCATTTTGGTGGATAGATATGGTAGATCCTAGTTTACAACTATTAATACATGGAAGAAATATTGCAGCATTTGATGCCGAAATACCTAATCAAAGTATTGAACTACGTAGTGTACAGAAAGTAGAGAATAAAAACTATCTTTTTTTAGACCTTACAATCTTAAAGAATGCAAAACCAGGAAAGTTTTCTATAAAGTTTAAAAATGGCAAAGAAAGTTTTGATCATATCTATGAACTAAAATCAAAACCAAAAAGGAAGCATAAAGGTCAAGCGGTTACCTCAGAAGATGTTATTTATTTAATTACTCCAGATCGTTTTGCTAATGGTGATGCAACCAATGATTCTACAGATGATACTTTGGAAAAAGTGGATCGAAAAAATGAAAATGGACGCCATGGAGGTGACTTGAAGGGCATTTTAAACAATTTTGATTACATAGAAGAATTAGGTGTTACTACATTATGGCTTAATCCAGTTTTAGAAAATGACCAACCAGCATATTCTTATCATGGTTACGGAATTTCAGATTTTTATAAAACAGATACTCGTTTTGGAACTAATGAAGATTATAAAAAGATAGTGGATGTCTCTCATAAAAAAGGAATGAAAGTAATTATGGACCAGGTTTTTAATCATTGCGGTTCTGGGCATTGGTGGATGAACGATTTACCATCTAAAGATTGGTTAAATCAGTGGGATACCTTTACACGCAGTAATTTTACAAATATTGCCACTTCTGATCCTTATGTTTCTTCAGATGATTTTGAACTATTAACTAAAGGATGGTTCGATACGAATCTACCAGATTTAAATCTGGAGAATAAATTTTTAGAGACGTATATGATACAGAATTCTATTTGGTGGGTTACATACTCTGGAATTGATGGTATTCGATTAGATACTTATCCTTATCCGAATAAATATGCAATGTCTAATTGGATGAAGGCCTTAACTACAGAGTATCCCGATTTTTATATGGTAGCTGAAACATGGGCAGAACGAGCTTCATACTTATCATACTGGAATACCAATAAAACGAATAAAGATGGGTATACTTCTCATGTAAGTAGCATCAGTGATTATGCGCTTTACTATTCGATGATTAGAGCTTTTGGAAAAGACGGAGATATCAATGAATTATATAAAACATTAGCTGAAGATTTCGTTTACGGGAACCCAGAAAATAATAAGGTTTTTAATGGAAATCATGATGTAGATCGTTTATTAGCATTATTAGATGGAGATGTTGAGAAACTAAAGCTTAGTATGGTTTTTACCTTAACTACAAGAGGAATCCCGCAAATATATTATGGAGATGAGATTTTGATGAAAAACAAACGTCCAGATGGAAGAGTACGACAAGATTTTCCAGGCGGTTGGAAAGATGATAAAAGAAATGCTTTTACTAAAGAAGGGAGAACTACTGAAGAAGAAAAAGTGTTTAATTATATCAAAACTATTTTAAATTGGAGAAAAACAGCCTTATCAATACATAAAGGGAAGCTTACTCATTATCAACCAAGAGATAATGTGTATGTATATTTCAGATATACAGAAAATGAAAATACTATGATTATTATAAATAATAGTGATCAGACATATAATGATTTTAGTTTAAAGCGTTTCGAGAAATCCTTAGTTGGATACAAAAAAGGAAAAGATATTCTCAATGATACCTTGATTAGTAATCTTGAAAGTATATCTATTTCAAAGAATTCAGCATTGATCATAGCACTTGATAAATAGTAAATATAATCTTATGAAAAAGATTTTTAATATTGGAGGAGCTTCTTATAATTCTATTATCCATCTGGATACATTTCCTAGTCCAGAACCGACAACGATTCATTATTGTGATTTTAGAGAAGCAATAGCTAATACAGGTGTAGGAAAATCAATGACATTATCTAAGTTAGGTTTTGATGTTGTTCTTCATACATTAATAGGGAATGACATATATGGAGATAAAATCCGATCATATCTGGATCGTCCTAATATTACATTCATTTATGACTTTGATCCTAAAGGAACGGAAAGACATTTAAATCTTATGAATGCTAGAGGAGAGCGAATCTCTATATTTATGAATTCAGCTTCTGATAATCCAAATTTGGATTATCAGAAGTTTGTTTCTTATATCGAATCATCAGATATTGTTGTCGTCAATATTGCTAATTATTGTAGAAATGTGTTACCTGTTTGTTTGAAACAAAATGCTCCAATATGGACAGACTTACATGATTATGATGGGGTGAGTAGCTATCATYAGGATTTTATAGATGCAGCCACCTATATTTTTTTGAGTTCTGACAATCTTAAAAACTACAAGCCTTTTATGGAATCCATGATACACCTAGGCAAAAAGTTAGTAGTATGCACGCATGGAAGAGGAGGAGCAACGGCTTTAACCGAAGATGGCTGGCTGGAGATGCCTATCATTTCTAAATACGAAATGAAGGATACAAACGGAGCAGGAGATGCATTTTTCTCTGGTTTTTTATACGGTTTTTCTAAAGAGTATTCTTTAGAAAAATGTATGCAATTAGCAACAATATCTGGTGGTTTATGCATACAATCTGAAGAGATTGCAGCACCAAATCTTTCTGAAGCATTATTAGAAAAACAATACCGTCAATATTATGGTAAGTAATTTAGGATATTAAACGTTACCGTTTATTCGGATTCAATTTCTTCAAGATCTCCTTCGATTTCCTCCAGTTCGTTTTCAATTTCTTTCAACTCTTCAATAGCTTCCTCTTTACTTTGTTCTTCTTTTTGTTGAAATTCAGTGTCTACAGCTACTTCATCTTTCACCCAAAAAGATTTAGAACCACTGGCAACAACCACTAATATTCCTATTGTTAAAAATAGTAGCGATAATTTTTGTGGTTTTTCTTTCTTTTTTGATAGATAATACGCTCCAAAACCAGCTAATAGTGCTACTAAACCGGGTAAAATTCCAATGGTTCCAAAAGGAAGAATGGCCATTATAATTCCTAAAAAAGCTGCAATTGCTGCAATAGTTATGAATACAATTCTCATAAAAATTAATTTTTTAATCCAGAAGCTTGGGTTAATGTTAATTGTCCTGTACCGGCGGGAATACTAAATTTAATTAGTACAGGAACTTTATTCGCATCTGCAGTAAGATATACAATATTTTTGTTCGTCCCTTTTAGGGTATTATTATTTACAGCTATTTTATAACATTCTTTGCTGCCCATTGTCTTGGTATTAATTGTTTCTTTACCTAATAATTTTAAATAAGCAGTTTGCGGTTTTCTATCAAATAATATGGTGATCTTTTGGTTTGTGCCAACAGGTGCTTTTTCAATATCCATGTTTCTAATATGGTATAAAGTAGAAACCACATCATATGTATTAGATCCCATTTTAAGAGTTTTAGTATTAGGCTCTTTTTTCTTTTGCATGGTGGCTTTTATAGTCCCTTTTTTATAGCTATAAACATATTTTTCCTTTTTGATATATCCACCTTCATTAATATCTCTTTTATATAAATAAGGTTTTAAATTAGATGGATTAACATAAGCTTCATATACATCTCTAATTTTAAAAAAAGAATCCCACTTCGAATATGTGGCGGCATTACATTTAAGTCTTAGATAGTTACTTTTACCAGTATTTACTCTGGTAGTCTGCATGGTAACTTGTGCAAGATTTGTCAATAACCCAGACATGTTATAAGAAGCAGTATATACTAACTTTTCGTTCTCACCAATAGAAGTATTTGCTTTTTTTTGAGCGTTGGCGACTATAAAAGAAAGAAAAAATAAGAGGGTCGATAATTTTCTCATTGTTTTTTATGAATATTAATTGATTCTTAAATGGTTATGTTTTGGTTGATTTAGATTCAATTTTTATACCAATGTTGTTAGGTCGTATAATTAAAAAAAGGGTTAATATAATGATTAACCCTTTTTCAAAAATACTTTATAGCTTTTTATTTACCACCTTCAGTAGCTTTTTTCATACCATCTTCTATCATATTATAGAACTGGTCTAACTTAGGTAATACTACAATTCTAGTACGTCTGTTTTTAGATCTATTGGCAGCATTAGAGTTATCAGCTACAGGAATATAATAACTTCTTCCAGCAGCGGTCATACGTTTTGGATCTACACCAAAATCGTTTTGTAATACTCTTACAACAGATGTTGCTCTTTTAACACTTAGATCCCAGTTGTCTAATAATACTTTGTTCTTGATAGGTACATTATCCGTATGTCCTTCTACTAAGAATTCGATGTCTGGTTTGTCGTTTACTACTTTAGCTACTTTACCTAAAACTTCTCTAGCTCTTGTAGATACATTATAACTTCCACTCTTAAATAATAACTTATCAGAGATAGAAACATATACTACACCTTTTTCAACATTTACTTCGATATCTTCGTCTGCTAAGTTACCAAGAGCACCTTTTAAACTAGTTACTAATGCAAGTGTCACTGAATCTTTCTTGTTCAAGGCGTCATTCATGGTCTTAATCTGAAGATCCTTTTCTTTGATACTTTCTAAAGATCTTTCTAAGTTTTCAGCTTCTTTTGTTGATAAAGTTGCAAGATTACCAACATTATTTAATAAAGCAGAATTTTGATTTTTAAGATTATTTACCTGATCTCTTAAAACCTTAAGTTCAGAACTTTCACTAGCTTTTTCTTCCAAGCAACTATTTAATTTAACAGTGGCAGTATTTAATAAATCTTGTGTTTCTTTTTGTTTGGCTTCTAGATCTGCAAATTTCTTCTGTGACACACATGAAGATAATAAAACAGCCATAGAAGCTCCGATAATCATTGCTTTTTTCATTAGAAAACGTGTTTTTAGTCTTATTCCGGTTATAATGACTCAAAATTATTAAAATTGTGACGCAATGTCCTTCTCTTAACAATTATTTAATGAATATAACCTTACAAATGGTTAAATAGTTTTTTATTCAAAATATAATATTGCCATACAACGGAAGAAATGTTATAATATTTCCTTGAAGCCCCTGATTTTTTGCGTTTTTTAACAAAAGTTGGCAGTTTTTTGTAAAAGCTGAAATGCGCTTTAAGAATTGCTAAACAATGAGAGGGTTTTCCTTCAAATACAAATTTTAAAGCTGCTAATCCATCTAATATTAGTCTTGCAAATATAATGAACCAACTATAGATTCCAGAAGTATTTTTTAGAATCATTAATAAATTATTTCTAAAATTAAGAAAAGTCTTTCTAGGATTCATGGCATCAAGAGTTGCACCTCCTAAATGAAATACTTTAGAAGCACCAATATATCTTATTTGATAACCGCTATTTTGTATCCTCCAACATAGATCGATTTCTTCTTGATGGGCAAAAAAATCTTCATCCAGTCCATTCATTTCTTCGAAGACTTTCCTTCTAATAAACAGACAGGCTCCACTTGCCCAAAAAATATCAAGGTCATTATCATATTGGCCCTTATCTTCTTCTAATGTTTCAAAAATTCTTCCACGACAATAGGGATATCCGAATTGGTCAATAAATCCTCCAGCTGCACCGGCATATTCAAAATAGTTTTTCCTTTTAAAATCAAGGATTTTTGGTTGCACTGCTGCAACTTTTTCTGAATTTTTAAATGTATCGATAATTGGAGTTAACCATCCTTCAGAAACTTCTACATCACTATTTAATAAACAATAAATATCTGCATCAATTTTTGCTAAAGCATCATTGTACCCTTTTGCATAACCACCATTAACTTCATTTTGTATAATAGTAACTTCTGGAAATGTGTTTTTTAGGTAAATTACTGAATCATCTGTAGAAGCATTATCGGCAACATAAACCTTTGCTTCCCTAGAATATTTTAGTACTGATGGAAGGAACTTTTCTAATAACGAACGTCCGTTCCAATTTAATATGACTATAGCTGTGTTCACAAATGCAAATAAAAAAGAAATAAAACTAAATAACTATTTATAATCTGGAATATCCTGTAAAAAGCTATACTGTTTTGCTGTGTAATCCATTTGGCAATAATAATGATTTATACCATTTGTAATCATAAGATACTCTGCATCAAGAGCTAGATTGTAACGAGCAATTTGGTCAAATACCTCTTGTGTGATCTTTATTTTAGGTGATTTACATTCGATGATAAGATAAATACTACCGTTTGGATTAAAAATGATAATATCATAACGCTTATTGAGCCCATTCACTTTCACAAGCTTTTCAACATTTATGAGACTTTCGGGATATTTTTTTTCTTCAATAAGATATTGAATAGTATGTTGTCGTACCCATTCTTCTGGATTGAGAATGATGAATTTTTTGCGTATTCTGTCAAAAATGGAAATTTTATTTTCGCTACTTTTGAATCGAAATTGATATGCCGGAAAGTTGAGTTTTTGCATAACACAAATTTGATGATTTTTTCTGAATGGATGAAGTAAAACAAATAGTAAGCGATATAAAAAATGGAAATATAAAACCTATCTATTTTTTGATGGGTGAGGAACCTTATTATATAGATAAAATTTCAGAGTATATTGATAAAAATGTTTTAGCAGAGGAAGAAAAAGGATTTAATCAAATGGTACTATACGGACGTGATGTTACTATTGATGATATCGTTTCTAACGCCAAGCGCTATCCAATGATGGCCGAACGACAAGTTGTTATCGTTAAAGAGGCACAAGATTTATCCAGGACTATTGAAAAGTTATCTGATTATGCTGAAAACCCGCAACCGACAACGGTTTTGGTGGTTTGTTATAAGTACAAGAAAATTGATAAACGTAAAAAGTTATACAAAACTGTTGCTAAGAGCGGTGTTATTTACGAAAGCAAAAAATTATATGAAAATCAGGTGTCAGATTGGATTAGAAGAGTACTGGCAGGATCTCAATATACAATAGAACCCAAAGCATCTCAAATGTTAGTGGAGTTTTTAGGAACTGATCTCAATAAAATCAATAACGAATTAGAAAAATTAAAATTGATTATCCCTAAAGGAGAACCCATTACAGCGGATAAAATTGAAGAAAATATCGGAATCAGTAAGGAGTTTAACAATTTCGAACTTAGGAAAGCAATTGGGACAAGAAACGTAATAAAAGCCCATAGAATTATTAATTATTTTGCTCAAAATCCAAAAGACAATCCTTTAGTGGTTACTATATCTTTGTTGTATGGTTTTTTCTCTCAAGTATTGCAATACCATGGTTTAGCTGATAAATCACAACGAAATRTAGCAAGTGCTTTAAAAATTAACCCATACTTTGTTAGTGACTATTCTGATGCAAGTCGCAATTATCCGATGAAAAAAGTAAGTCAGATTATAGCATTATTACGTGATGCAGATGTAAAAAGTAAAGGAGTAGGGGCAGCAAGTCTTCCGCCTGGAGATATTCTGAAGGAACTTTTGGTAAAGATTATGGGATAGCTAATAGATTATTAGTAATTGTTTAACAGATCTTTAGTTAGAACAATCTTAATTTTAGGAAATGAAGCTATTTACTTTTTTTTCTAAAAGCATTTTCCCGATACTTCTAGTAAACTTTATTGGTATTTTAGGCTATAGTATAGTGATTCCTATTCTTATATTTATAGTCACAGATCTTGGTGGGAATGGATTCGTATATGGAATCTTAGGATCGATGTACCCGTTTTTTCAATTTATTGGGGCTCCAATTCTCGGAAGACTTTCGGATAAAATTGGTAGAAAAAAAGTATTGATTATTAGTCAGGCAGGTACTTTTATCGCTTGGTGCTTATTTTTGATTGCATTAATACTTCCTAAGATACAATTATGGTCTCATGACTCAGAATTTACTGGAAATTACATAATGACACTTCCCTTAATTTTACTCTTTATAGCAAGGATTTTTGATGGATTTACAGGAGGAAATATTTCTGTAGCAAATGCCTATCTTTCTGATATTTCCACAGATGAAGACCGTGATAAGAATTTCGGAATGATGGGAGCTTCAACAAGTTTAGGATTTGTATTAGGACCTGCAGTTGCAGGAATTTTAGCTTCCACGATATTAGGAGAAGTATTACCAATTATACTTGCAGCTATTATTTCTTTAATTGCAATTGCTGTTATTTTTATAAGATTACCTGAAAGTAATCCTTGTGTTGTAGATACCGGAGATCTAAGCTATAAATCTTTTAGAAGATTTTTTCAGGTGGAACATAAGAATTGTTTTTCTAAGAATACTGATACTACTAAGAGTAAAAAAGCAACTACTTTTATCAGTATATTAAAGCAACAAGGCATTCCACTATTGTTCGCGATTTATTTCCTAACATTCTTAGCCTTTAGCCTGTTTTATGCGGGATTACCGATATATACTTCTACTATCTTGGATTGGACTGCCATTGATTTAGGAATCTTTCTGGCTTATTCTAGTTTCATTATGATTCTTGTACAAGGACCATTAGTGTCTTTTCTGTCAGGAAAAGTATCTAATATTGTACTTATTGGAATTGGTACATCATTATTGTCTTTAAGCTTTTTCTTCCTTTCTTTTAATAGTATTCTCATACTTTATTTGGCGAATACTATTTTATCGATAGGTAATGGACTCATGTGGCCAAGCTTTCTTTCTCTTTTGTCAAAAACTGGAAATCCGGATTTACAAGGTACTATTCAAGGATATGGAAATAGTATGGGGAGTTTGGCAAGTATATTTGGACTTATTCTTGGAGGTATTATGTTTGAAAGTATCAATGTGCAAGTTTTTATAATAGGGTCTGGAATATTTTTATTGATACTTATTTTACTTCTCATAAATCATTTTCGTACCAAAAATACTTTGCTAAAACTTAATCCAACAGCGGAAGTAGCTTAAAAACTAATAATATGATCAATTTTTTATTCTTTAGGGAATTGGCAAAAACGAAAAATCCTTAACTTCAGTCATTACAAATGAACTTTGTACTTTAGAAATATTTTCTAGAGAGGCCAATTTGTTAGAAAGAAAATACTGGTAACTTTCCATATCCTCAGCATAGATCTTGATTAAGTAATCGAACATTCCAGCGACATGATAGCACTCTGCAACTTCTGAAAACTGTTGAATATCTTTTTCAAACTTCTTCAGATAATCCGTTTGATGGAGATTGAGGGTAACGTTACAGAAAACCATTAATTGTAATCCCGCTTTTTTTCTATCTAAAATTGCTTTATATGATTTTATAACACCTTCTCTTTCTAATTTCTTTACCCGTTCAAAAATAGGAGTAGTGGTAAGATTTAATCGCTCAGCAATCTCTTTGATAGTGATTTTACCATTTTTTTGTAATAAACTAAGGATTGATCGATCAATTTTATCCATAATATTTTTCTGTCTTATGTCATGTAATGATTCAAATATAGAATATTTTTCTTTTTTTGATTTATAATTTTTATTTTAATTCTGTATTTATTCAAGTTTATGGTTTTTATTTCTTTTTGAATTAATTTTAAGCAAGTAGAAAACGTAATATTTCTTTTAAAATAAGTGTAAAAATAGATAGGATATACATATGAAAGAGCATCAATTTAATCCAGAAAGCTTAATGATGACTTATGGATACAAACCAGAATTATCAGAAGGCGCAATTAAATGTCCAATTTTTCAAACTTCAACCTTTGTTTTCAAAACAGCAGAAGAAGGAAAAGCATTTTTCGAATTAGCGTATGGTTTAAGAGAAAAATCCGAGAAAGAAGAATTAGGGTTGATTTACAGTAGAATCAACAATCCAAACTTAGAAATATTAGAAAACAGATTATGTCTTTGGGATAAAGCGGATGATTGTGCAGTTTTTGAAAGTGGAATGTCTGCTATTAGTACAGTGTTATTAGAATTCCTGAAGCCTGGTGATTTATTGGTGTATAGTAATCCAGTTTATGGAGGAACAGATCATTTTATTCAACATTTTTTAGATAAGATCGGTGT
Organism: Aquimarina litoralis; assembly: GCF_019295435.1. GTDB lineage: Bacteria > Bacteroidota > Bacteroidia > Flavobacteriales > Flavobacteriaceae > Aquimarina > Aquimarina litoralis_A. The sequence goes on from NZ_WEKL01000008.1 coordinate 40,742, forward strand.
TCATACGATAGGAGTAATGCCTAATCAAAGCATAGCTGAAGTAGAGCAGATGATCGAAGAATCTGGTAAAGCGGATAAACTAGCTATGATCTATTTAGAAACGCCAGCAAACCCAACAAATGATATCGTAGATATTGCAAAGTTTAGTCAAATAGCATCAAAGTATAGTACAGAAGATCGTAAAGCGTTAGTAGCCGTAGATAATACGTATATGGGACCTTTATGGCAGCATCCATTGCAATGTGGAGCAGATTTAGTACTGTACTCAGCGACAAAATATATTGGTGGTCACAGTGACTTGATAGCTGGTGCGGTTTTAGGAAATTCTGAATTGATGGTTCGTGTAAAAACACTTAGAACATTCCTAGGTAATATGGTAAGCCCACACACGGCTTGGCTCATGTTACGAAGTTTAGAAACCTTAAAGGTTCGTATGGATCAACAAACCAAAAATGCCCAAGTAGTGGCAGAATATCTAAAGAATCATCCTAAAGTAGAGAAAGTATTTTATCTTGGATTGTTAGAAGAAGGAACAGAAGCTCACGGTATTTATAAAAAACAATGTTCTGCTCCTGGAGCAATGGTATCTTTTGATATAGTGGGCGGAGAAAAAGAAGCATTTATGTTCCTTAATAATCTAAAGCTCATGAAATTAGCGGTTAGTTTAGGAAGTACAGAAAGTTTAGCGGAACATCCTAAAACAATGACCCACGCTGGAGTAGATGAGCAACAAAGACAACAAATGAACATCACGGATCAGTTGGTACGATTATCTATTGGTGTAGAAAGCATGGATGATCTTATTTGGGATTTAGAGCAAGCTCTCGAAAAAGTAGAAGTGAATACTGCAGTAGAAATTTAGGCTACATAAAACCATTATTCATATAGTAAAGAACGCTCAGAGTATAATCTGAGCGTTCTTTGTTTGCAATCTGGTCATTGATTTTTAGTTTTCATAGAGTTCAATAATCTCTTCTGTACATAAAGCTCTATTATAAATCCTTACATCATCAATAGCTCCTTTAAAAGTACTTGATGGTAAGTTCAATCGAGTACCTATTAATAAAGGAGAATCATTATAATTAAATTGGCCTTCTACAGTTTCAATTGCAACTAATTCGTCATTTATATATAGATACATTGTTTGATCTTTAAAAACTCCGGATATTAAGTACCATTGATTAATATTATATCCAGATTTTCTTACTTGGGTTAGATTACCATCTGTAGTCATCGAAAAAATTATATCATTTGTTGCAGACATCGATAATCCATATGGTACAGCGAATATTCCGTTTACAAAAGAACCTTTTCGCATGATTACTTGACTTTTAATTTCTTCTGGAAAAACCCATGCAGAAATGGTAAACTCATTAGTTAGTCTAATTTGATTATTGTCAGATATGCTTATGTCATCATCTACGCCATCAAAATAATATGCAGCATCAGTATTGGAAAACCTATCATTCGTTAGTACTGCTCCATTAACTACACCGTTATTATTAAACCCACTTGTATCATTTGAATTTGAATCCATCGGATAATACGCTAATAGTGTAGGTTCATTGGCTACACAATTCGTAATAAGATTTACTGTAACCATTACAATCTCTGTTACGTTTCCATTTTTAATCTCCACAGTTGCGGTTAATTGCAGGTTGGCCTTAATATCAAATAAATCCGAATTTAACACAGAAACTTCTCCAGTTATAGAGTTTACATCCATAGCTCCAGCAGGAGTTTGTGAAGTTATCGAAAAAGTAAGTGTACCCTGATTTGTAGACGCATCTATAGTTCCAAGAATTTGACCTTCAGATGGATTTTCATTTGTTGTTACTGAAAAATCTGAAACAATAATTATGGTCTCCATATTATCGTCATCATTAGTACAGGAAGTTATAATAAACAGAGAGAGTAAAAGTAGTTTGATTGTTTTCATCTATTTGTGTTTTTACTATGGGTAACAATTTTGATATAATTGTTACCCTAAAAAAATAGATTTTTTCCCTTTTTTACTCAATAATTAAAAATTAGAAGGTATGAGACGTTATCACGGAACCAAAAATAGGTTTAATACCTACATAATTTTCTTAGCTTAATACAATTTGCCAAAGAAAAACGATGTAATCTAAATATTCTATTTGTTATTGTYTTATTTCAGGATTGTTTCTTTGGAAAACTTTTCCGCAAGTAGGTCCCATAATTCAGTATATCCATCATCATAACCTAATGCCCAAATACCAACACCAGAAATCTTTTTCTTTTTGATCCAATCATATTTTATGGATAAGGATTTTACATCTTCAAAAAAGAGTTGCCTATAGCCATTGTTTTTAAAATCTTTGAAAACCATATAACTAGACATACTTTCGTTATCAAATTTTGTTTGGATTTTTAAGGAATCAATATATTCCTTTTTTATAGTGTTATAACTAGGATGTGATTTGAACTTAGTCACAGGACTTCCTATTTTGGGGTCTTTTGTATACCATTCAGCACCATAATACGGTAATCCAATGATCAATTTGTTAAAGTCTACTCCTTTTTTATGGTAATACTCAACGGATGTTTGGAGACCATTTCCAAACTTTGTGGTTTTCTTAAAAGGAGTAACAGGTCCAGTAATTTTGCTAAAACTACCATAATAATCATACCCCATTAATGTGTAAAAATCTATATGTGCATCTATTGCTTCAATATCAAAAATATCGTTCCAGTCTGTTGCATACAGACATAAAGAAACCTGATAATTTGGATTTATTGTTTTTAAATGTTTTGAAATATTGATAATGAATTTAGCGAAGTGTTTTCGATTTTTTCTGGATACACCTTCGAAATCTATATTTATTCCGTCAGCGGACCTTACTTTTAGTAAAGCACTTAAATTATTAGCCAATGTCTTTTGTGCTTTCTCATTTTCCAAGAAAATACGATTGTTTTTATTACCAAAATTTGATACAGACAAGAAAMCTTTWCAACCTTTTGCTTTTGCACTATCTATTAATGAAGTCGTTTTCCATTGATGAATGCTTTTATAGTTTCCTGTTTTAGGCTGTATGTCATATGAGAAATAGGAGATACCCCATAATAAGGAGAAATCATAATTTTTGTAAATGGATCCATTTGAGTAGATATGCCATCCAAAGGTGCGAATATTTGGTAGTAGTTCTCTCTCTTTATGAACTGTTTGCTTTATTGATCTGTTGTGTAAGCTATCCCATTGTTTTTCTGTAGTAAAACTATATTTTGAAAATTGTTCATTTTGTAAATGACGATCACTTGTATGGTTCGAGATATTTGAATCTTCTTCTTTATGTTTAGTGTCATTTTTAGCACATCCCGTTAATTGAAGTGTTAGAATAATTAAAATGAATAACTGTTTCATCTATAGGTTGATTGTTAAATGGAATTTATTAGTAGGAACATATTTCATTATCAATAAAATGTTGAGATTTACTTTTAACGATTTTATATGTCTTATATAAAGATACTAATATCATTAGATGAGAAATATCAATTTTATCAAAATTATTTAATATCTTAAAATATTGATTTTCAATTACTTAAATCAAAAAGGGTGTTYCTCACTATGAATTTCGGGTGTTTTCCCCCATTGTGTTGTGTGTTTTCCTGAAGTATATTTGTACCAGAAATATTAAAAAAGAGATATTAACCATATACACAGATAATATTATGAACTTACTAGGCATTAATTTTCGTTTTATTTTAGATTTTTTACAGGAACTTCCAAAAGCTAGCAGCCACGCTATCCATAGATAGAAAAAATCAAGAAATATGAAATACAAGTGTTTTTACGTATTTCATTAGACCCAAAGAGCAATTAATATTGTATTAAAATAAAAACCAAATTCTATTCAACACCTTTACACAAGATATTATGAAACCATTTCGTATTAATTTCAGATTTTTGAAAAAATTTTTAAAAGAGCTTCCTAAGGCTTGTAGCCACGCGATACACAGGTAAAACTGTTGTTTCAAGAAAGGAAGAAACAGTTTATTAGAATTTTGGGGGAAATTCTAATAGTTTAGTTATAATAATGGGGACAAAAAAACCGGATGCTAATGCATACGGTTTTTTTATTATTGGTTTAACTTAAATAAAAACAGTTTTCTATTTCATAGCACCTACCATATCTTCAGGTTTTACCCACTCATCAAATTCTGTTTCGGTAACATATCCTAGAGCGATGGCTTCTTGTTTTAATGTTGTTCCGTTTTTATGCGCTGTATTCGCAATTTCTGCTGCCTTATAATATCCAATTTTCGTATTCAAAGCAGTTACTAACATTAACGAATTATTCAATAATTCAGTAATTCTAGCTTGATTAGGTTCAATACCTTGAGCACAATGTTCTTCAAATGAAACACAAGCATCTCCAAGTAGTTGAGCACTTTGTAGCAAATTAGCTGCCATTACAGGTTTAAAAACATTAAGCTCAAAATGACCTTGCATTCCTCCAACATTGATAGCTACATCGTTACCCATTACTTGCGCACATACCATAGTAAGTGCTTCACATTGCGTTGGGTTTACTTTTCCAGGCATAATTGAACTTCCTGGTTCATTTGCAGGGATAATTAGTTCTCCAATACCACTTCTTGGTCCTGATGCTAACATTCTAATATCATTACCTATTTTATTCAGAGATACTGCTAACTGTTTTAGAGCGCCATGAGTTTCTACAAATGCATCATGTGCTGCAAGTGCTTCAAATTTGTTTTCTGCAGTTATAAAAGGTAACCCTGTAAACTGAGCAATAAACTCAGATACTCTTTTTGCATAACCTTTTGGAGTATTTAAACCAGTACCTACTGCCGTTCCTCCTAAAGCGATTTCAGCCAAATGTGGTAGAGTATTCTCTAATGCTTTAAGACCATGATCTAACTGCGATACATACCCAGAAAGTTCTTGACCAATAGTAAGAGGTGTTGCATCCATAAAATGCGTACGACCAATCTTTACAACATCTTTAAAAGTTTCAGATTTCTTTTTTAATGTATCTCTTAACTGAGTAATACCAGGAATCGTAACTTCTATGATCTTTTTATAAGCTGCAATGTGCATTCCTGTAGGGAAAGTATCATTAGATGATTGTGATTTGTTTACATCGTCATTCGGTTGAATAGTTTTTTCTCCTTCTCCGATAGTTTTACCAGCAATCTGATGCGCACGATTGGCAATCACTTCATTTACATTCATGTTACTTTGTGTACCAGAACCTGTTTGCCAAATAACTAAAGGAAACTGATCATCATGCTTTCCTTCTAAAATTTCATCGCATACTTGAGCAATAAGATCTCTTTTTTCTATTGGTAATACTCCTAATTCACAATTAGTAAATGCAGCTGCTTTTTTTAAATATGCAAAACCATATACTATTTCTAATGGCATCGATCCTGGTGTACCTATTCTAAAATTGTTTCTGGAACGTTCTGTCTGTGCTCCCCAAAGTTTATCCGCAGGCACTTTTACTTCGCCCATGGTATCTTTCTCTATTCTATATTCCATAGCTATGATGATTTGTTTTTCAAACGGCAAATTTAAGAATTTGTAGAGCTTTTTGGGAATAAAGATTGTACTTTTTAGAAGAGAAATTGATTTAAATTTTGGTTCAAAAAATAAATCATATTTATACTATGAGATAAATATAAGAGTTAGTATCTTTGACAAAAATTGAAATTAGATTACTATTATGTTCGAATTTGATCAATACCTTGGTTTTTTAGCATTCCTAACAATCCTAACAATTGGATTTTGGTTAATGATATTTTTATTAACGTTTGTAATTCCTTATTGGATTTTTGGAGCTACAATTGAAAACTTCAAATTAAAGCAAGAGGCTAAGCGCAAGGCTAGAGGAGAAGCATAAAATTAGTATTAGTTATATATAATAAAAAGGGAGATCATTCGATCTCCCTTTTTATTTAGTAGTATTTATGATTTTGACATGTTTATTTATCCTTCAAATTCGTCATCTCCACCACCAAAATTGTTTCTAGAGCGTTGCCTTTTCTTTTTCTGATTAAACCTATATGTAAAGGATACTGTAAAACTACGCTCTCTCCATTGAAACTCACTATCTGTAATAAAAGTTTCTGTAGTAGCAACACTTCTACGTTTTCTGCTATTAAAAAGATCACTTACATTAAACGTTAATGAGGCTTTTTCTTTAAACAAATCTTTACTAAAGGCTAAGTTTACGCTTAGTAATCCTTCTGTTTTTGTTTGTGCGTTTTCGTTAGGACCTGCGTAAAAAGCTGTAGTCTGCCAATCTATTTTAGCAGGTAAAGTAATTTTGTTATTTAATCTAGCGAACCAACTAAAATTATCTGCATCAAAATTTTGCCCATTAAAATCACCTCTTATGTTATTTTGAAAGGCATTAAAGTTACCATTGATTCTCCATTTACGACTTGGACTATACGTAAGCGTAAATTCAAAACCATAGCGATCTGAACTGGATAAATTAATAGGTCTTCTTCGAATAACAGAAACTTCAGTACCATTACCAATAATAGCGGTATCACCTGTATCTTCTGCAATAAACGTAAATATTTGTGTAGAGCGATTATAATAAATAGAAGAATTGACAGTAAGCTTGCCTAGTCTATTTAAATAGCCAAGATCAAGAACATTAGAATAGCTAGGATCCAAATCTGAGTTTCCTTGAAAGRTATTTGTAGCACTTGACCTAGATGGAAAAGGATTAATAAATCTTGAACGTGGTCTTCTAATCCTACGATTATATCCCAAAGTTATACTTTGTTTTTCTGTTAATTGGTATCCTAAATTGATGGTAGGAAAGATATCCGTATATATCTTTTTGTCAAAATCTCCACTGGTTTTTTGATCAATAGTTATTCTTGTACTTTCTACTCTTAAACCTAGTAAATAAGATAATTTTCCAGTTTTACTTCCTAATTGCGTATATCCTGCATTGACTTGCTCTTTAAACAAAAGATTGTTTGATAAATCTGTATCAGTTACAACCTGTCCATTTGTATCAAATTCAACTAAAAAATCAGTGTCTAATTCATTGAAATTCCCCCTATAACCAAGTTCAAATTGAGTTTTTTTTCCGATAGGAAGTATGTAATCTGATTGTATTAAAATACGATCTTGCTTTTCTAAAGTATTAACAAGTTCTATAGTAGAAACATTTTCTTGAGTGATACGAGAATTTTCTTCTTCTTCACTATTTTCTATCTGAAAGTCGAAGGTTAATTTATGGCCATTTTCATTGAAATCTTTATTATAATTGATCGCATATTGTTTTGTCATATCATCTTCAACTTCAGGATCAATACGTAGATTACTGCTCAATAGATTTCCATTTCCATCAGGTTCTGTTATTAAGTTGGAAGTATTTCTTTCATTATCACTAGATCTATATAAAAATGAAGCCGTAATAGAAGAAGAATTATTGACATACCATTCTACACCAAGGTTGGTATTTAATCCTTTTCGAATTCTGTCAAAATCTCTTTTTTCGTTAAGAAAAGTATCAGGATTATCTACATCAGTATCTGGATCAATATTAAAAAAACGAGTTTCCGATAGTGAATTACCTGGAACTTCTCGATAATTATATCCAGATGTAGTAAAAAAATTCAGATCTCCTGTACGATAATTTATATTTCCAGAAATCCCTGCTTGTAACGGAAATCCGGTATTTACAGTAAGAGCTCCATTTAGCCCTTGTAATTTACTTCTTCTTAGAATGATATTCAATATTCCAGCAGTTCCTTCCGCATCATAACGTGCTGATGGTGAGGTAATCACTTCTACTCGCTCAATAGATTCAGCTGGTAATTGTCGAAGTGCATCTGTACTGTTCAATCCAACGAGTCCTGAAGGCTTTCCATTGATCAAAATCCTTACATTATCATTACCTCGTAAAGCAACATTTCCTTCCACATCAACGGATACTGATGGAACATTATCTAATACATCGCTTACAGTACCACCACTAACAGTAAGATCTTTACCGACGTTGTATATTTTTTTATCTAACTTTATTTCTACCGTTGTCTTTTCCGCGATTACTACAACATCATCCAGTGATTCTGTATCTAAACTTAATGAAATCGTACCTAGGTTAGTATTAGTAAATAGCTTTTGCTTGGATAAGGTTATGGTTTTGAAAGATATGTACTCTACGGATACATTATAAATAGCAGCTGGAACTTCAATTGTAAAATTCCCATTACTTTCCGTTATTCCACCTGTAATTACTTTGTTTTCTTTCGGATTTATAAATGAAATAGTTGCATATTCTAGAGGTTCATTAGTTTCTTTATCAATAACTTTCCCCGTAACTTTTATTGTTTTTCGTTGACTAAAAGATGTAAATCCAATAAAGAGGGTTAGTAACAGTAGGATAATTTTCCACATATTTTTTGTATTGGTGGCCAAAAATATGATTCGACTTTGCGGATATCGGTTAAAGCACTGTTAAATAATATAAGAAGCTTTTAGTCAGTTGATTATGAAATTAAATTGTTAAAAAAAATTAACAGAAATATAATTTATGTAAATCTTATTAAGATTTGAAAGAATTTAGTTACAATAATAATAGTGCAAAATCCGTTAGCGTTTTTTAGTTTTGCACATAATCTGGCGGAAAAAAGCTTAAAAAAAACATCACAAATTAATAAAACAGGGTTTATGAAAAAACTTTTTGCAAACAAGACTCTATTGTTACTATTATTTATTGTTGGTTCATCTCTATCATCATATTCTCAAAGTCATAAATTGGCACTTTCATTAACTGGAGGTTATGTCGATAGTGGTTTTGGAGGTTTAGCTACTTTGGACTACAAAGTAAATGAGTTTGACTATCTACAGTTTGGTTTACAAGGTAATTTTACAAATTTAGAAGTTCAGAATATAGATGTTCCAGTAAATCTCTATGCATTCAATGCAGGTTTCTTTTTCGATGTTCTTAGAAATAATAAAAGAACTTTTGCTCTTTCTCTAGGAGCTGGAGGAACGGTGGGTAGTGAGATTATAAATAGCGGTGATACAAAACTTGAGAACAATCAGGATTTAGATTTAGATCCTAGTAAAATTGTTTTTGGAGCTTATGCAGGTATTGATGCTGATATTTTTTTAATACCTACTATTGCGATCAACATTAAAGCTCAAGAGATATATCATTTCAATAGTGAAATAGGAGAGTTGACACCTTATTTTGGTGTTGGTGTGAAATTAATATTGAAGTAACCTATTGATATATTTTGATATTAAGATTTAAAAATTACAATAAAATTAAATGAAGAAAACTTTTCAATATACAGTATACGGGTTAGTTTCTATTTTCTTAATGATTGCCTGTAACAAAGAGATCACAGAAGATTTGTTAATATTTTTTAAAGTAGAATTTAGTGAGACAAATTTTGAGGCATTTATTAACACTGAAGAAGAAACTAAGTTTAGTATAGTAGGAGTTGATGATGTTTCTGCTGGTGATTATCAAATCAAATATGATGTTACCGAGGGTGCAGGATCTTATTTTTTGAATGATGTGGAGATTCCAGGAAATCAATTTATTGATTTACCAAATGGTCCTGATTTTACTTTAGAATTTGTTGGTACTACTGTAGGTACCAGTAGGGTTTTGATTACTTTAAGGGATCAACAGGAAAGAGAAGAGGCATTTGAGTTAACCTATAATGTAAATGATACGGATTTTACTTTCGATGTTACACCAAGTTCAGAAATGACATTCGTTACAGGAGAAATTGACTTGAATCTTTCAATAGAAGAAATTAGCACAGCAACTTATGAAATTGGGTATACTTTTGTTACACCAACAGATACAGATGCTGCAGGAACAGGTACAATCAGTGTTAATGGAACTGCGTTAGAACCCGATACCTTAAGAAGCATCAATGTAGGTGAATCACTTTGGAAATTTGAAGGGTTAACAGTTGGAACTGTTGATGTAGAATTTACCGTGACTAGTAGCTTGGGAATTTCCAAAACAGAATTGCTTAGCATTGCAATTGGTGAAACTCCAGATTTTACCTTTTCAGCTACTATTGTAGATAGCACGAATCCTACATTAACTACGAATTCTGGTGCTGCGATCAATTTTAATATAACCGAAACAGTAGGAATGTCGAGTTATGTAATGAATTATAGTTCTTCTAATACAGGTAATCTTGTATATGGTGGAGATACGTTTGCGCCAGGAGATGATATTCCTGTTCAGGTTGGTGAAAGTATTGGTACTTATGTAGGTACTGTTGCAGGAGAACATATGATAGAATTTAGGGTTGCCAATGCTAACACAGTTGCTATTTCAAGAGAAGCTTCTATAACCTTAAATTATACAGATCCTGATGGCACGCCACCAGTTATTGAATTAGTTGGCGATGCAGAAATCACGATTAATGTTGGGGATGTGTTTAATGATCCAGGAGCGACTGCTACCGATGATATTGACGGTGATATCTCTGCAAATATTACTGTTGCTGGATCCGTAAATGTAAATGTTCCAGGAACTTATACTTTGGTATACAGTGTGCAAGATTCTTCTGGAAATACGGCTACGGTTGAACGAGTTGTGATTGTCGTAGATAATATTTCACCCGTGATTACCATTTTAGGAGATAATCCTTTAATAATAAGACAAGGAGATGCTTTTAATGATCCAGGAGCTACTGCTACTGATAATATAGATGGTGATATTACTTCGGAGATTCAAGTTACTGGAACTGTAAATGCAAATGTAGTAGGAACTTATCAATTGACCTATACGGTAAGCGACGCTGCTGGAAATCAGGATTCTGCGGTAAGAACGGTAAATGTCGTAAGTGATGATCCTCCTGTAATAACTATAGTAGGAGATAATCCGTTAGAAATTAGTTTTGGTGCTACTTTTACAGATCCAGGAGCTACTGCAACAGATGATATTGACGGAGATATAACAGATCAAATACAGGTAACTGGTTCGGTTGATGTTAACACTATTGGCTCTTATACTTTGGTGTATTCTGTAACAGATTCTTCAAATAATACTGTTGAAGTTACTAGAACTGTGAATGTTATTGATAATACTAGTCCAGTAATAGAATTGGTGGGATCTAATCCTTTCAATGTGAATATAAGTACTGCCTTTAATGATCCAGGCGCTACTGCTACTGATAATGTTGATGGAGATTTAACAGCAGATATTACAGTTTCAGGATCTGTCGACGTTGATACTCCTGGTGATTATGTGTTAACATATAGTGTTACAGATTCTTCTAATAATACTGCCACAACGACAAGAACTGTTAGAGTAATAGATAATATAGCTCCAGTTATTACTTTAAATGGAGCATCTACAATTACGGTTCAACAAGGAGGAAGCTATACCGATCCAGGAGCTACCGCTTCGGATAATGTCGATGGAGATATTACTACTTCTATACAAACAACAGGTAATGTGAATTTGAATGTACCTGGAACGTATACAATAGCGTATAATGTACAGGACGCTGCAGGAAATAATGCCGTGGAAGTGGTTCGTACGGTGATTGTGGAATCTAATATTAATTTTAATAGAGCTACAGGAATTCTTACTGCACCAGCTGGTTCTTCAGTTGAAGTTACTATGAATTCTGGAGGAGATACAAGTGGTAATGCAAATATCCAAGCTTTCGATCAAAATAATAATAACTTAGGTGTTGGGATTACTTGTTGGGGCTTAGGTCCTGGAGAATTATGCTTAATTGATGATGGTGATGGAGATACTGCTTCAACTTCGTTTAATTTTACTATGCCTGCTGATGGAATGGCAAGGTTTACTGGTTCACATGATCCAGCAGCTGGATCCTCAGGTAGTGGAACAAGCTTTAGTATTAGTGTAGCTGGAGAAGTTTTTAATGGTACAATGAGCGCTTCTAATGGAATACCTCAATAAAAAATTAAACAATAGTATATTATAGTTAACAAAAAAACCTCGAAAATTATTTTCGAGGTTTTTTTGTTATAAGATATCGATAACTTTCTCTGGAGGTCTACCAATAATAGCCTTATTATTTTTTATTACAATTGGTCTTTCAATTAATTTTGGATGATCAATCATCGCTTTTACCACTTCTTCATTAGTAAGTTGTTTTCCTTTGAATTCTTGTTTCCAGATTGCTTCATTTTTTCTTACTAAATCTATTGGCTCTACACCTAATAGAGTAATAATGTCTGCTAATTCATCCTCTGTTAAAGGATTTTCTAAATATTTAATGATCTGTAAATCCTCTTTTTTTTCTTCTAGAATAGAAAGACATTGTCTGGATTTACTACATCTAGGATTATGATATATTGTCGTCATATTTTTTAATCTTCATTTTTTTGTCCCATCATCATAAGATATGCTTTCAAAAAAGCATCTATGTTTCCATCCATAACTGAATCAACATTTCCAGTTTCTTCAGCTGTTCTCACATCTTTTACCAATTTGTATGGATGCATTACGTAATTTCGAATTTGAGATCCCCATTCGATTTTCATTTTGGAAGCTTCAATTTCGTCGCGCTGTGCTTGTCTTTTTTTAAGTTCAAGCTCGAAAAGTTGAGATTTAAGCATTTGTAAAGCTTTTTCTCTATTATCGTGTTGAGATCTAGAATCAGAACAAGATATTTGAATTCCAGTAGGGAAGTGGGTTAGCTGTACTTTAGTTTCTACTTTATTCACATTTTGACCACCAGCTCCACTAGATCTTGAGGTGATAATTTCATAATCAGAGGAATTGATATCTATTTCTATACTATCATCTGCCAATGGGTAAACATATATAGAAGCGAAAGAAGTGTGTCTCTTAGCATTACTATCAAAAGGAGATATCCGTACTAATCTATGAACTCCATTTTCTCCTTTTAACCATCCAAAAGCATACTCACCTTCAATTTCTAAAGTAACTGTTTTAATACCAGCAACATCACCTTCCTGATAATTCAATTCTTTTACTTTATACCCTTGTTTTTCGGCCCACATGAGGTACATTCGCATTAGCATACTAGCCCAATCACAACTTTCAGTTCCACCTGCACCTGCAGTAATTTGAAGAACAGCACTCATGCTATCACCTTCGTCACTTAACATGTTTTTGAATTCAAGATGTTCTATTAAATCAAGTGCAGTTTCGTGGCTTTTGCTAACTTCCTCTTCGGTGGCATCACCTTCTTTATAAAATTCAAATAAAATTTCGAGATCGTCAATTAAGCTTATACTTTTTTCATACTCAGAAACCCATTTTTTCTCTGAGTTTAAAGCACGCATTAGTTTTTCTGCTTCTTGAGCATCATCCCAAAAATCAGGAGCATATGTTTTTTCTTCTTCGTTGGCTATTTGAATAAGTTTGGCATCAATGTCAAAGATACCTCCTTAACGCAACCAGGCGCTCTCTAAGATCTTGTAAAGTCTCAGTATTGATCATATTTCAATTATTTTTTGACAAAAATAGGATTTAACAATTCAGTAGGAAATAATTTTGCTATTATTTTATAGTTTTAATTTTTTTGTAATTCACATTAATCATTCTTACATGAGATTGTATATAACCATCCTGTTTTTAATAATTAGTCAATTAATTTCAGCCCAATTTTTAGATAAACAAAAGGACTTAAAGTCTTTTGAAGGTTTTTTTAACTTTTATTATAGTGAGCAAAAAGATGCTATCTATTTAGAAGTTGATCAATTAGATACCGAGTTTTTATACGTTCATTCTTTAGCTTCAGGCTTAGGTTCAAATGATATAGGTTTGGATAGAGGGCAAATAGGAAATGGAGTTATCGTAAAGTTTAAAAAAGCTGGTAATAAATTATTGTTAGTTCAACCTAATCAGAGATATAGAGCGATAACAGAAAATAAGTTAGAGAAAAAAAGTGTTGAACAAGCATTTGCAAAATCCATTTTATTTGGTTTTCCCATAAAAGAAAAAAAAGGAGAGAATTATATTATTGATTTATCACCTTTTTTAATGCAAGATACTCATGATGTTATTGGTAGATTAAAAAACATGAATGAAGGAAACTATAGTGTAGATAAAACTAAAAGCGCTATTAGTCTAGAAAGAACCAAAGCTTTTCCTAAAAATGTTGAGTTTGAGTCTTTATTAACGTATAAAGGAATTCCAAAAGGTGGAAATGTTTGGTCTGTTGCTCCAGATCCAAAACTTCTAACAGTTATTCAGCATCACTCATTTGTTCAATTGCCAGATAATAATTACAAAAAAAGAGTATTCGACCCAAGAAGTGGAGCACTTTCAATATCCTATTTGGACTATGCAACTCCAATTCAAGAACCGATCGTAAAAAGGTATATCAAACGACATCGATTAGAAAAGAAAAATCCTGAATTAAAAGTAAGTGAAGCTAAAGAACCAATAATATATTATTTAGATCCTGGTACACCTGAACCAGTAAGATCGGCATTATTAGATGGAGCAAGATGGTGGAATGAAGCCTATGAAGCTATTGGTTTTAAGAATGCTTTTCAAGTAAAAATGCTTCCGGAAGATGCGGATCCAATGGATCTTAGATATAATGTAATTCAATGGGTACATCGCTCAACAAGAGGATGGAGTTATGGGGCAAGTGTTGTAGATCCCAGAACTGGAGAAATATTAAAAGGACATGTAAGTTTAGGAAGTTTAAGGATTAGACAAGATTTCCTTATTGCGCAGGCTTTATCAAATAAGCCTTTTGCAACCAGTGATTCCAATTACCAACCTATGTTAGAAATGGCATTAGCCAGAATTAGACAGTTATCAGCACATGAAGTAGGACATACTATTGGTTTTGCTCATAATTTTGCTGCTAGTACAAACAATAGAGCTTCGGTAATGGATTATCCCCATCCAACAATTAATATAAAGGATAATCAGATTGATTTTTCTAACGCCTACGATACCAAAATAGGTGTTTGGGATAAAGTTACTGTTGCTTACAGTTATTCTGAATTTGATAATAATATTAATGAGAAACAACAATTAGATAAAATATTGTCTGATGCATATGCCTCTGGATTACGCTTTATTTCTGATAGTGATGCTAGACCGCGAGGAGGAGCACATGGATTAGCACATTTATGGGATAATGGAAGCAATGCTGCAGAAGAATTAAAAAACGTTTTGCAAGTAAGAAACCTTGCAATGAAAAATTTTTCAGAAGATAATATTAGAAGTGGTGAACCTTATTCTGTTTTAGAAGATGTATTTGTTCCCTTATATTTTTATCATAGATATCAAACAGAAGCTGCGGTAAAATTAGTAGGAGGTTTGAATTATAATTATGCTACCAAAGGAGACGGACAAACTATTGTAGAAGTAATTTCGGCAAGAGAACAAAAAGAAGCATTAGATCAAATTCTTTATACATTATCTCCAGAAGTTTTGGCAATTCCAGAAAGTAAATTGAAGCTATTTCCACCTAGAGCTTTTGGTTATGGTCGAACTAGAGAGTCGTTTAAAGGGAATACAGGTGTTGGATTTGATGCATTAAGTGCTGCTTCAACAGCTAGTGATATGAGTTTATCTTTGTTACTAAATTCAGAAAGAATTTCGAGATTAGTTCAACAAAGTAGTTTGTATGAAAATCAATTAGAGCCATCAGAGGTAATGGATAAGCTTATTCAAAAGGTTTTTAATTCAAAACCAAAAAATAAGTATCATAATGAAATACAACAGGTAGTAAAAAATAATACACTTAAACACCTAATGAATCTCGCGAACAATACAAATAGTTATCCTCAAGTACAAGCAATAGCTCATAATTCACTACAAAAAATACGCTCTTTGTTAACTTCTGGAAAAACAAAAGATTTGGATCTGGTGTACAACAATTATTATTTAAAGCAGATTGAAGATTTTATGAGAAAACCTGATCAATTTACATTAATTCCTTCTCCAAAAATTCCTGATGGTTCTCCTATTGGAAGTTTTCAATGTACCTTGCACTGAGATTTTTAAAAAACACCCTAGAATTATTAACAAATTTCAAAAACTAAATTATTTATTATAAAATATGATTATCGACCTTAGAAGTGATACCGTCACTAAACCTACTCCCCAAATGCTAGAAGCTATGATGATGGCTAAAGTTGGAGATGATGTATATAAAGAAGATCCAACAGTAAACGACTTAGAAGAGAAGA
Source organism: Aquimarina litoralis (assembly GCF_019295435.1). Taxonomy (GTDB): domain Bacteria; phylum Bacteroidota; class Bacteroidia; order Flavobacteriales; family Flavobacteriaceae; genus Aquimarina; species Aquimarina litoralis_A. The sequence goes on from NZ_WEKL01000008.1 coordinate 56,904, forward strand.
TTGCAAGCATGTTTGGTAAAGATATGGCGCTATATTTTCCTTCAGGTAGTATGGCAAATCAAGCAGCGATTAAGTTGCATACGCAACCAGGAGAACAACTTATTGCGGATAAATATGCACATGTTTACAATTATGAAGGTGGAGGAGTTTCTTTTAATAGTGGTGTATCTTGTAAGTTAATCGATGGTAACAGGGGAATGATAACTGCAGATCAGGTTACATCTTCTATAAATCCTCCAGATTTTTATCATAGTCCATTAACAAGTTTGGTGTGTATAGAAAATACTACTAATAAGGGTGGAGGAGCTTGTTATGACTTTAAGGAAATTGAAGAAATCAGAAAAGTCTGTAATGATCACAATTTAGGATATCATTTGGATGGTGCAAGATTATGGAATGCAATAGTGGCAAAACAAGAAACCTTTAAACAGTACGGAAAAGTATTTGATACGATATCTGTTTGTTTAAGTAAAGGCTTGGGAGCGCCAATGGGATCAGTTTTGATAGGAGATAAGGAGCTTATGCAAAATGCTATCAGAGTACGAAAAGTATTAGGAGGAGGAATGAGACAAATTGGTTTTATGGCTGCTGCAGGGCTTTATGCAGTTGATTATCATATTGATCGTTTACATGATGATCATGTAAAGGCGAAAGATATTGGACAAGTATTAGACACATTATCCTTTGTAACCAATGTAGAACCAATAGATACAAATATTATCATATTTACCATAGCAGGAAATGAAGAAGAATTTATTGAGCAGATGGCAAAGAAAAATATTCATTTTTATGGAATGGGACAGGGAAAACTAAGATTTGTAACCCATCTCGATTATACAGATGAAATGCATGAATATTTTTTGAATGTCTTAAAAAGCTTATAAATAAAAAAGCTGCTCGTTATTCGAGCAGCTTTTCTATTTTAAATATTTTTATGTCTTAAATTTCTTTGGTATCCGCTCCTGGAGCATTTTCTTTTACAGAATTTATTCCGTTCTCCATACCAGATTCAGAGGTATACATTTGGCTACTACCAATTATCTGACCATTGGTAGCTTTTAGATTAAAATAAAACTTTCCATCTTTAGATGTTTTTCTCTCATATCTTCCGTCTTCAGAAGAATTTTTTTGCACTGAAGCAATTCCATTAACAGCAGCAGCTTTACTGTTGTAAACTTCACTACTTAGAATTACTTGTCCATTTTTTGCTTTTAAAGTAAAATGGTAATTAGACCCTTCTTTATTTTTGAGTTCAAACATATTGATGATTTTTTAATAAAATTAGACTGATTTTGATAAAAATATAGAATTAAAAGGAAAAAGAAAAATACAATAAAAACCAAATATTCCTTTTTTCTGCATTTCATCGAATAAAAAAACAGTATATCGAAAACGAACTAGTTTTTTCAAATGTTAATTTTAACATTTCTTTTTCATACTCATAATTTCGTACCTTTAAATGTAACATAATAATAACCACAAAATCATCAACACATGAAAAACAGAATTTTACTTGTTTTCCTTGCATTTGCAGGTATTGTAGTTCAAGCACAAGACCTTCCAGCTAATCCTGAGCCTGGAAAATGTTATGTACGTTGTACTACACCTGATATTTATGAAAATCAGACAGTGCAAGTTCAAATTACACCTGAATATAGAAAGCTTAAAACATTTCCTGCTACTTTCGAAAAGGTAACAGAAAGAGTTATGATAAAGGAAGAGACTAAAAAGTTTACGTATGTACCTGCTAAATATAAGAATGAAACAGTAACTTTTATAAAAAAGCAGAAAGCTTCAAAATTAGCAGTTATTCCTGCTAAATTTGGTACAGGTGCAGAAACAGTAGAAACAAAACCTGCATATGCACAATGGGAACTAGGTTCTCCAGCACCTGATTGTGCATCTAGTAACCCAGATGATTGTCGTTACTGGTGTTATAAAGGATACCCTGCAGAATTTACAACAGTTCCAGTTCAGACGTTAAGTTCGGATGCTTCTACTAGAAGTACTCCAATTGACGAGCTAACAAGTACTTACATTAAACGAGTAATTGCTGAGCCAGCAAGAGTAGACGAGACAGTTATACCAGCGGAATATGCAACCATTACTAAAACAGTTATGGTAAAAGATGCATATACCGAAGAAGTAGTAGTACCAGCAACTTTTAAAACCGTAAGCAAAGAAGTACTCACACAAAAAGGAGGATTGACAACTTGGAAAGAAGTTGAGTGCTCATTAGTAGAATATTCTGCTTTACCAATTAACTGGAATCTTGGTAGTGCAACACTTACTTCACAAGCGAAGAATATTATTGATACAAGATTAATGCCTGTATTAGCAAATAATCCTGGTACTAAAATGGAAATTGCTTCTCATACAGATTCTAGAGGCTCTAAAGCAAGCAATAAGAGTTTGTCAGAAAGAAGAGCACAAGCTGTAGTAACCTATTTACTTTCTAAAGGTGTAAATGGAAGTAGATTAGTAGCTAATGGATATGGAGAAAATAGATTGAAAAACAGATGTTCTGATGGAGTTTCATGTACTGAACGTCAGCATGCTGCAAATCGAAGAACTGAATTTAGATTAATTAATAACTAACCATCAGTTATGTATTAATACGAAAAAAGGAAGCAATATGCTTCCTTTTTTTATATGCTTGTGCTTATCCGAATTATTTAAAAAGATCCAAACCAGGAATATCAGGCATTCCTTCCTTGGCTACTGCAGCTAATTCTGTTTCGTTAACAGAAGTTGCTTTTGAAATCGCCTTATTAATAGTAAGAATTAGATAATCCTCTAATTGTTCTTTATCACTTAATAATTCATCAGCGATAGAAATACTTTTGATTTCTCTATTAGCCGTAATCGTTACTTTAAGAAGGTTATCCGAACTAGTCTCATCAACCATAACGGTATCCAATCTTTTTTTAGTTTCTTCAACTTTTTTTTGGGTTTCTTTTAATTTACCCATCATTCCCATCATATCTCCAAACATCGATTTTATTTTTTTAATGATTTATTAAGAACAAAATTAGTATTTTACCTGTTAATAAACTAAGAGATTTAAGCGAAAAGTCTAGAAGTAATATGAATGTTAACTCTTACTTTTGCAACTTCGCGTATAAAAAAAATAAATACCATAACATTGCAGATAGAAGTTCAAAATCCCGTTGTAGAAAAAAAACCTACTCGTTTAGAAAAACATGGTGATATTCGTGTTGATAATTATTTTTGGCTTAATGATAAGGAAAACCCTGAAGTCATTGATTATTTGAATATGGAAAATGATTATAATGAAAAGATGATGGGACATACCAAAGATTTTCAAAATAATCTTTTTGAAGAAATGAAGAGCCGAATTAAAGAAGATGATTCATCTGTTCCATACAAACTCAATGGATATTGGTATATAACACGTTACGAAACTGGAAAAGATTATCCTATATATGCTCGTAAAAAAGGAAGTTTAGAAGCAAAAGAAGAAATCTTATTTGATTGTAATAAAGAAGCTGAGGGACATTCATATTTTAAAATGGTTGGATTAAATGTAAGTCCAGATAATACTTTGATCGCTTTTGGAGTAGATACAGTAAGTAGAAGAAAATATACCATACACATAAAGAACTTAGTTACAGGAGAGATATATCCTGAAACAATTGAGACTACTACTGGAGGAAGTACTTGGGCTGCAGATAGTAAAACCTTGTTTTACACAAAAAAAGATGAAGATACCTTACGATCTCATAAAATTTATAGACATCAATTAGCTTCGGACCCATCAGAAGATGTAGAGATTTATCATGAATCAGATGATACCTTTAATACGTTTGTGTATAAAACAAAATCTAAAGAATATATTGTTATCGGTTCTAGTAGTACCTTAACATCAGAATATCATATTCTTAAAGCTAATGATCCGACAGGGAGTTTTAAAGTTTTTCAACCCAGAACTAGAGGTTTAGAATATGGGATCGCTCATTATGATGGATACTTTTATGTATTGACCAATGCGGATAATGCAAAGAATTTCAAATTAATGAAAGTTTCTGAAGAGAATACTTTGAAAGAAAATTGGGTAGATGTAATTCCTCATCGTAAAGATGTTTTATTAGAAGATGTAGACATTTTTAAAGACTATTTGGTAATTAGTGAACGTAGTAATGGTTTAAACAAGATTAATATCAAAAGATGGGATGGTAAGGAGGATTATTACCTGCCTTTTGACAATGAAACCTATACTGCTTATGTAAGTACCAATGTAGACTTTGATACTAAATGTTTGCGATATGCTTATAATTCTTTGACAACTCCTAATTCTGTGATTGATTTTGATATGGATACAAGAAGAAAAGATATCAAGAAAGAACAGGAAGTTTTAGGAAATAAATTTGATAAAAATAATTATGTGTCTGAACGTGTATGGGCCTTTGCAGAAGATGGAGTAAAGGTTCCAATTTCATTAGTATATAAAAAAGGGATAAAAAAAGATGGCAATAATCCACTACTACAATATGCTTATGGATCTTATGGTTCAACTATTGATCCCTACTTTTCTACGGTTCGATTAAGTTTGTTAGATAGAGGGTTTGTCTATGCAATCGCTCATGTAAGAGGAGGAGAGTACTTAGGTCGATCGTGGTATGAAGATGGTAAATTATTTAAAAAGAAGAATACATTCACAGATTTTGTGGATTGCTCTAAATTTTTAATTAAAGAAGGATATACATCTTCTAAACACTTATATGCAATGGGAGGTTCTGCTGGAGGACTTTTAATGGGCGTAGTTGTTAATATAGCACCTGATCTCTATAATGGTGTAGTGGCAGCGGTTCCATTTGTTGACGTTGTAACAACTATGCTAGATGATAGTATTCCCTTAACCACTGGGGAATATGATGAATGGGGAAATCCAAATAAAAAGGAGTATTATGATTATATGAAATCATACTCTCCTTATGATAATGTAAAAGCTCAAAATTATCCAAATATGTTGATTACTACTGGACTTCATGATTCTCAAGTTCAATATTGGGAACCTGCAAAATGGGTGGCTAAACTTAGAGAATTAAAAACAGATAAAAATCTTCTTTTGTTACATACGAATATGGAAGCAGGGCATGGAGGAGCTTCAGGAAGATTCGAAGCATTGAAAGAGGTTGCAGAAGAATATGCATTTTTATTAGATTTAGAAGGTATCAAGAATTAATTAAAAAAATTAACGTAACTTCGTAGCGTTTTTGTAACAGTTTATAGACTCCCCTTTAATTAGTTCTGTAGACTTGTTTAAACACAACCCATATGAGAGAAAATATACAAGCTTATAATAATGTTTTAGAGCTTATAGGTGAAACACCACTTGTAAAATTAAACAGAATTATGAAAGGCTATCCTGGTAATTTCTATGCAAAAATAGAATCTTTTAATCCAGGTCACTCCACTAAAGATAGAATAGCACTATATATTATAGAACAAGCTGAAAAAAAAGGTATTTTAAAGCCTGGTAGTACAATTATTGAAACTACTAGTGGTAACACTGGTTTTAGCCTAGCAATGGTTAGTGTTATTAAGGGTTATAATTGTATTTTAGCAGTGAGCTCAAAATCTTCAAAGGACAAAATTGCCATGCTTAAAAATATGGGAGCTAAGGTTTATGTTTGTCCAGCTCATGTAAGTGCTGACGACCCTAGATCTTACTATCAGGTTGCCAAAAGACTTCATGAAGAAATTCATGGTTCTGTATATATAAATCAATATTTTAATGAATTAAATGTCGATGCACATTACAATTCTACAGGACCAGAAGTTTGGAATCAAACAGCAGGAAAAATTACCCATTTTGTAGCTTGTTGTGGAACTGGAGGAACGATTTCTGGAACAGCAAGATATTTAAAAGAACAGAATAGTGCAGTAAAGGTTTTTGGAATTGATGCCTATGGATCTGTTCTAAAAAAATATCATGAGACTAAAGAGTTCGATGAAGAAGAGATATATCCTTATCGAATAGAAGGTTTAGGTAAGAATTTAATACCTACAGCAACTGATTTTGATATCATAGATAAATTCGAAAAGGTAAGCGATGAAGATAGTGCGCATACGGCTAGAGAACTTGTTAAATCTGAAGGTATGTTTTTAGGATATACTAGTGGAGCTGCTATACAAGGAATAAAACAACTTGCAGAACAAGGTGAGTTTGATGAACATAGTAATGTAGTAGTCATATTGCCAGATCATGGTTCTAGATATATGAGTAAGGTATTTAGTGATGATTGGATGTTGGAACAAGGATTTTTTGATAGTATACATGAAGAAGATACTACAAAAGTCCAGTTTGTTAAGTAAATATTTAAAAGAAAAAACTTAGGCATCTGGTTTATTTACAGATGCTTTTTTTGTGAAAAATGGGGATTGTAGTGATTTGGAATATAATTATGCTATCACATCAATTTTCTGTATTTTCGCAAACTTAAAGAAATCAAATTTGCGGTAGATGAGAGATTTATTTGATAAAATATACAAAGACAAAGGACCTTTAGGGAAATGGGCAGATCAAGCGGAAGGATATTTTGTTTTTCCAAAGTTGGAAGGTCCAATATCAAATAGAATGAAGTTTCAGGGAAGAGAAGTAGTTACCTGGAGTATAAATGATTATTTGGGGCTTGCTAACATGGATGAGGTTCGTAAAATAGATGCAGAAGCTGCTGCTGCTTATGGCTCTGCATATCCTATGGGAGCCAGAATGATGAGTGGTCATACAGATCTTCACGAACAATTACAAAATGAACTTGCAGAATTCGTACATAAAGAAGCTGCATATTTATTGAATTTTGGATATCAAGGAATGGTATCTACTATTGATGCTTTGGTAAGTAAAGACGATATCATTGTCTATGATGTAGATGCTCATGCTTGTATCATTGATGGTGTTAGATTACATCAAGGTCAACGATATACATATCGACATAACGATATTGAAAGTATCGAAAAAAACCTGATGAGAGCTACTAGAATGGCTCAGAAAACAGGAGGAGGAATTTTGCTGATTTCTGAAGGTGTTTTTGGAATGCGTGGAGAGCAAGGAAGATTAAAAGAAATAGTTGCTTTAAAAGAAAAATATAATTTCAGACTATTTGTGGATGATGCACACGGTTTTGGTACATTAGGAGCTACTGGAGCAGGAACCGGAGAAGAGCAAGGAGTACAAGATGAAATTGATGTGTACTTTGCTACATTTGCAAAATCTATGGCTAGTACAGGAGCATTTATAGCTGCAGATCAAGAGATTATAGACTATCTTAAATACAATCTTAGATCTCAAATGTTTGCTAAATCCTTACAAATGCAGTTAGTAGTGGGTGCTCTTAAGCGATTAGATATGCTTAGAACAATGCCTGAACTAAAAGCGAAGTTATGGAGAAATGTAAATGCACTTCAAAATGGTTTACGTGATAGAGGATTTGATCTAGGTACTACACAAAGTTGTGTGACTCCAGTATATTTAAAAGGAAGTATACCGGAAGCAATGGCTCTAGTTAAGGACCTTAGAGAGAATCATGGTATATTTTGTTCAATAGTAGTGTATCCTGTAATTCCTAAAGGGATGATTTTATTGAGACTGATACCAACAGCATCTCACACTATGGAAGATATAGAAGACACATTGAATGCGTTTTCTGCTATTAGAGAATCCTTAGAGAACGGAACATATAAGAAAGTATCTGCTGCCCTTGCAGAAGCAATGGGAGAGTAGTTAAATGCTTTATATTATAAAAAATCCGCTATTAAAAATAGCGGATTTTTTATTTACTTATCTTTCTATTTGAGAAGCCGTATTAGAAAGGATATTTTAATGATTAATAGGTTCTCAAAATGCAATAAATAGATTACAAATTTATATTTGAGTATGTATCTTTTAGACCTTCTTAAATGATTTTTCTATACGTTCTACGCATTTTATGCTGTTCATGCTCATAATCATTCCACAATGCTTGAATTGCTTTGTTTTCTTCTAATTCTGGATTAGTCTCTACCATTTCGATGCCATTTCGTATAAAAGTTTCGTTCATTTCCTTAAATATTAAAGCAGTAACTCCTTTATTCTGGTATTCCGGATCAACTCCAATTAGATAGAATGCAGCAGTATCATTTCTACGTTGCGCCTTAAGAATATGTAAAAATTTCAACGGGTAAATCTTACCATTCATTTTTTTAAGTGCTTTTGAAAAGGAAGGCATCACTATAGAAAAGGCAATTAATTTACCTGTTTTATCTGCAATACATGTTATATATTCTGGATTTAAATATGGTAAGTACTTTTTCTTATACATTTCAACCTGATACTGTTGTATAGGAACAAATGTTTGCAAACTACTATATGTTTTATTTAGTAAATCAAACATATCATCTGCATATTTCAATAGCTCTTTACTCTTTTTAAATTTAAGGAGTTGTAATTGGTATCGCTCTTTAATAATTTTAGCAAATTTGATCACCTTTTCCTTGGTTTCTTTAGGTACTTTAATTTTGTACTCAACCCAAGTTGCAGCGTCTTCAAAACCTAGTTCCTCCATATGTGATTTGTAATAGGGATAGTTATACCATGTTATCATAGTATTTAACTCTTCATATCCTTTTATAAGTATCCCTGCTTTGTCCATATTAGAAAAACCAACAGGCCCTTCTATATATTCTAAAGAATGTTCTTTACCAAATGAAGCCACTTTTTCTAAAAGTGCCTTGGTAACCTCAATATCATCGACTACATCGAACCAACCAAAACGCACTTTAGATTTTTGTTGTTCCTTTACCTCAATCCAATTTATAATAGCAGCTATTCTACCAACAATCTTGTTGTCTTTATAAGCTAAAAAATATTTGGCTATAGCATTCTTAAAAACAGGATTCTTTTTTGGGTTCATTACATCCAACTCCTCCTTAATTATTGAAGGAACGTAATAAGGGGAATCTTTATACAATTCAAAGGGAAACTTAACAAATGTGGTCAAATCTGCTTTGGAGGTAATTTCTTTTATGGTAATCATACAACTTCGCTAGTTCATGGCAAATATATAACGCTTTTGTCAAACATCTTAGCGGAAATGTATCATTTTAATAAATAACAGAATAACTTTATTGTATTTAGGATTTATAAAAAAACTCCATTGATCAAACTAATGACCAATGGAGTAGGGGATACCGAATAAATAATAATTTTACTTATCATTTTTAACACACACAACTTTAGTATCCAGGATTTTGAGTAATTACGCCATTACTTGCAAGTATTTCAGAAATAGGAATTGGGAATACATAATAATTAGGGTTAACTGTTTCTCCCATTTCTGCATCTACTGTATCTGTTCGAACAAGGTCAAACCATCGTTGTCCTTCAAAAGCTAATTCTAATCTTCTTTCGTTCGCAATAGCTTGTCTAACTTCTATTTGTGTATTTGCAGTACCGCTTAAACTGGTTAGACCAGCCCTATTTCGAATACCATCCAATAAGCTTAAAATAGATGCTGATTGCGATCCATCTGCATTGTTATTTTCATTAAGTGTTTCTGCATATAACAGAATAACATCCGCTAATCTCAATTCGATCCAATCTTGATCTGGGTTTTCAGAGAGGTATTTTATTCCTCTGACACCAACTTCATCAACTGTGAGTGATTTTCTTGTAACATCACCAGCTGCATCAAAAGCAGCAACTAAATCTAAATCTAATGGTTCAAAAGACTTTGAATCATTACCTATAAACCAACCTGTAAATTCTGTAAAACCATATTCATCTGGAATTGAACTTGATACTTGAGTGGCGAAGAGAATTTCTGGATTTAAATCGTTAGCGTCTCCAAAAATATTAGCAAAGTTAGGTTGCAAACTCACACCAGCTGCAGCTGCTCCATTTATGACAGCAGCAAGATGTGATTCTGCACTACTAAAGTTACCAATTTGAATATATACTTTACCTAATAGTCCTTGAGCTGCAATTTGGGTTGCCCTACCATTAGATAAGCCTGAATTATCCAGAGCTGATATGGCGTCTTGTAAATCGGGAATGATAACATTATTGTAAACATCTGCAGCAGGCTGTCTTGTTAAATCTAAACTAAGATCTCCGGAGCTTAAATTTACAGTGATATCTCCAAATACACGTACTAACTTAAAATATGATAAGGCTCTTAGAAATTTTGCTTCACCAACATCTGTAGTATTAGCTGAATTTTCAATGACGTTATTTGCACTTAAGATTGATCTATATAAAGCAATATAAAAAGGTTCAAAGAATTGATCTTCCATTACTAGTAGATCACTATTAAATCTATCAAAAGAAGGAAACGGTTCTTCTATCATTAACGCATTATCAGCTCTAAAATCTCCCATTACAGCCATCGGGGTTACCGAACCTAACTGATAAAAATATGCGGCATTTAGAACACCTTCAAAATCCGTTAAAGAGTCCGAATTTGCTATGTTTGATGGTACTTGCTCTAATTCTTCACACGCTGTGATTGATATAGCTATTACCAATAATAAAATGATTTTTTTCATTTTCTTTTTTTTAAAAATTAACATTTAAACCAAACGTAAAACTTCTTATAATAGGGCTTGCACCAACTTGAACACCATATGTTGTTGGTCCTGCATAACCGCTATTTCCAGTTTCTATACCTTCTGGATTATATGAAGTATAATCATCTCCCCAAATGTATAATAGGTTAGTAGATGCGGCATAAATTCTAACAGAGTTCAAACCTATCCTATTTATTAATTTTGTGTTCATTGTATAACCAATAGTTAAATTTCTTAAGGCTATGTAAGAAGCATCTTGAATACCGTGATCAGTTTGTCTTCTATTACCTATATAATGTTCTCCATTATGATCAGCTATACCATCATCATTAGCATCAAAAGTGTCTACTAATCGACCAGACCATTGTGACTCATAATAAAGAGGATCAATATTGTATACTTCTGCTCCATGAGATCCTTGCCATTGCATGGATAGATCGAAAGCTTTATAGCGCATAGAAGAATTTAATCCCCAATAAAAATCTGGTGTTGCTTGTCCAATTTTTACATAATCATCACTATCAATAACGCCATCACCATTTTGATCAACTACATAAGATTCACCAGAAGTATTGTTAGGGTGTCTTGTCGGATCTTCTAAAAATCTCATTTCTACTTCACCAATAGTTTCTAAGCCCCACATTTCTCCAATTTCTCCACCTACATAATTTCTAAAAATAGGACCTCGACCACTTTGACCATATTGAATCTGTGGAAGTTCTTCTACATTATCTAAATCAGTAATTTCTGTATTAACAGTAGCGAGATTAGCACTGATGTCCCAAGAAAAATTTTCCCCCTGAATAAGATTAGCGGAGAGGTCTACCTCTAGTCCAGAACTTGTCATATCACCATTGTTTACTATTATAGAAGGTTGACCAACAGTAGTATAGGATACGGTACTTCCTATTAACATATCCTCGATATCAGAATTGTAATAATCTACACTTAATCTAAATCGGTTATTAACAAAACCTAAATCAATACCGTAGTTTGTTTCTGTATTGGTTTGCCAGGTTAAATCTGGATTGTTTACATTTCCGGAAATTCCAAATCCAGTACCGAAAATAGTCGGAATAGGATTTAAAAGGCTTTGTGCATCAAAATCATTTAAGAAAGAACTGGTTCCTAAAGAACCTGTACTAAATCTTAGTTTCAGAAGGCTCAATGCATTCGATTTCCAAAAACTCTCATTATGTACATTCCAACCTAAAGACATCGCAGGAAAAACTCCATATTGTTTATTGGCTCCAAAACGAGAATCTCCATCTCTTCTTATGGAAGCTGATACTAAATAACGATTATCATATGCATACTGTACTCTACCAAAAACACTTTTTCTTGCTCTGGTGATGTCAGTTTCAGTTGTTGTGATATCTTCTGGGTTCAACAGGTTGTAATTGATAATATCACTATTAGGAACATTAGTACCTACAAGAGAAATACCGGTAATGTAGTTATTTAAAAATTCATAACCGATCACAGCATCAATATCGTGTTTGCCTATAAGTTTGTTATAATTTAAGGTGGTTGTGCTTAAAATAGATGATGCATTTCTGGAACTTTCATCTAAATCTGTTTGATCTGTACGTGCTCTAGAATCTGCTCCTAAACCTTGATAATAGAAATTTTTAGTATTATTAAAATCTCCTCCTAAAACGGTTTTTAAGATTAAACCATCTATGATTTCATATTGTAGATAGGATGAAACATTAGCAAAATAAACTTTTTGCCAAGCATCTGCATTATCTAATTTTTGCGCAGGTCCGGCGTCTCCTGAACCACCAATACCATTATTAGCTCTACCATAGTGCCAATCATCAACTCTATCACCTGGTTGTAATTCATATATGCTTGTAGGTCCAATTCCACCTCTATAACCATCATCAAATGGTGATAACCCTAAACCTTGAGCTTCAACATCTAATGCCTGTACAAATGCAATAGATTCTGCTGTGTGGTAAACAGGATGAACACCATATGCTCTTAATAAATCTCTCATGTCGTGCGCTAAGATGTCTCTTCTAGAAGTAAAACCGTTAAAGCTTAATCCTGCTTTAAATTTTTCACCAGATTGGGTATCTATATTTAAACGCGCATTAAATCTTTCAAAACCTTGCGTTATTGCAACTCCTTCTGCATTTTGATATCCTACAGATCCAAAGAATTTAGCGTTTTCAGAACCACCTGACATACTAAAATCATGATTTGTGGTAACACCAGTTCTAAATAACCAGTCTTCTGGACTGATGGCTCCTGGCGAATTTTCATATGCTCTTAATCTATATTCTACAAAAGCTGGGTCAATTTGAGATAGATCCCAATTGCCAGCGGCAATTTCTTGTCTTGAAAAAGCAGCCCACTCTGGTCCTGATTTTAGGATGTTCTTCCGATATTTATTTGATATGCTAATGAATGAGTTATAGCTAAATTGTGGTCTTCCTGATTTCCCTTTTTTTGTTGTTACTAAAATAACTCCATTGGCACCATTTGCTCCATATATAGCAGCCGAAGCTGCATCTTTTAATACTTCTAAGCTTTCAATATCACTGGGGTTTACAGTGGCTAAGTTTCCTGAAATTTGATAACCATCTACAATGATTAATGGCCCTGAATCACCAGAAAGAGAAGATGCAGCTCGTACTTGAATTTTTGGATTTGCACCTGGTTCTGGATTTTGATTTTGTATAAGAACCCCTGATAGTTTACCTGCCAATGCTTCATCCACACGAGTTGCTTGTATTGCTGCAACATCACTTCCTTTAACTTGTGCAATAGCACCGGTATTGTGTGATTTTTTTCTAGTTCCATATCCTACTACCACGATTTCATCTAACGCTTCAGAATCTTCCAGCATTTCTACATTTAGTGTAGTTTGATTCGAAATAGTAATGGTTTTGGTCTTAAGTCCGATATAGGAAAATTGCACAACATCACCAGAAGTAACTTGTAATGTATATTTTCCATCAAAATCGGTAACAGCTCCTTTTGAAGAGCCAATTACCAGTACACTTACTCCAGGAATGGGAGTATTGGTTTCTACAGATGTTACGATACCAGTTAACTCATAATTTTCTTGCGCATAGGAGTTAAAATGATATAGAAACAATAGCATCAATATTAAAATTGGTTTAAATTTTTCAAGTAATTGTTTCATTGTTTAGTTTTATTTTAGACATAAGCATTCATTTAGCCTTAATTGGCCTTTTAACTTTGTGTGTAATACTTTTACTTAACTAAACATTAACAAGAGGATGATTTCATCTATATCTTGATTTGTTACCTTTGCTAATGCGTATTTGTTTAAGTAATAAAGCGCATTATTCGTTTTAACATACTTCTCTCTCGAAACTTGAAGTGATAAATAGAATAATTAAAGAGGATAGGTTTTACCTGTCCTTTTTTATGATCTTTTAAAATTTACATAGGCAAGGTTTATTTAGTTTTACAGTATTGATATAAATCATTAAAATGTATTTTTAAACTTTGAGTGGCTTGATCAGGATCGCTGTTTTTTATAGCAGTGACAATATCTTGATGTTCTTTAATTAGGGTAGAAAAACTGTTTTTGTCGCATATTTTATTCGTAACGAAATTGGTGATGATTTCTGGAGTGATTACTAACATAAGAGAGTTTATAACACTGTTTCCACTTGCTTCAGCTAATTTTAAGTGAAACAACAAATCTTCATCAATAGCATTTTCTCCATTTATGGATTTATTGATATAAGCTTCATGAGCTAATTCTATTTGATATAATTGTTTTTCGGTTCTTCTAATCGCTGCTAGTTTTACAGCTTTGGTTTCTAAAATTAGCCTAGTTTCTACTAGTGATTTAAAATCTGGTGTTTGCAAATGCAAAATATTAGCCATCATTGAGTTTAATGCACCAACACCTATTTTTGATACAAAGGTTCCGCTCTTAGGATATTTTTTTACTAATCCGTAAAATTCTAATTTTTGAATCGCTAATCTTAATTGGCTTCTGCTTACATTAAACTTCTCGGATAAAGCTCTTTCAGAAGGTAGTTTGTCTCCTGGTTCAAGTTGTCTGTTTATAATCAAATCTCTTATTTTAGAAATCACGGTTTCGATTTCATTTCCTGGAGATAATGATTCAGGTTCTAAGTTAGTTTTCATAGTTTATAATTGGTCAACCAAATTGGTTAACCAAATATAAGGGAATTATTTTAACCTACGTATTTTTTATGTTAAAAAATGATTGAAATATTAATTTAGAGTTCCTTTTTATTAAGAATCTTCATTTTGTGGTACAAAAGAGAATCATAGAATAATAGCTATCATGGGATATAAAAAAAGGCCAAGTATATCATACTCAGCCTTTATTGACGTAATAATAAATGTATTATCTGAAACTAGAAATGATTAGTTATCATTTTCATTTTTCTCTTTTTCTTTTTCCTCTTTTTTTCTTTGTTTTTCTTCAGCTTTTTTGCGCTTTTCTTCTTCCTTTTTTCTTTTCTTCTCTTCTTTTTTCTTTCTTTTCTCTTCAGCTTTTTTACGCTTTTCTTCTTCCTTTTTAGCTTTCTCTTGTTCTTTTTGCAATTTTTCGTAAGCAGCGTCTACATCCTCTTCTTCCTCAGCTTTTTTACTTTCTTCTGCTTCTTTTTCTTTTGCATCTTGTTTATCTCCAGTGCCAAGTTCTTTTTCCATTTCTTCTAGCTTCTTAAGCTCGTCATCAATCTGTTTCAATTCATCATCTAAGCCGTCATCCTGTTCCATTTTATCCAATTCGGCATCAATGTCTTCAATCATTTTTTGTTTTTCCTTTTCAGCTTTGATTCTTGCTTTTTCGGCTTGCTTAGCAGCTTTGGCTTCACGCTTAAGACGTCTTCTTTCTTCTTTTTTGAATTTCTTCTCGTCTTTTTTGTCTTGCTTTTCCTTTTCAATTCGTTCACGTTCTAAACGTTGTTCGGTTCTTCTTTCATCAAGATCCTTTTCCATAGCATCTCTATGGCTTCCATCTTCAAACTCATTAATGAAAGGAGTTTTTTCTAACTTCAAGCTATCGTTTTCTATTTCTTCAAATTCTTCATCTAACTCTAAACCATCTTTATCTTTCTCCTTATCTTTTTCTTCATCTTCTTCACTTTCATCTTTCTTGATACCACTTTCAAAACCTGGTTTTTCAATGATCTCGTCTTTACTATGCCAGTCAAACCGATAAGAAGCTCCAACACTTACTCTAAAGATAGAAGGAGTATCCTTAAAATTGGTAGCAATATTCGCATCGATCTGTAAATCCTTATTCCATAAATAGGCTCCTCCAAGTCTTATAATATTATCACTATAGAAATCACTTTTTTGACCTTGATATTCACCAAATACAGCCCATTTATCGTTCAGTGTATGTGTACTTGTAATAATCCATCCATATGCAGGGTTATCTGTTGTAATTTTATCTACAATTAGATTTGTTACTAAAACCCAGCTTCCTGCGTTACTCGTCCACCAATTATTCTGAGTCATTACCACAATTTTTGGACTTATCGTTGCATCTGTAGGAAACGTAAAAGCATTATCTGTATTGACATAATTCATACCTACATATGCGGAAACTGCAGGAATTAAACTTTTCCATTTAAATCGATAACGTTCTTTCCAACTCTTTAGCTCATCATAATTTATAGAGTCATTTTCTTTAGGTTTTTTATAAGGGTCATAAATAAGATATTTAACTCCTATCGTATTAGATTCAAAATCGGTTTTTCGAATCTTTTGTTCATTAGCACCTATGGTTTGTCTAACACCATCACTTCTAAAACTACCATTCAAATTAATTTCTAATTGTTCTATAAGTAGTCCATATCGAATCTCATAATCAAAATTGAATGTACTTGATTTTGTATCGAAAATTTTATGTCTTTCTCTTCCAAATCCTAACCCACCTTCAAGTTGTAGAACATTATTACCAACAGAGAAGGCTCCTTGAGAGACTCCAGGTCTGTTTGTATTAATCTTTTCAGTGTATTGTGCAGTTGAAGTTAAACCAAGTAAAAATAGGCTAACTAGCAGCAGCATCGATTTAGGGCTCATATTCAATAGATTTGGTTCAAATATAGCAGATTTTATCATTTTTTTAGGATTGACCGCATGTAATTGTATATAGAGTTCCCTATTTTTGAAAAAAAATAATATGCAAGTAGCTTCTTTATCAGGGGTATTAAAGGTAATTCTCATTCTGTTATTGATATATTACGGATTAAAGATACTAACGCGATTATTTGGTCCTCTATTGCTTAGATATGTAACAAAGAAAGCAGGAGAAAAGTTTCAACAGCAATTTCAGCAATATAATCAGTCTCATTCTTCTGGAGATGATGATATTACTATTGATAAAAAACCAAAACAAAAATCTACTAATAAAGATGTGGGAGAGTACATCGATTTTGAGGAAATTGATTAATTTGGCGGCTCATACATAAATTGTCATTCGCATGATGCCTTATCTAAAAAGAATTTTACCTCATATCTTAGTGATTTTAGGTTTTGTTATCGTTTCACTAGTGTTTTTTAATCCTGTTCTTAGTGGGAAAATGATATATCAAAACGATATCAGGCTATATGAAGGAATGGCGAAACAACAAAAGGATTATCGAAAAAAGACTGGAGAGGAAACTTTTTGGAATAATTCTGCTTATGGAGGTATGCCAACGTATCAATTGGGAGCCAAGTTTCCTCATGATTATATGGATAAGTTGGATAGACTAATTCGATTCTTGCCAAGACCAGCAGATTATTTGTTTTTATATTTAGCTTGTTTCTACGTTTTACTTCTTGTGATGCGCATTCCCTGGAAAATGGCAATCGTAGGAGCTTTGGCTTTTGGGTTATCCTCATATTTAATTATTATTATCGGGGTAGGACATAACTCGAAAGCACATGCTATCGCATACTTTCCGTTAGTGATAGCTGGTATTTTGTTAGTATTTCAAAAACGATATGTCTGGGGTTTTTTACTCACAGCTGTTGCAATGGGACTTGAAATTCAGGCAAATCATTACCAAATGACTTATTATTTAGGTTTATTGGTAGTTGTTTTAGGAATTAGTTATTTTATTGACGCTTTCAAGAAGAAAGAGCTACCACATTTTTTTAAATCTTCAGCGATATTAATTGTTGCGGCAATTTTAGGTCTAGCTACCAATGCTACCACTTTATTGTCTACATCAGAATATGCGGAAACGAGTATACGTGGTAAAAATTTATTAGCAGATACTTCAGCTAAAGCTTCCGAAAAAAATGGATTGGATTATCAATATATAACTGAATATAGTTACGGAAAATTAGAATCTTTAAATCTTTTTGTTCCCAAATTAATGGGACTAGGTAGAGCTTCTGATTTAGGAAAAGAATCAGCCTTCTACCAAAAGCTATTACAGTTAGGAGAATCTCCAGAAGCTGCAGATTATTATGCTAATGTGACTGGGTTGTATTGGGGAGCTCAACCTTTTGTAGAAGCACCTCCGTATTTAGGGATTACCGTTGTTTTTCTGGCGTTATTAGGATTATTGCTTGTAAAAGGAAGGCTTCGTTGGTGGTTGCTTGGAGGAATTATACTATCACTAACCTTAAGTTGGGGTAAGAATCTAGATTTTCTTACACGCTTTTTTGTGGATTATATTCCTTTGTACAATAAATTTAGAGCGGTTTCTAGTATTCAGGTACTATTAGAATTTGTTGTACCAATTGCAGCTGTATTTGGACTTTATCAATTATTCAATGAGAAAACAGAATTTAAAGAAAGACAAAAGAAATTTTTAATTTCTTTAGGAGTTTTTGGTGGATTATGTCTTATATTTTGGTTATTCGGAGGTAGTTTATTTAGTTTTAAATCTCCAAATGACGTACAGTTGGCTATAGAACAACCAGCGATATTTGACGCAATTAAAGAAGATCGTATTACAATTATGAAAAGTGATAGTCTTCGATCTTTATTATTTATTCTTCTTGTAGCTGGTTTACTTTGGTTTACTTTAAAGAAAAAGATCTCTGAAAATTTAATGCTGATTGGGGTTGGTGTTTTGGTGATTTTGGATTTAGGAGGTGTGGATCGTCGCAGTGTAGATAGTGAATCTTTTATCTCTAAGAGAGAATATAAATCATATTTTCAACCAACTCAAGTTGATCAGGAAATTTTAAAAGATAAGTCTTACTATAGAGTATTAGATCAAGCCAGAGGGTTTAATAATTCCCATACAAATTACTTCTTTAATACAGTGAATGGGTACTCCGCTGTTAGGCCTAGAAAAATGGAAGATATCTTTTTCGGTCATATCGCAAAAGGAAATCTGGAAGTGGTTAATATGTTAAACATTAAATATGTAATACAGCAAGATGAAGAACGAAAACTTAACGTACAAGAAAACCCTTCTATAAACGGACCTGCTTGGTTTATAGATAATATAAAATTTGTAGATGGTTATAAGTCAGAGTTTGATGCTTTGAATTCTATAGATACAAAAAGAACTGCTGTAATTCGAGATGAATTTAAAAAAGAACTAGAAAATTATAAGCCTGTAAAGGATAGTATTTCAACAATTTCGATTTCAAAAACGGATCCAAATCATTTAGCTTATAATATGTATACCAACAAACCTGGTTTTGTAGTTTTTTCTGAGACCTATTACAAGGATGGTTGGAATGCTTATATTGATGGAACTCCTGAAGCTATTTATCCAGTAAATTATATGTTAAGAGGTATTAAAGTGCCGTCTGGAAAGCATACAATTGAATTTAAATTCGAACCACAAGTGGTACAAACTGGAAGCACAATTACATTAGCAAGTTCAATTATTTTTATATTACTGTTTTTGGGAGCCTTATTTTTTGAGTACAAAAAGAAGAAGTCTCCTGTTTCAGGAGAGAACTCGTAAAAATTTTGAAGGTATTATTAATAACATATTATTGGCCACCTGCTGGTGGTCCTGGAGTTCAACGATGGCTTAAGTTTGTTAAATATTTCAAAGATTTTGGAATAGAACCTATTGTTTATATTCCTGAGAATCCAACGTACCCTTTAATAGATACATCTTTAGTTCAGGAAATTCCTGATGATATTACCATTCTCAAACAGCCAATCTTCGAACCCTATCGCTTAGCCGAGGTTTTTTCCAAAAAGGATTCTAAAACAATTAGTAAAGGAATCATTGCAGGAAAAGAAAAACAATCTTGGGTTCAAAGGTTATTATTATATATTCGAGGTAATTTTTTTATACCAGATGCTCGTAAGTATTGGGTAAAACCATCAGTAAAGTTTCTAACAGATTTTATTACAAAAGAAGAAATAGATACTATCATTACAACTGGCCCTCCACATAGTGTTCATATAATAGGGAAGGAGTTAAAGGAAAAGTTAAGGGTTCAATGGGTAGCAGATTTTAGAGATCCATGGACTACTATAGGCTATCATAAGAAATTAAAACTTTCTAAGCGTTCTAGCAATGAACATAAACGTTTAGAAAAAGAAGTACTATCATCAGCAGATCAAATTACGGTGACTAGTTATACTACTAAAGAAGAATTTTTAGAAATAACTCAAAAACCAATATCTGTCATTACTAATGGTTATGATACCGAAGAGATAATTGATGTAAAACTTGATGATTGTTTTACCATTTCACACATTGGTTCTTTATTATCTGGTAGAGATCCAAAAACATTGTGGAAAGTTTTGCATGATATCTCTGAAGAGAATTCAGCATTTGCACAACAACTTAAATTAAAACTAGTAGGAGCGGTTAGTGAAGATGTGTTATCTTCCATTAAAGAAGCGGGATTGTCTAAGTTTTTAGAAGTAGTAGGTTATGTTTCTCATAACGAAGCTATTAAAATTCAACGAAGCTCTCAGGTATTATTGTTAATAGAGATTGATACAGAAGATACAAAATGCATTATACCAGGTAAATTGTTTGAGTATATGATTTCTAAAAGACCAATTATAGCGGTAGGACCAAAAGAAGCAGATATTTCTAAGTTGATTGAAGAAACAAATTCAGGTAAATTCTTTCAATACACAGAATATGATAAAATGAAAAGTCTACTTCTTGAATATTTTGATAAGTTTAAGGAAAGAAAGCTTGTTTCTGAAACTGAAGGAATAGAAAAATATAGTAGAAAAGCTTTAACACATGAAATGTCTCTATTGCTTCAAAATCTGAAAAAATAGAAAACCGTAGTTTTACACAATGGGAATCGTAGTTAATCAATCAATAAAAAATGTAATCATTACTTGTTTAGGTTTTGGGATTGGTGCTGTTAATACCTTGTTCTTGTTTACAAAGTTTTTAGAAGAAGAGTATTATGGATTGGTTTCTTATTTATTTTCAGCATCTAATATTATATGGCCTTTGATGGCTTTTGGAGTACATAATACTATTGTTAAGTTTTATTCTTCTTATTCTGATCGAAAAGAAAGAAATAGGTTCATGACAATGATGCTTTTATTACCTATGCTGATGGCCATTATTATGGGTACAATAGGTTCTATATTTTACGAATATATTTTACATTTTTTTAGTGGAGATAATGCAATTGTACAACCATATGTTTGGACGATTTATGTACTAACAATTGCTTTGTCTTATTTTGAAATATTTTTTGCTTGGGCTAAAGTTAAACTCAAAAGCGTATTTGGAAATGTTTTGAAAGAATTGTTTGTGAGAACTTGTATTATGGTCTTATTGGTTTTGGTATATTTTGAGGCGATTACAGTAATACAATTTATTTATGCAATCATACTTGTTTACATAATACGATTACTTGTGATGATCTTATATGTTAGTAGACTAATAAACTTTTCATTTCGTTTTTCTTTACCAAATAATTATACTTCTGTTTTAAAATATTCTTTATTGATTTTACTGGCAGGATCGGTTGCAACACTCTTAATTGATTTAGATAAAACAATGATTGAACGATATCTACCCATAGAATATGTTGCTAAATATGGAATTTGTGCTTATATAGCTAGTGTCATTATTATTCCCTCAAGAGCGATGCATCAGATTACGTATCCTTTGACTGCTAAATTAATTAATGAAAATAATCTTACACAGTTAAAGGTATTATATCAAAAAAGTTCATTGAATCTCTTTGCAATTAGTGGTTTACTTTTCGTGCTAATTATATGTAATGTCAATCAACTTTTTGAACTAATTCCTAAAGAATATGAATTGTTTATTTGGGTGGTAATATTAATTGGAGTAGCCAAGTTATTTGATAATGTACTAGGGAATAATAATTCGATACTGTTTAACTCTGATTATTACCGTTTGATTCTTTATATAGGAATTGCTATGGCTATTATAGCTTTTGTTCTCAATTGGATATGTATTCCGGTTTTTGGAGTTGTAGGTGCTGCAATTGCCACTTTTACAGCTGTATTCGGCTATAATATCACAAAAATATGTATTGTGTATATGAAGTTTGGAATGCAGCCATTTTCTAAAAATACTTTCCTTGTGTTTTTGATTATTTTAGTTTTTGCAGTTGCTTTTTATTTTTGGGACTTCAATTTTCATCCCATTATAAATATTGGTATGAAGAGTATTCTAATAGGAAGTGTTTATATTGCGATACTATATTTTTTAAGGATATCAGATGATATTAACAACATAATAAAGAAAATCCCTCGAGGTGCCTAAGCATACTACTCTGAGGGATTTTCCAACTAACCAACCAAAAAAATAAATTCTTTTTATATTAACTTCTACTTCTTGCCGTACGTGATCTTGAATTATTTGATCTTGTAGACCTGTTAGAAGAATTGCTTCTTTGTGTTCTAACTTTTGTTCTAGTAGTGTTTCCTTTACTAGTATATCGACTGTTATTAGAACGTTTTGTTACATTACCTGATCTATTATTTACTTTAGATCTTGATATTCTTGCTTGAGAACTACCTCTTCTAGAGTTATTAGCTACTGTACTTCTACTTCTTTGAGATCTTTGAGTAGTCTGCACTCTATTTCTATTTTCAGTACTTCTAGGTTTAGCATTTGTTCTAGATCTATCACTTCTTCTTACTTGATCTCTAGTATTTGCACTTCTAGTACTTCTATTAGCTACAGTATTTCTACTTCTGTTAGTTCTTACATTATCTCTATTATTTGAGTTTCTTGTAATAGCTCTACTTCTTGTAGTTTCTCTAGAAGAATTTCTATTTACAGTTGATCGACTTCTATTTACTGATGTTGATCTAGATCTATGTACTGTATTATAATTACGATCATTTCTTCTATACATTGCCGTTCTTCTGTCGCGAGTTCTATAATCAAGACTTCTAGCGCTATTTACTCTATATCCTCTATTATAAGATGCAACTCTTTGATTAGGTCTATAGTAGTTTCTGCTTCTATATGGTCTTGCATAATATCCATTATAATAGTTTCTTCTAAATACTGTATAAGAACATCTATATGGATTATAAAACCTTCTATATGGTCTGTTGAAAACAATACATCTACTTACCACTGGTACTGTGAAATATGCATGGAATGGATTGTATACATAATATCTATTGAAGTCATTAATGAATCCTGTACAGTTAATAAAATTACCGTAGCTATTATAATTTACATATAATCCACCAACTCTTGATACTCTACCAAAACGATTGTAATTGATAAATACATCTCCGGCTTGACTGATTCTACCGTAATAGTCATAAAAGATAGGTACATTCTCTACTTGTACTACAGCGCCATAATCATCATATTGTACATAAGCATCATAATCATATCCAGAATTGAAACTAATGTTTACTCCAGGACGATTGATATTTACACTAACACCACCTCTTGGTCTGTTTACATAGAAATCAAATTGTCCATCAGCATATACTGAAAACTCAACTCCATTTTCATGAAAGATGAAAGACTTTCCGTAATTGTAATAACGAGATACGGTTTCTGAATTTGATTCTACTGCATTAGCACTAAAAGTTGCTAAAAGTAAGCCTGTAAAAAGTAAAACAATATTTTTCATAATCTGTGATTTTTAAAGAGTGTAAAAATTAGTTTTTTGCACTCGTTTATATAGTATCAAGCAGCGTGCCAAAAATTACTTTAAATAGATTATGAGTATATGTTTTATAGAGTAATTGTGATGATTTACTTGGTTTAAAAACATGATAATTAGGTTTTTAGGTTGGGTTTTTTGAATGTTTTTGGTATTACTGTTAACCTTTTGTTAGAAATTATCACCAAGAAATATATATCACTTAAAACTTGAAAACATGAAAAGTAAATCATCTGTATCAGTATATCTGATAATTCTATTTTTTGGATTGTACATGCATACTCATGGACAATGTACAACAGGGCAACCCAATATTTCGGTGGAAGCTGAAGCGTTCTCATCCATTACAATTATTGAAGGAACATCAGCCACATTAAATTCACCTATTTCTGGAAGCTCTTATCAATGGACTTTAAATGGCATCAATATTAGTGGTGCTACTACATCATCGTTAACAATAAGCAATTTTAGTAACACAGATGTTGGAGATTATAATATACTTGTAGATGGAGTAGGGCTCTCCAATAGTATTACACTAGATATTTTTTCATCTAGTATTAGCGATTATGATCGTGATAGACAAGCATTGATTGATTTTTACAATAGTACCAATGGAACCTCTTGGACAAACAATACGAATTGGTTAACAGGTCCTTTGGAAACATGGGAAGGCGTAAAAGTTGAAAACTGTAGGGTCACAGAACTTCGCTTGTCAGATAATAATATTGCTGGAACAATTCCAACCTCTTTTAGAGATTTAAGCGAATTAAAGAGATTAAGTTTAAGAAATAATAATATCTCTGGTGTATTAGATATTTCAAGAATGACTTCTCTTCTTGATTTGATTATGTCTGGAAATAGTTTAACTGACATACAATTTGGAAGTAATAATGCTTTACAAAGGGTGTATATTCAGGACAATCCATTTACTCCTGGAAAAACAATCGATATTTCTTCTATGAGACAATTGATTGATTTCAGAGCTGCTCGTTTAAATTTAAGTAATGTAATTACATCTGGAAACTATGATAGATTGTTATATTACATTATCTCCGAGAATCAAATAACAGGAACACTTGATATTTCTACGATGCCGAACCTTATATTGTTATATGCTCATAATAATCAATTTACAGACTTTAATTTAGGTACAGGAACAACCTTACAACGATTTTATTTTTATAACAACCCTATAGTTGCAGGTCGAACTATGGATATATCAGGAATGAGAAATCTATTAGATTTTAGAGTTCAAGGATTAGGATTATCTGGTTTAACGATATCAGGAGATTATAATCAGATGCTATATTTTATCATTAGAGATAATCAGATTGGAGGAACTTTAGATATTTCCAGAATGCCTAACCTGAGATTGTTATATGCTCATAATAATCAATACACTGATTTTGTAGTTGGATCTCATCCAGAGTTAAGTAGATTTTATTTTTATAATAACCCTGTAAGTCCAGGAAAGACGTTAGATATTTCTAGTATGAGAAAGTTATTAGATTTTAGAATTCAGGGACTTGGGTTAGCTCGATTGATCATGGCTGGTACTTATAATGAAATGTTATATTTTATTATTAAAGATAATCAGATTGGTGGAACTTTAGATATCTCAACAATGTCTAATATTTCTCTGTGTAGTGCTGATAATAATTTTTTTGAGAATTTAATTTTGCCTTCTAATGTTACTACTTCAAGTCGAACATTAAGCCAATTATTTGTAAGAAACAACAATTTACATTTTGATGATTTATTACCCTATAGTAGTGTGATAGGAGCTTTTAATTTTGCCTATAATCCACAGCGAAATGTTCCTACTACAGTTTCTGGCAATACAGTTTCAGTAAATGTTGGAGGAGGTTTGGATTATACCTGGAATCCATCGGGACCCAATGCGGCTTCTTTTGTAGTTTCTACAAGTGGTACCTATTCTTGTGATGTTAGAAATGCTGCAATTCCAAATTTGGTAATCAAAAGTGATGCTGTTTTTGTAGCTGGAACTTCGTCAAGAGAACCAAATATAGACAAACAAAATACTAAAGAGGTAGATTTTTTAGAAGATACAAATATTTTCCCTAATCCAGTTATATCTGGAAATCCCATTCAAATTGAAGTTAGTCCAAAAAACAAACAACAAGTAAATTTAGACTTATATACTATTCAAGGTAAAAAGATAATAAATCAGTCTATTACGAAAGATAAGGAGAATGGTATTTATCAAATTAGTTCTGGAGGTTTAGTACCCGGAATATATATGGTATCCATAGAAGTAGGAGGTAAGAAGGTAACTAAGAAAATTGTTGTGCAATAATTAATTTGATGAAAATAATCTAAAAGAAAGCCTGTTACTAAAATGATAACAGGCTTTCTAAAAACTAACCAACTAACTTAATTCATATTAATCATCATCGTCATCATGATCATAATGATGTTTTTTATTTCTTTTTCTGTTCTTATAGTAATGATCATCATCATTCCAGTTCTGCTGATTTGATCTTCTATTAAAATTATAATAAGGTTCTTGTGGAATATTACATCCGTTAACTCCATCGGTATAATGAACATGACCTTCTATATGTCTTATTCTACCTCTTTTTCCATAATAAATATGTAGTCCACCGATTTTTGATACTTTTCCTCTTCGGTTATATCTTATTAAAACAGAACCAATTCTTCTTACTTGATCAAACCTATTATATCCTATTGTAATAAGACCGACACGTTTTAATCGTCCGTAATAATCATATCTTACTGTAAAACGATTACTATGTCTTCTATAGTCTCTCGTTCTGCCTGGCGAATTGAAATTTGATGAATTCCAGTTTAAATTTTGATAATTTCTTCTTCTCGGAGTTCTAAAATCTACTTCTCCATTTGGATAGACTAAAAATTTCACACCGTTCTCGACAAATACAATTGGTTGTACATATGGATAG
Source organism: Aquimarina litoralis (assembly GCF_019295435.1). Lineage (GTDB taxonomy): Bacteria > Bacteroidota > Bacteroidia > Flavobacteriales > Flavobacteriaceae > Aquimarina > Aquimarina litoralis_A. The sequence goes on from NZ_WEKL01000008.1 coordinate 83,453, forward strand.
CGCTTTGTAACCCTATCTACTTGATCCGTCTTTTTTTGATCGGCCGCTTGTGCAGCTGTTCCAACAAGTAACATTGCTGCAATAAAAAGTATAACTTTTTTCATAACTAAAATGTTTTTGGGTTTGTACCTACTCATTAGCTTTTCGGTTTCCGCTATTTGATTAGTAACTATCCAAATTGCGTGCCAAAAGAAAACTGTTATGAAAATTAGAAAGCCTTTGTTTGTGTTAATTATTTGTTTTTTAAGGTGTTATAAATATCTTCTGGATCGGCTCTTTCTTTGTAATCTTCCTTGATAAAATCATAAATAATTGTTCCATCTTGATCAATAACATAGGTAGCGGATATAGGCAGTTGATGATTTTCGTTACCATTACTTTTTATCAAGTCAATACCAAAACCTTTATAAACTTCTATAAGATCTTTAGGAAGTGTAAAGACCAAATTAAACTCATTTGCAATTTTATTATCAATATCTGAAAGCACTTCAAAACTTAAGTTATTCTTTTCAGATGTACTCAGAGAATTATCTGGAGTTTCAGGACTAATAGCCACTAAGGTAGCACCTTGTTCATCAAATTTATCCTGATATTGTTGTAAAGCTTTTAGCTCAAGATTACAATATGGACACCAACCACCCCTATAAAAAGATAAGACTACTTTTTTTGTAACCAATAATTCTTGAACTGAAATAGTTTTATTGGCAGCGTTAGGTAATTGAATTTCTGGAATTTTATCTCCCGTTTTTAAAGCTCTTGAAGTAAGTTGACTATCCTTAAGTATTTCAATACCATTGTTCATGATTTTATGAATGGTTTCGGGATATTTATTAGCTGATTGTTCTGCTCTTTCTTTTAATTGTGTTGTAAGTGACATGTGTTCCTATTTAATATTTAGGATCACTTAGCCGAACTTATTAGGGTAACATTACAGGATGAAGTATTAATGTTTTTTTAATAATCAATAATATCATTAAGAAATCACTGAAAACAGTGTACTAAAAACGTATGAATACTGATACATTTAGGTCGTTAATTTCACAATATTTTACGTTTTTTATGGATCAATATTTATCAACAATAGGAATTAAGGAATTTAAAAATGCTACCTATACTTTTCAACCAAAAGTGTTGAGTTTATTCGGACAAGAAGAAAGAGAGACACTAATAATTATAGATAGTTGGGAATTAGGAGATGGATATCGTTATCTGATTGTTAATGCAAATGTTGATGATGAGTGGATTACTTTGTTGAGCGCGAGTTATAAAGATCAAAACTTATTTGATAAAACAAAGATAGGGGATCGTTTAGGAAAGTATAATTTTCATGATATCGACTTATTACATTGGGATAGTATTAGTGAATTAGAAAGTTACTTTTATACCACAGATTATGATGAAAGTATTGAGCTATTAAAGAGATTATTAGAGAAAATGAGTGGCATAGTACTCGAAAAAGAGGAATCTAAAGATTTAACTGAAGTTGTTTATGAACCTTTCAAAGCACTACAAAGTCTTAAACGCCAACTTATAGCTACTGTAACTGATTTTTCTTCAATGGATAAAATAGAAGAAGCAGCTATTGCTTTTATGGAAACTAAAGGAGCTGATTATAGATCCGATCTGTACGAAGATTCTAAACTAATACTACCAGATAATTTTTGGGAAAATAAGGAGCTAGAAGAACATTTTATACATGAACAAATAGAAGAATTCATACAAATGAACTTTGAGGATGACGAAATATTCTTCGAAGATTTTATATAAAATGTTATGTTTTGGAATATTTTAAAATGTCGGATCATTTTCCCCAAATATGATTTGACATTTTTTTACTATTGTAACTTTTCTTTTAAGTACTGTCCAGTATATGATTTTTTGTTGTTACCAACTTCTTCAGGAGTTCCTTCGGCAATGATCATTCCACCGTTATTTCCACCTTCTAAGCCTAAATCAATTACATGATCTGCACATTTCACTAAATCCAAATTGTGTTCTATCACAAGGATAGAGTGTCCTTTATCAATTAACTCATTAAATGATTTTAGTAATTTTTTGATATCGTGAAAATGCAGTCCAGTAGTGGGCTCATCAAAAATAAATAATGCTTTATCCTTTGTATTTCCTTTTACCAGGAATGAGGCTAATTTAATTCGTTGTGCTTCTCCACCAGAAAGAGTAGAAGAGCTTTGACCTAATTGTACATAACCAAGTCCAACATCTTGTAAAGGCTGAAGCTTTCTTGTAATTTTTGTCTGATTATGTTTCGTAAAAAAGTCAATCGCATTATCAATAGTCATCGTAAGAATGTCATCGATATTTTTTCCTTCATAGGTAACTTCCAGAATTTCTTTTTTAAACCTTTTTCCTCCACAAGTTTCACATACTAAATTAACATCAGCCATGAATTGCATCTCTATCGTTACAACTCCTTCACCTTTACAGGTTTCGCATCGCCCACCATCTACATTAAAAGAGAAATGTTTGGATTGATAGTTCCTGATTTTGGATACTTTTTGACTGGCAAAAAGGCTACGAATATCATCATATGCTTTAATATAGGTTACAGGATTCGATCTAGAAGAACGCCCTATTGGATTTTGATCTACAAACTCTACATGTTTGATATTACTGTAATTTCCTTTAAGTTCGGTAAACTGACCTGCTTTTTCTCCATAACCTCCCAGTTTTTTTAAAACTGAAGGGTATACTATCTTCTTAATCAACGTACTTTTTCCACTTCCTGAAACTCCGGTCACAGCTGTGAAAACACCTAAAGGTATAGTAACATTTATATTTTTTAAATTATTTTCTCTAGCACCAATAATCTCTAGATAATACTTAGAAGTTTTTCGTTTCTCAGGTATTTCAATTTCAAGGTTTCCATTGAGATATTTTGCGGTTAAAGAATCTGAGGCTAATATCTCGTCAAAAGTTCCTCTTGCAACTAAGTTTCCACCATATGTACCTGCTTCAGGACCTATATCCAAAATTACATCGGCAGCTTTCATAATATCTTCGTCATGTTCTACCACAATAACAGTATTACCAAGATCTCGTAAGGATTGTAGTACTTTAATAAGTTTTTCGGTATCTTTTGGATGCAATCCAATACTAGGTTCATCAAGTATATACATAGATCCCACTAAACTACTACCTAAAGAAGTGGCAAGATTAATTCTCTGAGACTCTCCTCCAGATAAAGTATTAGATTTACGATTTAAGGTAAGATATTGCAATCCTACATTATGTAAAAACTCTAATCTGCTGTTGATTTCTTTTAATAATCTTTTCCCTATTTGAGCGTCATATTCATTAAGTTCCAGATTTTTAAAGAACTCAGCTAATTCATCCAAAGGCATTTCTACAAGATCTGTTATTGCAGCTCCTCCTATTTTAACATAAGCTGCTTCTGGACGTAAACGTTTTCCTTTACAAGTATTACACTTTGTTTTTCCGCGGTAACGCGAAAGCATTACTCTATTTTGTATTTTGTAGGCCTTCGCTTCTAATTCCTTAAAGAAACTATCAATACCTTCAAAATATTCATTCCCGTTCCATAACAATTCTTTATGTTCTTCTGATAATTCAAAATATGGTTTGTGTATCGGGAAATCGAATTTGTAAGCACTATTTACAAGTTGATCTTTATACCATCCCATGGTATCACCTTTCCAAGGAAAAACAGCACCTTCATAAACACTTAAAGAAGTATTTGGAATAACCAGATCCTTATCTATACCAATTACATCGCCATAACCTTCGCATTCAGGACAAGCACCATATGGATTATTAAAGCTAAATAAATGAACATTTGGCTCTAAAAATGTCATTCCATCTAATTCAAACTTATTGCTAAATTGTCGAGAACTATTATCCTTTAGGATCTCAATGTAACAAGTTCCTTTTCCTTCAAAAAAAGCTGAACCTGCAGCATCTGCTAATCTATTAAAGAAATCTTCCTCATTTCTTTTAATGATTCGATCAATTACTAGATAAACGGTATCTTTTTTATTTATAGTTGCATCCTCGATTCTGGATACAGTATCATTTACCTTTACACGTGCATATCCCTGTTGTTGTAATACTTTTAATTTTTCTTCTATTGTTCTACCATTTTCAACATAAACAGGAGCTAATAACAATAGTTTTTCACCTTCCTCAAAGATCTTCACATATTCAATAACATCAGTTACTGTATCTTTTTTTACCTGATTTCCGGAAATAGGAGAGTAGGTTTTACCAATTCTTGCAAATAGTAATTTTAGATAATCATAGATTTCTGTGGTGGTTCCTACTGTAGATCTTGGATTGGTAGAATTTACTTTTTGCTCAATTGCTATTGCAGGAGCAATCCCTTTTATATAATCGACTTTTGGTTTATTCAATCGACCCAAAAATTGTCTGGCGTACGAAGATAAACTTTCTACATAGCGCCTTTGTCCTTCAGCATACAAAGTGTCGAAAGCCAAACTTGATTTTCCTGATCCTGATAATCCTGTGATTACCACTAATTTATTTCTAGGGATCGCTGCATCTAAGTTTTTGAGATTATGCAGTTTGGCTCCTTTAATTAATATATGTTGTTTTGGATCTAAGGTGGTAATGTCTTGAATCATAGTATATATGCGGTGTGAGCGCAAATATAATGATAACTTAAGAAGTATAATAGTGTAGGTGTATTGAAAGTTAAGTTAAAAAAATTAACAGAAAATAGTTTGATTTTCAAGGATTGTTATTATATTAGCCCCTGTAAAAGTAACCAAATCTAAAAAAGAATAGCCTATAGCGAACCTTTACTTTAAAGTTTAACAAAGCCCGAGCCCCAAGCTTGTTGGTACTAAATAAAGTAATAGGTATGAAGGACTACACTATTTCAGACGCTGTGCTGGTTAATAATTACATCAAAGGTGACGAAAGTGCACTATCTACTCTGATCGAACGTCATAAACAACGTATTTACAGTTTTATTTATTCTAAAGTTTTTGATAGAGATGTATCTGAAGATATATTTCAGGATACTTTCATTAAAGTAATTCGTACACTTAAACTTGGTAAATATAATGAAGAAGGTAAATTTTTACCTTGGGTAATGAGAATTGCTCACAACTTGGTAATTGATCACTTTAGAAAAGGTAATCGAATGCCAAAATTCGAGGATAATGGAGAGTTTAGTATTTTCTCTATTATTAGTGATGGAGATCTAAATGCAGAGAAAAGAATCATAAAAGATCAAGTTGAAGAAGATTTACGTAATCTAATTCAAGAGTTACCAGATGATCAAAAAGAAGTTTTGGTAATGAGAATGTACCGTGATATGAGCTTTAAAGAGATATCTGATAAAACTGGTGTTAGTATCAATACTGCACTAGGAAGAATGCGTTATGCGTTGATCAACTTAAGAAAGGTTATAGAGAAAAATAATATTGTTTTAACAAATTAACATTTCTTTATGCAATAAAGTAGAATAAGCCTCGTTATTTATAAAAAAATAACCCTTAATTTAAGATAAGTTAATATGGCAAAATTTTACTTTAAGTCTTCTCAGAAAGAGGAGCAAAACCAATTAGTACCAAAGAAAATTACAGTAGATTTTCTTTTAAATTACTCAAAGGCTTTAAGTGTTATAGATTATAAAAAAATGAAGTTCGAAGCGCTTCTAAATTAAAACTAAACTTTGTAAAAGACCTGTTTTCGAAACAGGTCTTTTATTTTTTAAGATACTCGTTGATAACAGATTTTCTTCCAATAGTTTTTGTAATTATATCTTTATCAAGTTCCCATCCTCTTGCTGGTGAGTATTCACGTCCATACCATATAATTTGAAGGTGAAGGTCATTCCACAATTCTCTTGGAAATAGCCGTTTGGCATCTTTTTCTGTTTGTGTTACATTTTTACCATTACTGAAACCCCAACGATACATAAGTCTATGGATATGCGTATCTACTGGAAAAGCAGGAACCCCAAAAGCTTGTGACATGACTACACTAGCAGTTTTATGACCAACCGCAGGTAATGCTTCCAATGCTTCAAAGCTTTGTGGAACTTCTCCATTATGCTTATCAATGAGTATCTGAGATAATCCATGAATTCCTTTTGATTTCATTGGGCTCAAGCCTACAGGTTTAATGATTTCTCTAATTTCTTCAACTGATAATTTTACCATTGTGTATGGATTATCTGCCCGTTCAAATAGTAGAGGAGTGATCTGATTTACACGGACATCCGTACTTTGCGCACTCATTAAAACCGCTATAAGTAATGTGTATGGATCTTTATGATCTAAAGGAATTGGTATAGTAGGATATAATTCTTTAAGAGTTTTAATGGTAAAGTCTACCTTTTCCGTTTTAGTCATGATTTCTTTTTATGCTAAAATAGGAATATTTAAAAGCTTTTAGAAAGTAAATAAAAGCATAAATTTTTAATAAAATTATTTATGAAAAGTATTTTTGTTTTAAATTTATCAAAAAACTTTAAACAAAATTTAATTTTTAAGTTAACCATAAAAATATGACACCATTAAAAGCAGGAGATAAGGCTCCTAATTTTTCAGCATTAGATCAAGATGGAAATACGATAAGCTTAGAAGATTATAAAGGTAAGAAATTAGTTGTTTTTTTCTATCCGAAAGCGAGTACGCCAGGATGTACAGCAGAAGCTTGTAATTTGAAGGATAATTATCAAACATTCCAATCTCAGGGATATGAAATTCTTGGGGTTAGTGCGGACAGTGCAAAGAGGCAACAAAACTTCAAAAACAAGTATGAATTACCTTATCCTTTATTAGCAGATGAAGATAAGAAAGTGATTGAAGCTTTTGGTGTTTGGGGACCTAAAAAATTTATGGGTAAAGAGTATGATGGGATACATAGAACAACCTTTGTAATTGATGAAAATGGAGTGCTTTCTGAAGTAATTACCAAAGTAAAGACTAAAGAACACGCTGCACAGATTTTATAAACTAGATTTATACTAGACAATTAATAATTTTGAAGAGCCATATGTATTAAACATATGGCTTTTTTCTATTTTTAAACTATCAAGATTTTGACTAATAAGGTATTATTATAAAAATTAAAATGAATTATTTAAAAAACAGATACTACTTAAAGTACAACGGATTCTATTTCCTTTCTAACATTTGATTTGATTAAGGCTATTTTTGAACCGAAATATATTACAGAATTTAATACCAACAAGCTCAATAGTTTTTAAAACCAATGAAAAAAAACCTACTTTTTCTAATCATAACTTTTTACTGTGTAAACGTCATTTTTACACAAACATCTAACAATCCAATAAAAAAATCAACGATACTATTTACTCAAGAATCAGCAGCTACACCTTTTAACTATAACCAATACAAGGCTGATGGTGTTTTTTGGGGATTTATGCCTAATGCGAGCATAGCGTCTGATGCTGCCATGAATCAATGGGTAACAAAAGTAGAAAGTCACACATCAAACTCTAAGTACTATTTCGGTCGAGGAGAATTTGATTGGGGATGGAAATGGATGATTGATTTTATGGGAGATCCTGGATCATACTGGGCAAAAAACCTTAATGGTGACGATATTCATTGGGGAAATGCAGCTGATAGTGGTGGTACCTATAATGGTCAAGTTCATAGTTGGATGAGTCATCACGGCCCCGATTTTTTAGAATGGCTTAAATATCAGGCTGATCGAATGACTTTGGCTCCAGTAACACATATGATGTTTGATTCGCAAACCTCTGCTACTAGAACATTACATTGGCTTGGAGGAGATTTTTCAATTCATTCTATGAATGGTTTTAGGGCTTACATGAAAAATAAGTATACAACTCAACAATTAATGGATCTAGGAATTAGTAATATAGATAATTTTAATTATCGCCAGTTTTTATTAAATCGTGGGTTCACACTTCAGAGTTATAGAAATCAAGCCAATAGTATTGAAGGAAATATTCCACTTTATAAAGATTTTGTTTATTTCCAACGTCAATCACTTAATGATGTGATGGAAGAGTTATTTGACTATATCGACACCATAAGACCTGGTATAGATATAGGAGCTACCACCAATGTAGTAGAACCTAGAGGATATATCTTTTCTGATCGATTAACTTATTTAGCAGGAGAATATGGCCATCCGCATGATGCAGCAACAAGTCCATCTACAGAACCATTATTACATTATAAAGCTGCTGAAGCACTCGATAAAACTTTAATTTATTTTCCATATCCTGATGCGTTCCAAGCTTTGTATAACAGAAATTCCCCAAGACAAGCTCGCGCTTGGATCGCACAAGCGTATGCAACAGGATCTATTTTTACAATACCAGGAAGAGTGTGGATTGGAGGAAGTAATACTTGGGATACCGGTTGGGAAAATTTTGCTGATATTTATGAGTTTGTTCATGATCATAGTGAGTTATTTGATGACTATAAAGCGGTATCCAATGTAGCAATGGCTTATTCCGTATATGCATCATTATTGGAAGGAGGAATGGCAGGAAGTATAAAAGCACGTCAAACTTTGGACTATTTAATCACAAGGAATATCTCTTTTGACCTAAAAATATTTGGTGATCCTGATCGTCCTATTACTCCTTCAGCATCAGAATTAGCTCAATATGATGTAATTGTTCATGATAGCGATATTCAATACTTAACTTCAGAGCAGAATTCAATTCTTAATACCAGTGGTTCTAATATTGTTTCTATGGATAATGCAAATGATATATTAGGTCTTACATCTTGGAAAATTAATGTGCTACAAAATAATCAGTGGATAAATTATTTGATTTCGGCATTACCAAGAATTTCTTCTGAAGATCCAGAAGCACCTTATGTACTTCATTTAATTAATAGAAAATATGATGCTTCGGCCGATAATGCTCAAGTTCATAATGGTGTTTCTGTACAAATACCATCTGCTGTTTTTCCGAAGACTATCGTAGCAGCCAAACTTCATATTCCTGGTGAACAATCTGTAGACTTATCCTTGCAGACCGATAATTCTGGTACAATAACTTTGAATATTGGTACTTTTGATTCTTGTTGGGGAATGGTAGAACTGATTCATGATAATACTTTATCAAATGAAGATATTACACTAGATTCAGAAACTGTTTCGTTTTACCCAAACCCTGCAAATACTTCTATACATATTGAAAATTTTACTTCACTAGATATCTCATCTGTGGATATATATGATATTCAAGGAAAAAAAATTATAAATAAGCAATTAGAATCAGCTGAAATTGATGTCTCTGTTTTAACCAAAGGTGTTTACTTGTTGAAGATCAATAACAATTCAGGAGATAGTATCATTAAAAAAATGATTAAAAACTAATACATCAGTTTAAAGAGCCATGTGTTTAAAAACATATGGCTTTTTTAAATACCTAAAGTTGGTAAATGTTTTACCGAATGATATTGTAAAGCTGCTTTTATGCAGTTTTTCAGTTCTTTTTCAGGGATTTTGAAATCTATTGGAAAAATGATAGCCCTATTTCCTTCAAACTCAAATGTATCTTTATAGACAACTCTGAAAGTAGTTACTAATTTGCTAGTGCATTGAAAGTACATGGCATATTGATTTGGTTTGCCTTTTTTCCAGTCAATTCTGATAGTACTTCCTTTTTTGGCTAAAAAACTAGGTTCTCCCCATTTTAAAGTTTCTTCTAGATTATTTAATCCTTCAATCTCTTTTGCAGTTTCTATAATTAGACTCCGTAGATACATAATCTTTTGATTGATATGATCTGGATAAGATTCATATACTGATTTCACTTTTGGATTTTCTTGAATTGCAATTGCTGTCATATGTTTTTAAACAATTTCTTTTGTTTTAAGGAGCTCTAATTTATATAAATAATAGCCTAATTCTTATAATTTTTTTGAAGATTTTGAATGTACTAATCACTCTGGTTTTATCTGTTTTATCATTTCTAATTTTCAAAATTCAAATAAATTTAGTATTATTGTGATATCAAAATAATATCATTATGAATAAAGAGACTCAGATTAAAGCAACGAATGGATATGTAATGCTTATTATATTACTATTGTTTATAGTAGGTATGATAGTAGGTTTGGTAGTAATGGAAACTCCATTGTTTTTAATACTAATGTTACCTATTATACTGATCATAAAAGGTTTTTTTATAGTCAATCCTAATAGTTCTAAAGTGTTAGTATTGTTCGGAGCATATAAAGGAACTGTTAGAGACAATGGTTTCTTCTGGGCAAACCCTTTTTATAGTCGTCAGAAAATATCATTAAGAGCTAGAAATTTTGATAGCGAACGCGTAAAGGTGAATGATAAAATTGGAAATCCAATCATGATTAATGTGATTTTGGTTTGGCAAGTAGCGGATACTTATAAATCAGCTTTTGATGTAGATAATTATGAGGAATTTGTAAAAGTTCAAACGGACGCTGCTGTTCGGAAATTAGCAGGATCCTATCCTTACGATAATTTTGATGATGAGCAGGCAAAGTTTACACTCAGATCTGGTATGGATGAAGTAAATGAAGCTTTGGAAAATGAAATTACAGAACGTTTAGCAATTGCCGGTATTAAAGTAATGGAAGCTAGAATTGGATATTTAGCTTATGCACCAGAGATTGCGAGTTCTATGTTAAAAAGGCAACAAGCCGTAGCTATTGTAGCAGCGAGAAAGAAAATTGTTGAAGGAGCAGTGGGTATGGTAGAAGATGCATTACAAAAACTATCTACCGATAATATTATTGACTTTGATGATGATAAAAAAGCTTCTATGGTAAGTAATTTAATGGTAGTTTTATGCGGTGATAAAGAAGCTGTTCCAGTAGTGAATGCGGGAACTTTAAATTCTTAATTGTGAGTAAAAGAAAATCATTCGTACTGAGAATAGACCCAGAGATGTTTAAACAGATCGAAAAATGGGCAGATGATGAGTTTCGTAGTGTAAACGGACAGATCGAATGGATGATCAATAAAAGCTTAAAAGAAGCGAAAAGATTACCTAAAAAGCGAAAAGATGAAAGTGATGATTCTTAATGAGTTGTCACTTTTATTTTTGCATCAGACTAAACGAACTTAGTCTAAATTCATCTTGATTTGTAATTTTACAACGTTCTAAAAAATTGTCATAATCCTCATCTTCATTTTCTTCTAGATGGAATCCCAGTACAACACTACTTTGTAATTCGATGTTAACTGCGGATTCTACAATATGAGATTTCTTTTTATGGAAGTCTATGTGAGCTTTATTTAATTCCGAAATTACATCTGAAAGGTTTAATTTATTAAGATTTCCTATAAACCATTTTTTTAATTCTAAAGAATCCCCTCCATCTAGATCATCAATATAATCTGAGAAAATTAAAAATAGTACATCTTTGTTAAAGTGAAGTTCTATGTTTCCGTACCTCCAAATCGGATCTCTATAAATTGAAGGGTTTTCATTAAATCCATCAGGATCTGGAAAATTATGTATAATCCATTCTTTAGTCTTGCCTAATTTTAAAAAGTCAAACTTACCTGTTTTAAAAAACTCTTTGAAATCAATTACTATTTTGTCTTTCATTTTCATAACTAAAGGATTAGGTTTTTCAATATCACAAGGTAGTTATATGTATGTCTCAATAATATTAATTTTCAAACATTTTTCGCTTAACGATATATTTTATTAGCTTGTCTCCCGTGAAGAAGTTCTAAGCTCGTTTTTGTGGGATTAGAATTTAAATCAGTAATTAGATAATAAGTTATAAAGTCTGCAAATACTTTCGTAAGCAGACTTTAACTATCAATAAACGATATGTTATATTAATAATACAATTAAGACAAAATCTAGAGATGATCTTAAAACATGTAATTTATTGTTGTAATAAAAAATTGGATATTTTTCCAGCAATTGAGTAGACATATGCCTCCTGTGTATTACTAAGCACAATTATTGTAATTCCTTTTTTAGGATACATCCATAAGTCTGAAGCAAACAGATCACTTGCACCACCATGAAGTACTAATTTATTCTCTGAATTATTATTTTCAATTCCCCAACCATATCCGTAGTAAGAATATATGTTGTTGGATTCAAAATGAGGATAGAGATACTTGGATGTTGTTTCTTTATCAAGTACAGTATTGTCTCTTATTGCTTGGCTCCAAAGTAACAAGTCACCTGCTCTTGTTAAAATACCCCCATTTCCTTTTAGATTAAGATACGGACCATTTTTACTCCAATTCTCTTCATTAGGTTTTTTAGCTTCCCTACCATTTAAAAAACCGTTAGCAACTTCGTTCTTTTTCCAATCTGGAATTACATAACCAGTATGGTTCATTTTGGAAGGCTTAAAAATTTCTACATTTAAAAAGGTTTCATAATCCATACCGCTAGCTTTTTCAATTATTAAAGCAAGTAAACTATATCCGATATTAGAATAATTAAATTCTTCCCCAACCGAATGTATCAGTTTACTACGAAATACTTGACTCAGAAACTCTTCTTCTGTAATGGTTTCATAATCATCTCCAATTCCATCTACTAAACCAGAAGAATGTGTGAGTAGTTGATGAATAGTTATGTTTTTTTTATCATCAGGAACAGCATCAAAATACTTTGATAGATTATCGGTAACAGAAAGCTTATTTTGCATTAATAATTTTAGTATTCCAGCACTAGTAAACTGCTTTGTAATAGAACAAATATCAAACACAGTATGTATGTCATTTAATCCGTTTTCTTGATTATTTTTTCTTCCATATGCTTTATTAAATATTATACTATCATTTTGAGCTACTAAGATAACACCTGAAAATTCTCTATCTATAAGCTTTTTATCAATGGTAGCTAAATCATCAGTTTTTGCCTTTCCATTGCGAACCGCTTTTACTGTTCCATGAGGCTGTATAAGAATTAATTCGCTAAAAATTCCGTTTTTTAGGTTCTTAAACTCTACTTTAAATTCTTCTTCCATTTTAAAAGAAAATTTGTGTTCCTCAGTTGCAATTAGTTCACTTTCTCGATCTCCTGTTACAAATAAATAGAGTTTAGTATTACTTTCTTTTTCTTTTGTATAAATCTTTATGATAACTCCTGCTTCTTCATACATATACTCACCTACATATTGTTTTAAAGTACTTTTAGGATCTATATTTATTGCTTTTGATTTACTGTTGGTGCAATTAAAACTCAATAAAGAAAGAGACATTATTAGAAGTAATAAGATTGAGTTAATTTTTTTCATGATTTTATGTTTTTGATTTACTGTTGCGAATGTAGATCTCAAAACGTGATCAAAAACTAATTTTGAGGATGGAGATGTGTTGAAATAAAACAGTTTTACGAATTAGGACGTTTTTTTTGCTTTCTAAATGCTCCAGGAGACATTCCGAGATTGGAATTGAATGTTTTGTAGAAAGCACTTTTGGAGGTAAAGCCTACTTCCATTCCAATAGCTTCAACGGAATATTTATTGAATACTGGATTATGGAGTAAATTTTGAGCGGCTTTAATACGATATTCATTAACAAATTGAACAACGCTTTTATTGGTTTCCTCATTTATAATCTGTGATAAGTAACCTTCATTGGTTTCTAATCTAATAGCAAGATCTGACCTGCTTAAATAAGGATCTTTGAATAATTTTTCCTCTTCCATCAATACATACAGCTGTGTAATGATTTTAGAAACAGTGGTTTCACTTATTTTCCTTTTGCCTTTTATATTACCAGCTTTCTTAGAAGTTAAATATTGATGTATTTCATCTTTTTGAACGATTATTTGTAGCTTGAACACTCCATAATACAATATCCACCAAAACAGAATTGATAGTAGAATTCTCAAAAGATTTGCACTGTATTCTGACTCAAAAATACTTACCTCTATATTGGCTAAAAGCCAGCACATGATGATGCCGATAATGAAAAAGTTTAACCTTAGTAACCAACGTTTTTTCTCTTTTGAAATTGTTTTTGACTTTTGTACTAAAAGCTTACTCCAGAATATTAAAAATAAATTGTAGCTAAACACAGTAAATAGTTTTGTATAGTCTACAAAAAGAGCAAAATCCGAATCGTAAAGATGAAAAATAGCATCTAGATGAAGTATAATTTCTATGATAACTGAGATAATGAAAGGAGCGTAAAGCCACTTGTGCCATTTTTCATTTAAATACTTATGTTTAATCTGGATGAGAAAGTATATAAATAAAGTAACGCCAGCAAGATACTCTAACATTATGAGACCTAAAAAATCCAAAATGGGATTATCTTTATCAGACCAGCTACCTAAAAAGGTTAAACTTATAAGTATAAATAGTGAAAGCGAAAGATAATTGTTTGCACGATTCCTGTAAAAAGAGGTAGTTACTAATGAAAGGCATAAGAAACATCCTAAAACTCCACTAGTCATCACTACAAAATTTAATAAGGTTTCATCAATTTGTGTAAAAATTAAAAGCATTCAAATTTTTGATATGAGTTAATCTAAAACCATATTCTCGTTCTATAATTAACTGTTCCATTATATAATTTGTTGCAAAATTTTTCGAAAGAAACACTCTAGTGAATTCGTGCTATTTGATAATTATATTGAATTTATTGAAGTAGGTCAGTAGATAGTTGTTACAACTCTACAGATAATGTGCTAGACAACTGAATTACTTATTTTATGAAACAACTTTTATTATGTTTTTGCCTATGAATGTGCACTAAATAGAGTAAAAGTTTATTCTCTAAACATTTTTTTGTAGTTCTTGCTTTGACCATATGGATTTATCCAGCTACAAAACCTACAAAGTTTAGTCTGGAAAGATTTTTTAGTTTTTTAATTTAAACATTTTCTCAAACGCATCATACACTGCTAGGTGTAATGCATCACCATGATTTTGCTTTTCGAAGAATTCAAAATATAATTTAGTATTATCTTTATTCAACAATTTTAATTTATCATATAATTCTTTAGCAACTCGCTCCATAATTGTTCCTTCTTTACCAACAGCGATATAAATTGATTTTTTTGAATTATAGGAAGCTGGAGTGTATGTAAGTAATGATTCATCATCCCACCATAAACTAGGACTGGCAATAATATAATTATCAAACATATCAGGTTGTTTGAATAAAATCTCGGTTGCCAAAAGTCCTCCTAAAGATTGTCCTATCAGAGTGGTAACCGAATTTGTTTTGTATTTTTTATTTATTAATGGTTGTAATTCTTTTTCAATAAAGCTGATAAAATTTTCTGACCTTCCAGTAGTAGGGTATGCTTCTTTATCTTTTTTATTATTAGTGGGAAATGTAAAATCTCGCTTTCTATCCACATTAGCAATTCCAACTACAATTGATTCTGGAATCATTTTAATCCATGAGAACGAACCAAATTGTACAAGACCAGAAATATGTATAAAATCTTCATCCATAGAACCATCTAATAAATAGATAACAGGATATGTTTTTAAAGAATCTTTAGAATATGTCTGTGGCAAGTAAATATTTAGTGTTCTTTTTTCTTTAAGAATTTTAGACTGAAATTCTACCTTTTCTCCAATTGAAAGGGGAGTAGTTGTATGTATATTTTGAGTAAAACCAGGATTACTTAGATAGATGCATATTACTATTGAAAATATAGTTCTACTTTTCATTTATACTATTTTATTAAATTGATTTAATTAGGTTTTAAATGCCTTCTTATTTCAGTCAAATCTTTTATTTCATATTTCTCTAAAAGAGATGTTTGTCGATTAATTTTTAAATAATTCCATTTCATGTTTTTAGCCCCTAAAATATCAGATTTAAGAGAATCTCCAACCATAAGTATTTCGCTAGGTTTGTTGCCTGATACTTTTTCAATTTCCTTGAAAATTTCTTTATTAGGTTTTAAAAAACCAAAATCACAAGAGAAAATCACCTTTTCAAAATATGGATGTAGATTATTAGAAAAAAAAGGTTGTTTGTAAGGTGAAGCTAAATTAGAAATTAAAAATAATGTATAGTGTTTTTTTAGATCTTCAAGAACTCTAATAGTTTCTTTATAAACTGTTACAGAATTTAATTCCTGTTTGAGATAGAGTGAATTTTGAGTATATAACATACTAAACTCTTTGGGGAATGTAGTTTTTAAGGTATCAAGATCATTTTTCATTACACATTGTGAATATGTCGTGATATCCATACCAAAACCGTTTTTAGAACTTTTAAACAACTGTAAAAAGAAATGATTTGATTTTTGTATTTCAATCAATGTATTGTATAAATCAAAAACTATTGTTTTAATATTGTTCATTTATCAAATATGAGTAAAAAAAATAGCTACCCTAAAAGGTAGCTATTTAATGTTATACAGTGTAACATGTTTGTCTTTAGTTATTCTATCAACTAAACCGTTTCTCTTTCTTTATATCCAAAGAAATTATTTTCTTTGATCATTTCTGGAATTAGTTCTGGTAGCTGTTCTTCCCAACCAGGTTCTCCATCCTGAATTTTCTGTAAAACTTCTCTTGAGAAAA
Source organism: Aquimarina litoralis (assembly GCF_019295435.1). Classification (GTDB taxonomy): domain Bacteria; phylum Bacteroidota; class Bacteroidia; order Flavobacteriales; family Flavobacteriaceae; genus Aquimarina; species Aquimarina litoralis_A. Next base: position 99,940 of record NZ_WEKL01000008.1, read on the forward strand.
TATCCATAATGGATGGATCATAATCTACGATATCTTGAAGTTTGCCGTTGTATTTAAAGAATTTATATAACTCTTTCATTCTAGGATGCACCTTCAAATTTTCACTTGTTGTCAATTCTCCGGTTTTAGGATCTTTCAGAGGATATAGATATACCTTCAGATCTTTGAAGAATAATTTTCCAAAAGCTTCTAAAATGCCACCACTTAAATGTCTATAATATTTCTCATCAAATACGTCAATAAGGTTGTTAACACCCATGGACATTGCCATTCGTTCTTTCGTATAATTAGAGAAATATTCTACTACCTTATAATATTCCTGGAAATTGGAGATCATTACCGTTTGTCCTAAAGAACATAATAACCTAGCTCTAGACATGAAATCTACTTCATCAATTTCTCCTTCTGCTCTTAGGTTAGAAAGAGTAATTTCAAAAATTTCGATGGTTTTATCCTTATTTACCTTATTTTCATTAAGGAACATATTTAAGGACTTCTTGTAGATGTCCATGTTTACCTTGGTAACAGGTCTAAAACTACCACGAAGTGCAAGGATATTCTTTTTGTATAATACCGCTGCAGGTAATACATTATTACCATCAGGACCAAACATTACGGCTTCCGTCATTCCATTTTTAACCAATTGTAAACTCATCAATCGGTTATCCACTTTTTTAAATCTAGGACCAGAGAAATTAATTGTATCAATTTCTATTTGATCTTTATCCAAGTGATCATATAAATAACGTAAAAGTTTTTTAGGATTGTCATACTTATAGTAAGCACCATAAATAAGGTTTACTCCCAGAACGCCAAGAGTCATTTGCTGTAATTTCGCATCATTTTCATGAAAGCGAATGTGCAGAATGATTTCATTGTAATCCTCATCTGGTTTTGTTTGGTATCGGATACCAACCCATCCATGACCTTTATATTTTTTAGCAAAATCAATAGTAGCAACTGTATTTGCATAGCTAAAAAATAATTTATTAGGATGTTTTTCTCTACTGATTCGTTGCTCAACTAACTTTACTTCATGCTTCAGCATCTTTTTTAGCCGAGCTTCCGTAACGTATCTCTTGTCATCTTCAATTCCATAAATAGCGTCACTAAAATCTTTATCATAGGCACTCATGGCTTTTGCAATGGTACCAGAAGCACCACCAGCTCTAAAGAAATTACGTACAGTTTCTTGTCCAGCACCAATCTCTGCGAAGGTACCGTATATATTGGCATTTAAATTAATTCGTAAAGCTTTACTTTTAATAGAAGGGACAGACTCAAATTCTTTGTCTCCCATAATCGTAATAGGCATAGCAAAATGGGCTTTTTTTGTTTAATGTAAAGTTACTAATAGATTAATTATTATTAAAAAAAACTCAATGCAAATTTTCCCATTTTATAATTGATATAAATAATAAGGCTGGAAATGAATTACTTTTGGCGGAAAAAAATTATAAGTACATTTGCTTTTACTCATTATTAGATATGGAAGTAACATTTTTGGGGACCGGAACATCACAAGGAATTCCAATAATAGGAAGTACTCATCCTGTGTGCTTAAGTAAAGATCCAAAAGATAAAAGATTACGAGTATCTGTTCTTGTATCTTGGGATGAATACCAATATGTAGTTGATTGTGGACCAGATTTTAGGCAACAAATGCTTGCCAATAATGTAACTAGAATTGATGGAATTCTTTTTACTCATGAGCATGCAGATCATACTATGGGAATGGATGATATACGACCCTTTTTTTTCAGACAAGGCGATATTCCGGTATATGGACATAAACGAGTTTTAGAATCACTAAGAACAAGATTTAGTTATATATTTTCTTCAGAAAATAAATATCCAGGAGCGCCCAGTGTTATAGAAAATGAACTAACTAACCAACCATTTTCGCTGGGCAACCTGGATGTGATTCCTGTAGATTTAATGCATAATCGGTTACAGGTTTTTGGATTTCGATTTAAAGACTTTGCCTATTTAACAGATGTAAAAACGATTGAAAAAGAGGAAACTGAAAAATTAATGGGTGTAAAGGTGTTGGTGGTAAATGCATTAAGAATTGAGCCACATCATTCTCATTTTAATCTAGAAGAAGCACTAGCTTTTATAGAAGAAGTAAAACCCGAGAAAGCTTATCTGACACACATTAGTCATATGTTAGGGTTTCATGAAGAAGTGCAACAACAGTTACCGGATAACGTTTTTTTAGCCTACGATAATTTAAAAATTACTATTTAAGATGCGAAGCAGAATATTTCTCTATTTATTTATTTTCTCGGTATTATTCATTCTATTTCAATTTATGAATGCCAAAAAAGCGAAGGAATCGTATGATGGCAAAATTGAAAATTTGATGTCTATAATAGAGGAGAAGGAAAAAGAAATCGAAGTTAAAAATGTGGAAAAAGATTCTCTTGTTGATAGAGTTTTAGATCTCACCTATTTTTCTTTAGAAAGTGATGAAGAAGCTACTAATTATTTTGAAGAACAAGGGTATGATGCTCAAAAACTCGAATTGACCATTAGTGATCAAATTATAGCGCAAAATAAAGCTGGAACCGATAATCCTATTATACCATATGCTGGAATGGAGGGTAATATGGCTATTAATAAAGTTAGATTATTAAATCATAAATGGATTATAGCCGATTTTACTGATGGAGTATATTGGGGTCAATTGTTCATTATATATGATGTTCGTAAAGATGGTGTAGTTGATTTCGAAGTAGAACAATCCTTTTTATATCCTAGAAGCCAGTAAGAAATAAAAAACAATGAATAGAAAAAGACCTGTTGATTACAAACAGGTCTTTTTTGGTTTTAGCAAGTTGATTAATAGATTGTATTTATTTTTTTACAAGTTTTTTCTTAATGAATTCACCGTCAACTTCAATAACAGCAAAATAAATTCCTGTAGCTATTTCTGAACCTTCTTCGGATAAAGCATCCCAAGTATATTCAAAACCATTGTCATTAATATCTGAGGTGTTTACTCTTTTTACCAAGTTACCAGCTATATCATAAATATCAATGGTTACAGATTTAATATCCTTTTTGATATACTCAAAAGTTACTTGATTCGTAAAGGTATTTGGATATGCTTTGAAGTCATTATTTTTAAGTCTTGATAACGTTTCTTCTTTGTTATACCAAGGCATTCCTAATCGTTGATCTAACCAAAGAAGTATAAATTCATTGTCATCTGGTAACCCTTCACCAACATGTCTTCCTACACTAAATGGATAGTTATTGTCATTTAGTACACCAATTAGAAATGGGTTGAAAACTACTACACTTTCGATTGTTACAAAAGGAAAAGCAAAATCTCTGCCAATACCAACATCACCAGGTAATCCAGGTTCTGAAATTCTTCTTGGATCTCTTATTTTTAAAAGATCAACATTTAATCTTTTTTGAACCGCTGTAGAATCCTGATTTAGTTCAATTTCATAAATGGCTTTAAAACCTTCTAAATCACCTTGAGATCCATCTCTTTCTATAATTAACCCTCTGTTTCCACTAAACATAATAAAATCACCAATGGCCGTGGCTCTTTCATTAAGTGGATATTCATATTTGTTATTGGTGTATGATTTGCTGGCAAGATCGAATTCATGGATTAATAGGTTATTAGATTCACTACCTTCTAATGGTTTTTCTAATAGTGGTAATAACTTTGTATTATCTGTAGTTAATGCCATTCCTTCAAAACCACCACTTTGCTTTACGTTAAATGGAGTATCTAATTTTGTAACTCTATATGGCCAATACATTCCTGCTAGCCAAGGAGTATTCTCACCATTCTGATCCTGAAGATTCGTGCCATCACCTGCATCACCAACTTTTGGGAAATCACCAAATAAGCAAACCGTTCTAATAGCTGGATACTGCTTTTGAGAAATTAATAAAGTTCTAAAATCAAAACTTTGGATATCAGCACGGTCTTCTAAATTATTTGCTACAATGATATCTGCAATCGCTCGTGTAAAAGTTTCTGGATCAACGGTTCTTTCTGCGAATATATCCCCGCGATCATCGACATCTGTTCTCGGGTTTATCTTTGTTTCAATATTGAAACGAACTTTTGCAGCATTTTTCCATCGTCGAGTAGCATCAGGATCAGATGCTCCTTCACCATTTCTGTAATAATCAACGTAGAATTCAACAAAATCAAATAATTGTTGTAACGATGGCATCACATAAGGGTCAATAAATCCTCTTTCATTAGCAAAAGCAACAGAAACTGGRGATAAAGAAAGGTCATTTGTCTGTACTGGTCTTCCTGGTAAAATTTTATCTGCGATGAAAGTATTTTGAATTTCGGCAAGGGTAAGATCTTTTACCAATACTTCATCTTCGAATTCATATGGAGTCCCATCTGCTTTTCTTGTTTTTGCAGCTTCAATATGAGGATCGTGATCTAAAACTGGAACTCGATCTAAAGTAATTCCACAATCCGTTTCTAGAGTGGGCATTAAATAATCCAACGCAGCCTCCATGGATGGTAATGTGTTTTCAGGGCGTAAGTTTCTGGCTCCGCGATGTCCTTGCGCATCAAAAAGATTTACATCAATAAGTCCTTCTTCATCTAAATAATCTGCACGACCATCCTGATTTTTATCAAAATTCTGAACAGCCTCTAATAACAGGTCCGGACGATCAGAAATAATACCCTGTAAGTCCAGATCTAACAGACGATCTATGTTCTCAGAATCATTCACGGTATATACAACCACAGGATGTCCTGCACGATTTAAAGAAGAAATGTTGAATAATTCACTAGAAGCTTCTGTTAATCCTGCTGGTGGTGCAGTTCTACTACCTACTAAAGTGTTGGTATCATTATCATCTAGCATTACAAACCATGGAGACATTACAGGAGCTTTGCTACCGTTAGCTTGAGCGTGTGATCTCATAGCGTTCATAATTCTGATAGCACTTGCTTCTTCGCTAAATGGATTTTGTGGCGCTCTTAATTCCTTACCAGGATTATCTAAATCAGGGAGGGCATAGGGTGCATCTAATAAGACACCATTGCGATCAAAGTGTAGTAAGAAAGGACCGAACTCATCACCAATCCAATAATCTCCATTTGTTGTTCTTTGAATAGATTCAATATCAAAATCAGCACCGGTCAATATTCTATCAGTACTAAAATGATTAGTGATGGCAAAAGGAATTAATCCATTAGGATCTCTTAATTCGATAAAATCAAGAACTTCAATATCTCCTTCACCTCTTCCAAAAAACGTTTCAAATCTTGGTCTTATTTTATATAAACGTAAGTTGTAATCCGCTGAATTTTCGATACTCCCAAAACCATTGTCAGACATTGCTGTAAATGTTCCATCAAAGTTGTTGAGTACAGCAGAGAAACCCTGAATCGGTTGTTTCCCTGTAAAAGGAAGTTCCTGTTGGTTAATAGGACCGTTTCCAATAAATAAACCAGAAGTAGGACCTTCAGAAAAGCTAGAAGCTTCTAATACTGCTCTTGAGAATAAAAGATCTCCAAAATTTCTGAATGATCTTCCTTTACCTTTTGCATAAATTTCTTTACCATAATGATTGTCTTTTGGTAGATCAAAAGATGGTTTTGTTTCATCTTTTTGGTTCTGGGCGAAAGTAGAAAAAGAAAAAAGTAAGCCTAAACAAGCTGAAACACATAGTGCTTTCTTGAATGGACGTACCATAGAGTAAGAATGATTTTTCATGTGTGATACGATTAAGATTAAATTGGTTATTGATACTATAAAAGTATAGGTTCGGTATTACCAAAATGTTTAGCATATCTCAACAAATGTTTAGCAAAATGTTAGGGATTTTATATTACTGGTTTTACTGTATGAATTGTATTACTCATGATAAAATACTTAGTTTATATCAAACGAAAACGTTGTAGTAAACCTTTACACTTTTTACCGTGTTTTTTGAATTTCGATGAAGATTTAATAATTCTATCCAACCGTTTCTGGTAATCTCCTTATTTTAGAGGGATTCTACTATATTTGAGTCTTATCTATTGTCGAAAACTTTTTACAAAATGAATTCAAGATTTTTTTATGTTTTACTCTTAGGAGCACTTACTTTTTTAACCGTTTCTTGCAAGCACAATTATAGCGATGTCATAGCGAATTATAGTAGTTATGCTAAGGATGGTTTTATAGAGATTCCTAGAGATAATGGAAAATATATGATCAAATTATATTCGAATAAGATTGTAGAGACTTCCTTTATACCAACAGGTGAAACCTATAATGCATCATCTCATGCAGTAATTTTGCAAAAAGGAATAGAAGCCAAGGTAACTGAAACCGACAAACTAGTTACATACGGAGTTTCAGATGGTATTAGTGTACAAATCTCAAAAGAACCTTTTCATATTTCTTATATATATAATGGTAAAGAATTAATTTCTGAAAAGGAAGGATATATAAAAACGGATTCTACAGAGATCTTAAATTTTAACTTAGATAAAGAAGAAGTAATTTATGGAGCAGGTTCACGAGTAGTAGGAATGAATCGCAGAGGGAATCGATTACAATTATATAATAGAGCGCATTATGGATATGAGACTCGTTCTGAATTGATGAACTATACAATGCCACTAGTTTTGTCCTCAAAAAAATATGCTGTTCATTTTGATAATGCACCGATTGGATTTCTTGATATTGATAGCAAGAAAGATAATACGTTAAGCTATGAAACTATAAATGGGAGAAAAACATACCAAGTAGTAGCAGGAGATGACTGGAAAGATCTAATGGATCAGTACACTGACTTAACTGGAAAACAACCGTTACCACCTAGATGGGCTTTTGGAAACTTTGCAAGTCGTTTTGGATATCATTCAGAAAAAGAAACAACGGAAACAATTGAGAAATTCAAAAAAGATTCTATTCCATTGGATGCTGTAATACTTGATATTTATTGGTTCGGGAAAGATATCAAAGGACATATGGGAAATCTTGAATTTTTAAAGGATTCATTTCCTAATCCAAAAAAAATGATCAATGATTTTAAAGATCAAGGAGTTAAAACTATATTAATTACAGAACCGTTTATATTATCAACTTCTAAGAAATGGGAAGAAGCGGTATCAGAAAAAGTATTAGGAAAAGATTCTCTTGGAAATCCGTATACCTATGATTTTTATTTTGGAAATACAGGAATTGTAGATATTTATGATCAAAAAGGTAAAGATTGGTTCTGGAATATTTATAAATCTTATACCAAAGATTATAATGTTGCTGGTTGGTGGGGAGATCTGGGCGAGCCAGAAGTGCACCCTTCAGCCTTATTACATGCAACAGGATCTGCGGATGAAGTTCATAATGTATATGGTCATGATTGGGCAAGATTGTTACAAGAAGGCTATCAAAAGGATTTTCCTAATCAACGTCCTTTTATTTTAATGCGTGCAGGATATTCTGGTTCTCAAAGATTCGGAATGATTCCTTGGTCAGGAGATGTTAGTAGAAGTTGGGGAGGTTTGCAACCACAAACAGAAATCGCATTATCGATGGGAATTCAAGGATTAGGATATATGCATTCAGATTTAGGAGGTTTTGCAGGTGGTGAAAAGTTTGATCCAGAATTATATACGCGTTGGTTACAATATGGAGTGTTTCAACCGATTTATAGACCGCATGCTCAGGAACATATCGCTCCAGAACCTGTTTTTCATGATACAAAGACAAAAGAACTGGCGAAGAAGAGTATCGAACTTAGATATCAAATGCTTCCTTATAATTATACCTTGGCTTTTGAAAATAACCGAACCGGTGTGCCATTAATGCGACCTTTATTTTTTGAAGATGCTGATACCAAAGAGCTACAAACAGTTTCCAATACATATTTATGGGGAGATAATTTTTTAGTATCTCCTATTGTTAAATCAGGAGTTGCTTCTAAAGATGTGTATTTCCCTAAAACATCCAATTGGTTCGATTTTTATACAGGAAAAAAATATGAAGGAGGAAGATATATTACTGTGGATACTAAAGAAGATCATATTCCTGTTTTTGTAAGAGGAGGTGCTTTTATTCCTATGATTTCTACTTTACAAAATACAGAATTGTATAATACAAATGAGTTAACAATACATTATTACTATGATGCTAAGGTAGAGAGTAGTCAGGATACTTTATATGATGATGATGGAAAAACACCAAATGCTTATGAGAAAGGAAAGTATGAACTTTTAGCATTTGAAAGTACTATAACAGATAGTATGCTTTCTTTTGATTTTAAAGCAGAAACTGGAACCGATTTTAAAAAGACTACTCGGGATATTACTTTAGTAATTCATAATATCTCAAAAGCTCCCAAAACAATAACTGTTGGAGACAAAGCTTTGGAATTTAATTGGAATGAAGCAGCAGCAACCGTGATTGTAGTATTTGAATGGGATTCTAATCTCACTGAAAAGATGATTATAACACTTTAATTATTTTTTATTCTTTATATTCAAACCTGATCAATAAACTGATGAGATGGGAAAATATAAAGATGCTGAATGGTATATCAAATCTAGCACTGCACTAATAGAAAAATATGGTGATGTTCCACCACCATGGATATATGCTCCTAATTCTCATCCATATAGTATTGGTTGGCGAATGGGTGGAGGAGAAAGCCATATTATGATTTTAAATGAATGGTTGGATCAACAAGATTTATCTTTTGATGAACGCATAATCTATTTGAAAAAATATCCGGCTCCTGCAAGATGGTACTCATGGATCATACATTTTTTGTGGGACGTTGATTCCTATAAATTCGAAGCGCCTGATTATATTCCATATTTTGAAAAACTAGCAGGATTAGGTTTTAAAAACACAAAAGATTTTCACGAAGACTTTAGTCGAGAAGATTTAGATTAATTTGAATATATCATGGGATTTCCTTCAGAACAGCGACTAAACAAAGATTATATTCGTAGAATTAATGTAGCTTTAGAATACATAGATAGTAATCTGAATAACGATCTGTCATTAGATACTATTGCTAGTATAGCTTCGTACTCTCCATTCCATTTTCACAGAATTTTTAAAGCAGTAATAGGAGAGACTTTAAATTCTTATATCAATAGAAGACGTCTAGAAAAAATTGCTGCTGTTTTAATGCATAAGGAGGAAGTAAGTATAACGGAAGTAGCATTTCAATCTGGTTTTAGTAGCAATTCATCTCTTACGAAAGCTTTCAAAAAGTTTTATGGAGTAAGCCCAAGTGAATTCCGAAAACAACTCCCGAGTAAATTTAGCAAGATTGGTAAATCAAAAAGCAAGAATGGAAAAGATGAGCCTTTATTTGAGCAATACATTTGCAATATTACTAATCATTTAAAATGGATCGAAATGAATGCAAAAATTGAAATTAAAGAGTTACCAGATTTACATTTTGCAAGTGTCACACAAATAGGAGTAGAGGGTTTAGAAAATGCCTTTGAAAAAATTTTTAAATGGGGAAGATCCAAAGGTATAATGGATCGAAAAAGTACTAAAACAGCAAGGATCTTTCATGATAGCTTTAAAGTGACATCCCCTGATAAAGTTCGAATGAGTGTCTCATTATTACTAGAGGAAGCAATTAATCAGGAAGGAGATATACAACCGGTTTCTATTTTGGGAGGAAGAAGTATTGTAGCAAGTTTTGAAATTACACCTAGTGACTTTGAAAAATCTTGGAGTAGTCTATTTATATGGATGAATGAAAAAGGATATCAGAAATCAGAAAGAACTCCTTTTGAGATCTATCATAATGATTTTAGAGAACATCCTGAAGGAAAGTTTTTGGTAGATTTTTACATACCTATTCAGTAAATAAAAAAGTACTTGTAGAGGATATTTTACTGAAATACTGCAAGTACTTTTCCATTTAGTTCATTATTGAATATTTTTTATAATTACGAGTAGATAAATATTCTTTTTTAAGATTTCTTAAATAGGCAATGACTTCTTCTTTTTGTGGGTAGTTTTCTTTTAATGGATCCATAAACTCTTCATCATTTACCGTTAGCGCGATATACCATGTACCACTTCTACTAGTATAAAGGTCTTCCAAGCCAGGATCTGTATCATCAGGATCTAGTGCTGCATCAATAATCATAGGTGCAATATTGATCGTTTTTGAGGTTCTTTCTACTTCGTAAAAGGAGAAATAAAATTCCTTTTCAGCTATTTTAAAAGGAACATTCCATCGCACATCCGTATCGTTTAATTTAAATTTTGCATTAATGAATTTATAGAACTCATTCGCATTCTTAGGATCTTCAAAAATGAAAGCTCCTCTTTTAGGAAGTTGTTTTTTAAACTTTTTACCAGTAGTCAATTTATAATCCTCGATTCTTGGAGCAATTTTCGTTGGAAAGCAAGAATTACAAAATAGTAGTAATAAAAAGCCGAAGATTAAAGTTCTCATTATTTTTTTTGATTTTCAATTATCAAGTTTTATACCAGAAATTCATTATTTTTAGTAGCGTTCTAATAAGAAGATAAGCTCTGTTAATTGAAAAAAGATTCAACAGGAGCCTACGATGAGAATTATAAACGTTTGATTATTGATAAGCTATGAAAACAACTGATAATCCTATTGTGATATCCCAAACTTTTCACTCTAGCATAAACAAGGTTTGGAATGCTATTACAAATGTGGATGAAATGCGATTATGGTTTTTTGATAATATACCGTCTTTTAAACCAGAAATAGGTTTCGAAACAGCATTTTTGGTTGAGGTAGAAGATCGAAAATTTACTCATTGTTGGGAAGTTATAGAGGTGGAACTAAACAGAAAAATTTCTTATACTTGGAGCTATAGCGAGTATGTTGGAGATGCAATAGTTACTTTTGAATTGATAAAGCAATTAAATAGTGTAATTTTACAATTATCAATGATTGTTACCGAAGATTTTTCATCTGATATTCCTGAGTTTAAAAAGGAAAGCTGTGTAGCAGGATGGAATTATTTTTTGAAAGATAGACTGAAAACATATTTGATGGAATCCTAACAACAAAATAAATGCAGAATAATAAATCCGTAGAAGAGTTTATTTCCAAAAAGCCGGATTGGAAAGAAAGTTTAGAATTGTTGAGATCTATAATGACCTCAACAGAAATGGAAGAAACTATTAAATGGGGAGTTCCTACCTATACTATAAAAGGTAAAAATGTTGTTGGGTTGAGCGCATTTAAATCCTATGTTGGCATATGGTTTCATCAGGGAGTTTTTCTGAAAGATCCTTATAATAAACTCATGAATGCGCAAGAAGGGAAAACCAAAGGTTTGCGACAATGGAGATTTAATACTTTCGAAGAAATAGATAAAGAACAAATACTAGAATACGTTCTGGAGGCTATTCAGAATCAAAAGGAAGGTAAAGAAATCACAATAGAACGTTCTTCGAAGGATATTGAGATACCTGAACGGTTGAAGGTTGCATTAGAACAAAATAATGATTTAAAGACTTGTTTTCATAAACTGACTCCTTTTAAACAAAAAGAATATATGGAGTATATCGTTACAGCTAAACGAGATGCTACAAAAGATTCTAGATTGAATAAAATAATACCAATGATCCTACAAGGAATAGGTTTAAATGATAAATATAGATAAAACTATGATCTGCTTTATTGTTATTGTTTGATAATTTTTAGTACTTGCTTACCTTTTATATTCAGTAAATACATTCCAGTGTTTCTAGTGGAAATATCAAAAGAATTAGTATTTCCTTTATCAATAACTTTTCCAGTCATATCTGTTAAAATCCAATCACTTTTTTCAGGGAGTTGAACAATACCTGTTGTTGGATTAGGATATAAATAAATTTGCTGCTCAGAAATGTCGGGAATACTCAATACATTTTCTGATACCCATTGAGCGGTGTTATTGGCATTACTAGCTCCGGCAATCGAAAAGTTACCAGCAGCAAATATTTTGTCAACACCATCACTGTTAGAAGCGAAACGCATCGTATTGATCTTTATATCTACACCAACATTGGTATTTGTTCCCAAAGCTTGCCACCCATTGGTTTCATTCCATCTAGCAATATTATTTACGATGATACTATTAGAATTATCAATATTTGCATTATCAAAAGCACCACCGACGTATAAATTATTTCCATCATGAATTAAAGTATTCACGATATTGTTTACGCCATTGCCTAGGCTTGACCAAGTTGAAGAGTTTGTATTCCATCGTGCAATACGATTTACTGTTTGTCCACCAGCGATAGAAAAGTTACCTCCAATAAATACGTTATTTCCAGAAATAGCGATAGCTTCAACAAAACCACTTGTGCCAGTTCCCAAAGTTCCCCAATTATTGCCATCCCAAGTAGCTATCCTGTTAGCAGTAACATCTCCGGCTTCATCAAAGTTTCCGCCTACATATAGTATTCCATTAGCATCTAGTGCTAAAGACCGAACCTCGTTATTTGTACCAGAAACAGAGCTTCCCGCATCAGTTAAAGCTGACCATGAAGAACCATTCCATGAAGCTATATTTCGAACAGTACTATTATTTATGGTTTCAAACACGCCACCTACAAAAACAGTATTGTTATTTATTTCTATTGCTGCTACAGTACCATCAGTTCCAGATCCTAAAGCAGACCAAGTAGTTCCATTCCACATCGCAATATTTTTTGCTTCAACTCCACCAATTTCAGTAAAACTACCACCAGCATATAGATTTCCATTTGGCGCAATTTTAAGAGCATTAATTGTTCCATTAGATCCTGTGCTCAATGTTCTCCAACCTGAAGACTCATTCCAAACAGCAATGTTATTTGCACTTATAGTACCTGCTTCTGTAAAAGTACCTGCATGATATACATCTCCATTAGTATCGGTTGCTATCGCTTGTACAAGACCATTAGGAATTCCTTGATTAAGAGAACTCCATTCTCCAATACCATTCACAGCGGTTCCTGATGGAGTAGAAGTACCGTCAACAAGTTTATAAAGCTGAGCATTACTTCCATAATCACTAAAATAAAGCTCCCCATTTGTATCTACTCCAAAAGAGGAAACAAATTCACCCGAAGTATTAAAAAGCAAAGTACTACTGGCATCTCCCGTAGACGAGTTATAATCCAATACCCAAACTCTTCCACTTACATAATCTCCAAAAATATATTTTGAATTAATATCAGGGTTAAGGCTTGTAATTTCCGAACCTCTATACACGTATCCTCCTGTAATAGATCGATCTCCTTGGTTTCGATTATAAAAATGAACTGGAAATTCGGTTGGTTCCGTAATGATTACACCGCTATTAGCCACGGAATTTGCTTCAAATCTACTCCAACCATAATTTTTTCCATTTTCTATAATGTTGACTTCTTCAAAAGCACCTTGCCCTACATCTGCACCCCATAATCGTCCTGTAACATTATCAAAAGAAAATTTCCATGTATTTCTGATCCCATAAGCATAAATTTCATCTAACCCGCTAATGCCAACAAAAGGATTGTCACTTGGTATTTCATAATTTCCATTGGGAAGATCTGGATTCGTCTCTATTGGGTTATTTCCATCTAAATCTATATCGATTCGTAAGATACTACCGAAGACGGTATTTTTATTTTGCCCATTTCCTTCAGGATCATTTCCTCCGCCACCGTCTCCGATGGAGATGTACAGATATCCATCAGGGCCAAATTCAATTTTACCACCATTGTGGTTGCTATTATTTTGATTTTTGTCAAACTGAAAAATCACTAATTCACTATTCGGATCTACAAAATTGGGATTAGTAGGACTTACAGTAAATCTAGAAAGTACCATTCTAACAGAAATACCTGATACAGGGCTGTCTGTGGTATAGTAAGTATACAGATAACGATTGGTATCAAAGTCTGGATGAAAGGCTAGTCCTAAAAGCCCTACTTCTTGTCCATCTCTAAAACGAACTCGATCGGTGATATTTAAAAATGTATCAACTTCACTTTCTAAAACATTACTTCTTCTCGGAAATACCTTTATTCGTCCTCTTTGTTCTAAAATGAACATTCGATCTGTTCCATCTCTTGGAGATTGTATTTCTACAGGAAATTCGAAATCAATATTAGGGAAAGCATTTTCGTAGGTTATTTGTCCTGTTGTAATAAAAGAGAAAGACAATAAAAAAACTAGGAAAACAATTGGAGTAGTTTGTGTTTTCATTTGAAGAGTTTTAAGACTTGTGATCTTAATTCAACGAAAACAAAAACTATTTAGTATAGTAAAAGTATACTTTTAGATGTGATTATTGAGCCAATCTTTAAATTGATAAAAATTCTGTGGAGCAACTCCATGACCTACTGGAAATTCGTTTAAAGTAGTCTGAATTCCAAGTTCATTAAATTTAATAGGTGCTTTTCTTGCCCAATCAATAGGAATCACTTGATCTACACTTCCGTGAGAACAATATATATTAAGATTAGAAAAATCTTGCCCTTCATAACCATCTTTGAGAATATCTTCATTCAAATATCCACTTAACGCAATGACATTTTTAATTTTTTGAGGGTAGGATAGTGCAACCGCATAACTAAGAATAGTACCTTGACTAAAACCTAATAGTGTTACATTACTCGCGTCTAAATCATATGCTGCGATCGCTTCATCTATGAAATTTGAAATCTTATCTCTGGATTCAATAGCTTGAGCATCATCGCTAAACTTTCCTTGGGCTGCATCAAAATAAATTGCGTACCAGGCATTTCCGTAGGGTTGCATAGGGTACGGAGCTCTTACCGAGATTATACATAATTCCTCTTGCAATTCTGGAGCAAAAGAAAATAAATCATTCTCATCACTTCCATAACCATGAAACATAAATAAAACAGGAGTTTTGTCCTTTTTTATTTTTGGAGCTTTTATAATGTGATGTAGTGATAATGTACTTGTCTCCATGTTATATAATCTATCGGTTAAAATTTGCGTATTTACTTTAATTGTAAATGAATATGATCATCATGTCTAACTGCCTGGCATCCGTGAAATCTAATTTTAGAATTTTTTAGATGTAATCTACTTTTTAGATGTGGCTCAATAAAAACTTTTCCTACCATCTTATCATTTACGACTGCCAAAATTAAATCTTTTGTTGCTTTTTCTGAAAGTTTCAATTGATTATTTACGATACCGAAAGTAACGTATTTGGTAACATCATATTGCCAATATCCTTTTTTCTTACATAAGTTGTTTTGATTGAATTCGTTAGCTTTAGGATCTTCAAAAACACCATATCCAAATATAGAAGGTTTCTTATTGGTTAATTGTCCTTCTTTATTGAGATAGATAAATGAGAGATCGACTTTTTTCCCGTCGTTATGACTTAGGTGAGGAAGCAAAGGGAATCCATCTTTAAAAGGAAAATTAGCGTCTAAATATACTAGTTTAACACCATTATGTTTTTGATGAATCTTTTTAGCAATGTTTTGTAAGGAATTATTTAAATCAGGAGTTACATAATTCCTGTTAGATAATAATGTAAAAAAGGTGCAAGCTTCTATATATGATGTATTCTTAATTTTTTCTCTACCAAATATAGGTGCTATATAAGGGATAATAATAAAAGTACTAATTAGATATACTAAAAGGAAGGTACTATATTTTCGAATTCTATACTTCTTATATTTTTTCGAAAATATAATTTCTATAATCAGATAAAGTATTCCTCCGATCTGAGTCAATACAGTAAGAATAATTACAAAAATTATTTTGACAATTATTACGATAGCTTTTTTTAACATAATTTATATTGTAGTATTATTCTTACATTTTAGAAATCAATTTTGTTTGTATAACCTTGTTTTTCAGTAATTAAGTTTTTAAGTATAACAATAGGTTGTTTTTTGTTAGATTAAAAGGGTTATTTCGTCGATGAAATGTTAATATTATCGATGAAATGCATATACAATCGTTAATTTTGTGTTAAAAACATAAAATAATTACGGTTTTACCGTATTGTTAACATAGATTTAAGAAATTTTTAATCATTAAAATGTTTTTGTTAAACCTAAAACAGTAGGTGTGAATATTTAAAAAAATCACTTTGTTTTTTAAAGGGGCATTAACAGAACAAACTATAAACAACTTTATTATAACATGATTGGGGATAAAATATTATGAACTATGCATTAGATAATTATTAGACTGATGTATAACGCAAACGAACGTACTAAAAAAGCATTTGAGCGAATTTAAAATTATACCGATGTGTTTTGATATAATTTTGAGCAAGTAGGTTCCAAATTTCGAAATTTTACCATTTATGAATTATTGTAAATACTAATATAACCCTAAATCTTATGAAAAAAATTATTCTTTTATTACTAGTATGCAGTTGTTTTAGTTTTCTTCAAACCGAAGATAGTTATAAAATGACTGTTACTAAAATAGCAGATGCTTACAATGCTAAAGATGCAGATCAGATATTCGGACTGTTTGCTGCAGACCTTCAATCTTCTTTTACGTTAGATAAAGTCAAGACCTTTATTACTGATAATCATGCCAAAAAAGGTATGATGGGATCATCAGCCTTCTTAATGGATGATGAAGGTAATAAGCGTTATCTGATGGAGTTCGATAATTCTTCTACCATTTTGATATTAGGACTATCTACTGATAATAAAATAACCAAATTGGAACTTGAAGAATATTAAGATTAATCTCAACTATAAAAATTATACAATGAAAAATAACTTTACGTCTAAGTTTATGGTCCTATTTTTTATGATAGGAATAGGAATACCGAGCATCAATAATATTAGTGCCCAACAGAGTATGAAATATGGAATGTTAACTTTTAATAAAGCGGTTAATATTTCTGGGAAACAACGAATGTTAAGTCAGAAAATGGCAAAATCATATTTGTACTTGGTGGAAAATCCAAGYGATATGAAGGCTAAAAGAGATTTGTTGACAAGTAAAATCATTTTTGAAAAACAGAATGGTATTATTAAACAGAATTCTGGATATAAAGCAACGAAGGATAGAATTGCCAAAGTAGATCAAATTTGGATAGAGTTCAAAAAACTTATTGAAAGTACACCAAACTATGACAATGCAAAGAAGATTATTGATCTGAATACGGATCTACTGAAAGCAACAAATGATGTTGTATCCGCTGTAATTGTAGAATCCAAAGGAGCGAATAAAAGTAGTGATGCCCTTCTTGAAGATGAAGGCTTAGGAGAATCTGATTTAGAACTAAAAAAGATGATCAATATGGCTGGTAGACAACGTATGCTTTCTCAAAGATTGGCGTTATATTATTTTGCAAATCAGAATACCCTGAAAACAAAAAACTCTGAGTCTATGCTAAATAATGTATACAATGAACTTGATGGAGCAATTACAATGCTTTTAATTTCTAATTTCAATAATGAACAAATTGATGAAAAATTAGGAGTAGCAATGACCAAATGGGAAAATGTGAAAAACAATAAAGAAAAGCTTTTGAATCAAGGTTTTAAACCTTCTGAGATGTATAAACTTAGCAATGATCTAACCAAAGCTTTTAATGTAGTAACAGGATTATACGAGAAAGTTAAAATATAAATTCTAGAATAAATCTAGTTTTTGAACGGGGAAAAATACGTATTTTAAACTTGTTTTAAATACGTATTTTTTTTACCAATATCTCAAAAAAACCAATTCAAAATGAAAAAAACACTACCATTATTAATTTGTGCTCTTTTATGCATAGGCAATTTCAAAGCACAAGAATTACGTATAGATGCAGATATAAGACCAAGAGCAGAATATCTACGTGGTTTTGGCAATCTTGTTCCTGCAGGAGTTGATGCTGCTATTTTTGTACAACAACGTTCTCGTTTAAAGTTCGGATATACTGCCGATAAATTTGCAGCGTATGTAAGTGTGCAGGATGTAAGTGTTTGGGGAGATACACCTCAAATAGCTGTCGCTGATGATAACAATAGCTTCTCACTAGCTCAAGCTTGGATTGATTTTAAGTTTGGAAAAGGATGGTCTACTAAAATAGGTAGACAAGCACTTTCTTATGACGATCAAAGAATCTTAGGAGGATTAGATTGGGCGATGCAAGGAAGATTCCATGATGCTGCTTTACTCAAATACAAAAACGAAAGTGGTTTAAAACTAGATGTAGGTTTCTCATTTAATCAAAATGGTTTAAGTAGAATTAATACTTTGTTTGATCCTAACAATGGCGGAAATGCTAGAGCAGTATTTGATTACAAAGGAATGGCATATGCTTGGTTACATAAAGACTGGGAGAAATTCTCAGGGAGTTTACTATTCGTAAATAATTCTTATCAAAACTTAGATTCTACTGACGGGCAAACACCAATTGATGGAACTGTAAACAGACAAACTTTCGGAACACACTTGGTTGCTAAACCAGCCAAAGGACTAAAAATTGCATTAAACTTGTATGGACAAACGGGAAAGTTTACGGAAACTGTTGATTTATCAGCTTATAATGCTGCATTGGAAGTAACCTACAAACCAGGGAAAACACTATTTGGACTTGGTGGTGAAATCTTGAGTGGTGATGATAACGGAGGAAGTGATGGAGAGATCAAATCTTTCTTCCCAATTTTTGGAACCAACCACAAGTTTAACGGATATATGGATTATTTCTTTGTTGGAAATCATGCAAACAGTGTAGGTTTAGTAGATCTATATGCCAAAGCTGTTCTTAAAACAGGGAAATCCAATAGTTTATTAGCCAAACTACATTATTTTTCTGCAGACCAAGATATTGCTGGAACAGATGATAAATACTTAGGAACAGAATTAGATCTTGTATTTACACAAAAGATATTACCTTATGCTACCTTAAAAATAGGATATTCTCAGATGTTTGCTGGAGATAGTATGGAAGTATTAAAAGGAGTGGCAAATCCAAGTGGATTACAAAACTGGGGATGGGCAATGTTAGTAGTAAAACCAAATTTCTTAAAGTGGAGTCCTAAACCTACTGAATAATAGTACAAGTATAGATCTTTTAAAAAAGCCTGAGTAAGTAATTTCTCAGGTTTTTTTGAAGATTCTACATTAATTTTCAATTTTTTATATAGAAAATTATAAAATTCTTATTACTTAAATACGTATTAATACTTAATTTTGATTTAATTGGAGGAATATTCCCTAATTTTGAAATCTTTTAAAACCTATTGAAAATACACCTTACCATGAAACAACTACTATATATTGTTTTGCTTTTTTGTTTGCATACCGGTATTGCCCAAACGGATGCAGATTACGAAAATGCAATGAAAACGATTATTGAGGCCTACAATGCTAATGATGCTCAAAAAATCTTTGACCAGTTTTCTCCTGATTTACAAGCGAGTTATCCTGTTGATAAACTAAAAGAATTTGTTACTAAAACCATAGAGGATCAAGGGAAATTTTCGGAATTTGATTTTATGGATACAGATGGCGGACATCGTTATCTTGTGCAATCTGACAATGACTCTGTAATTTTAGTTATAGGATTAACCTCAGATCTTAAACTTAGCAAGTTTATAAAAGAATAATGTAGTTACTTATTTAATAAAAGTAAACCATTGTTGAAATAAAGGTCCTACTAGAGGGACTGGTTTTTGCTCTTCTCGCACAGCAGTCAATATACCATAAAACCATATTACAAATATAAAAATGTAAAAAGAAGAAGAAATAAGCCAAGAGTCGAATACACTAACCAAAGCACCTATCAGATAAAATCCGATATTGATTCCTAATGCTTGCCTAATATGAAAACTTGCAAAGGCATTTTTGGATTCTTGATTCATGAAAAAAGCTATAATAGTTCCGATTATGGTTATATAAGCTACAATAGCTGGAGTTTTTCCTTGTTTTTCGTAATCTGATTGCATGATGATATAGAGATTATTTTATTTCAATATAAGTTGTTTATTAGAAAGAATACCATACACATTTCCTTTTATTTCCTTTCCTAAAAAAGCACTGTTTTGAGAAGTAGATAATATATATTCATTAGTAAAAGTAGTAGTTCCTTTAGGGTTAAATAATGATAAATTAGCCTTATTTCCTTTATCTATTGTGTTACTTTCTATTTGGAATACTTCTTTTCCTCCAGTAAGCACATTAATTGTGTCATTTATAGGTAGTACGTTATTCAGAATTCCGAAAGCACTTTCTAGTCCGATAGTTCCGTACATGGCATTATCGAATTCTACTTTTTTATGTTCAATATCCACAGGTTGATGATCAGTAGTAACCATATCAATCGTACCATCTTTAATACCACTTAAAATGCTATCGATATCATTCTGAGTTCTCAATGGCGGTAGTACTTTATAGTTTGTATCGAAAGTAGCTAATTCTTTATCTGTAAGGTGTAAATTGTGCACAGAAACACTACAAGTAACTTGAAGCCCTTTAGCCTTAGCATCCTTAATTAATTGTATTGATTTTGCAGTAGAAATAGTAGGGATATGTAATTTTCCTCCCGTATATTCTAATAAGAAAAGGTCTCTCGATATCTGTAATTCTTCCGCAAGAGCAGGGATTCCTTTAAGACCAAGCAAAGTACTTTGTTCTTCTTCATGTACCATTCCTTTTCCTGCTATATTATTCTCTTGAGGAAATGAAAGCACCAATCCATCAAAGTTTTGTGCATATAGTAATGCAATTTTAAGCAAATTTGGATTTTTAATTGGTTTTTTATAATCTCCAAAGGCAATAGCACCTGCTTGTTTCATATCGTACAACTCAGCTAAATCTATTCCTATAGACTGGACTGTTAATGCTCCAATAGGATGTAAATTAACAGGATGTTGTAAAGATTTACTTTGCAGAAAACCTACTGATGCACTTGTATCAATAATAGGAAGTGTATTTGGGTTTAACGCGATGTCCGTGAATCCACTTTTGGCAGCTACATTCAATCCATTGGCAATAGTTTCTCTTTCTTCATATCCTGGTTCTCCAAAACTAACACTACTATCAAACCAACCTTGAGATATATGTAGATTTTCTAATTTGATTTCTTCTACATGATCTTTAACTTCAATTAGGGCGTCAATATCTTTTATGATGCCATTTTCAATTAGAATATCTACTGTTTGATGGTGAAAAGGAGAAGAAGGATCAATAACAGTAGCAGCCTTTAATAAAAAGTTCATTTCAGATATTTTAGTAATAAGATTTCAATTAGTAAGAAAATCAGAGCAAAAATAATAAACCATTTCCAAAGTTCGTGAATACTCGTTTCTTCTTTTATTTGTTCAAAAAGATTCGAAACAGAATCATTTACTTCATAAGTAGCATTGGTGGATAAGTTATAATATTGTAAATCACTTTCTTTATTGTTATAATTATAACCTACGTGCTGGATAATATTTTCTTTATCTTTTAATGCATAAATACCGGCTTTAGAAGGAACATCCTCGGTTGTGATCCTTACTTTAGAAGTAAAACTTTGTTGTAAAGGAATACTAGTTTCTTCGCTGGATTGTAATGATAAGATGCCATCTTGTCCTAATGAAATGGGAACATCATAAG
The DNA here is from genome assembly GCF_019295435.1 of Aquimarina litoralis. Classification (GTDB taxonomy): domain Bacteria; phylum Bacteroidota; class Bacteroidia; order Flavobacteriales; family Flavobacteriaceae; genus Aquimarina; species Aquimarina litoralis_A. Next base: position 121,462 of record NZ_WEKL01000008.1, read on the forward strand.
AATTTGTTTGTCCAATTATATAAGAGATGTTGGATAGTTTCAAACTTTGTTTGCCTATATTATAAAGGGTAGGAACAATTAGTGGTGAATTTTTGAAATTTGAATTTTCAGTATTCAAGGCAGCCGTGAAAATATATAGAGAACCTGTTTTGTATAAAAAAGGAGCATTATCCTCAAAAGATAAAATGATATTATTGGCTGWGGTACTATAGAATGAATTTACTTTTGGATATTGAAAATTACGAACCTGTTTATCAAAAACTCCTCTATATAGAGGATGAGCGAAATTAATTTCTGTAATTTTCTTTTCTTGATCTTTAGACCCTAATAAACCTTCGGAAGAGAAACCACCAATAAATTGTTGGTAAGAAGCAAGGTTTCCATCCGTAGCAGGGATAAAACAAATATTCCCTCCTTGATCTGTAAATTGTTTTAATGCATTTATTAGTGAAGTTGGAATTTGTTTTAGTTCATTAATAATTACAAGATTTGCATTACTAATATCATTATAATTTAAACCATCAAAAGGTGTACTGATTAAAGAAAACTCATCGTTGGTATAAATATTCTTGATAAAATTATCTTTAGCTTCGTTAATCGCAACTACTTTTATTTTTTCTGGGGTATTAATGGTAAAATATCTATAATTATCAAATGTTAAGGCAGGATCTTCGATGATTACACGACCATTAATTTTAGTATTTTCTTCAATTCTAAATTCAGCATTTGTAGTACCGTTTGCATTCATGGAAACGGTAGTTTTAGCGAGTAGTTTTTCATCGTTGTATAAAGCAATGGAAGCATTGTCCGCTTTATCATTTGAATTACTTAAAACAGAATTTAAGACAAGTTCATTATTTTCGTTACGACTTAGGTACAAACTATCTATTGCTATGTTTTGACGGCTTACTGGTGTTAACTGTACTAGGTTTGTTTTCGTACTTTCATCGATAGGAATATTGAAATTTCCATCTTTTTGCTGAAAGTCTGAAACCATAATTAATCGTTTTGTAGTTTCTGGTGAATTGCCTAATAATTTTTTACCTTTTAAATATGCTGCACTATAAGAAATCTGATTGGATGTATACTCTAATTTCAGTAAATCATTCCGGATATCTTTTTTGCTAACATCTATAAAAGTTTCTGTATTTGTGAAAATTGAATAGGTTTCGTCATCAGGTAAAGAACTTAGAAGTTCTTGTATAGCTCGTTGTAATAAAGCACCTTTAGGACCCTTAGCTTGCATACTAAATGAATTGTCCAAGTAGATAGCGGTTTCACTTTTTTTATCAATAATTTCTTCTGAAGCAAAAAATGGTTGTGCAAAAGCAATAATGATTGCAGCAAAAGCTAATAAACGAGAAAGTAGCGTTAACCATTTTTTTATTTGTGAACTTTTACGAGTTTGTATCGTAACTGCTTTTAAAAATTGGACATTTGTGAAAGCTACCTTTTGAAAACGTCTTAACTGGAATAAATGGACTATAATGGGGATAACAAGTGCAAATAAAGCGTAAAGAAATTCTGGGTGTTTAAATTGCATTCGCGAATAACGTTTATCAAATATACTATAAGATTTGGGATTGACGGTTTGGGCTTAACTAATTTTTAGGTAAGATAATTCTTAAATATATTTTTATTGCTAAAAATTATAAAGCGGAAGTTTTCTTCCGCTTTATAAAGTAAATTCTTTTAATTTTTTTAAAGGAAATAATATCCTACTGATAATTGAAAGGTACCATTTCTAACATCGCTATTATCAACAACATCTGTAATACCGAAATTATACCTTGCTTGTGCAAAGAATTTTCCGAATTCTACTCCTGCACCAGCAGCTGCACTTACATCAAAATTCTTAGTTTCAATAGCATCTGCATAATCATCATTTACTAATACTCCAAACTGAGGACCTGCTTCAAAACTTAAGAATTTTAAGAATTTATATTTTACCAAAATTGGAATGTTTACATAATCAATGTCCAAGTCATCAGCTCCTTGAGCAGAATATAAAAGTTCTGGTTGTATCGCAAATTTACCTGGTAATCCTATTTGAGCGGCGACACCTATATGATAGCCTGTTCTGGCATCAAGATTTGAAGGAACATTATCTCCATTGATAGTAGATAAGTTGATACCTCCTTTAATTCCCAATTTTAAACTTTGAGCATTCGAAATTGAAGTAAAACCGATAAGCACAATGGCTAATAAAAATAGTTTTTTCATAAGTTAAATTGATTGTTTGTTCTAATCAAATATAGAAACTTAAACATTAAAAAGAGTTAAAGTTATCTTTTAATTGGGTGAGAGATTGCATAGATTTTTTAATCAATTGATTCTAATACAAATAAATTTGTGTAATAACATTGTATCTTCGCAAAAAAATACCACCCATTCCTTTGCAATACGAATTTAGCATACAAGTATCTCCAGAAATAGCTTCAAATCCTGATTTATTAAAGCTACAGGTTTCAAGAAAAAACAGCATACCGATTGAAGAAATTAGGTATGTACAAATTTTAAAAAGATCAATTGATGCAAGGCAAAGAACGGTTAAAATAAATTTAAAGGTAAAAGTGTATGTAAAAGAAGACTACGTAAAAGAACATATACACTTACCCAATTATCCAGATGTGTCTAATGCTAGAGAAGTAGCAATCATAGGAGCAGGACCAGCAGGATTATTTGCAGCATTGAAATGTGTAGAGCTTGGATATAAACCGATTGTTATAGAAAGAGGAAAGGATGTTCGAAGTAGAAGGAGAGATCTAAAAGCCATTAATAGAGATCATATTGTACATGAAGATTCTAATTACTGTTTTGGCGAAGGAGGAGCAGGAACATATAGCGACGGAAAACTTTACACGAGATCTAAAAAAAGAGGAGATGTCAATCGAATTTTACGCCTTTTAGTTGGTTTTGGTGCTACTGATCAGATTTTAGTCGAGGCGCATCCCCATATCGGGACTAACAAATTACCTGCAATCATCGCAGCAATTCGAGAAAAAATTATAGAACATGGTGGTGAAATACATTTTGAAACTAGAGTTGTAGATTTTAAAATTACGGATAATGAAATTAAAGGTGTCGTTACAGATCAACAAGATGTGATTGATGTAAATAAAGTTATTTTGGCAACAGGACATTCTGCTAGAGATATTTTTGAATTATTATATCATAAAAAAATTGAAATAGAAGCGAAACCTTTTGCGCTAGGAGTAAGAGTAGAACATTCACAACAATTGATAGATCAAATACAATATAAATGTGATGTTCGTAGTCCTTATTTACCGCCATCTCCTTATAGTATAGTAAAACAAGTAAAGGGTAGAGGTATGTATTCTTTCTGTATGTGTCCTGGTGGTGTTATCGCTCCTTGTGCTACCAGTCCTGGTGAAGTAGTAACCAATGGCTGGTCACCTTCTAAAAGGGATCAACCGACATCGAACAGTGGAATTGTAGTAGAACTTAGATTAGAAGATTTTAAAGAATTTTCTAAGCATGGTCCTTTAGCTGGAATGTATTTTCAAAAAAGTATAGAACAACGTTCTTGGAAATTAGCCGGGGAAACTCAGAAAGTTCCAGCTCAGCGTCTTGTAGATCTTACCAAAGGGAAAGTGTCCGGTGATTTACCTGAAACTTCGTATAAACCTGGTTTAAGTTCCATAAATATGAGTGAAGTTTTTCCAGAATTCATCTACAATACTTTAAAAGAAGGTTTTAAAGCTTTTGATAGAAGCATGCGTGGTTATCTGACTAATGAGGCTGTCGCACATGCTCCGGAATCGAGAACATCGTCACCCGTTAGAATTCCTAGAGATCGAAAGACATTAGAGCATATACAAATAAAAGGATTATATCCTTGCGGAGAAGGAGCGGGATATGCCGGTGGTATTATTTCTGCAGCGATTGATGGAGAAAAATGTGCCGAAGCATGTATTTTGAGTATGTCCTAAGTATCTAATTGCTTTTTAATAGAGAAATCAAAAATAGTTTGGATACCAAGTGCTGATTTTACTTTAATTCGTCCTCCTAAAGATTCTACCAGCTTTTTTACAGTGGAAAGACCTATTCCATTCCCTTTATTACCACTGCGATCAGTGCCATTTGCTGTTGTAAACAAATCGAAAATTGTATTTATTTTATCTTCAGGGATTCCCATTCCATTATCTACAACCTTGAAATAATAAAAGTTTTTATCTTCTGTATGTTCAATATCAATAATGATATGATCTTTATCATTATACTTGATACTATTTCCAATTAAATTGAAAAATATTTGTTTTAAAGCCGATTTATTACATTCTAATATAGGATTAGATTCTGGAAAATTAATCGTACAATCCGGTTTTATACTTAATAATTCTGCGATTTCTTTTAATAAATGATTTAATTTAAAGAGCTCGGGTTTATGTTGCGCAAGACTATCACTTTCATAATGGTCTAATACATCGTTTATATAATCGCTCATCGTAAACGAGGATTGTTTGATATATTCAAAATATTCCGAAGTCTCTTGATCTAGATCGTTTGCCAGTTTTAATTTCAATAAATCAGATGTGGTGATCACATTAGCTAATGGCATCTTTAGGTCATGAGATATAACTCGTGCAAAATCTTTTAAGGATTCATTTCGCTTTCTCAATTTATTTTCAATTTTCTCTAAATCCTTATTCTTTTTATTCAATTCAAAAAGAATAACCACCTGATGCGCTAGTGATTTTAGAGCTTCGAGCTGCTTGTTTGAAAGTGATTTTGGTTTACTATCAATAACACATAAAGTACCTAAAGCAAAACCGTTTTTATCAATTAGCGGAACACCAGCATAAAAAATTATCGTTCCATTTAAGGTATAAGGGTTATCCTGGAAGCGTATATCTTCTAGTGCATTATTAATAATTAATGGTGTTTCTGGTTCTAGAATGGAATGTGCACAAAAAGACTGATCTCTGGGAATTTCTTTGGTATCAAATCCATAAGAAGATTTAAACCATTCTCTATCCGTATCTACAAGAGAAATCAAAGCGATTTCAGTATCGCAAAGATATGCCGCAAGCGCAGTGATTTCATCAAACTCATTTTCGGGTTCTGTATCAAGAATACCTAAAGAATATAAAGCTTCAATTCTAAAATCTTCATTTATGGGGAGTCCAGGTATAATCATCTTCATCAAGAATTGCCTTGTGTGAAACAATTCTTAATAAAATTAACAAAAAAATATTAAAAATTAAGACTTATAGGGTTGTATTCGATCAAACGTTGATAAAAAATTACCATTCTTACTTGATTTTGTATAATCTGTAGAGAATTTTGTACAAGTATTCAAATGTTAATCTGTTGAAAGGTAGTAAGTTAAAATTTTTCAAATACACCTAACCCAAATAGTGCATAATCATATTTTACAGGGTCTGAAGCGTCTAATAACCTTAAGTTCACATCGAGTAAATGAAGTGCTTTGGCATCATTTTGATTTCTGCTGATTAGGTGTAATTTTCTGGCTACATTACCAGAGTGAACATCAAGCGGACAGGAAAGTTGAGAAGAAGAAATACTTTTCCATATACCTAAATCTACACCAGCTCCAGCATCTCGAACCATCCATCTAAGAAACATATTAATTCTTTTAGCCGCAGAATTTTTATGAGGATCACTTATATGTTTTTCTGTTCGTTGTAAATGGGGCAGACTAAAGAATTCTTTTTTAAAGAAATGAATAGCATCCTGCAAAAACTCGTCACCCGAAAATTGCTTAAAGAAACCTTCCATATCACCATATCTCTTGTATAAGTGTTGTAAAGCCTTTATAAAATAAGAAAGATCTTTATGGTTAAAAGTTCTATGTACAAAACCTTCCATGTTTTCTAAATCACTTTCTGAATGATTCATGATAAAATCATATGGCGAATTTCCCATTAATTCCATTAACTTATGGGCATTATTTAGAATGCTTTTGCGATTTCCCCAAGAAATAGTTGCAGTAAGAAAACCAGCTATTTCGATATCTTGCTTTTGGGTAAAAAGATGAGGGATTTGTACAGGATCGGTTTCTATAAATTTTGGCTGTTCATAGAAAGCTGCTTTTTCATCGAGAAATTCTTTGAGATCCTTTTGACTTAATTTTTTCACAAACCTTAGATAAAATTGAAACTATAAGTGTCTATTGATACTTAAGTCTTGTCTACTATTTTACCATCGACCATTACCAATTTTCTGTCCGCCATATCAGCCAATTCTTCATTATGAGTAACGATCACAAAGGTTTGTCCATATTCATCTCTAAGTTTAAAGAATAATTTATGTAGATTTTCAGCAGATTCACTATCCAAATTTCCGGATGGTTCATCAGCGAAAATCACTTTTGGATTATTAATTAGAGATCTTGCCACAGCTACTCGCTGCTGTTCTCCTCCTGAAAGTTCACTTGGCTTATGATCGCATCGATGCGATAGTCCTAGAAAACCTAAAAGTTCTTTGGCTCTTTTTTCAGCTTCAGCTTTTGGAACTTTTTTGATAAAAGCTGGTATGCATACATTTTCTAAAGCAGTGAATTCTGGTAGCAACTGATGAAATTGAAAAATAAACCCTAATTGTTCATTTCTAAATTTGGATAATTGTTTTTCTGATAAGAAATTGATGATATTATTATTAATAGATAAATCGCTTCCTTTTACCTGAGATGCTCTATCTAATGTTCCTAATATTTGGAGTAACGTAGTCTTTCCTGCTCCAGAAGCTCCTACTATGGAAACAATTTCTCCTTTTTTGATATGAAGATCTACACCTTTTAAAACATGCAAGTCTCCGTAATTCTTATGAATATTTTTGGCTTTTATCATCAGTTTTATTTGTACAGATGGTGAAATTAGTTAAATATCCTAAATTTCGCCAAAAATTATCCCTTAAAAGAGCCTTTTAAATTATTAACATCTAGGAAATAAACAACTCTTAATGAAACCGTATGCTGTATGGGTTGCGCAAACAAATTATCTAAACTTTCAGTGTAATTGATTGTAGAAAGTTGATCTTGATTAAAAATTTGATTTCTGTAGAGTAGGGTAGCTTCACTTCCAGGAGCAAATCTCCAACTTACACTTAGATCAAGATTCCAGATATTAAAATTAGTATTTGGATCATTTTCTGAAGTGTCATAATCTATTTGTGTTCTACTACCATCTTGATTTAAGACATAGAATACATTTTCAGAGTAATCTGCAGTACTCCAAAAATTTCTAAAACGTAAGTTTATTGCTTTATAAGGATCAAAATTATAGCTAGCACTCAAAGAGTTTTCTATAGTAGTAATATCTCTTTGTCCTAAAAATACATCAGTATCATTATTATCAATATACCCAAAGTTTCTTTTTCTTATGGAGTAGTCAGTAGCCCAGATAACCAGTAATTTGTCAGAAAAACGATATCTTGGAGAAAGGTTCATGCTATAAGTTTGCTGGTTATCTTCAAACCAATTGCGATGGAATAGTCGTACATCATAAGCAAACTTTTTTCGATAATCCGAAGATACCCACATATTGACTCCCAAGTTTTCACTAAAAGTTACAAATCTTCCATCTACTCGAGGTTCAAAGTAATCATCGGTATCGGTATCATAAATGGTAAAACCTCCAAATGCAAAACGTTCTCGTGTGGCAAAAAACCAATCTACACCTACTGAATTAGAAGTTTGAACACTAGGGTCATATAATCTACGATGTCTTGCGAAAAGATTAATTCTATAATTATTGAACACTTTTGTAGGTTCAAAAATTTGATAAGAGGTGCTAATTCTGAAACTATTAAAATTATTTCTAAAATTCACACCTAAGTCGTTAATATCTAGCGTGGTATTCGCGAGATCGTGGCCAAAACCATATCTCCATTTACCTTTGATACGATCAAAATCAAGTTCTGATCTAAAACCTGCAATATTATCTCCAGGAAGATTTACTTGACTTACGATTGACCTTCCTGTTAATCTGTAAGAGTTTGCTTTGTTCGCCAAATTCCAAACTAAACCTGTTACATTTGAATCTCTAAAATCACTGCCATTTCTCGTAACATTCGTATTTATTAATGATATGGACGAGTTTTGATTGAATTGTTGGTCCAAAACGAAGATATTGTAATTAGCTAGCGGTTCTACCACTTTTGCTCTTTGTTCTCCAGTAATAGTATCTGTAATGCGCACTTCCGTTTTTTCAGTGATAGCGTTAAAAAAACCAATCCCAAGATTCCCTTTGGTTCTTCCAGAAATTTTAAGAGCGTTTAGAAGGTTAACTTTGGTAGGGGTATCTTCTGCTACTTCATTTTCATTCAGATCATCATCGGATACAAAACCTGTTGGTCCATTTCCAACTCTTCGAGAGAAGAAAATACGTCCTTTATTAAATAATTCAGTTCCTTCTGTAAAGAACTGCCGATTTTCTCCAAATGTTTGTTCAAAAGGACCAAGATTAAGTCGAACTTCATCAAATGCAGCTTGTCCGAAATCAGGTATTAAAGTGGCATCCAACGTAAAGCTATCACTTAGTCCATATTTTACATCTAACCCTGCGCTAAAATCGGTTTCAGTTTCTCCATCTGTACTGGATGCTAAACCTTGTACAAAAGGGAAAAAAGTAAGCCTAACAGGAGGATCAATATTTTCTACACCGTTTACGATTCCGTTATATTGCGTACGTTGTCCTACTTCATTATCTATAAAATTCCAAGAATGTGTTTCATTTCTGTTTTGAAGTCGTCTAAAAAAATTGATACTCCAATCTTGTACTTCAACTTCTGGAAAACGTAGCGCGTTATACGGTATTTTAAATTCAGCATACCAACCCTTGTCATCGTATGATATTTTGGCACTAAAAACTACATTATAGCTGAAATCTTCATTGAATTGATCTGCTCTGGCATCTCCAATAGTTCCTGCACTGGTTATAAAGAATCGAGTTTCATTGATCCCATCATTGTAGGTGTTTATCGAAATATTAAAAAAGTCTGCTTGGGCAAAAACATTATCACGCTGACTGAATTGTTTAAGAATTTTATCTGGCTGATCATCATATAAATATGCTGCAAAGTATACCGCTTTATTATCATAAGCCATTTTTACTTCGGTTCTTACGTTATCAGGTATAGTACCTTCATTTCCAGGTTGCCACATCTTAAAATCTCCTGATGGCTCGATGTTTTTCCAAACATCATCATCCAATATTCCATCTATCTTCGGAGGATTAGATATGCGATGTGCTGTAATTTGTTTTTTTTCTTGACCAAATAAGTGAAAGGCATGCAATAAAATTAGCACACTTAAGATAGGGCGTATGTTTCTTTCCATATTTTGTAAAAAAATCCTTACTTTCTTGACTTATTTGCAAAACTAGCCTTTACACATAAATGGCGTACTAATGAAAAGTTAAAAAGCATCATCACTGTTTACGATATATGTACATTCGTTGAACAATATTTACATTTTAACAATATTATGGGAAAAATTAACCTAGAAACAGCTGTTTTTGCCGGAGGATGCTTTTGGTGTACAGAAGCTGTTTTTCAAAGATTAAAAGGCGTAAGTAAAGTTATTTCAGGATATACCGGTGGAACTATTAAAAATCCAGCATATCGTGAAATTACTACAGGTAGAACTGGTCATGCAGAGGCAATAAAAATTGAGTTTGATCCTGAGTTTATAAGTTTTACAGAGCTATTAGAAATCTTTTTTGCTACCCATGATCCAACAACGCTAAATAGACAAGGAGCTGATCGAGGCACACAATATAGAAGTGCCATATTTTATCAAAATGATGAACAACAAAGGCTCGCTAAAGAAATGATCGATTTCCTAGATTCAGAAGGTGTTTTTGAGAGTCCAATAGTAACCGAAGTATCTCCATTAGGGGCATTTTATAATGCTGAAGATTACCATCAGAATTATTACAACCTAAATAGCGAGCAAGGATATTGTCAATTTGTAATTAATCCAAAGCTTTCTAAACTACAAAATACTTTTAAAAGTAAATTGAAGTAAAAAAGATTACTTTATTTTTTATTGGTTTTGTAATGAGGTTCATCTTCAAGCGATTTGTCATTTTCTATAGAATCAAGTATAAATGATTTTGTAATTTAACTAATTGTGAAGTAAACTTTTCCTTTACATTAAATCGTTACTCACTTTTTATCTTTTTCAAAGAGGTTAATATATTTAGCACAATAATAATATTAGTATCATATCCGATTCATAAGGTGGTACCTAGTTTATCTAGCTCAATTATATTACTAAATCCTCTTAATAATGATTAAGAAGTCTTCTTTTATGTTCTTGTGCCTTTTTATGGCAATTATTTTTATTACTTCCTGTAAACAACCCAAAAACACAGCTGTTATGGAGCTTATGAGCTCTGATCATACAGGCATTACTTTTGTTAATCAACTTGGTTTTGAAAAAGAATTTAATGGATATAATTATCGTAATTATTATAATGGAGGTGGTGTTGCCATAGGCGATATTAACAATGATGGTCTCGCTGATATTTATTTTACTGCAAATCTTGAAAAAAATAAGCTATACCTTAATCTTGGTAATTTTAAATTTAAAGATATTACACTTACTTCAAACACAGGAGGAAATAGCTCGTGGTCTACGGGAGTAACAATGGTAGATATCAATGGGGATGGTTTGCTTGATATTTATGTTTGCAACTCTGGGAGTGTCTATAAAGAAAGGAAAGAAAATGAGCTTTTTATTAATAATGGAGATCTAACCTTTACTGAAAGTGCAGTGAAGTATAATCTTGCTGATGCTGGATTTGGAACTCATGCTTCTTTTTTTGATTATGATAAAGATGGAGATCTGGATGCCTATTTATTGAATAATTCATACAAACCCTTAGCTGCTTTTGATCAAAGGCAAAATGAAAGAGTTAAAAGAGACTATCTAGGCGGTGATAAATTAATGAGAAATGAAGGAGGTGTTTTTATTGATGTTAGTGAAGAAGCAGGTATCTATAGTAGCGAAATTGGCTTTGGATTAGGAGTTGCTATTGGAGATATCAATGGGGACAATTGGGAAGATATTTTTATATCTAATGATTTTTTTGAGAGAGACTACCTGTATATAAATCAGCAAGATGGAACCTTTAGAGAAGAACTTATAGATTATTTTCAATCAATTAGCCTTAATTCTATGGGTGCTGACATGGCAGATATTAATAATGACGGGATCAATGATTTATTTGTCACAGATATGCTACCTCGTGATGATGCAAGGATTAAAACAAAAACGACTTTCATGGATTGGAATAAATCCGAGTTTAATAGAAAATTTGGATATCATAATCAATTTTCGAGAAATGTTTTTCAATTAAGCTCTCCAGAAGGATACCAGGAAGTAGGACGGTTTTCAGGACTTGAAGCTACAGATTGGAGTTGGGGAGGATTAATTTTTGATCTGGATAATGATGGTTTGAAAGATATTTTTGTTGCCAATGGTATTTATCAAGACCTTACCGATTTGGATTATATAAATTATATATCAAACGAAGAGATTTTGAAAGGATACATTTCGGAAGAAGGATTCGATTATGATAAACTTTCTAAATTTCTCCCTTCTAGTCCAATCACAAATAATTTTTTCAAGAATCTTGATGGCTTAAAGTTTAAAGAATCAGCAAAAGAGTTTGGTCTGGATCTTAATGGATTTTCTAATGGTGCTGCTTATGGAGACCTTGATAATGACGGGGATCTGGATTTGGTGATTAATAATGTAAATGGAGAGTCATCCATATATAGAAATAACACGAAAGGAAATAGTATAAGTATTGTATTACATGGTGAACGTAATAAGTTCGGTATTGGGAGCAAAGTAATTGTTAGATCTAAATCACAAGAATACTATATCGAACAACAACCGGTAAGAGGTTTTCAATCTTGTGTGGATCCAAAATTATTGGTTGGACTAAAATCAAACGCTCCTGTAAGTATAGAAGTACAATGGGCTGAAGGGAAAGTTTCTTATTTGGAAAATGTAGCAGTTAATAAAACAATTGTTATAAAAGAAGAGGAAGCGATAGTTTCGATGGCAAAAAAGAAACATTCAAAAACCCAAACAATATTTAAGAAAGTAAATAGAGATACTATAATGCATATCGAAAATCGATTTGTGGATTTTGATCGAGATCGCTTTTTGTATCATATGCGAAGTACCAAAGGGCCTAAAATATCCTTATCTGATTGGAATTCAGATGGAATTGATGAATTATTTGTTTCAGGAGCTAAAGGAAAAGAAAATAAAATCAATTCCTTAAGATCTCCATGGAAAACCTTAGGATTAGATAGTGATTTTGATGATACTGAAGCCATATTCTTAGATGTGGACGGAGATCAGGATTTAGATTTAATTATCGGAAGTGGAGGAGTAGAAACAGAGAAAAATTCGGAATTGCTAAAAGATAGATTATATATTAATAAAAAAGGATCTTTGGTCAAGAGAACTGAACCATTATTTGGAGGCTTAGCAATTAATACTTCCTGTATAGCTATCTCCGATTTTGATGGAGATAATGATTTGGATGTTTTTGTAGGTGAGGGCTCGAAACCAGATGCTTATGGAATGCCTTCTGATGGATACCTTTTTGAAAATCAAGGAGACGGTATTTTTAAAGATGTAACCGAATCCTGGCTTCCAGAATTAAAAGGAATAGGTATGATTTCAGATGCCACTTTTGCAGATATAGATGGAGATGGTTATGAAGACTTAATTATCGCGGGAGAATATATGGGGATACATTGTTTTTTACACGCGAAGAAAAAATTTATATCTAAAGAAAATGGACTTACTCATCTAAAAGGCTGGTGGAATACATTGCATATCGTAGATGTAGATGCCGATGGAGATCGGGACATTGTCGCTGGTAATCATGGATTAAATAGTACATTTAAGGCCTCTAAAGAACAACCGATTGCACTCTTTGTAAATGATTATGATCAAAATGGTTTTCTGGACCCTATTCTTTCTAGATATAATTCTTCTGGAGAAGCGGTGCCTTATGCTATCCGCAATGATCTCATTGATCAAATAAGATCTATTAAAAAACAATTTCCAGATTTTAAGTCCTATAAAGAAGCTACTATAGGAAAAATGTTTTCAAAAGAACAATTGAATAATTCTGTTGTAGCTACCGTTACAGATTTGGAATCAATGCTTTTTATTAATAATGGAGATGCTACGTTTACAGTACAAACTTTACCCGCAGCAGCACAACTTACTCCGATATTTGCAATTTCCTCTGGTGATTATGATCGGGATGGTGATATTGACTTATTACTTGGAGGAAATCTTTTTGGGGTGAAACCTCAAGCTGGAAGATATGATGCTACAGATGGTATTTTTCTGAAAAACGAAGGGAATTTACAATTTCGTGCAGAAGAAGGAGGGTTCGATGCTCCTGGAGAAATAAGAGATATTATTTCTAGAGATAGTCTTGTTATAGTAGGTAGAAACAATAATTCTGTATTATTTTTTAAATATTAAATACATATAAATAGATTAAGGAAAACTTTCTAGCAGGAATACAGCCGATTTGGCATAGAATTATTTTGGAATACTATTTGCTTTGTTTTTAGTAAATTAGATAACCCAAAATGAAACAACATGACTGAAAACAAAACAAAAAAATTAGGGCTTAGTATTTTATTCGATGCTATAGGAATGCTTTCTTATATTTTTCCTCCATTTACGGAAATAATTGATATCGCTTGGGCTCCTTTAGCAGGCTGGTTGATGACTAAAATGTATAAAGGAAATGTAGGGAAAGCAGCCGGTTTTTTTACGCTAATAGAAGAAGGAGTACCTGGATTAGATTTTATTCCGACGTTTACATTGATGTGGATATATACCTATGTGGTAAAAAAGGAGAAAGTACAAGGTGATGTTGTTGAAGTAGATGCTTCTTAGTCTTTTAAAAATCTCGCAAAACCCATTCTACGAAGCATTTTTTTCTCAAACCACCAGAAAAATTTGAATTGTCCAAATAACCATCCAACAATCAGTAAAATTACTTGATAGATAGGAAATATTAAAAATATTCTTAGAGGCCAATAGATCCAACCATTGGTAGTTTCTTTACTCAGTCCAATAAGTGATAAGATCGGATCAGAAACTTTAGCCGCAGTGGATCCCGTTATAGCAAATGCAATAAAAATTGCAATGAGTTCCCAACGATAGGTAACATTCCACTTTTTTTCTAAAGCATCGAAAATTTTTAGAGTCAATAACAATAAAAGTGCAAATAAAAGTATTGTAAGAATAGAAATTCCTAAAATAAAAAAATCGTGGTTCTCTGTTACGTTAAACAGTCTCGTAATTAATCCTTTTGCTAATAGAAATGAAGAGAGTAGTAGTCCTACTAATCCTAATAATGGAAAAACAAATTGCCAATTGGCATTAATTTCCCAACGATCTTTGAATTTTTGCATAGCACAAAAATACAACTAAAACTTTACTGTGTCAAGATCTTTAGCCTCTAGTAACCAAGAATCTTTGGTTATATCTTTGCTGAAAAAATAGAAAATAATTATACAACAAATAATTTACTTCATACCCATAATCTGTCTGATGCTCATAATTGATTTGTTGGATATATAAATTTGGATCGAAAATTTGCGGTTGCATAACTCTTTGATTATACTCGACTACATATTGACGATTTCTTACCTCTAGAAAGTTTTGATTATAATATCCTCTTGGTCTTTGTGTGACTAACCACGTGTTAAATCCTGGTTCAATTATAATAATTTCATATTCTAATTCATCATTAGCAATTCGTAATGTATCAGAGGTAGTTTCTGCTGAAGCAGTATCAAGCTTTCTCTCTTTCGTTGTTGCACAACTATAAACGAATAAAGCAATAAAACTTATATAAATAATATTTTTTGTTGTTCCCATAGCTTTAAAATACAAAAAGTTACTTAAAAAGATGATAGTTTTAACATTTTGGTAAGTTTAATTTAAGTAATTACGGTAAATAAAAAAAGAGTCCTTATGAAGTAAGAACTCTTTAGTTTTATAAAATTTGTAAAGACGTTTTATTTTCCAAATAAACCACCTAATAATCCTCCGATGCCTCCTTTTTTCTGACCACCACCGAGTACCATACCGGCAACATCATCTAGAATACTTCCATCTCCATCTGCATCAAGGAAAGATTCTATTAAAGATTGTTGTTTAGATCCTTGACCACCGCCTAACATTCCTCCTAGCATACTGGAAAGGCCATTAGCATCTGAAACATTATTTTGTGAAGCTTGTTTACCTAAAACTCCCATAAGAATTGGAGCTGCTACTTTAAGAATTTGGGCAACAGAACCAGCATCGATACCAGATTTTTGACTTAGTGCATTTTCCACGGCTGGTTGTTTACCTCCTAAGATGTGTCCTAAAATCCCCGCTCCATCATTTGTTACACTTTCTTCAACTCCACCTTCAAAAAGTCCTCCAAGGTTGTCTAAAATTCCTCCACCGGAATGTTTTCCTGATAATGCTCCTAATAAACCAGAAGCTCCTTCTGGTGTGGCAGCATTTTTTTGCATGGCTCCCATTAATACTGGCATCGCCATACTTAACAGATTTCCAGTTTTATCAGCAGATTGTCCTGTTTGACTACTAACTCCACTAATTATTTGTTGCCCTACTGGGCTATTTAAAAGATCTAAAATTCCAGACATGATTTATATATTTTTATTATGTGTTCTAAAGTTACATTTTTTATGATTAAGATTATAGTATATCCTAGTCTTTATTTCTGTGAAAAATGGATGAAAAGCTCATTCTGTCGATGAATAACAAAAAACACCTTTATAACGAATATAAAGGTGTTCTGTTAATAAATTTTATCTTTTGAAAGACTACTTCAGGATAGAAATGATTTGATCTGCAAGTTCTTGTCCAATTCGATCTTGTGCTTCTCCTGTTGCAGCACCAATATGAGGTGTTAACGAAATTTTGTTATTCATTAATACTTTGATCGCGGGTTTCGGTTCGTTTTCAAATACATCTAATCCAGCAAAAGTTAGTTTACCTTTTTCTAACGCATCTACTAGAGCAACCTCATCAATTACGCCTCCACGAGCAGCATTTATTAATCCAGCTCCGTCTTTCATTTGCGAAATTTCACTTTTACCTATTACATACTCTTTTTGTGCAGGAACATGTAGGGTTAGGAAATCAGCATTCTTTAAAACTTCTTCTTTAGAAACTGTTTTTATTTTAAAGTTTACTGATTGTCCATCAAAAAACTCCAAAGGAATTTCTACTTCTTCTATAAAAGGATCAAAAGCTACAACATTCATTCCAACTCCGATAGCTATTTTAGCCGTTGCTTGACCAATACGTCCGATACCTATAACACCAAGAGTCTTACCTCTTAATTCAATACCACCAGCGTACGCTTTTTTAAGGTTTTTAAATTTGCTATCACCTTCTAAAGGCATATTTCTGTTAGCATCATGTAAAAAACGAACACTTCCATATAAGTGGGCAAATACTAGTTCTGCTACAGAACCTGATGATGCTGCAGGAGTGTTAATAACGTGTAGCCCTTTTTCTCTAGCATAAGCTACATCAATATTGTCCATACCAACACCACCACGACCGATAATTTTTAATGAACTACAGTTATCGATAATATCGGTTCTTACTTTAGTAGCACTACGAACTAACAATACGTTAATTTCATTATCGTTAATGTAATCCACTAATTGATCTTGTGCTACTGTAGTAGTTTGCACTTCGAATCCAGCTTTTTCTAGGGCATCAATACCACTTTGTGATACTCCATCGTTTGCTAATACTTTCATTTTAAAGGTTTGATTTTTTAAGTTTTTAGTTCTTATTTCAGAATTCAGCTTTTTTAAGAATTGTGCTTTATTATGCTTTTCTCTCTAAATCACTCATTACATCTACTAATGCAGCTACACTTTCCATAGTCATCGCATTATACATACTTGCTCTATATCCACCAACACTTCTGTGTCCATTAACACCATTAATACCAGCTTCTTTCCACATAGCATCAAAAGTTTCTTTTAGGTTACCTTCAACAAGTGAAAACGTTGCATTCATTGTAGATCGATCTTCTTCTGCAGCAAAACCTTTGAATAAAGGATTTAATTCGATTTCTGAGTAAATAAGTTTCGCTTTTTTCTCATTTTCTTCTTCAATAGCAGCAATACCTCCAAGTTTTTTTAGCCATCTAAGTGTTAGCATCGAAGTATATACTGCAAATACAGGAGGTGTATTAAACATACTTCCTTTCCCGATATGTACATTATAATCAAGCATTGATGGTATTTGTCTTTCAACTTTCCCAAGGATATCTTCTTTAATCACGACTAAAGTAGTACCTGCTGGTCCCATATTTTTTTGTGCTCCTGCATAAATTAAACTAAACTTAGAAAAATCTAATTGTCTAGAGAATATATCACTACTCATATCACATATTAAAGGAGCGTCAGTTACAGGAAACTCTTTAATTTGAGTACCAAAAATAGTGTTGTTACTTGTGCAATGCAGATAATCTAATCCTTTAGGGATATCGTATCCTTTTGGGATATAATTGTAATTCGCATCTTTGGAAGAAGCAACTTCTATAACTTCTCCAAAAATTTTAGCTTCTTTTATAGCTTTGTCACTCCAGCTACCTGTGTTGATGTATCCTGCTTTTGATTGTAATAAATTATAGGCAGTCATCAAGAATTGCGTACTAGCTCCACCTTGTAGAAAAAGTACTTTGTAGCCTTTACCTTCTAAGCCAAGTAATTCTAACGCTAAACTTCGGGCTTCTTCCATAACATCTACAAAATCTTTGCTACGGTGTGAAATCTCCAAAATAGATAACCCAGAGTTATTAAAATCTAATACTGCTTGGGATGCTTCTTCGAATACTTCTTGTGGTAAAATACAAGGACCTGCGCTAAAGTTGTGCTTTTTCATCAGTAGTTTTTATAATTTTTAATAGTTACTTTTCTTGTTGTTTTTTGGTTATTTATACCAGTTAGAAAAAACACCACAAAGGTGCTAATAATCTAAAACAATTACATTGTCAAAATGATAAATTATTTAGCTAATTGTTGTTAAAAATTCAATAACATCTATATTATCTGCATAATCTGATAGGGAAGGTGATTGTGTAGTTCCAAAATCAATACTTTCTTGAGAAAATTCATCACTCACGATACACTGAATATCTTCTTTATCCAACTGAAATTTTTGCTGTAATTCTTCCTTCGAAGTGTATGTTTCATAAAATAAAGTAGCAATTGGGGAACTGTAACTTGTATCTTCTTTTAACATCAAGAAGCCATTCTCAAGAAGCTTAAAATTGCTCATTAGATACACAGCTTTATTATAGTCATAATTATTAGCGTATTTAGCACCTTTTATAATATCATTATATGAATACATGGATTTGAAAAACAAATCGAAATCATAGTTTTCCGGTACCATTATTTTCGATACACTTCTACAACCAAGTCCGTAGTACCTAAAGATATCATCGCCAAGTGCGGTTAATTGTTCTTTAGTTTCATTTCCTGTTAATACAGCAACAGAATTTCTGTTCTTACGTATAATATTCGGTTTGTTCCCAAAATAATGTTCAAAATATCTGGCCGTATTATTACTTCCCGTAGCAATAATAGCATCAAAATCATTAATTCTATTTTCTGTAAAAGAAATGTAATTTTTTAATTCTGGTGATATATTCATGAGGTATGAAGCTAGAAAAGGAAGCAACTGATTATCGTTTGATGACTGTTTGACGATTACTTTGTGCCCACTAATCACAACAGATATAAAATCATGAAAACCAACCAGAGGAATATTTCCTGCCATAATAATTCCAACTGTTTTGGAGGTAATGTTGCTTAAGTCATAAGAAGAAAGCCACTGTTCTAAATTAGATTTTGTGAGCAACATACTCCACTGTGATAATGAGAATAGGATATTCTCTTCTGTAAACCAACCGTTATGATTTTTAGCAGATGTTATTTTTTGAATCATTCCATCAAAAAAATCTTCATTATTCTTAATACCACTAACCTTCTCATAACCAGTGTTTTTGAATTGACTTAAGAACTTTCCTAGTTCAGAAAAAGCTGTGATTCGGTCATTTAATACCATTTGTTATTTGTTTATAACTAGTTTACGAGTTATTTTTGTGTTGCAAATTTAGAATAAAAAAGAGCTATGGCAATTATAATAACAGATGAATGTATAAACTGTGGTGCTTGTGAGCCGGAATGCCCTAACACTGCAATTTATGAAGGTGCAGATGATTGGAGATATGCTGATGGTACTGATTTGGAAGGAGATGTGGTACTTCCTGGTGGAAAAGCTGTCAATGCAGACGAAGCTCAGGAACCTGTGAGTGATGAGATTTATTACATCGTTCCAGATAAGTGTACAGAATGTAAAGGGTTTCATGAAGAACCACAATGTGCAGCAGTATGTCCTGTAGATTGTTGTGTACCTGATGAAGATATTGTTGAAACTGAAGAGTTTTTATTGCAAAAGCAGGCTTTTATGCATAAAGAATAAGTAGTTGAAATATAACGACTAATCAAAAACCTGTCTGTTTAGACAGGTTTTTTTATACTCATTTTTTAAATTTTAGTATTTTCGTCAAGAATTTAACCTCAAATCTAAACCTAATTATTATGAAAAAAACAGTATTCTTTATTTTATTGGTAGCCTTCTCAATTAGTTCTTATGGACAATATCGTTGGGAAGTTACAGGTGGTATAACAAGTTCTAGCTTGAACATTGAAAATGCAGACAGTAATAGAGGAGTAGGTTTCCATTTTAATGCAGGATATGGTTATGTAATGGGTGTTCGCGCCAAGACTAGTATCGTTTTCTCTATCGAAGTATTACAAAGAAATAGTGAAGTTGTTGGAAATGTATTTGGATCGCAAGTAACAGCTGATTTAAAAGCTCTACAAGTAGGTTTTAATCCAAAGTTTCGATATTTATTCAATAGAGGAAAAGACCGTTTTAGACCATTTATAAACGTTGGACCAGCTTTTAGATTAAATACTGGTGTCGAATTTGGCGGTGTTGACTTAGAATCGGATCAATTTGAGCAGTTGGTGATTAGTGGTGTATATGGTGTTGGTTTTTCTCAAATGATAGGAGAAATGTTTGATATTATGTTAGAAGTAGGAGCAACCAATGATTTTACAGATAACCTTGTAGACATTGATAGTAAGTTTTTTGATATCTACGGAAGGGTTGGTGTTCGCTTTAGAATATATGATGCTAGAAGATAATAAGAACTAGTAGAAGAATATAGAACCCGCTTTGGCGGGTTTTTTTATGCAATCATTTTAATTTTTTGTAAATTAGTTACTTACAATCATTTTTAAGAATAGTAATATGCCAAATTGGGGATACATAGCAATTATTATTCTTGCATTGTATATTATAGCTAGTATCGCTTTATATTATTTGCAAGAGTATTTTATTTTCAAGCCAGAGAAATTAGATAAAGATTTTGAGTTTCATTACAATAATCAGGTTGTAGAAGAGTACAATTTGGAAACTAGAGATGGAGCTATTATAAATGGCCTCCATTTTAAGGTGGAAAATCCTAAAGGTGTTGTTTTATATCTAAAAGGAAATTCTAAAAGTATAAAAGGTTGGGGTAAATTTGCTGTTGATTTTACGAGACATCAATATGATGTGTGTATGCTGGATTATAGGGGATTTGGAAAAAGTACAGGAAGACGATCTTTTAAGGCGCTAAAAAGAGATTTACAATTTGTATATAATAAACTTAAAGAAAAAGTAGACGAGAAATATATCATCTTATATGGCCGTTCTATGGGATCTGGCTTCGCGACAAAATTAGCTTCTATAAATAATCCTAAAATGTTAATTCTTGATGCTCCTTATTACAGTTTAAGTAAGGTTGCTGCCAAATATATACCCTTTATGCCAGTCTCTCTGATTATGAGATATCCTATCCCTACTTATAAATGGTTAAAGTACGTGAATTGCCCAATTCATATTATTCATGGTACTCATGATAAGTTGATTCCTTTTAAATCTAGTATTAAATTGTCTAAAATTAAACCTAAACTTACTCGTTTATATACTGTGATTGGAGGAGGGCATAAGAACCTTAACAATTTTGAATCCTACCATAAAATGCTAGGGGAAATTATTAATTCTAAAATTAGAAAAATTAACCTTTCAAACACAAGTATTGGTGTTCAACATGCCAAAAAAAGAGTCAATGTCCAAGCTTAAAAAAGTTCTATTTTGGATAGTAGCTTTTTATTTATTACTAATTGTTTTGCTCTATTTTTTACAAAATAAAATCATTTTTCAACCAGAAAGGCTTGCTTTAGATTACACATATCAATTTGATTATAATTTCGAAGAGTTCTTCTTAGACACGAAAGATGGAGCACGATTGAATGCTCTCCATTTTAAAGTTTCAGAACCCAAAGGAGTTATTTTATATTTTCATGGGAATAAAGGAAATCTTTCTCGTTGGGGGCGTATTGCTTCTTTTTTCGTAGAAAAGCAATATGATGTGGTAGTAATGGACTATAGAAGCTATGGTAAAAGTACTGGTGTGATCAAAAAAGAAGAAAATCTATATGAAGATGCACAACTGTTTTATGACTATGTTTTGAATAACTATGATGAAGATAACATTATTATTTATGGTCGATCATTAGGAACAGGAATTGCTACAAATATAGCTTCACAAAATAAACCAGGTAATCTTGTTTTAGAAACACCTTTTAGTTCTATGGGAGATGTTACTTCTTATTGGTTACCTATATTTCCAGTAAGCAGTGTTTTAAAGTTTAAGTTTCCTTCTGATAAGTTTATTCAAAAAGTAAGCTGTAAAATTACTATTTATCACGGCACTAAAGATAGGGTAGTACCATACTCTTCTGGAAAAAAATTATTTGAAAGTCTGATTTCTTCTCATAAAAAATTAATAACCATAACAGGAGGTTCTCATAATAATCTTATCAAATTTGATGGTTATCAGAATACAATTGATGATGTGCTAGAAATAAGCTCACAATAAAAAACCTTAGAGAAATTATTCCCTAAGGTTTTAGATATATAGTTATTCAAAGTTTATATCTAAAAAGATATATTCTGAAATATAATTTAGAATTTATAATTCACTGATAAATTGAATAATGTTCCTAACTGGCTGAAATGGTATCCATCATAAGACATTTGTGAATATCTTCCATTAAAGGTAATTAAGTTAAAAGCTGTTTTCTCAGCATCTGGATCATTTAATACAGCATCTCCAGTAGGAGTAAGTGATTTAAACTCCCATTCTGGTAGTACATCTAAAATATTATTGATGTTTAAAGCCACTGTAATGTTTTCTGTAGCATTGTAATTAATACCAAGATCTGTAACTACTTTTGTTTTAAATTCTACACCTAGATCAGAACCTCCATCACTATCAGCAGGATCGCCGCCTACTAAAGATTCTAGATCTTGTAAACCTTGATTTCTAAATTTTGTTGGCCCAAATAAGGTATTGTTTAGTGAGAAATTAAATTTACCAATATCATAATTCGCTCCAAGAATAGCTTTAAATTCTGGACGAGAAGTAAAGAATAGCGCTTCTTGAGTGTCGTTTACCACAGATTGACCAGCATCAGCTACAAGAGTAGGATTGTTTACAGCCCCATCTCTTTCATTTTGGATCACATAGTTTCCTGATAAGCTAAAGTTTAGTTTTCCAGGGCCAACACCAATATTTCTGTAGTTAGCAACAACATCAATTCCAGAAGTTCTAGTATCGATTGCATTTACAAAGAAACTTACATCGGATAGATTGTTGTTTTGTAATACTTCATCAAGTGGTGTATTACCAGCTGCTGTTGCTCCTATTTCTGTACTAAGAACAATTCTATCATCTACCTGAATATTGTAGTAATCTACAGTAACATTAATGTCCTTATTAATCTTTGCTCCAAAACCTATAGTAAAGTTGGTCGATTCTTCAGCATCCAATTGTGGTATTGCTAATAATCTAGCTTGTGGTGAAACATTATTAATTAATCCACCTACTTGAATTCCTTGACCAGGAATAAAGCTAAATTGCGCTCTCTGCGTATATATTTGGTGTAGCGTTGGAGCTCTGAATCCTGTAGATAAAGAAGCCCGTACCGTAAACCTATCTTCTAAGAATTTATATCGGCTACTAAGTTTCCAAACAAATGCTTCTCCAAAATCACTATAATCTTCTATACGAATAGTACCATTTACTAAAAAGTCTTCTGTAATATCTGCAGAGATATCAAAATAACCACCAAAATTATATCTATTGAACTTTCCAGAATTTTCTGGTCTATTTCCTGCAAATGAATCTGCACCACCACCATCATAAGAAGCAAGATCACCTTCAATAATTTCAAAAGTTTCGGTTCTAAACTCTGCTCCAATTCCAATACTGATTTGATCCGTAACTAATTTTGCAATATCTATATTCCCAACACTATGGGTAAATTTAGTACCTCCTGGATCAAAAGAAATAGGGCTATTCTCACGATATAATTCAGATCCTTCCGTAAGTTCTCCTGGATCTACAATTCCGTTATCATTAGCATCTACCCAAGTTGATGGAGATAGTACAGAATTACGATTATGAGAATTATTTACGGTGTAATCTTGAGTATTTCCACCTGTAGTATAGCTAATATCATAGTTCCAACCATTCTTTTTAGTCTTAAAACCTATGGTTGCATTATAATCATTTAGATCTCCTTCAAAAGTAGGAAGATACCCTATATATTCACCATTAGGACCATTTGGAAAGAAATCTGCTAGATAAGGAAATTCAGCTTCTGTTCTCCAGTAAGGAGTTCTGTAATTCGCAAAACTATTTACCTTTTTATAAACATAAGCTGCATTCATATAAATGTTTGTATTTTCATTGATATCATACCCTCCATTAACCAAAAATTTAGAAGCAGAGGTTTCCGGAGACCCATTAATATTTCCAGCATCAGGAAATAAATCTAAGAAAGCTTGTACATCAGCAATATCTGCTCCAAAATCAGTAGCTTCCCCTAATGCATCAACTGTCCCAGGACGATTTGCTAGATTTACTTTTGAAAAATCAACAGTATAGTTAAAGAAACCTCTATTATCGCCAATACTAGCACCATTATTTAAACTAATACCTATAGTTTCTCCGTCTCCTTCAGAAGTTATACCTGTTCTTAAGGTTACTGATCCGTCATTTGGATTGTCTTTAAGAATAATATTCATTACTCCGGCGATTGCATCCGATCCGTATTGAGCAGAAGCTCCATCTCTTAATATTTCAACACGCTTTATCGCATCTGTTGGAATGGCAGAAATATCAGAACCTGTTTCCCCACGTCCAGGAGAAGTTTGTGTATATAGAAGAGAACTAAGATTTTTACGTTTTCCATTAATAAGTATTAAGGTTCTACTAGGTCCCATATTTCTTATCTCATAAGGATCTAATAAAGAAGTAGCATCATTTACCGGAGTTTGTACGGTGTTAAACGAAGGAATTTTATATTGTAGTGCTTTATCAAAAGTAACTTGACCTGTAGATGCTAACTCTTTAGATGCGAGAACATCAATAGGTAGAGAAGAGGTGGTATTACTTCTGGGTAAGGCTCTAGAACCTACTAATAATACTTCATCCAATTCAGAACCACTGGAGAGTGATACGTTAATTGTGGATTGATAATCTACAGATACTTCTTTGGATTCAAATCCTACAAAACTAAAAACTAAAGTTCCTTCAGGATTGACCTCAATACTATAAGTACCATTAAAATCTGTAATCACCCCATTACTGGTTCCTTTTTCAACAATATTAACTCCCGGAAGTGGAGAGCCGTTATTGTCTGTTACAGTACCAGTTACTTGTTGTTGAGAAAAAGAAATGCTGGCATACAGCATCCCTAAGATGAGTGTGAGCTTTTTCATGTAAATAATTTAAATTGGTTTAAGCGCTAAATATATTCAATTAAATTATACGAATAGCCTTATTATACAGTTTTATTCAAACATTGTTATGGGGAAAAAGTAATATTTATGACTTGTATAAATCAATAAACTCACTGAAATATCAAATTGATAAAATAGAGCTGTGTAATTTATTGAGCTGTTAAAAAATTATAATTTTTTTTACGAAATCGTTTGAGTTGGCATAATTATTCAGTAATATTGTGATATTCAAATTGGTTAACCAATTTATTTTTTGGTTAACCAGTATTTTAACACAAATTCTATAAACAATTCAAAACAATCAATTATGAAAACTTTTTGTGAAAAAAAAGAGGTGTTTTATTTACATCATTTATTTAGACATTTACTGGTTTTTGTATTGGTATTCGTCGCGGTTTCTTGTGAAAATGAAGAATTCTCACAAGAAATTTCTGAATCTGAGATGAAACCAACCGAAAGTTCTTTAGTTAAAGCAGATTTGAATC
>NZ_WEKL01000058.1 GCF_019295435.1 Aquimarina litoralis
GCAATTGTGTTAACTTTATATGTTTTCTTTTCTTGAGAAAGAACAGTAAACAACGGGCTTAGTACAAAAGCAAGAATGAATAAATATTTTGAGTTCATTATCTAATTGATTATTAACTTATTGTAAAATGTATTCCAAATTTTGAGCCAAAATTAGCTTTTCTATTTAAAACATGTACTTTTGCGCGGCAGAAATATTAATTTCTTAACTAAAACAATTATTTAATGAAAGTGTCACAACTCAAAAAGAATCTTTTCTTTTTAATGATTTTTTTAAGTTCTGTTGCCATGACGTATGCTCAGCAAACAGGATTAAAGGGTAAAATTGTTGACGCATCTACCAATGAAAATCTTACTCAAGTACTTATTACGATTGAAGGAACATTGATTTCGGCAACCACAAATAATTCTGGAGAATTCGATTTTGGAGGTGTACAACTACCATTAGGAGAACAAATTGCTGTTATATCCTTAGACGGATATATTACAAAACGTTTTCCTATCATTATTAATGAAGGAAGTGTATTAGATCTAAAAACAATAGATCTGAACTATGATGTAAATCAAGAACAAATCCAAATAGGTACCATAAGCCTTACGGATAATGAATTAGATGACGGTGATGATGATGCATCGGCGAATGTATCAGGATTATTACAAGCATCAAGAGATGTATTCCTTAGCGCAGCGGCGTTTGATTTTAGCGCTACATTTTTTCGCCCAAGAGGTTTGGGCAATGAAAATGCTAAGGTATTGATCAACGGAATTGAAATGAACAAACTGAATGATGGAAGACCTCAATGGAGTAATTGGGGTGGACTAAATGATGTTCAGCGTAATCAGGAATTTTCTATGGGGATTTCTGCGAATGATTACACATTCGGTGATCTTGCAGGATCTACAAACATAATTATGAGAGCTTCTCAATATCGACAAGGAGGTAGGTTATCATATGCTGCTTCTAATAGAAGCTATACTGGTAGAATTATGGGTAGCTATAGTTCTGGATTAATGAGTAATGGTTGGGCGTATACCGTTTCTTTAGCTAGAAGAATGGGTAATGAAGGGTATATTGAAGGAACTTTGTATGACGCAAATTCAGTTTTTGCTGCCGTAGAAAAGAAAATCAACGATAAACACAGCATTAATGTAACCAGTTTTTATACACCAAACAGAAGAGGACGATCTACCGCAATCACAGAGGAAGTATTCAGACTAAAAGGAAGACAATACAATCCAAACTGGGGGTATTTCGATGGAGAAAAGAAAAACTCTAGAGTTCGAGAGATCGAAGAACCAGTTTTTATGCTAAATCACTTTTGGAATATCAGTGATAAAACTACTTTAAATACAAATGTTGGATATCAGACAGGTAAAATAGGAAATAGTCGAATTGATAATGGAGGAACAGAATTGGTAAACTTTAATGGTGTAGACACGTATAGTGGAGGAGGAGCTAGTAGAGATACAAACCCAATTCATCCGAGTTATTTACCAAGTTCTTTTTTAGATGATCCTAATCCAACACCGCTGGATTTTCAAAACGCATTCTTAGCACAACAAGAGTTTGTGAGAAACGGTCAGTTAAACTGGAATCAATTGATAGAAGCAAATCAATTAAATGCACAACGCGGAGCGAATTCTACTTATATCTTTTATGAAGACAGAATTGATGATACACAATGGACGTTTAATTCGATATTAAATAGTCAATTAACGGATAACATTACACTAAATGCTGCTGTAAATTACAGAACTTTAAAGAGTGAGAATTTTGCAGAGGTAACGGATTTATTAGGTGGTAGAGGCTTTTTAGATGTAGATTTGTTTGGAGCACAACAAGATAATGATGTAGCTCCAGAGAATAGACTTACTCCAGAACAATTAGCTGATAGAGCGCAAAGTGATTTAAGAAATCGCAATAGAGTTGTTGGAGTGGGTGATCGATATGATTATAACTTTGAGATCGATGCTGATGTAGTTAGTGGATTTGCACAAGCACAATTTAAATTTAATAGAGTAGATTTCTTTATAGGAGGTAATGTTTCTCAAACGTCATATCAAAGAACAGGATTATTCGAAAACGGATATTTTCCAGGAGAAGGACGCTTAGGATCTTTTGGTAAAAGTGATAAACTAGATTTTACTAATTTTGGAGCAAAAGGTGGTTTTACTTATAAAATTAATGGCCGTAATCTTATAGATATTAATGGGACTTATTTTACAAAAGCTCCAACAATTCGTAATTCTTTTGCCAATTCAAGACAAAATAACAGAACGATCTCTCAGTTAATAGAAGCTGAACCTTCAATTTCTGGAAGTCAGGAAAGTGAAAAAGTTCAATCTTTTGATGCTAGTTACATATTAAGAACACCAAAATTAAAAGCAAGATTAACTGGATATTATACGAAAATACAGGATGCAACAGAATTGTCTTTCTTCTTTACACAAGCAATTTCTGGATCTGATGTTGGATTTGTTCAGGAGATTCTTACTGGAGTAGATAGGCAACACATAGGAGCAGAGTTAGGTATCGAATATCAAATAACGCCTACAATCAAATTAAAAGGTGCTGCTGCATTAGGTCAGTTTACATATGCTAATAATCCTGATTTATTCGTAGCGAGTACTAGTAGTGATTTCTTAGGTGAAACAACAGGAGATTTAGATAGAGTACGATATTTCGGGAAGTCTTCTTTAAAAGATTACCGTATTGCTGGAGGTCCTCAAAATGCTGCACAATTAGGTTTTGAATACAGAGACCCTAAATTCTGGTGGTTTGGAGCTACTGCAAATTATTTCTCAAATGCTTATATAGATGTGAGTCCATTTGCAAGATCATCCAACTTTAACCAAGATGTTGATGGGTTACCGTTTAATGATTATGATGAGAATATTGCTCGAGAATTATTAAGACAAGAGCAATTTGATGATTATATTTTAGTAAACGCAGTTGGAGGTAAGTCTTGGAGAGTAAAAGATTATTATATTGGGTTCTTTGCCACAATTAATAACATATTTGATAAAGAATATAGAACAGGAGGTTTTGAACAAGCTAGAAACGCCAATTATAGACTAGCATTAGAAGAAGCGCAAAGAGATACTCCGGTTTTTGGACCAAGATATTTCTATGGGTTTGGTACTTCATACTACCTAAATGTATATGTAAGATTTTAATGATGAACACAACAAAAAAATATTATAAAATGAATTCAATTAATTTAAAGAAACTAATAAGCATTTTGGTCTTAGCGGTTACTGTTACCGCTTGTGTACAAGATGATGATTTTAAAACGCCTGCATTGGATATTGATGATCCAAATATAGACCAGAATCAGATTGCAGAGCTAAGCGGTATTTTAGGCGAAATTGCACAAGCTAATGGAGATGCAGTTAATTTTGAAGACTCTGATAAGTTTATCACTGGATATGTGGTGTCTAGTGATAGAGCAGGAAACTTTTTTGAAGAAATAGTAATCCAAGATAGAGCCGAAAATCCAACAGCTGGAATTAGAGTTCTAATAGATGTAAACCCTTTATTCACTTCTTACGAATTTGGAAGAAAAGTATTTATAAAACTTGAAGGATTATCTGCAGGTATTGAAAATGGAGTTGCTACATTAGGAGTACTTTCTGGTGATGAGGTAGAACAGATTCCATCTTTCTCTCAAGAAGAGGTTATCATTAGATCTTCTGAGGTTGCTGACATTACTCCGTTAGAAATTACTTTCGAAGAATTTTCAGACGATTTAACTAATTTGTTCGTAAAGATCAATAATGTACAATTCAACCGAAATGATGTATTAGGAGATGACCCATTAACTTTTGCTGGAGAACCAAGCGATGAGTTTGATGGAGAAAGAAATCTGGAAAGCTGTGATACAGGAGCAACGGCGGTCTTAAGTACAAGTACATTCGCAGATTTTAAATCACTTGCATTACCAACACAGCAAGGAAGTTTTGAAGGAGTTTTAACTAAGAACTTCTTTGGTGATACATTTAATTTAGTGCTTAATGACGTTACAGGATTAGTTTTTGATAACGAAGTTCGTTGTGATCCTAATGTATTAGAGTGTGATGGAACTAGTGGTGGTGCTACGGTAATTTTCGAAGAAGATTTCACAGGATTAAGCATTAGTGACTTAGAAAATGCTGGATGGTTAAATGTAAATACTACTGGTGGAAGTTTAGATTATGTGGTTGGTAGTTTTAGTGGTAATCAATATGCTCAGATTTCAGGATTTAATTCTGGAGAAAATCCATTTGAGGTGTGGTTAGTAACTCCAGAAATTGATCTTACAGCTACTACTGCAGAAGAGATTTCTTTTGAGATTCAGTCTAATTTTGATAATGGTAATATCCTTACAGCATTTATCACTGATAATTTTACAGGAGATGTAACTACTACAGAGTGGTCTAGGTTAGATGCAACAATTCCAACTGGACCAAGTGGAGGATTTGGAGATTTTGAGTCTGTTGGACCAGTTAATATTTCTTGTGTCGATGGAAATGTACGTATTGCATTCAGATATGCGGGATCAGATCCAGGACCAACAACAAGATATCATATAGATAACATTGAGATCTCAGGAAACTAAGAACCTCTTTCGTTTATTGTAACATATAACAAAACTCCAAGCAGAAGCTTCTGCTTGGAGTTTTTTAATGGTTTCTAATTATTTTATTAATAATCAAATGTAACCGAATAAGCACTGTTCTTTTTAGTTTTCACTCGGAATCTAAATTGGTAACAAGGATTCTTTGTGTGAGAAAAGCTTTGGTTGTTATTTATTTTTCTCCATTCGTTTTGAATAGTTGCCCAACTACTTCCACTATAAGCTTTGTATTTTAGGCCATAATATACTCTTCTCCATACAGAGTGTCTTGCGATCTCAGCAATTTGAGCATCATTTACAGAGCTGTAATGTGTATAATAGTTCCAACCAGCTTTTGCAATACTAGTTTGTGGGTGGTTAAAATTGATCGCATATTTTGAGTTAGGATTAGCCTTTGTAAGCTGCACTAATTCAAAAGCGATATCATTACCATTTTCTTCAAAAGAAGCGTTTTTATAATCTTCTTCCTCATCAGATTCTACGGTAGTTTCTGAAAGATCCATTAGGTTATGACGTACTAGACTTTGTTTTAAAGTTTCGTCTGAATGAATTTCCATTAAACTAAGGTTTTCTGTAGAATAATTAGTTAATGCTGATTGGTTATTTGCATAAATTCTTACCACACCAGTACTACCTTCTCCTGAACTGATCGTTACATCTTTTTGAAATTCATAGATGTCTTTTAAAGAAAAATCAGTTGTTACTGCTGACTCATCTATGATTTCATTAGATTCATCTTTATCACATGATGTGAAGAATAATAACCCGATGATTGGTAATGCATAAAATAACTTTTTCATTTGTTTGGTTTTTAAGAATAATTAAATTGACTTGTTTAGTTTTTTGATACCTAGTATCTCTCTTTTTTTCACTTTTTACAGAAAGAATTAGTATTGTTATTGAAACTTTGTTTGGCGCCATTTTAGTTTCTTATCCTATTAGATGGATGATCTTAAAACTATTCTTTTCATTTGAGTGAAATATGAATTCATAATTGTCTTTCTGAATTCTGATCCAAAAGTAGAGCGGTGGTTATAACTGGCAAAAAAGATATTTTGTTTTGCGGAAATTTCCGCAAAACAAAATGTTGAATATCAGTGTTTTAAATATAAACAAAGGGTCTGTTACCAGAACAAAAAGGGGTTTATGTCCCAAGGTTTTAAAGTGAAATCACTTTACAGAAAAAAGGGGTTTGTGGGTAATTTTAATAAGGGAATTACATATGATGTTTTAAATAGATATATACTGGAAAATGATCGCTATATCCTCCTTTATATTTTCCTCCTGCATATGTTCTAAAAGGTTTGCCTTTATATCTTCCTTTATAGATTTTTAGAAAGCTGTCGTCAAAAATATTTGCCTCTGCGAAGCTATGAGCTCCTTTTTCGAATTTATGGAAGTTATGGCTAAAAATGATCTGATCGAATAAATTCCATTGGTTTTTATAGCTAAGCGTACCGCGAAACCTGGTATGTAACCTTTCCATTGGGTTATAGAAATCTTGAGCAACAAGGTGTCGCCTTACACTATCACTACTGGGATCATCATTGAGGTCACCCATAATGATAATTTTCGCGTTTGGGTTTTTCTCAGTAATCTGTTGAATGATTTCTCTGTTTTTTTCAGCCGCAGCAATACGCTTATAGGCAGTTAATGCTGCACCATCTCTTCTAGAAGGCCAGTGATTTACCAAAATGTGAATTTCTTCATTATGTAATTCTCCAGTAATCCATAAGATGTCACGAGTAAAATCTCTTTCGCCATTATCATTCATTACAATAAGCGGAACGCTTTCAGAGTGTGTTACTGTAAATTTATCTTTTTGATACAACAGCCCAACATCTATTCCGCGTTCATCAGGAGATTCATGATGGATAACACCATAGTTTTTATGGATTAAGTGTTTTGTTTTTACTAAATCTTCTAAAACTGCTTTATTTTCAACTTCTGCAACTCCTAGAATCACAGGAGCTTTACCAGACTTGGCAAATCCAATGTTCGAAATAGCCGTTCCTAGTTTAAATAGCTTTTTCTCATACCTTTTTTTATTCCATCGTTTCTCTGAATCTGGTAAAAAATCATCATCTAGTGTATGAGGATCATCTTTAGTATCAAATAAGTTTTCGAGATTATAAAAAGCAATGGTATGTAGGTCGGTATGTTTCTTTTTGAAATAAGGCTTCGAAGACATTTAATAAAAATTTATTGTAAAGGCCTAATGTACAAATTCAAATGCATACAATATTGTACCTTTGTGGATTAATTATTGAAACCGTACGTACGAAGAAGATCGCTAGAAAATTAAGCGCTAATGTTAGAAAAGGAAAAAACAAAATACGAGAAAGCAATTTTAATAGGGATTGTTACTAAGAATCAAGATGAGGAAAAGCTAACGGAGTTTTTGGATGAGTTAGAATTCTTAACCTATACAGCTGGTGGAGAAGTGGTGAAGCGTTTTACCCAAAAAATGGATGTTCCCAATTCTAAAACATTTATTGGAACAGGTAAAATGGAAGAGGTGTTAACATATGTAGAACAACATGATATTGGAACTGTAGTCTTTGATGACGAATTAACACCTGCACAACAGCGCAATATAGAACGTATCTTAAAAGCTAAGATTATTGACCGTACGAACTTGATTCTAGATATTTTTGCGCAACGTGCACAAACAAGTTATGCAAGAACACAAGTAGAATTAGCACAATATCAATATTTATTACCTCGATTAACAGGATTATGGACACACTTGGAACGTCAGCGTGGTGGTATTGGAATGCGTGGTCCTGGAGAAACGGAGATTGAAACTGATAGACGTATTGTAAGAGATCGTATTTCTTTATTGAAGAAAAAACTACTTACTATCGATAAACAAATGGCTACGCAACGTGGTAATCGTGGTAAATTAGTACGAGTAGCGTTAGTGGGGTATACCAATGTAGGTAAATCTACACTAATGAATGTGATTGCAAAAAGTAATGTCTTTGCAGAAAACAAACTTTTTGCTACTCTGGATACAACGGTACGAAAAGTAGTTATCGGAAACCTTCCCTTTTTATTAAGTGATACAGTTGGATTTATAAGAAAACTACCAACACAATTAGTAGAGAGTTTTAAAAGCACCTTAGATGAGGTTAGAGAAGCAGATTTATTATTGCATGTAGTGGATATATCGCACCCACAGTTTGAAGATCACATCGCTTCTGTGAATAAAATTTTGGGTGAGATTGAGAGTATGGATAAGCCAACGATTATGGTTTTTAATAAAATAGACGCCTATCAGCATAAAACTATAGACGAAGATGATCTCACTACCGAAAAAACCGAAATCCACTACACACTAGAGGAATGGAAACAAACTTGGATGAGTAGAATTGGAGATAATGCATTGTTTATATCTGCAATTAATAAGGAAAATATGGACTCTTTTAGAAAAAGGGTGTATAAAGAAGTAAGAGATATTCATGTGACTCGTTTTCCTTATAATAACTTCTTATATCCAGAATTTGTAGAGGAATAATGTTTTAAAACTCATAGTTCAACCCTAGTCCAAGAACTTCTCGGATCTGAAAACCACTAGTAGCATTATCATCATAGATGGCTTGAAAAGCAAAACTTCCTGAAATGTATTTATTTACAATCAGATTGATGTTTAGCGTATAATCGATATCCACATTATATGGATCTTCGATATAGTTAGAGTACAAATTAAGAAGTTGCTCCATAGTGACATTTTTGATAATGGTAAATTTGACGTAAGCAGCTAAAGATCCACCAAATTCAAATCGTGAACTTTTGCCAGCATCTACCCCAAAATAATCTCCATCAACATAATCTGGAGTAGTTGTAAATTGATCATCTACAAAGATCATACGAGAGGTTACAGGCGCAATATTTATGTTGAGATTATCACTTTTTTTCCATAATATACCAGGACCAATTTGTAAAAAAGCAGGAGAGAAGAAGTGGGTTTCTTCGGTACGAATTGTTTCATCTGTATCAGGATCTTTGCTAAAACTATATCCTTTTGCAAACTGAGACCTAAAATTTACAAACAATGAATAATTCCAGAAGCTTTCTGCTATTCTTTGTCCAAGACGAGAATTTAATTCTAATCGATCATTGGTTTTGCGGGCAAAATTTTCTCCTTTCAAAAAAGTGAGGCCATAATCAGCAATGATTTTATTATCCCAAGTCAAGCTGTTTTTTTTGTAGTTAAGCTCGTAATTCAACGCTAAGTTTCCTGCTACATTCGAGGTTCCTCCTCCTTGCCAATCATAATTAAACGCAGATTGATTAAAAAAGAAAGAAAACTGACCGAATGATCTCCATCCGATGTGCGGTTTTTCGATGGGTTTAGGATTTAGCTTGTTCAAAAGATTCTTAAGTACAATAGTATTTAATTCTTTGGGAGTGTTTTGAAGCAAGCTATCCAAGGATCTTTCTAATTGAACTTGTATAGAGTCGAGTTGTTTTATTTCTTTCTTTTCTTGACCGAAAGCATCCATCAATAAAAAACATAAAAAAATAAATACAACAATCTTTCGCATGGTTTACAAGGGATATGGCACAAATATACTTTATGCGTATAGCTTATTCAAATGAATAGACTGAACCTAATATCTAATGTAGCAGTGATTGTGTTTTTTTAAAAGCTTATACATTGATTAAAGAATAAGCTTTTTATTAAAACAGCAGTTTTATAGGAATAGTATATAGATATAAAAAAAATCATCCTGTTCTTTTTTAGAACAGGATGATTTAAAAGTGTTATAGAATATCTTTCTTAGAAAGAATAGCTTAATCCTAAGTTCCAGAAGTGTTGTAAATCATTATCTGTATTTTCAAGTGTTGGAGTTGGGGTTGGTAGCGGATCTAAGCTTAACGCATTGTTAAAGGCTTCTTGTTTGTTTTTTCTAAGACCAAAATCAAATCCAACACCTATTGCTTTCCATAAGGTATATGAGAAAGAATTTGTCCATGTCCAGTTAGAATAATCTTGATCTTCGTAACTTACAAAAGCGGACAAATTTGTTTTGAAGTTAATTGCTCCAATTTTACGAGTATAGTCTGCTACAATTTTGGCACCCAACGAAGATTCATATTGAGCCGCACCTTCGCTAAACACAAAATTGTAGTTTAATGGGTGTACTACTACTATAAGATTATTAATTGGTGTCCAGGTAATACCAACACCAAGATCTAAATATCCAGGATCGTTAAAGTTACTCAACAGGGTAGTTCTATATTCTCCTAAGGTAGAAACTGCAAGGGTATTGGTTAGTTTATATCCAAATAGGGACGTGAGTGTAAAAACATCTGTGGCTTCTCTAAAATCATCATCATCACCTGGAGGAGTGTCATTATCATTACTTTTATCATCCAGTTTTACCCACGCTAAATTCATATTAGCACTATTTCTCCAAAAGTATTTTTCTTGTAATAGATTTGCATATCCATTAACTGTTATACCAATAGTTCCTGCATCATTATCAGGAATTCCCTGAGAATACCAATTTCTGAATCCAGAAATACTTCCTCCAATAGTACCAAAAGCACCTATTTTCCATCCTGGTAAAGCATCTATTTGTGATTGGATAGCATCAGCTCTCCCTTGTATCGCTGCAATAGAGTCTTTTTTTGCAGCTAGTTTTGTTTTCAATTCTTCTTCTGTTTGTGCAAGCCCTATTTGGATACCCGCTATAAGAAAGATACATGTGAATACGATTTTTTTCATAATCAATATAGTTTTAAGTAGTTTGTTTATAACAAAAGATATTCGAATTTATGAATAAACTTTCGCAAAACAAGTTCTAGGTTTATGCAAAATTTTGCAGTGGCAAATATAATTGAAGTTATACCCCTAGATAAAAAAGGGTAGTATTGCGCTTTAGTTTTTCGACAAAAAGCAATTTTAAACGACGAAGGAGCTATTTTCTTTTAAAAAGAGGTACAGATGAGCATGCCTCACCATACATGATGCTTTTAGCAATTGGTTGAAGTTTTTGTATGAGCTCTATATAGGCACTTTCTGGAATAGGTTTATTGGCGCACCCTTTGATGATTAAAAGCTTATCTTGATATTCAGAAACATCAAGAGTATTAATAATATTAGCGAATACTATGGTTTCAATATCTTTTAAAGATCCTACAACAACACGTTTGGCAAATGGCGAAAGCTTTGTTGTGAGTAGTAGATAAGCCCATCCAGGAATAATAGCATCCGTAGAACATTGTAAGGCTACGTATTTGTCTTGATACTGGCTCCAATCATGTTCTGAAGCTTTTTGTCTAAATTCTTTTTCACGAARAATAAAACCTTCAAAAAGCCAATCTTTTATATCAAATACTATACGATCACCTTCAGGATAATAATCCTCTAGGTCTATAGTGATTAGATTTTTGTTATTCGCAACTCTATTGATGATTTCTTCTGCCATTTTTTAGATTTTATATCCTATTTTTTCTGTGAGAGCAACTTTACTTTTAGCAAAATTACCGGTACCAAAACCTATTTCTTTGCCATCTTCGTTGTATAAAACAGATTCTGCAACATAGAGGTTTGTAGATCTAAATTTTACTTTTCCAATTGCTTTAATAATTCCTTTGCTTGCTGGACGCACTAAATTTATATTGAAAGATGTGGTAAGCACAAAGGCATCTTCAACCAAAGAGTTTACAGCAAAAAACGCAGCATCATCTAATAATTTAAAATATACAGAACCGTGAATTGCTCCTAACGCATGAAAATACTTATCCGATATTGTTAATCCAATTTCCGATATTCCTTCAGAAATTTTAACCGTTGTGGTGTCAAAGATGTTGGTATTGATATTTGCATTCAAATACATCTTTTCTAATTTGCTATAATGCTCCTGATTCATTTTTGCTATATATCAGATGTAATAAAAAGAATGATTTTGCAGCTTACAACATGCCTAATTCTAGCTTTGCTTCTTCGCTCATTAAATCTTGAGACCATGTAGGCTCAAATGTTAACTCTAGTTCTACATCATTAACAGCGTCTAAAGACTTCACTTTTTCTCTTACTTCTTCGGGTAAAGATTCTGCTACAGGACAGTTAGGTGATGTTAATGTCATTAGAATTTTTACATCATTATCTTCATTAACAAACACATCATATATTAATCCCAGTTCGTATATATCCACAGGAATTTCAGGGTCGTAAATTGTTTTAAGAACTCTTACGATTTTTTCTCCTAACTCTGCAGTATCTATATTAGTTTCGCTCATAATATCTTTTTAGTCGTCTTTTTTTAATTAACTTAATTAGTAAGGACGAATTAATTTAACTGCGTTTGGTATGCTATGGCATACATTTTTAATTGTTTAATCATACTTACCAATCCATTTGCTCTGGTAGGTGATAAGTGCTCTTTTAGTCCAATTTCATCAATAAAAGAAGTGTCGGCATCAATAATGTCCTTAGGGTGTTGACCAGAGAATACTCTAATAAGAATAGCAATAATGCCTTTGGTTATAATAGCATCACTATCGGCTGTAAACTCGACTTTATCATCTTTCATTTCCGCATGAACCCACACTTTACTTTGACAACCTTTTATGATATTTTCATCGATTTTATACTTTTCTTCTATAAGCGGAAGTGATTTGCCAAGATCAATCATATACTCATAACGCTGCATCCAATCATCAAACATACTAAATTCATCAACAATCTCTTCCTGAAGTTTTTGTATAGACATATAACAATAATTTTTTACAAAAGTACGACAAGAATCCTTGCTATTCAACACTTTCAGTTAATGATAAGATAGTATTAACTATTTAGCTTGCTGTTAAGTGAGCATCATTTTCGCTTTTTTGATGGCTTCAACCAAAATATCAATTTCTTCTTTTGTATTGTAGAATGAAAATGAAGCTCTAATCGTACCTGGAATTTTATAAAAATCCATGATCGGTTGTGCACAATGATGTCCTGTTCGAACTGCTACACCCAATTTGTCCACAATAGAACCAATATCATATGGATGAATATCACCAACATTAAAAGAAATTACAGAGGTTTTTTGCTTAGAAGTTCCATAGATTTTTAAACCTTCAATTTCTAAAAGTTTTTTAGTTCCATATGCTAATAGTTCATTTTCGTACGTGGCAATATTATCAAAACCAATACTGTTCATATAATCCAAAGCAACACCAAAAGCAATACCTCCACAAATGTTAGGTGTTCCGGCTTCAAATTTATGTGGAAGACCTGCATAGGTAGTTTTTTCGAAAGTAACCTGATCAATCATTTCTCCACCACCTTGATAAGGAGGTAATTTATTGAGCCATTCCTCTTTTCCATATAACAAACCAACACCAGTTGGTCCACAAAGTTTATGTGCGGAAGCTACATAGAAATCAACATCAAGTTTCTGAACATCAGGTTTGATATGTGGACAAGATTGTGCGCCATCTATTAAAACAGCAGCCCCAATATGATGCGCTTTTTCTATGATTTCTTCAATAGGGTTTATAGTTCCTAAAGCATTAGAAATATGGTTGGTAAAAACCAATTTTGTTTTTTCGGATAATAATTGATCATAAGCATCCATCAAAAGCTCTCCATCTTCATTCATCGGAATCACTTTAAGAACGGCACCTGTCCTTTCGCAAAGCATTTGCCAAGGAACAATATTTGAGTGGTGTTCTAAAGCCGAAACTATGATTTCGTCTCCTTTTGTCAATAGACTGGAAAATCCAGTGGCTACGATATTAATACTGTGTGTTGTTCCAGATGTTAATATAATTTCATGCGAATGTGCAGCATTAAAATGTTGTTGTACTTTTTTACGAGCGATTTCATAAGCATCCGTTGCTTCCTGCGATAAGGTGTGCACACCTCTATGAATATTTGCATTGTAGTTACTATAATAATCTACTATTGCATCAATCACAACCTGAGGAGTTTGCGAGGTTGCTGCATTATCAAAATATACAAGCGGTTTTCCGTTTACTTCTCTATTTAAAATAGGAAAATCTTTTCGTATTTTCTGTACATCAAACATATCAATTTCTTTCTGCAAAAATAGGAACTATTTCTAAGTGATATTATGTATTTTTAAAAGGATTTAACACTTCACATAATTTCACATAATGAAACGATTTAAAAAGATTTTAGGCTTTGTATTTATTGGATTGGTTGGACTTATTCTTATTGCCGGTTTTTGGAATTATCCAAAACTGACAATACTTTCAGGATACTCTGCTAAAAATATGGCTTCGTCGGTTTTTATAGGAAATCGTTCTATAGAATTTACGGATATACATGATAATAATTTTGCTCCTGTTCATTTGGCAGAAGATGAAGTAAATATGGATGAAAAATCTGCTATTGCTTCTGTATTTGGTTTAAATGAAAGAAAAGCTATTTATAGAGATGGATTAGGAGGCGTATTAATCAATGATAATTTTGATGTAAAAGCACCCTATTTAAAACCTCATAGAACATTTACCAAAACAAACCTTCCTTTTCCGTATGGAGACCAGCCTCAAAAAGATACGGTTTTTAATACTATTGATTATGACAAAATAAGGACTTCGGTTTCTTCTGTATTTGATAAAGAAGGAGAAAGTATTAAGAAAACACGTGCGGTATTAGTAATCTATAAAGATCAGATCATTGAAGAAAAATATGCTGAAGGCTATGACAAGAATTCTGTGCTGTTGGGATGGTCAATGACCAAAAGTATTTTGGCAACTAATTATGGAATATTGCAAAAGCAAGGTAAAATAAACATCAACGATAAGGCGCCTGTAAAAGAATGGCAAAATGATGATCGAAAAGAAATCACGATCAATAATTTATTACAAATGAACTGTGGTTTAGCGTGGGATGAAAATTATGGATCTATTTCTGATGCAACGACAATGTTATATTTAGATGAGGATATGACAAAACCTCAAATATTTAAAAAAGCGATTCATAAGCCAAATGAATATTGGTATTATTCTTCAGGAGTTTCTAATTTATTATCTGGTATTCTGAGACAGCAGTTTGATAGTTATCAGGAGTATTTGGATTTTCCATATCGAGAATTTATTGATAAAATAGGAATGCATTCTATGTTGATAGAAACTGATATGGCGGGTAATTATGTGGGCTCTTCTTATGCTTGGGCAACACCTAGAGATTGGGCAAAATTTGGTTTGTTATATCTTCATAGAGGAAATTGGAATGGAGAACAAATTTTTAATGCTGATTGGGTGGATTACGTAAGAACTCCGACACCAACTTCTGAAGGAGATTATGGAGGTCATTTTTGGTTAAATTCAGGAGGGTTTTATCCAGATGCTCCTAGAGATATGTATTCTGCGAATGGATTTCAAGGACAACGTGTGTTTATAATCCCATCAAAAGATTTAGTCGTAGTTCGTTTTGGATTGGTTGGAGATGCAGGAGTGGATTTTAATTCGTTTTTGAGAGATATTGCAAGTGCAGTTAAATAAGAGTTTGTAATAAAAAAACCTCTTCATTTTTGAAGAGGTTCTATATTTAAGGAGTTTTTTACCGTCCAAAGTAGTCGTAGTAGCGTTCGGCATGTTGCTCATAACGTTTGATAAGATCGATATTTTTCTTTTCAAGATCTGTTAATTGATTTCTAATATCTGTAGAAACTGGAATATACCAATCAACATAGCTATCAAAAAAGTAACGCATTTTACGATTTTTAAAGGAATACCCATGTCTAGCATAAATTAAGTTTCTAAGTACTTCTAACTCTCCTTTATTTAGGTTTTCGATGTTGGTATTATTTAATTCTTGAGTAGAAGCATTAAGTTTCCCAACAATTTGCGGACTTATAGCTTCTAATTCTCCGTTTTCTTCTTCTTGCGATTTATACAGCGCCAAATTGTAATCATACTCAATGTCATAATCTAAATTTAGTTCAGCATTGTATTTATATTTTTTTTTGATCAGAGTATATTTTCTTTCAACAACAGATAGGTTTTTATTATTTGCAATCCAAATTCCTTTAATTTCTTTTTGTCCAGGTAAAAAGTTAATTTCAAAAACACCATCATATTTATCATCACCAGGTTCTAAAACTCTAGCAAATAAAGAAGTTTTGTCAAGATTTCCTTTGAATGGCCTTTTGTTTCCAGCAACCACAGAATGACCATAAATAGAATCCAGATCGATTTTGTCTATAGAGATGTTT
This sequence comes from Aquimarina litoralis, assembly GCF_019295435.1. GTDB lineage: Bacteria > Bacteroidota > Bacteroidia > Flavobacteriales > Flavobacteriaceae > Aquimarina > Aquimarina litoralis_A. The sequence goes on from NZ_WEKL01000058.1 coordinate 15,805, forward strand.
ATTTTGTTTGAGTAGGAAGGTGCAACATCTGTATTACTAAATTTAGAAGCCTGAAAGGAACCAACATAAGTGCCCAATAGATGATTATAATCCGATGGGTCATTTTTAGAAATTGTTTTTTCTTCTTTATCATCAATAACTGAAGTTTCCGTAGTAGTTTCGTTTTCAACTATTGGAACTATTTCAGTTTTTTCCTTTTGTACTTCTTTTTTACAAGAGCATATCAATAGTGCAAACAGAAAGAAGATAATGTTTCTCATTTTTTAATATATTTTAGAATGATAATTTCAGCAATTATAAGATTTAATACCCAACCCAACCAGGCTACAATTTGATACACATCCATTGGTCGTGGTTGAAAAATCAGTACGATTATATATTTCCAGAGACGTAAAGTTATTGCGGATAATGTTAATGCAAAACTTCTTATCATAAAAATTTGATGTTTTTGATAATCTTTCTGTTTTAAAGCTAAGAACGCTTTTAAAGTAAATAAAAACCAACCAATTGCTAATAAACAGAAAGCAAGTTGAGACCAGAACCCACCATTGGCGTAATATCCTATTATTAAACCTGAAGGAGCGGCAAATAGCAATATGGATACTAAATAAATCCAACCGACAATTTTATGAGCCTTGTTATACTTTGTTCTTACATACTGAGAAAATTGGGTAAAGCCCGCAAACAAGGAAAATATAGAAAAAATTACATGTATGTAAAAAGCAATTTTATAATGTGTAAAATGAATGTATTGTTGTTTGATTCGCAAAAAAGCTACATCAAAATTGATTGGGAAATATTGTACTGTAATCTGAAACATTAGTATACAGAAGAAAGTATATAATACTAAAAGCGATATTTGAAATACTATTTTTTTTCCCATAAAAACAAAAAACCTCAACAATTATATGAAGAGGTTTAATTAATTATATTAGAATACTATTTTTTCTATAAATCGAAACCAATATTTACACCTAGTTTATTAGCTATTAATTTGTTAATTCGCTGTTTTAGCTGAGGTATTTTTACACTTTCCAAAACATTATTAGCAAAAGCATACATTAGCAGAGCTCTTGCTTCTTTTTCTCCAATACCTCTGGACCTCATATAAAACAATGCTTGTTCATCTAATTGACCAATCGTACAACCATGAGAACATTTTACATCGTCTGCAAAAATCTCTAATTGAGGTTTAGAATTAATTGTAGCCTTATCACTTAATAAGATATTGTTATTAGATTGGAAGGCATTTGTTTTTTGTGCTTCTTTGTTTACAATGATTTTGCCATTAAATACACCTGTTGCTTTTTCATCAAAGATTCCTTTGTAGTCCTGATGGCTTTCGCAATTTGGTTCCGTATGATGCACTAAGGTGTTATGATCTACATGTTGCTTCCCTTCAATAATAGTAACTCCATTAAGGATAGAATCTATTCCTTGACCATGCTGATAGAAATTCAAGTTATTTCGAGTGATGTTACCACCAAAAGCAAAGGTGTGAACAGAGGCTACAGATTGTGCTTGTTGCTGGATATAAGTGTTATCGATTAAAGAAGCAGTTTCTGTGTCATTCTGAATTTTGTAGTAGTCTACAATAGCTCTTTTATCTACAAAGATTTCTGTAACCGAATTTGTCAACACAGGATTGGATGTTAAACTCTGATGGCGCTCAATGATCTGAACGTGTGAGTTCTCTTCCACAACAATTAAATTACGAGGTTGTAAAAGTTGCGAAGATTCTTTTCCTGTAGAGAAATGGATAATTTGAATAGGTTTATCCGCAAGTTTATTTTTCGGGATATAGATATAAGCACCTTCTTTGGAAAAAGCAGTATTTAAAGAGGTTAAACCATCTTTAGGCGCTACTTTATTGAAATAATTATCTATAACAGGCTTGTACTTATCATGATTTAATGCAGAAGACATTAGACAAACATCGATCTTATCATGAGTAGTCTCTGATAAATGTGATGAGTATTTCCCATCAATAAATACAATTTTATAAGTATCTAAATCATAAAGGAAATATTTTTTAACGTCTTTAAACTCTAACGCATTTTCTTCTTTTGGGAAAATACTGTAATCATGCTTTAAAATTGCATTTAAAGATGTGTATTTCCAAGCTTCTTCTTTTTTAGTTGGGAATCCTTTTTCTTCGAATACTTTAATTGCCTGACTTCTAATATCGTGAATAGGCGCATCTACATCTACTGTGTTTTCAAAGGCAAGAAAGGATGATACTAATTTTTCTTTTAGTTCCATAACTATGCGTTTATCTCTTCTTTAATCCAATCGTATCCTTTTTCTTCTAATTGCAATGCCAATTCTTTAGTTCCCGATTTTACGATTTTACCATCATATAAAACGTGAACATAATCTGGAACGATATAATCTAAAAGTCTTTGGTAATGCGTAATTACGATAACTGCATTGTCCTTACTTTTTAGTTTATTAACTCCATTGGCAACAATACGCAAAGCATCAATATCTAATCCTGAATCTGTTTCATCTAGAATGGCTAATTTTGGTTCCATCATCGCCATTTGGAAAATTTCGTTACGCTTCTTTTCTCCTCCAGAAAACCCTTGATTTAAAGAACGAGACAAAAATTTGCGATCGATATCCAGCAACTCAGATTTTTCACGAATTTTTTTAAGCATATCTTTTGCCGGCATTTCTTCTAATCCTTGTGCTTTCCTAGTTTCATTGATAGCGGTTTTCATGAAGTTGGTAACCGTTACTCCAGGAATTTCTACCGGATATTGAAATGAAAGAAAAACTCCTTTGTGAGCTCTTTCTTCGGCAGCCAACTCTTCAATGTCTTCACCATCTAAAAGAATACTACCTTCTGTTACTTCATACTCCTCTTTCCCTGCAACAATACTTGCTAAGGTACTTTTTCCAGCACCGTTAGGACCCATTATTGCGTGAACTTCTCCTGCTTTTACTTCTAGATTAAGACCTTTTAAGATTTCTTTATCTTCAACGCTAGCGTGTAAATCCTTAATTTCTAACATTTCGTATTTTTCTTTTAAATAGTTTTTTTGATGATTATTTCTTATAAATCAACCTATTCTGATGGTTGAGGGGTTTGCGAAGATTTTATTTTGGTTGGCAACTCTGAAGTTGGTTCACTAACACCAACGATTTCTTTTATTTCCACAATTTCTGGCCAACCGTCTTCTGCATTCTTTTTTATAATTCCTTTTACCACTACAGGAACCATGTCATACTCTTCTCTTTGAAGTGGTTTTACTTTTTTATTTAATTCATCGGCCATATCATCTATAACCACACCGTAAATGAAGTCTTTACCTTTTATAACACCTGCGTCATCAATTAAGATGAATTCTCCACGAATTAAAGTGGTTTCGGCATCTGATGATTCAGATTTTTCGTTTTTACAGGAAAAAATTAGAAGACTTACGATGATGAGAAGAAGTGATTTTTTCATTTATGTGAATTTGTTAGTTATACACTTTTATCCAACAGAACCTTCTAGAGAAATTTCTAAAAGTTTTTGAGCTTCTACCGCAAATTCCATAGGAAGTTTGTTCAAAACCTCTTTACTGAAACCATTTACAATTAGTGCGATTGCTTTTTCTGTATCAATTCCTCTTTGATTACAGTAAAATATTTGATCTTCACCAATTTTACTGGTCGTTGCTTCATGTTCTATTTGAGCTGTTTTATTTTTAGCTTCAATATAAGGAAACGTATGTGCTCCACATTCATTGCCCATTAACAAAGAATCACATTGAGAAAAATTTCTAGCATTAGTCGCTCGACTATTAATTTGGACCAATCCACGGTAACTATTTTGAGATTTTCCTGCTGATATTCCTTTGGAGATAATAGTACTTTTTGTGTTCTTTCCTAAATGAATCATCTTAGTACCTGTGTCAGCTTGCTGAAAATTATTAGTTACAGCAATAGAATAGAATTCTCCAACAGAGTTATCTCCTTTTAATACACAAGAAGGATATTTCCAAGTAACTGCCGATCCTGTTTCTACCTGTGTCCAGGAAATTTTAGCATTTTTCTCACAGATACCACGTTTAGTAACGAAATTATAAACTCCTCCTTTTCCTTCTGAGTTTCCAGGATACCAGTTTTGTACAGTAGAGTATTTAATTTCCGCATTATCGAGTGCAATTAACTCTACAACAGCAGCGTGTAATTGGTTTTCATCTCTAGAAGGAGCTGTACATCCTTCGAGATAGCTAACATAACTACCTTCATCAGCAACTACCAAAGTTCTTTCGAACTGCCCTGTTCCTGCTTGGTTTATTCTAAAATAAGTTGATAATTCCATTGGGCACCTAACGCCTTTAGGAATATAACAAAAAGAGCCATCACTAAATACTGCGGAGTTTAAAGCAGCGTAAAAATTATCTTTTTGTGGTACAACAGTTCCAATGTGTTTTCTAACTAGCTCTGGATGTTCCTGTATCGCTTCAGAAATAGAACAAAATATAATTCCTTTTTCTGCTAATGTTTCTTTAAAAGTAGTTGCTACGGAAACAGAATCCATAACAATATCTACAGCCACTCCAGCCAATTTTTTTTGTTCATCTATAGAAATCCCTAGTCTTTTGAAAGTATCTAGTAGTTCTGGATCAACTTCGTCTAAACTATTATATTTAGGTTTTTTATTAGGAGCAGAGTAGTAGGAGATATCCTGAAAATTTGGCTTTTCATAATTTACATTCGCCCATTCAGGTTCTTCCATTTGTTCCCAAACACGAAATGCTTCTAATCGCCATTCAGTCATCCACTCTGGCTCATTCTTTTTTTCTGAGATTGCTCGAACAATATCTTCATTCAAACCAACAGGAAACGTATCTGATTCTATATCAGTGTAGAATCCATACTCATATTCTTTGGTCTCTAATTCTTTTTTTAAGTCGTCTTCAGTATATGCCATCTTAATAGATCCCAAGCAATGCTTATGGGGTAATTTTTAAATTTTAAAGGGAAAAACTTTCTCCGCAACCGCAAGTTCTATTAGCGTTTGGGTTATTAAAAACGAATCCGGTTCCGTTTAATCCTCCGGAATATTCTAACGTAGTGCCAATGAGATATAAAAAGCTTTTTTTATCGACAATTATTTTAACACCATTATCTTCAAAAACTTTATCTCCTTCTTCTTGATTCTTATCAAATTTCAAGTCATATGATAAGCCAGAGCAACCGCCACTTTTAACACCTACTCGAATATAATCTGAAGAAGCGTCGTATCCATCATCAGTCATTAATTCTACGACTTTCTTTTTAGCTGTATCTGATACCTTAATCATACTGTAATAATAGATTAATTCTAAATTGATTGCAAATATACTACATAAGTAGGTTTTATTTACATAACCTAACATTTATCTAACATATATTGGCATAGGAATTCTCTATTGTAGAAAAATAGGAAAGGATATTAAAATTCAGAAAAACGATTATCGTTCAGAAAATCATCATCTGTAAGGGTTTTAAGGAAAGCAATAATTTGATCTTTTTCTTCCTGTGTCATTGGAATTCCTTTAATCGTATTATCGGCATTTTTAAAAAGTGGATCCAATGTTTCAGAATCAGTCATTCCATCACTATAGTGATCTAAAACATCTTGTAACGTTTTTAATCTGCCATCATGCATATAAGGAAATGTAAGCTCAATATTTCTAAGAGTAGGGACTTTGAACTTGTAAATGTCAGATGCTAATCCAGTAACTCTTTTTCTTCCAATATCATTGTATTGTGGATCGATCGGGAGACCATTATTTCTGTAGGATTGATCTGTAAATAGGGTTCCTGCATGACAGGATGCACATTTAGAATTAAAAAGATCGAAACCAGCTGCTTCTTGTTCTGTAAAAACAGCACCTTCATTTCGCTCAATTTTATCATATTTTGTATTTGCAGAAACCATCATGATCATGAATTGAGAGAGTGCTCTCAAGATATTTTCAGAATTAATTTCCTTGTTTTCAAAAGCAAGCTCAAATAATTGAACATATTCTGGTTGTTCTTCTATCTTTTTTATAATCCCTGCAAAGGTTTCATTCATCTCTACCTCGGCAGTTATAGGTATTATAGGTTGTAAGTCTAAATGCATGGCGGCACCATCCCAAGTAAATTCTTTCATAAATGCCAGGTTATGCAAGGGTTGCGCATTTCGAGTTCCCAATGCACCATCAACTCCATGGCTTACAATATGAGTATGGTGTGTAAAGGCAAAATCCTGAATATGACAGAACCCACAAGAAACAACACCATCGGAAGCTAACCTTCCGTCATAAAATAATTTTTTACCAAGTTCAAACCCTTTTTCAGTTGGAGGGTTCGAATTGATATCATAGTCAAGATCTGGAAAATTAGAAGGTATTTCGAATTCTAGTTTTGGATTTTGATCAATAGGGACATATTCTCCTTTATCTGAACTACAGGAAGTAAAGAAGAATATGAAAAGCCCTATTAATACAAAATATCTCATCTATCTTTTTATTTTATTGAATCTCAAACATAGTTTGCACATTCGTAGCAATTTTAGGAGCGTTATCAGGATCTACCTGAATATCGCTTTTATCTTCTAAAGAATGTGTATTAGTACTATCAAATATTTTTGCAATATCCGCATCAATACTTATTGTTGAAGTATTTCCATTGATAGTAATTGTATTAGTTAAATCTAATGTAATTTCCTTATAATTATCCAAAGCTTCACCATGACTACCAATATGTAGAATGAAATCACCAGCGGTACCACCTTGAGGTGTAAACGATCCTTCAAATTTAAGGAATTTATACCCTGCAGACCAAGACCATAACATTCCTTGTTCTTCTGCTGTAGGTATAAAATTGGCTACTCCATTAAGTGGATAATTGCTTTGATCTACTCCAAAACCAAAACGGATTTTAGTATACACTCCAGCTTCTATATCATTAAGTGAAATTTGCTTACTAGACGAAATTTCTTCATTAATTAAAAAATAACTATCCTCTACTGGGTAGGTAAATTCATCGCCATTTTCTTTTATGAAGACGATGTTACTAATGATATATTTTAATTCGGCTATAGTATAACTTTCATTACTTGCATTAGTATATGAAGTGGAGTTAAGTGTTATAGGAGTATTATCAATACTATTGGTAAATTCTAGATTTATTGTTCCTGCCTCTACTGTATCATTTTCATTATCATCTTTACAGGCAAATACAATTGTTAATGCGAGTATTGCAAATACGATTTTTTTCATGTGTGTAAGGTTTTAATTTTAGTTTATTTATATTTTATGACAATGGCATCTTTTGCTCCCTTATTTTCGGGGATGTCGCCATCATTACTTGCAGAACTTCCTGCAACGATGATTTTATTATCGGTAGTTTCAATAACTCCAGTTGCGAATTCTTCTCCGGTTCCTCCAAGAGAGTTTTTCCAGACTACATTTCCGTTGATATCTATGAGCATGGTCCATACATCACTTTGCCCATTGTTTTGGTCTACATCAAGATCATTACTACGGGAATTGCCGGTGATTACAAAACCACCTGATTGTGTAGGATAGATTCCTCTTCCGGTATCAAACTGAGTTCCTCCTAAAGATTTTTCCCAAATTAGATTCCCATTTCCATCGACTTGAATCATCCATAGATCTGCATTTCCGTTAGCATTTGTAATGTTACCGTCATTGCTTCTAGCATCGCCTACAACAACGTATTTACCATTTCCATCGGAAGCGATTGCATATGCAACGTCTATCTCTGTACCTCCAAATGATTTTTGCCAGATTTTGGTACCTTCAGCATTTACTTTAACCAACCAAAAGTCATAACTTCCTTGACTATCAGTAATATCAAAATCATCGCTTTCTGAAGAACCAATCATTAAGAACCCTCCATCTTCGGTTTGTACAGCGTCATAACTTCTGTCGTTATCAGTACCACCAAAATAACGTCTCCATTCTGTTTCGCCAGAAGCGTCTAATTTGATACCCCAAAACTCACCTACTCCATGTTTTTCGATAAATGATTTATTATCATTTCCATCTCCGTTGCTGGCAGTTACATCTAAAAAGCCAGTTATGAAATAACCTCCATCACTAGTTTGAACAACAGAAAAGGCACGGTCTATACCAGGAAACCCAAAAGATTTCTCCCACAATAGACTACCGGCAGAATCAATTTTTATGATCCAATAATCTTGCAATCCGGCATTTTCGCTTACATCACCGTCATTACTTCTATTGTATCCCACTAGAGCATATCCGTTATCCGTAGTTTTGATAATTTTTTGTCCTCGATCATCGCCAGTTCCGCCATAGGTTTTGCTCCAACTTATGTCACCGTCCTGAGTAAGTTTTAGTACCCAGAAATCACTATCTGTTGCCGTTTTATCAGTGATGTCTCCATCTGTACTCTGGGTATATCCAAAAACTACATATCCTCCATCTGAAGATGCTACTATAGACAGAGCTTCATCTTCCTGACTTCCACCAAAGGTTTTTATCCAATCTACTGTTCCTTGAAAACCATCATCAGGGTTAGTTGGATTTGTAGGAGTGCCACCACTATCATCATTGCTACAAGCCACAAGGCTGAGAATGGTAAAAATTAGAAGAGATTTGTAAAAGAACTTGAAATTATGCATTTGTCATTATTGAGTTTTATTTTTTTATAAATTGTTTGGTAATTTGTTGGTTGTCATTAAAAACTTTAAGAAGATATATACCTTGTTTTAAATTAGATACGTCTATTGATTCCGTAACGTTTCCTTGACCTACTAATTGCCCTGAAATAGTAATAATTTCATAGGATGCCATTTTATCCATATTTAAAAACACATTTAGGTTTTGTCCTTGTATTGGATTCGGATATATTTTCAAAGCCATTATATCTTCGTCTTCAGTTCCAAAAACTGGGATAATATTAGCATTTGCTACTTGCACGTTTGTTCCTCTTGAGCAAGAACCTTCATAAATTTTTACCGAAGTAAATTCAGAGTTGTTACCAGAACCACTATCGTTATCATTAATAAATACTAATCGGTCCATACTACCGGTGTAAAAGCTTCCAACAGGGATTACATAGGTTACAAAACCATTACCAGAATAATTGTCATAATTGGTAATACCATAGTTTTGTGTTCCATGAACTTTAAAATACCGACTAGAAGTCAAACTGTTATCATTTTCAAAACCAACCGCATGAATTTCTCCTTGAGAAGAACTTCTGAATTCGAATTCAATAACTGTATTCGAAGTAACTGTGTAGTTGAAAGGAATATACTTCCAGGTATTATTAGTGAGTGTTAGCGTTGTTCCACTACCGTTTACGGAAAAATTACCTGCTGCATCTTGATTAGAAAAAGGTGTGATTTGAAAATCTCTAAAATCAATACTATCGCAGGTTGGAGGCGGAGTATTTCCATCTGAAATGCTTATAGCATCGATCGCAATATCACTCTGCCAGCCTTGATTTCCATTTCCTGTCAAAACACTAAATCGTAATTGAACACTTGCTTGTCCTGCATAACTAGAAAGATCAACACTTGCAGCATTCCAGTTGCTTCCTTGATCTCCATTTCTGCTAAAAATAGATGTCCAACTTCCTTGATTATCAGTTCTGGCTTCTACCGTTAAAGAGTTAATAGCACTCCCTAACATATGGTATTGGAATTCAAGATTTGGTGAGCTAAGGTTTGTGAAATTTAGGCAAGGAGAGTTTAGAATAGCATTCTTATTGGGGTACCCTGTTCCATTACCAGATGCTTCTACATAGATATATGTACTTCCATCAGCTGCAGTGCTTGGTCCTGTTCCGTTAGAGGGAGTTCCTCCAGAATCTCTTGTCCAATTAAGGTCATCTCCGGTAGCATTTTGCCAAGACCCAAAACTTGATTCAAAACTTTCGTCAAAAGGAAAACTAGATATTACAGAGGCGCAATCATCTCCTCCACCATTTCCAGGATCACTTTTTCTCACTAAGAAAAACCCTCCTTCTATATCACTGATAACAATATTTCCACTTGCAAAATAGGGATATACATTCCAAACACCATTAAATGATGCGCTGTTACTTGATGGAAAAGTGTCAAAATAGCCAATTTCATTAATGTTTGTATTTCCTATGTCGGAAATATCAATAACTCTAAATCCAGCTCTATAATTTGCTAAATAAAATTTATCTCCTTTTACATAACCATTATGATCTGTAGCAGCTGTTGGTCCATTGTAGATCATGTGTTGTTGGGGATTATCTAAATCTTGAAAATCAAAAATGATAGTCCGTGTATTGAACCCAACTCCTTGCTCATCAGTTTCATCTCCTAATAGGAAATACCTCATATCATCTGTAAACCAACCTTGATGAACATATCCAATATTTGGATATCGAATCGTAGAAATTGTTACAGGATTAGATTTATCAGTGATATCGGCAATAACGACTTCGATTTCATTACTACCAATCAGAATTTCTCTTCCAGTATAATCAGGGTCAGGACCACTATAAGTTACTACTTGTGCATCATGTGTGTATGCTCTTTGACCTCCAGATAAAAATCCACCTGCATTTATTGGGTTTTTTGGGTCTTGAATATTTACAAACAAAGGCCCTCCATTATATGGTCCAGATCCTCTTTGTGCTCCTACTATATAAGCATATCCCGTATCTTCATTGATAACAATATTATGGGCATTTCCAAATTGGGTATATCTTGTGTCTGCGGAAAAAGTAACTGGTGGATTAGAAACGTTACGCAATCTAGTAAGATCGAAAACTTGCATACCATGACCGGATGCTTCACTAACAATATAAGCGTGATTGCTATATACTTTAACATCTCTCCAAAGGCTATTACTTGTTGCAGTGGGTAGTTTTCCCAGATATATTGGACTAGTTGGATCTGATACATCTATAAATGCCGTACCATTATTTAATCCAATAATGGCATATTCTTTAGATGTTTGAGAATCTGTCCATCCCCAACTATCATTTCCTGAACTAGCGCTCATTTGAGAAAGTGAAATTCTAGACATAAGATCATAGTCGTTACAAGGGTAAGATCCGGCAAATCCGTTAGTACATGGTGTTTGGCTTTGACAAATAAATGTGCAAACCAAAAAGCTTAAAGCTAAGGTTAGTTTTTTCATGAGCTTGTGTAATATTTAGAAG
>NZ_WEKL01000059.1 GCF_019295435.1 Aquimarina litoralis
GATATCGCCTCTGCAAGTGCAGCTGTTCTTAAGCAAGCGATATCGCCTCTGCAAGTGCAGCTGTTCTTAAGCAAGCTTCGGAATCAGGTTTTGACGCACTATTGGATTTGCAAAAGAAAGCTTGGTCAAGAATATGGGAGATGGCCGATATTGTGATAGATGGTGATGTGAAAGCCCAACAAGGAATACGTTTTAATATATTTCAGTTAAACCAAACATACCTAGGGAAAGATGCTCGATTAAATATTGGGCCTAAAGGATTTACTGGAGAAAAATATGGAGGAAGTACGTATTGGGATACTGAAGCATATTGTATTCCATTCTATATGGCTACGAAAAATCAGCAAGTTGCTCGTAGTTTATTAAAATATAGATACAATCATTTAGAAAAGGCCATAGAAAATGCAGAAAAACTTGGTTTTACCAATGGAGCTGCTTTGTATCCAATGGTAACTATGAATGGAGAAGAATGTCATAATGAATGGGAGATTACCTTTGAAGAAATCCATAGAAATGGTGCGATGACATTTGCTATTTATAATTACTTACGTTATACAGGAGATTATAGCTATATTCCAGAAATGGGATTAGAGGTTATGATTGCTATAGCAAGATTCTGGCATCAAAGAGCGACTTTTTCAACAGACAAGGAAAAATATGTAATTCTTGGTGTTACTGGACCTAATGAATACGAAAACAACATCAATAATAATTGGTATACTAATTATTTAGCAAAATGGTGTATAGAGTATTGCGTTGAAAATATTGAGAAAGTCAAATCAGATTATAAAGCTGACTATGATAGGATAATGGAAAAAGCAAATCTAGATCAGAAAGAAATTGATCAGATGATGGTGGTTGCTGAAAAAATGTTTTTCCCATACTCAGAAAAGCATCAAGTATATCTACAACAGGATGGTTTCTTGGATAAAGAGTTAATAACTGTTGAAAATCTGGACAAATCTCAACGACCAATTAACCAAAAGTGGAGTTGGGATAGGATCTTAAGATCTCCATATATTAAGCAAGCAGATACATTACAAGGTTTCTATATGTTCGAAGATCACTTTACTAAAGAAGAACTAGAGCGTCATTTTGATTTTTATGAACCTTTTACAGTACATGAATCTTCGCTTTCTCCTTGTGTACATAGTATACAAGCTGCAGCTTTAGATAGAATGGATCAGGCATATACTTTTTATCTTAGAACTTCTAGATTGGATCTTGATGACTATAATAAGGAAGTTGAAGAAGGACTCCATATTACAAGTATGGCAGGTACTTGGATGAGTATCGTGGAAGGTTTTGGTGGTCTAAGAGTTAAAAACGATAGACTATCTTTTACACCTAGAATTCCTAAAGAATGGAAAGGGTATACTTTCAATGTTAATTTTAGACAAAGTATCTTAAAAGTAAATGTTTCTCAAGAAGGAACTACATTTAGTTTAGAAGGAGACAAAGACTTATTAATATACGTAGATGGTAAAGAGTTTACCATTTCTCCCAATCGTTTAATGAGTGTTTAACCCATTATCACTTAATGAAATTATAAATACCCCAAAGGCTTAAGGTTTTTGGGGTATTTAATTCAATTCTTCCATTTAGAATTGATAGTATAAATAAAACAAATCAAAATTACAACCGTGAAGAACTTATTAATAGTGCTCTTTGGGTTAATTGTTTCTTTAACCTATGGGCAAATAGAAAAAATAGAACCTCCTTTTTGGTGGAGTGGTATGAAATCTAGTGAGCTACAACTGATGTGCTATGGAAAACAAATAGCATCATACGATATAGAAAGTAAAGATGTGAGCGTATTGGATATTACCAAAACTGAAAACCAAAATTATCTTTTCGTAACCATCGATACCAAAGGTATTAAACCAGGTCAGATTACTTTGGATTTTAAGAAAAATGATAAAATAGCTTTCTCGAAGGCATACGAGCTTAAAGCAAGAAGAGAAGGTTCTGCGGATCGAAAAGGATTTGATAGTAGTGATGTTATGTATTTGATCATGCCTGATCGATTTGCAAATGGGGATATGGCTAATGATTCACATAAAGATACTGCAGAGAAAGCAGATCGTTCTAATCCAGGCGGACGTCATGGAGGAGATATTCAAGGAATTATCGATCATCTAGATTACATTAATGATTTAGGAGCTACTGCTATTTGGAGTACACCATTATTGGAAGACAACGAGCCCGTGTATTCCTATCATACCTATGCACAAAGTGATCTTTATAAAATTGATCCAAGATATGGAACGAATGAAGATTACAAAAGACTGGCATTAGAAATGCATAAGCTTGATATGAAACTTATAATGGACTATGTTACCAATCATTGGGGATCAAAGCATTGGATGATTAAGGACTTACCCACTAAAGATTGGATTCATCAATGGCCAGAAGGTTTTAGAAGAAGTAATTATAGAATGACTACTCAATTTGATATCAATGCCTCTAAAGTAGATGCTAAAGGATGTATGGATGGATGGTTTGATACCACCATGCCTGATATGAATCAAAGTAATCCATTACTTCTTAACTATATCACTCAGAATGCAATTTGGTGGATTGAATATGCAGATTTGGATGGATTCAGAGTAGATACCTATTCTTATAATGATAAAGAAGGAATAGCACAATGGACTAAAACAATTATGGAAGAATATCCAAATTTTAATATCGTTGGAGAGGTTTGGATGCACGATCAAGCACAAATGGCCTATTGGCAAAAGGATAGTAAAATAGGAGCAATTGATGGTTTTAATTCTCATTTACCATCTGTAATGGACTTTACACTACATGATGCAATTATGGTAATGTTTCATGAAGAAGGAAACTCTTGGGATAAAGGAATGATTCGCGCTTATGACAATTTTACGAATGACTTTTTATATCCCGATATTAATAATCTATTACTTTTTGCTGGAAATCATGATACCAATAGAATTAATGAGATTTATCAAAGTGATATCAATAAATATAAAATGGCGATGACTCTTATATTTACTACAAGAGGGATACCTCAGATATACTATGGAGATGAAATTGGGATGTTAGGTAATCGAGATAAAAAAGGAGATGGAGATATTCGTAGAGATTTTCCTGGTGGTTGGTCAGGTGATAAAAGGAGTGCTTTTATTTCAGAAAAAGTAAAAGGAAAAATAGACGGAAGAACTAGTGATGAAGAAGCTTTTCATGCTTTTACTAAAAAAGTATTGAATTGGAGAAAAAGCAGTGATGCGATTCATAGTGGAAAGTTATTACAGTATATACCTTTTAATAATGTGTATGTATACTTTCGATATACAGAAAAGGAGAGTGTAATGGTAATTATTAATAATAACTCCGAATCTCAAGAATTGGATATTACTAGATTTAAAGAAGGTCTAAAAGATTTCAAAATAGGAAAAGATATTATTACAGATAATACGATTGATGTAACAGAAAATATTACAATATCTTCTAGAACATCCATGATACTTACATTACAACAATAAATCAAAAACTAAACTAATAACGAATGAAAAAAGTAATTTTCTGTCTTTTCTTAGCAAGTATGATACTTTCTTGTGGAAAGACAAAAAAAGAAGAAGTTGCCATAACGGTAGATGAGCCGATTAAAGAAGAGGTAAACAAAAAATTAGCACCTGTTAGTGATGCTATGATGGAGAGTGCTGTGATCTACGAAGCAAATATTAGGCAATATTCAGAAGAAGGATCCTTCAAAGCATTTACAAAAGATATCCCATCTTTGAAAAACTTAGGAGTAAAAGTACTATGGGTGATGCCAATATATCCAATTTCTACTACGAAAAGTAAAGGTTCTTTAGGTAGTTATTATGCGATTTCAGATTATACAAAAGTGAACCCTGAATTCGGAACTATAGAGGATTTTAGAGATTTAGTAAAGACGGCTCACGAGAATGGTATTTATGTAGTATTAGATTGGGTAGCGAATCACACAGGTTGGGATCATGTATGGTTAAAAGAGCATCCAGATTTTTATACGAAAGATGATAAAGGAGAAATTACACATACCGTTGGAACCGATTGGACCGATGTAGCAGATCTTAATTATGATAATAATGAGATGAGAGCAGAAATGCTAAAAGCAATGAAATATTGGATTCAAGAAGAAGGAGTTGATGGTTTTCGTTGTGATGTAGCAGGAATGGTGCCAGTTGATTTTTGGGAATCTACTGTAGCGGAACTTAAGAAAATAAAACCAGTATTTATGTTGGCAGAAGGATGGGAACCAGAATTAATGGAAAATGCATTTGATATGGGATATGGATGGGATACGCATCATGTGATGAATCATATTGCAAAAGCAGAAAATACAGTTGCTGCCTGGGATAAAAGAATGAAGCAAGTAGATTCTATGTATGCGGCAGATGATATATTGATGAACTTTACTTCTAATCATGATGAAAATTCTTGGAATGGAACAGTACAAGAAAGAATGGGAGATGCCAAAGAAATGTTTGCTGCTCTTTCCTATGTTGCGCCTGGAATGCCTTTGATATATTCAGGTCAAGAATATGATATGGATAAACGTTTACTATTCTTTGAAAAAGATACTATTATCAAAAAGAAAGGTGTGTTCTATCCTTTATATGAAAAACTTGGAAAGCTAAAAAATGAAAATCCTGCTTTAAATGGAGGGAAGAAAGCAGCTTCTTACAAAAGGATAAAAACTTCGGAAGATGATAAGGTGTTAGTCTTTAAAAGAGAAAAAGAAAATAATAAAGTGGTTTTTGTAGCAAATATGACGAAAGAATCGGTGAAGTTTACAGCAGAATATGAAGGAAAATTTAAGGATTACCTTTCTGGAGAATACATAAGTGGAGCAAAAGGACAAGAGTATGAATTAGATCCTTGGCAGTACTTGATTTTGATTGAACAATAAAATTATATAATCTTAATTATTAGAGCAGTGTTTTTACAAGCACTGCTTTTTTTTGTTTTAAATAATAGTTGTATCCAAGTTTCTAAATTGTAATATATAGTATTGTAATACAAATCAATTTAAAATAAAAGTTATGAATTGGAGAGTTTTATGCGGAAGAGTTATTTTATAATTAATTAAGGGAAATTTCCCTTATAATTGAGGCAATGCCACAAGAAAATAAAAGAGTATTTCGATAATTTAGAGTATAAGATTTGTATAAATCAATTATTTCTAACCATTAAAAATTCATTTTAATTATGAAAACTCTTAAAACACTATTATTTATTTGCTTTTTAACTCTTAATCTTTCAATTGTAAATGCTCAAATTAAGATTGGTCAAGGAGTAACATCGCCAAGTGACTGGGTGGATTATAATACAACAGGAATTTATGTAGATGTAGATACGAAGTCCTGTGGATTTACAACGACACCACATTATTTAGTAACATTAGAATCTATTAGTAATAAAGGATTCCATTGGTATATTTCAGGTGTACCTTCTATATATAATGTTACACCTACTGGTTTCAGGGTATACTTGAGATGGACAGATGCTCCTTCAGATTTACCAACAGTAGGATCTCTTAATTTTCCAAATCCTTTAAGAGCAAGTACGGCTAAAGATCGAGATTGGGTAATTCGTTGGACTGGAATTGAAATGGAAGATTGTTCCCCTACAAGAATAAATAGCAATGAAGCGGGTACTATTTTCTCTGGAGCTTTTGGGAAAGAAGGAGATGCCTTACCTCAAGATGATACTTTTAAAATAGAAACTGAAGCAACTTTGGATAGCTATAAGTTGTTTCCAAATCCTGGTAGTGATATCATTAGAGTTGAGTATAAAGGAAGAATTGAAAAACATGAAATCTATAATTTGAACTCTAAACTATTAGGAACATATCATTCTAATGCAATTGATATTAAAAAATTTCCAAAAGGGAATTATATTTTAAAAACATATACCTCAACCGACGGCGTAATCACAAAACAGTTCACAAAGTAATTTCATTAGAGTATTTTTAGTTTTACTATTGAAATTTTAGAAAAACGACTTATGAAAATAGGTCGTTTTTAGTTTTGTAATAATTCTAAAGGAAATAAAATGATATTTGAACCATTTTGAACTTTTACTTATTCCTTAACATTATCCCTATAAATATGTTAAAACCATACCTTTTTTGTCAGTAATTACTGAATTTATTAACCGAAAACGTTTTAGATTTTGAGCAAATTAGGTTATTGCGATCAATAACAATAGATTTGGCTTCAATGACAAAGAAAGTTAAAAATATCGCGGTACTTACTTCTGGAGGAGATGCTCCAGGAATGAACGCTGCTATAAGAGCAGTTGTTCGTGCATGTAGTTATTATGAAGTAGATTGTTTTGGTGTGTATAAAGGCTATGAAGGTCTTATACATAATGAAATGGAAAAACTAAATGCACGTTCGGTAAGAAATATTATAAACAAGGGAGGAACGTTTCTTAAATCAGCACGTTCTAATGATTTTCGTACTGAGGAAGGAAGAAAAAAGGCATATGATAACCTAATTAAAAATAACATAGATGCTTTAATCGTAATTGGAGGAGATGGAAGTTTTACTGGAGCTTTAAAATTATCAGAAGAGTTTAATTTTCCAGTTGTTGGAATTCCTGGAACTATTGATAATGATATCAACGGTACAGATTATACTATTGGATATGATACTGCATTAAACACAGTAGTAGAAGCTATAGACAAGATAAGAGATACAGCAAGTTCACATAATAGATTGTTTTTAATCGAGGTTATGGGAAGAGATGCTGGAGATATTGCTTTAAATGCAGGAATTGGAGCAGGAGCAGAAGAGATTTTAATTCCAGAAGAGGATATGGGAGTTGATCGTCTTATTGAATCTTTAAAGAAAAGTAAAAAAACAGGAAAAACATCTAGTATAATAGTCGTAGCTGAAGGAGATAAATCTGGAAAAAATATTTTCGAATTAGGTGAATACGTCGAAGAAAATTTAGAAGATTATGAAGTGCGAGTTTCTGTTCTTGGTCATATACAAAGAGGTGGCGCTCCAAGCTGTTATGATAGAGTTTTGGCCAGTAAATTAGGAGTAGGAGCTGTGGAGACTTTGCTAGAAGGAAAAAGTAAAGTAATGATAGGAATTGTGCATAAGCAGGTAACTATCGTACCATTGGCTACCGCTTTAGGAAAAAGAACACATAAACACGATAGATTAATTAAAGTAGCTGATATAACTTCAGTTTAAATATAACCACGTTTTAAATCAAAAACAACTAAATTATTAAGTATGAGTACGTTAAAAATTGGAATTAACGGTTTCGGTAGAATTGGAAGAATTGCATTTAGAATTGCTTCTAAACGCGAGAATGTAGAAATAGTAGCTATTAACGATTTGTTAGATGTAAATCATTTGGCATATTTGTTAGAGTATGATTCCGTTCACGGAAAGTATGATGGTACCATAGCAGTAGAAGATGGAAAACTTATAGTAGATGGGAAAGCAATTCGAGTAACTGCTGAAAGAAACCCTGAAGAATTAAAGTGGGATGCTGCTGGAGTAGATGTAGTAATGGATTGTACAGGGATTTTTACTACTTTAGATAAAGCTGGTGCTCACCTTAAAGCTGGAGCTAAGAAAGTAGTAATTTCTGCTCCTTCTGCAGATGCACCTATGTTTGTAATGGGAGTAAATCATAGCGAAGTAAAACCTACAGATACCATTGTTTCTAATGCATCTTGTACAACAAATTGCTTAGCTCCATTGGCTAAAGTAATCAATGATAATTTTGGAATAGAAGAAGGGTTGATGACCACAGTACACGCGTCTACTGCAACACAAGCAGTAGTGGATGCGCCTTCTAAGAAGAACTTTAGACTTGGTCGTTCTTCTCTAAATAATATTATACCATCATCTACTGGAGCTGCAAAAGCAGTAGGAAAAGTGATACCAGAATTGAACGGAAAACTTACTGGAATGGCCTTTAGAGTTCCAACTGCTGATGTTTCTGTGGTAGATCTTACGGTAAAAACAAAGAAATCTGTATCTTATGATGAGCTTAAAGCTGTTGTTAAAAAAGCTGCAGAAAATGAGTTGAAAGGAGTTCTAGCGTATACAGATGAAGATGTAGTATCTCAGGACTTCGTAGGAGAAGAGCATACTTCTACTTTCGATGCAGGTGCAGGGATTGCTTTAAATGATAACTTCTTTAAGTTAGTATCTTGGTACGATAATGAGTTTGGATACTCATCTAAATTAGTAGATCTTTCATCCTATGTAGGTAATCTATAAGGAGTAATAAATTATATTGCCCTGATTTCGCAATGTAATCGGGGCTTTTTTTCTTAGACACACACAACAAATTTTTTTCAAATGATTTTAATAGCTGACGGTGGTTCTACCAAGTGCGATTGGATTCTCCTAGATGACGTTGGAGAGATCGTGTTTAAAACGCGTACAGAAGGATTGAATCCTGCTGTATTCGAGAAGTCTTTGTTAGAAAAAAGAGTTCGAGCTAATGCAGAGTTAACCGAACATAGTACAACAATTGAAGCAGTTCACTTTTATGGTGCAGGGTGTGGTACCGAAAAACCCGCTGCGATGCTAAAAAAAGTGTTTGAGGACTTTTTTGTAAATGCTGATGTCATCGTAAGAGAAGATATGGTTGCTGCTGTGTATGCCGCAACTACAGAACCTGGTATTGTTTGTATTTTAGGAACTGGCTCTAATAGTTGTTATTTCGACGGAGATAATATACATATGGCTGTAGATTCATTAGGTTATATTTTAATGGATGAAGCCAGTGGAAATTATTTTGGTAAAAGATTAATAAGAGATTATTACTATAAAAGAATGCCGCCTGAGGTTGCAGCAGAATTTGAAAAACGTTTTGACCTTTCTTCTGATACGATAAAAGAAAATTTATATAAAAAGGAAAATCCTAACACCTATTTGGCGTCATTTGCAGAGTTTATTTTTACAAGTGAGCGAAATGGTTACTTTTATAAAATCATAACGGAAGGAATCCAAGAATTTGTAGAAACCAGAGTACTTGGTTTTCCTGAAGCACAAAATGTCCCCGTACACTTTATAGGGTCTATTGCACATTTTAGTGAGGATATTATTCGAGCAGCGGTATGGCCTTACCATTTAACCGTAGGAAATATAGTAAGAAGACCAATCGATGGGATTATTGATTATTACAGAAACGATGTAATTCAAAAGAATCCAAACAAGGTATAGCGTACTACGTACTAAGATTGTTTAAAAATAAAAAGGAGGAATTAATGATAATGTTCTAAAATTATCAAATTTTCTCCTTTTTCCATTTTCCATAAACTCGCTACAAAAAAGTAGGATCCTTTGAAATCTTCATAGTCACAACCTACAAAATAATCATCATCATCTTTGATTATTTTTTCGCAGATATGATTTTTCATTTCATTATGCCAAAAGCTTTCATTTTCATCTTTTTCAATCCAATCGATCACATCTCTTTCGGAAATAATACCTAATTGAGTTGTGTTATCTGAGATTAATTTTTTAACCTCTTTTTCCTTTAAATATTTAACGAACTCTTTGCTAATAGTCTCTTCCTTCCAAATTCTTTTGGAATCCCAATTCATTAAATATTTTGTATTTTCCTTACTTGTTTTCACTCTTTATATTTGGGGAATAATTATGCGGTAAAAGTATATAATTTATTTATTAAAATTGTAATTCAGAGTAATTCTTGTTCCTTTTTGAGGAGAACTACTTATAAAAATTCTACCATCAATATAATTCATTCTTTCTTTCATAAAAAACAATCCCATTCCACCTTCTGCATTATTTTTTGGCTTCTCTGGAATTTTACTTAGGTCAAATCCCTTTCCGTTATCCTCAATACTAATACTTAAAACGGATTCAGAACTATTTATTGTAATGAGAATATAATCAGAATTTGCATATTTGATAGCATTATTTACTGCTTCCTGAGTAACTCTGTATAGATTAGTTTCAACTAGAGAATCGAAACGTATTTCAGTATTTGAATTGTCTTCAAGGATAATATTTTTACTAGTTAGTTTAGTAAGTTCCTTTGCCATTTTCTGAAGCGCAATACTAATACCATAATCCTTCAATTCTGGTGGAGTAAGATTAAAAGTAGCTGTTCGGATCCCTAAAATTAGATCTTTAGATAATTTTTTTAGCCCTTCGATCTTTTGATTTGTTTTTTCAATATTATCTGTATTTATGGATTCTATATTGAATTTCAGTGCGGTAAGCATCTGACCAATACTATCATGAATCTCTTTGGCAATTCGTTTTCTTTCTTCTTCTTGCGCTTCGACAATTTGACTAGCATTTGATTTTTGTAATTCTTCTTTTTGTTGATATTCTAAATCGGTTAATCTTTTGATTTCTAATTGAGCTTCCTTTCTTTTAGAGATATCAGAACAGAGCACTAATCTTTCACTATTACCAGACTGTTTAAACACGTTAAGAATAGAAATATCTAACCAAATTTTTTGCCCATTACTAGTTACAAATTCAAATTCTTCATTAAAAACACCACCTTTATTTTGTGAAATTAAAAGTAAAAGTCTATTCGCTTGTAGTTCACTTAAATTCATAAGTTCTACAAGGTTTTTTTGGTCAGCTTGTTGATCTACATTAAGTACTTTTCCAAACCGTTCTCCCAAATTCTTAATTATGCCTTGTTCATTAACTCTGGCATATAATAATGTTTGGTCTAATGCTTTTGTAAGGGAAATGAGTTCTTGTACATTTTCATTTTGAGTTTTTCTTAGTTTTTCGGCATTTTCAGCCATATCTGTTGCATCTTTTTGAGATATCAAAAGATCAAAGATGGTCTTTTTAATACTTAACGCCACAGGTCTGAACAATAAGAAGAACTCGAAAATTAGGATTAAAATAATTAATCCGAAGAGTACATATTCAATTCTCTTAAGACTTGAAATCTTTTCCTGAGCATCTTTTTCATATCTAAATACGATAGCATCCATTTGTTTCAGAAAAAGAGGCTCATTAAAGATAACATTGTTTAGATATGGGGTTAAGACTTCATCATGTGTCGAATCATTTTTAGCCAACGCTATTATTTGGATACTGTTTTCATAAATGGTCTCGAAATAGGGCTGTAACACTAAAAACATTCGCTTTATTTCGGTGCTGTCATTTTTCCCTTTTGGAATAGAATCATTATATCTTCTTAGTCTTTCATGAGATGTTTTCCAGAGATTTATTGTAGCCTCGAGATCATTGAGATATCTTTTTTTAGCGGTGGCATTTGTAGTATTACTAAGTAACAACAACTCTTTGGTAAGTTTCTGACTTAGCATTCGTTGTCTACCAGAAATATTTATAATTTTAGAATCATCAATTTGAGAATTAAGATATCGTTGAATAAAAAACTGCCCTCCAATAGTAAAAAGAGCAATTGCGCCTAGAGCAATAATATAAATTTTACTTAGGCGATTAAATGTTTGAAGATCTAATGACTCTAATTTATTCAATACAACAAAATTAACCGATCGCTTGTTGAATCAATTTTAATCCATTTTCGGAAAATGATAATTTTAAGGCTGCTTCTTGACCTTTTTTAGACATTTTTCTCCAAGTTTTTTGCAATATATCTATTACTTTTTCTGAAGAATGTTTTTCAAAAAAATCTGCATAATAGAATTCTAAAAATACTAGACATATAACATCTTCTAAAACTTGGGTACCTTCATCTTTCTTAAGCTTCTTTTTTTGTATTAAAAAAGAAACTCGATCCATAGTTTCTTGATCATATCCGACATTTAACATAATTTCTGAAGCCTTAGCAGCATGAAATTTTTTAAGTTCTTCTCGCCACTTTAAATAACCAATTCGATCCATTGGATATTGATCACGAGGGATTTCCCACCTACAGATATGTTGTGCTCTAGCTGCTATTTGCAACGCCTCAGAAGGTTCTTTTACGAATTGAGAAAGCGTTGCACTCATTCGTTGTCCATAAATCAATTCCTTAGCTATAAATTCTCCATTAACATTTTCTGTATTCGGATCTTTAGCATTTAATTCATCAATAATTGAGAATGCTTGGTCTAATCTTGTGGTTGGCATAAAAGTAAACTATTATTAGAATACTTGCTAATGTAAGGCTTTTATAACTAATATCTATTATTCTTCAAAGCCAATAAAGACGGCACCATTTTCAATTTTTACAGGGTATGTTGCTATAGGAGCTAAATCTCCATTTAGATTTTCACCACTTTCTAAAGAAAATGTTTTTTTATGCATAGGGCAGGCAACTTTGGGAATTCCTGCTTGGTCGCCTATCATCCCTCTACTGAGAACCATCTCCATTTTGTGAGGACAAATATTTTGACAGGCATACCAAGCATTTTTTCTCTCAAAATTAAAAACAGCTATTTGCTTTTCTTTATATTTAATGCACGCTCCACCGTTTTTTGGAAAATCTTCCACTTTTGCAGCTTCAAACCATACTTTTACATTCTCTACAGTGGTAGTTTTATATACTTCTAAAATTTCTTCCATACTTACTATTTTTAATACTTTGTTAGACCAAACTATGGAGTCCTTATTTCCATTGTTGAGGCATTTTTTGATCTCTTAGTGGCACGAATACTAGATTGTCATCAGATTCATCACTATTTACAAAATGATTAAAACGTTTCATTATTTCCTCATCCTGTATTGCCTGAGTCCATTCACATTGGAATGAGTCAACCAACTTTTCCATTTCTTTTTCTAATTCTTCAGCTAGCTGTAATTTATCGTTTACAACAACTTCTTTTAGGTATTCGATACCACCTTCTAGATTATCCAACCATTTTGCTGTTCTTTCTAATGGAGCAGCAGTTCTTATATAATACATTAGGAATCTATCTATGTATTTAATTACAGTTTCATTATCTATTTGTTCCGCTAATAATTCAGCGTGTCTAGGATTAGCACCACCATTTCCACATACATACAAATTCCATCCTCCTTCTACCGCAATAACACCAAAGTCTTTACATCTTGCTTCTGCACATTCACGAATACAGCCGGATACACCTCCTTTAATTTTATGTGGCGAACGCAATCCTTTATACCTTTCTTCTAATTCAATGGCAAAACTCACACTTTCATCCATTCCGTATCTACACCAGGTAGATCCCACGCAACTTTTTACAGTTCTAAGTGATTTCCCATACGCATGTCCACTTTCAAAACCATGATCAATTAGATCTTTCCATATCAATGGTAATTGATCTAATCGAGCACCAAAAAAGTCAACTCGTTGTCCTCCTGTTATTTTGGTGTATAAATCATATTTTTTTCCTACTTGACCAAGAACGATTAGTTTTTCTGGAGTTATTTCACCTCCTGGAATTCTTGGAACTACAGAATATGTCCCATTTCGTTGGATATTTGCTAAGAAACGATCATTAGAATCCTGAATTGCTATTTCTTCATTTGCCGTATCTGCGTATAAGCTTGCTAAGATGGAAGCTATTACCGGTTTACACACTTCACATCCATCACCGTTACCGTATGCATCTAGAACTTCATCATAAGTTCTATATCCTTTTACTTTAATGATGTCATAAAGTTCTTGTCGGTTGTAATCAAAATGCTCACAAATAATATCTTTTACTTCTTTTCCTAATGATTTTAATGTGGCATTTACCAAATCTTTTACCATTGGTTTGCAACCACCACATCCAGTACCGGCTTTAGTGCAAGATATCACATCCCCCAGATCATTAGCTTCTCCGCTTTCAATAGCTCCACAAATTTGCCCTTTAGTAACACTTTCACAAGAACAAATTTGTGCACTATCAGGTAAGTCCATAACATCTCCAAGCAAACCATCGCCATCGCCTCCTCTGCTTCCAAGAATTAGATCTTCCGGTTCTTCAGGAAGTTTCATTCCATTAATATATATTTGAAATAAGGAGTTATAATCAGATGAGTCACCAACTAAAATTCCTCCTAATAATTTTGTGCCGTCTTTGGACACGTTGATTTTTTTATAGACACCTTTACGCTTGTTTTCGTAGATAATCTCGTCAACTTCTTTTTTGGCTTCGTTTAGCGCATCACCAAAACTAGCTACTTCTGTACCAATTAATTTTAATTGCGTTGACATATCAATATACTCTGGCATTTCATTATTACCACCGGTTATTTGATTAACAGCTACTTCGGCCATATCATAACCAGGAGCAACCAAACCATAGATCATACTATTCAGTAATGCACACTCTCCAATAGCATATATATGCTCATCAGAAGTTTGCATTTTTTGATTAACCAAAATACCTCCTCGAGTTCCTACTTCTAAGCCAGCTTCTCTAGCAACTTCATCTCGTGGTCTTATACCAGCAGAAACCACTAACATATCGACCTTTAATTCAGTATCATCTATATACTGCAATCCTTCGATAGCTTTTGCTCCTTGTATAAACTTTGTTTGTTTAGATAAATGCACTTGTAAGCCTAAACTTTCAATTTTGGCTTGTAACATATCACTTGCACCTTTATCTAATTGTCTTGGCATCAGTCTTGGTGCAAACTCTACAACATGCGCGTTAAGTCCTAGATTCTTTACAGCATTTGCAGCTTCCAAACCTAATAAACCTCCTCCAAGAACTGCAGCTTGTGTTTTTCCTTGAGTCTTTAACTTTTTAGCATAAGCCTCAGTGGCTTCTAAATCTTCAATAGTTCGGTATACGAAAACCCCTTCCTTGTCAACTCCCTCTATAGGTGGGACAAAGGCAGAAGATCCTGTAGCTAAAACTAAATAGTCATAAGAATAGGTATCACCACGATGATTAGCAACTGTTTTTTGCTCTCTATTAATTTCCGTAATCATTTCGGAAATATGCAGATCAATATTATTTTCTTCATACCAAGTGGCAGTTGACATACTCAAATCTTCTGCTGTCTTTCCATCATAGAATTCGCTTAAATGCACTCTATCATAAGCTCGCCTTGGTTCTTCTCCGAATACAATTAGCTTATAGTCATTAAATTTTTCTGAGGCTGCAAATTTTTCACAAAACTTATAACCTACCATTCCGTTACCTATTACTACTACCTTCTTCATTAGTTACGTATTTAAAGTTCAAAATTAAGTATTAATACGTATTTTATTAATAAGAATTACGTAATTATAAGTAGTTGAAATTGAGAATTTCGAAATAATCCATAAAAAAACCTGCAAAAATCATTTCGCAGGTTTTAGTGAATAACTCAATACTAAAGTGAATATTGAGAATTATTATTCTTATGGTTTTTTCCATTTAAATAAATTTGGATTTACGGTTAACATAACCCATCCCCAATTTTGTATACTGTCTGCTTCTCCACCTGCTCTTGCATTTGCAAAGTCGTCATTAAGAAAAGATTGAGAATACCCTACATTCAATTTAGCGTATGGAGTGATTTTTTGAGTAAAAACTAAATCAACTGCAGTGCCATATGCACCGGATTCATATGAAGCTCCATTAAACGCTGCGTCTTCTAAACCAGAAAAGTAATGTACTTTTGTTAGTAATGTTGACTTTTCAGCAAGCTTAAATACAGCTTTAGCATTTAAATCTAATAATCCACCATTGTTCGCATGACGACCTACATAAAAGAAGTCCTGAAAACCGTTGAACTTATGATTAGTTCCGAAAAGTGGGAAAAAAGCTTCCGTTTTATCTGCAGTATCAGGATCGTTACCGCTTAAAATTTCAGCCCCGATACCAAATAAGGTTTTACCTGGTTTATATGTAAGATTCAGCATCGCTTGGTAAGCGCCAATACTTACTGTTTCTGTAAAATCACCAAATTGATAGTAAAAGCTACCATCTAAACCGAAAGCACCTTTTTTGTATTTACTATAAACCCCAGTAGTATGCCTAGAAATAAACCGATCTATAGCAGCTCCAGTTCCATCAAGAGCTTGAAACTGATTATTTAGGAAAAGAAAACTTCCTGAAAATGATTCACTGAATTTATTGTTTAAGTGTAGAAACTGCAACGATTTGTACTGAAACACAGGTTGTCCAGCACCTGATGGTTGGAAAACATTGCCAAAATTGCTAATTCCGTTCTGATTAAATGCAAAACCAACATCTAATTTTAGACTAGAGTTTTTATAACGTATCAAGGCTGCATCATGAGTTCTTTGTTGATCGGCCCATCCTAGAGCACCTAAAATACGTTGGTCATCATAACTTAAGAATTGACGTCCAACTTTAGTTGACCATCCACCACCAAAAGAAATTGAGGCCCATGCACGGTTAACTCTAAACCCACCATTTCCTTGATCAACTGCGGTCGAAAGTTGAGGCCTATCTCCCCATACACTAGTGCTTTGTAAATCTAAAAAAGTAGTAATTTTTGTGCTGCTATACTTTACGAGTAATGCGGAGCGTTGCGATACGAATGCAGACCCTTCCACATCTTCAGGTGCAACATCTTGAAAACCATGACGATATTCGAAACGAGGGCGAACCATAGCATCTATACTTAGTTCTTGTCCGTTTACGTTAAATACTACTACGAATAGTAGTATCAATAAATGTAACCTATTTTTCATTACTTAAAATTTTGTTTGATATGAGAGCATAGAATGGTCCCATATGATTATCTTCTTTTCAATTAATCCTATTAGCTGATATATTAATTGAACATTTCAAAACTAAGTATTAATACTTATATTTATTGTGTTTTTTAGATAAAAATACGTATTTTTATTTCGCAGATTGTCAATTTCAGGAAGTGATTTTTGAATTATTCATATCTTTGAGTAAAAGAAGGCTTTTTGACAGTTTAATTACGTAAGTATAAATTAAGTATTTTAAAAAATATATGGTAAGTATTGTATTAGTAGACGATCACTTTTTGGTAAGAGATGGAATTCGCTCTCTTTTGGAAGAGGAACAGCAGTATCAAGTTATTGGAGAAGCTTCTAATGGTAGAGATGCTATTGATTTAGTGCAATCCTTACAACCAGATATTGTAATATGTGATATAAGGATGCCTGAGATGTCTGGTATAGAGACAGTGGAAAGGTTAACAGAGTTGGCTGTGTCTTCAAAGTCTATTATGTTATCCATGCATGATTCTGATGAGTATATATTACAATCAATAAACGCAGGTGCTGATGGTTATTTGTTAAAAGATGCAGGTAAAGAAGAGTTTTTAAAAGCATTATCTACTGTTAGTAAAGGTAATAAGTATTTTAGTGGTGATGTGTCATCTATTTTGGTTAAAAATCTTTTAAATAGATCAGGAGAAAGTAAACTAGGAGAAAGAGAAATACAACAAGAACCACAAGTCAAAAAGGAAAAGGGTAATCCTTTTGATCTTACAAAAAGAGAAAATCAAATCCTGAAACTAGCAGTTTCTGGTATGACTAATAAAGATATTGCTTTAGAATTAAATATTAGTAAAAGAACAACAGAGGTTCATCGCTTTAATTTAATGAAAAAAATGGGGGTTAAAAATGTATTAGAATTAAGTAAAAAAGCCAGAGAATACAATATGATTCCCTGACTTTTAGTATATTTTTTAAATTATAAAACAATATTAGTTGTTAGCGATACCTTCATATAAGCCGGTTATTTTATTAAATGATTTTGTTAGTTGATTTGTAGTGGTAAACATCTCTTCTAAAGGGAATTCGCCATTTAATAGACCTCTTTGGTTGGTTTGAAATTTTTCCCAATAAGACATAACTACTCCTAATTCTTCCTCAATCTCAGTACTGTTATAGCTGCTAATCAATAATTCTCCAATAGTAGTATCAAATTTCTGATAAGTTTCGCTTAGTATTTTTTTAAATTCAGGCCCTTCTCCTTGAAACATGGTAGCTGCCGTATAGTAAAGACATAGTCTTTGTGATAGCATACGCTGTCGACCAGAAATGTTTATGGTTTTAGCGAAATCCTTGTTTTTATTCTGGAAAAATTGATTGTTATAGTTGTAACTATTTTCTATACTGATTACAACATCATTACAAGCTTTTAATAAGTTTGTATTTGTTTTTACTATACGTAGGGAGTTTTGTACATCTGGAGTACTTGAAATAATTGATTTAAAATCATTCCATAAGGTTTGTACTTTTTTAAGCGATAGTTTAGTAGAAGAACTGCTAGCGTTTTTGGTTAAAATTTGAAGCTGTTTTTCAAATATAAACTTACTAGAGTTTAGTTCTTTTTTTATAGAAGGATCGTTGATTCCTTTTGCCATTAATAAATAAGCTTTCGAGATTTTCTGCGAAAGCATTCGTTGTTTTCCAGATACGTTTATCGCTTTGGCGTAGGTAATAGAACCAAAACTATTGGATTGCGCGCTTACGTAAGTATATGTGAAAAACATAACAAAAATAGCTAGCAAGGTTTTAGTTGTTCTTTTTTTCATAAATAATTTTTTTAATGAAATTATACATTGTTGTGCTATAATATGGTATGATCTTGGGTCAAATTGTATTGCACAATTACGAAGAAAATTGTTTACGGTTTGAGGAAATTTAGTACGAAAATACTTATTTTTTTTTGAGAAAACCAAATATTTAGTACGTAGTTTTTTTTGGTAGAAAATAGAATATGCTCAATTAAGGATAAACCGTATTAAAAATACTGCAATACAGTTAAAATATTGATTATCAAAACATTGTGAATTGTATGTTTTAAATCTGAATGATATTTACAATTTTCACCCATTCCTTTTATCAATAATTCAATCTAGAAGATGCTAAATTATTAAATACGTAATTAATACTAAAAATACGTATTTTTTTGTTTCAAAACTTTTTTAGTAAGTATTTATACTTAATTTTGTTGTATTCTATTAGCTGAATTTTCAAAAATCAAATTATGAAAACAATGAATTTTAAAATAGGGATTTTCTTAACTGCTTTGGTTATGTTGTCCTGCGGAGGAGAAAAGAAGAAAGAAATTGCTTCAAGTGAAACGGAAGTAAAAGAGGAGTCTTCAAAACTAACCATTGAGAAACCTCAGTTAACTTTTGGTTTTATTAAGTTAACAGATATGGCGCCTCTTGCGATTGCAAAGGAAAAAGGTTTTTTTGAGGACGAAGGTCTTTTTGTTTCGGTAGAAGCGCAGTCTAATTGGAAAAATGTATTGGATAGAGTTATTGATGGTCAATTAGATGGTTCTCATATGTTAGCAGGTCAACCTATTGCTGCTGGAGCTGGTTTTGGGAGACAAGCTGAATTGGTAACACCTTTCTCTATGGATTTAAATGGTAATGGAATTACAGTATCCAATGATGTTTGGTCTAAAATGAAACCAAATGTTCCAAAAGGTGAAGATGGTAAGCCTATACATCCTATTTCTGCTGAAGCGTTAAAGCCAGTGATTGAATCTTACAAAAATGAAGGTAAAGCCTTTAAGATGGGAATGGTATTTCCAGTTTCAACTCATAATTATGAAATACGTTATTGGTTAGCTGCTGCAGGAATTAATCCTGGAATGTATTCTAAAGATAATATTCAAGGACAAATTGATGCTGAGGTGCTTTTATCAGTAACACCACCACCGCAAATGCCAGCAACACTAGAAGCAGGAACGATATATGGGTATTGCGTAGGTGAGCCATGGAATCAACAAGCAGTATTTAAAGGTATCGGTGTTCCCGTAACTACTAATTATGATATCTGGAAAAACAACCCAGAAAAAGTATTTGTAATGACTAAAAAATTCGTGGAGCAATACCCTAATACAGCCACAGCAGTTACTAAAGCACTAATAAGAGCTGGTAAATGGTTAGATACTCCAGGAAATCGTGCAGAGGCAGTAAAAATATTATCAATGCCAGAATATGTTGGAGCAGACGAAGCTGTATTAGCAAATTCTATGACTGGAACATTTGAGTTTGAAAAAGGAGATAAGAGAGAGATGCCTGATTTTAATGTATTCTATAGATATGATGCAACATATCCATTCTATTCTGATGGTATATGGTTTTTAACTCAAATGAGACGTTGGGGGCAGATTCCAGAAAGTAAGCCTGCAGAATGGTATGAGAAGACAATCAAAGATATTTATCGTCCAGATATTTGGACTAAAGCAGCAAACTTGTTAGTTGCAGATGGACATTTAGAAGCTTCTGAACTACCAAAAACAGATGGTTATAAGCCGGCAACTACTGATTTTATTGATGGAAATAAGTTTGATGCTAAAGATCCTATTGGGTATATCAATAGTTTCGGAATTGGAAATAAAGAAAATGTCGAAGGTGTTTCAAGTATAGAGAAATAAAAGTAAGTTGAATAACAAAACAATCAAATATTCTCTGACACAAAACATAATTTGGAGATAGTAGTTGGGGAGCAATAAATTAAATGACATGAAAGATAGATCTATTCATATTTTGAATTTTGTAGGATTAGGGTTTTTTGAACCTGCGATTAGATTAGCTGCAGGAGAAGAGACTAAGAAGAATTTAATTGCTTTACTAAAAAAAGTTTTCTTACCTGTTTTGTCGGTAGGTTTGTTTTTGGTTTTATGGCATGCAGGAGCTAGTTATTTGTATAATGTTGAGAAAGATTTTAAAATAGAAAGAGCAAAAGAAGCATCAGGAGATGCAGGAGTAGCTCTTGAGCTTAAAAGAATTGAAACAGGAGAATCTTCAATTAATTCGTTGCCTTCTCCAGGAGCTGTTTTAGCAGCATTTAAAACATTGTTGGCAGATCACAGAAGTATTACGGCTAAAAAAGCTGCTTTTAAAGAAAAAGTAGCTGCTACTAATGCGAAGCGTGAAGAACAAGGTTTAGAGCCAATAACATATACAGGTAGACCATCATTTGTGGATCAGATCTTTACTAGTTTGAAAACTGTTTTTGCTGGTTTCTTTTTAGCACTTTTCTTAGCGGTTCCTGTTGGAATTATATTAGGCTTAAGTAGTACTTTGCGATCTTCTTTTAATTGGTTAATCCAAATATTCAAACCGGTTTCACCTGTTGTTTGGTTTTTATTAGTGTATATGATTGTAAAAACTATGACACTTAGCTATAACGGAGATGTGTCTTTTATTATCTCTTTTATTGCTGTAGGTTTATGTGCAATGTGGGCTACATTAGTAAATACAACTTTAGGAGTTTCGACAGTAGATAAAGATTATATCAATGTTGCTAAAGTTCTGAACTTAGGCGTAGGTCAAAAAGTATTTAAAATAGTTTTGCCATCATCATTTCCGTTAATTTTTACAGGTCTTAGAATTACAGTTTCTGTTGCTTGGATGGTTTTAATTGCAATTGAATTACTTTCTCAAAGTCCTGGTTTAGGAACTTTTGTTTGGGAAGAATTTCAGAATGGAGCTAATGATTCGAATGCTAAAATTATAGCGGCAATGTTTGTGATTGGAATTATCGGTTTTTTATTGGATAGATTAATGTTTACTGTTCAAAAGTTTGTAACCTTTACTGAAGAAGCTGCGGCTTAAAAAAAAACAAGTTATGGCATACATAGAATTAAGAAACGTTTCCAAGTCTTTTGGAACAGGAAAAGATAGAACAGAGGTATTATCTAATATTAATTTAGAGATTGAGGAAGGTGAATTTGTAGCGATTGTAGGTTTTACTGGCAGTGGAAAAACAACATTGATTAATCTGATATCTGGTCTGTTGATGCCAGATGAAGGAGAGGTTTTGTTTAAAGGAAAACCTGTTACAGGACCTAGTCACGAACGTGGTGTGATTTTTCAGAATTATTCGTTATTGCCATGGTTAAATGTTAGAAATAACGTTGGAATGGCGGTTAAAGAGGCGTTTAAAAAAATGACTAAAAAGGATCGTAATAAAAGGGTGGAAGAATATGTAGAAATGGTAAATCTTTCGCCAGCTATTGGAAAATTGCCAAAAGAACTTTCTGGAGGAATGAGACAACGAGTATCTGTAACCAGAGCTTTGTCTATGAGCCCTGATGTTATTTTAATGGATGAACCATTAAGTGCATTGGATGCTTTAACTAGAGGTAATTTGCAAAAAGAAATCCTTAATATCTGGAATAAAGATAAAAAAACAGCCTTGCTTATTACAAATGATGTAGA
Source organism: Aquimarina litoralis (assembly GCF_019295435.1). GTDB lineage: Bacteria > Bacteroidota > Bacteroidia > Flavobacteriales > Flavobacteriaceae > Aquimarina > Aquimarina litoralis_A. Next base: position 22,041 of record NZ_WEKL01000059.1, read on the forward strand.
TGAAGGTATACTCATGGCTGATAGAATAATACCATTAAAACCAGGTCCCAAGGCTACTTTAGGACCTGAGTATAAAATAAATCTAGAGCGACCAAGAAATAAAACTGCTCTTAATCATAATGAGGAGTATAAAAAACTGCGAAATGGAATTATGGAGTATCTGATCCAAATCGGAGAACAAAGAGCTTCAAAGAAAAGTAATGACTATACGTTACCTGATATTAAGCCGGTAATCAAGCCAACGCCTTTTAGAAGATTAAGTTTTAGTTAAAAAACAAACGAATTATGGAGACATTAGAACAGAAGGGAATAAGAAGATCGGATAATGGTTTGTTTGAGGATAAATACATGTTAGATATTTCTCAACTTACTAAAATTTATCCTACGCCAAAAGGAGATTATGTAGTTTTAGATGATCTAGATTTAAAAGTAAAACACGAAGAGTTTATATCTATCATCGGTCATTCTGGTTGTGGAAAGTCTACGTTGCTTACTATGATAGCTGGTCTAAATCCTATTTCTAGAGGTACAATCATAGCGAATAATGAAACGGTAAGAGGACCAGGGCCAGATAGAGGTGTGATATTCCAATCACCTAGTTTATTACCATGGATGACTGCTTATGATAATGTAATGTTAGGAGTTAAGCAGGTTTTTGCACACGGAACTAAAAAGGATAGGGATGATATTGTAAAGTATTACTTGTCTAAAGTAGGGCTTGAGGATGCTATGTATAAAAAGGCAAAAGAACTTTCACAAGGGATGCAGCAAAGAGTTGGAATTGCCAGAGCATTTGCTTTAAAACCTAAGGTTTTGTTATTAGATGAGCCTTTTGGGATGCTGGATTCTCTTACACGTGGAGAGTTACAAGATGTGCTTATTGAAGTATGGAATCAGGAAAAAATTACTGCCATAATGATTACACATGATGTTGACGAATCTATTTTTCTGGCAGACCGAGTAATTATGATGACTAGCGGGCCAAGAGCAAAAGTAGGAGATATTTTAGAAATAGATTTTGAAAGACCTCGTTTAAGAAAAGATGTTTTGGAGCATCCAGATTATTATAAATATAGAGAACATTTGATTGATTTCTTAGAGCATTAAACTTTTTAGGAAGTTAGCATAAAATAATCGTTAGTTTGAATACCTCGCATAGTGTCTAAAGTTGGCATTATGCGAGGTGTTTTTGTATTGTTTCTGATCATTTTTGATCTAAATAATCAATTTTATTCTTTGTGGCGTCTTTATAACTCCTGATTTTTTCTATGTAAGATTGTAAAAAAGATAATTTATGATAGCTTTTTTTTATTAAAATGTAATTATTCAACATAAACCCTTAATTTTTTAGGGTCAATTTGTTTTTTTATTTGTTTTATACATAGATTTGTATTGTTTTTAAGGGGGTATGAATGATAAAAACCACTTTTAATTTAAAATAACCCTAAAAAAATAGGGGTTAAATAATTTTTTCGTAAAATAAAAGAGAAATATGAATATTGAAGAGTTAATTACGGTATCGATTACAGAATTTTTAGATGTAGAAGTGCATAGAGATACTGGAAATCTGGATTTTTCTTCTAAAATAGAAATTGTAAAGAAACGTATTACTAATAAGGTTAAAAACAGTCCTGATTCTTACGGTATGGTAAATGGAATGAAAGGATACGAATATGAGATGTTTTTTAGTAGTAATCCAAATGACATGATTAAAATTGATGGTTGGATTCCAATCGATACAGATAGAATTGAAAAGGCTGATAAAATAAACGAATATATAGAAATTGGTCTATTAAGAAAGATAGGTAGTTCATTGAGTTAATTGATAAAGTGCAATTTGTGTACACTGAAATTCAATGTAAACTATAAATGTAAATATGAACCCAAAAAAAATGACTTATGAATGTAAATGAATTAATCACTGAAGCTATAACTGAATTTTTAGATGTTGAAGTAAATGGCGATACAGAAAATTTAAATTTTGCTTCCAAAATTGAGATTGTAAAAAATAGAATTACTGATAAAGTAAAGAATAGTCCTCATGTGTATGGTCTTCCAGGTGATTCTGAAGATTATGAATATGAAATGTTCTTTAGTAGTAATCCAAACGATATGATTAAAATTGATGGTTGGATGCCAATAGATACTAAGAAAATTGAAAAGGCTGATAAAATAACTGAATATATAGAAATCGGTTTGCTTAGAAGAATTGAAAAAGCAGCGTAAATTGAAAACGTTATAGTTTATAATTTTTATAAAAAAGATTAAATTTTAAGCTCTGTTTGTGTAATATTGGTATATTTAAACTGATATTTGCATAATCAGAGTTTATTTTTTGATTAATAGAAAAACAAAACAAAGTAAAAAAAATACAACCTCTTAGGTTGTGTCCTGAACTTTTAAAAAGATATTTGGATTATATCCACAAAATTTAGTGTTTGAAACCTTAAAGATCTAGTAGCTTTAAGTGTTTCTTGTGTTGCCGGTTATGAGAAGTCATAACCGGCTTTTTTGATTCTTGGAAATATTATTTTGTTTTTAAACAATGGAATTATTGAAATGACTAAAGTTATTGGGATGATAATATAAATCCAATTTGGAATTGGAAAAGGATCTCCTTTAGCATAAGAATGTAATCCAGATAAGTAATAGTTTACCCCAAAAAAAGTCATGATTAAACTTCCAAGAGCAAATAAATTGCAGACATTGTATATGTATAAGTAGTTTTTATGAAATATAATCCTAATATGTAGTACAAATGAGTATATGACAATACTGATTAGAGCCCAAGTTTCTTTTGGATCCCAACCCCAGTATCTTCCCCAAGATTCATTCGCCCAGATACCTCCTAAAAAAGTTCCTATTGTTAGCATATAGAGGCCTATAGTACTAGTAAGTTGATTAATGTTTGTTAATTTGATAATTGTTTTTTCAGTTTCAGAAGAATTGGAGAATGTCTGAAAACACATTAGTATTAGTGTAATTAAGGATAGCAATGATCCTAGGGCAAGAAAACCATAGCTGGCGGTAATAATAGCAACATGTATTAAAAGCCAATATGATTTTAATACAGGAACCAAATTAGTAATTTCTGGATTCATTAAACTTCCATGAGCGATTCCGATAAGGCAAATTGCTAGAATTGAAGAAGCTGCTGTAGCAAAAGAGCTGTTTTTTTGAAAAATAAAACCAGCAAGCATTCCTATCCATGCAATGAATATAGTAGCCTCATACCCATTGCTCCAAGGGGCGTGTCCCGAAATATACCATCTGATTATGATTCCGATACCATGTAAAATGAAAATAACGAATACTAAAAATAGTGTTGTTTTTATGATTTTCTTTAGAATCAAATTTTTGTATTTGAATATGTGCCAAAAACTTAAGAGGAGTAAAGTAGTTCCGAACAAAGAATAACCTATGAGACACCATAAAAAAACCGGATTGTTGTTAAACCAAATTTCTGTATTTATTTTGGTTTCCGATAGTAAAATAGAGGAGCTATTGCTTTTTTGAAAGTTTTTAATGAGTTCTAAGGTTGTGTCTGGTGTTGTCCAATCTTTAGTTTGAATCGCTGAAGTGATGTCTTCAAAATAGGTAGGTATTATCTTGTTAAAGAAAAGCTCTTCATCTCCTTTAAAATCAGCATCCGAATCAATAGGGCAGTACCACTTTTGATTAGGATCATTTTTTTTCGGGAAGATCTTAAGGAATTGACCGTTGAAAACTCCCCAAACTATATTAATACGTTCATCTATTTTAATGATGTCCTTGTCAAAAGCATTTCTTTTTCCCGGAGCTTTAGAATATGCTTTATTAACTAGCTTCTTTAGTTTGTAGTTTCCTTGAAAATCGAAAAACTGTGATGCGCTACTATAGCCAGAACTATTTATTTTTAATACTTTTTTTAGTTCGTTTATTGTTTTTTTTTCAATTTTTATAAACTCTAATAATTGCCAAGAGTCTGGTTTGTATTGCATCCCCATGAATACCTGAGTAGGAGATAGTTGTTTTTTTTGACCATACTGATCGGTGTACTTAAAGCTACTTCTGCCATGTATTTTTCTTAGTAATTCCAAGGATAAAGTACTAATTGGTTTAATTCTTCCTTGAAAATCCTGAACCTGAACCTTTGCAATTTTTTGAGCATGTGTTTTGGTAATAAGTTGACGTTCTATCAACTTGTAATTTTCTAAGTTGTGTAGCTGTTGTCCGCATGTAGGAATTACAGTTATAAACAAAAACAACAACATGCTATATAGGAGCTTATCTTTCACGTAATAATTTTAAAATGAATCCGAAATGAGAAGTTTTCCAGTACAGGCTTAATAACATCCCTAATCCTAATAGTCCATAGCCAATATAGGTGATCAATGTTCCCCAGTAGTCTCGATTGACAGATAGAATAGTTCCGCTTTCATCAGGTAAATATGCTGATTGAAAAAATCTATAACCTTTATGATTTAAGACATTATTCATAAAAATCGTGTAATTAAAGAAGTTGTTTTTCTCTTGTATTTCCAAATCACTATAAAAAGCAGAAGGACTGTCAGATCCTGGATAACGTTCAAGGATGAAGTCTTTAAGATAAACTGAAAAGGGGAGTTGTATAGGTTTAGAACCGTATCGAATACTTAAGTGGATTCCATTAATAATGATTGTCTGAAAAGGATTCATATATCCAGGTCCTCCAAAAATTGTAATTTCTCGTTCTTCTTCTCCCGATTTTAGAGCAAATTTGATGGCGGCTTCAGGGTTTTTAATGGT
>NZ_WEKL01000060.1 GCF_019295435.1 Aquimarina litoralis
CCTATAATAACAGAGCATATCAGTTTATTGTGGAAGGTTCTAGCATCTCTCCTACTTCAGGCTTTTTTGTGTTGACCGATGCTTCTAACAACACATCTGGTGGCTCCGTAATCCATAGAAGTTTTTCCCCACAATCAGTACGATATGTAAAGTTAACTATTACTGGCGCTTCTGGATATACAGGAAATTGGTCTTCTATTAGGGAGTTTGAAATAATTTGTTCTGGTACTACTCAAAGTTTATCCAACAGAACAAGATTTGATGAACTTACAAATGTGTCTGTCTATCCTAATCCATTTACTAAACACTTAACAATTGAATTACCAAAAAACAATACTGAAATTACCAAGATACAAATCATAGATGTTCATGGTAGAGAAGTTTTTAGCAAACCTATAGTAAACTCTTCTAACAATATCAATTTTGCTACAAACCTACCTAGAGGTATTTATTTTCTGAGGTTATTAAGCCCAACTAATAAAGTAATTAAAGTAAAAAAGATCATTAGTGATTCCTATTAAATTTTGATTTCATAAATTTTACCAAGCAAGGCTGGATTCTATGGTAACTCAAAAAATTCAGCCTTAATTTTATTTCAGATGATTTTTATAATCATAAACACTGTCTTTTATCGTGAAACTACCTTTGTTCCTAATTTGATATTAAGAGTAAATGTTTATTTTTCTTATCGAATTAAAAATTTAACTTTATTGTTCATCAGTATTTATATATACAATCATCTCTAAAAGTAATTCATGAAAAATTCTATTTATCTACTATTATTACTTATCACTGTTTGCAATAAACTAACAGCTCAAAAAGAAATGATACTTGCTACCTTGGAAGAAAAACATACAGCTTTTATGACCAAAGAGCTAACAATCATGAATAATTTATTTCATGAAAAAGCCACTATTTCAATGTTTCCAAGAAAAAAAATAGCAAAAGGTACTCAAGAAATAAGCGATTATTATCAAAATATATTTTCGGAAAATGAAACCCTAAATATCAAGCTTTTAGACCGTATGATTTTTAATGGAGTGATCATAGACAAAGAACTTTTAAAAACTGCTTCTGAAAATACTGAGCGTATTGTTTTTTACAAATTTAAGAAAGGTAAGATAAAATCAATGACAATTCTATTAGGTAAGGATACTAAGAATTCAAATCCAACGGTTATTGTTGACAAACAATTAGCAGCCTATAATTCACGTAACATTAATGCTTTTATAAACACCTACACCAAAGATATCCAAGTATATGATTTTCCAGATAGATTAAAAATGTCAAGTAAAAACGAACTTACATTAACCTATGATACCCTTTTCAAAAACACACCTAGTTTACATTGCAGCATAAAAAAACGTATCGTAATGGGAGCAATTGTTATCGATCGCGAAATAGTTCAAGTTAATGCAGGAAGAACAATCAATGCAGTTGCGATATATGAAATAAAAAATGGGCAAATTAACAGCGTAACTTTTATTGATTAGAATATTTTATAACATTGTTATAATTTCTTTCCTTTTACTAAAAAACTAGATTGAATAGAAGCTTCTTTGAGATGTAAAAAATCCTTTCTACGCTTATCGTTTGCAAAACTTACAAAGTCTTCTTCTGATTCAAAGGATAAAAAATGAATTTCGTAAGGCAATTCTTCTTCATAAGAAATATATACATCTTTTGTAGGTCTTATCCTGTAAATCAACTTTCCATTATATTCTTGTAATAATGGGATTGCTAAATCTTCGAACTCATGAAAAATACTTTCTTTTCCTTGTTTTACAAAAATTAACATAGTGAGATAGATCATATCCTCTAAATTCTAGGTTTATTGCAACATTAAAAACTGGTTGAGATTTAAAATTATATTGATTTTAGTCTATAAAACCTATGTTCATTATACAATTTCCCGTTTTTAAAAATTGCATTTTTAAATATCCCCTCTTCTTCAAATCCGTTTTTTTCAAGTACTTTCATAGATGCTATATTAAATTCGAAAATACCTGCATAGATTCTTTGAAGGTCTAGTGAATTAAATCCATATTCTGTTATTAAACGAACAGCTTGAGAGGCAATTCCATTTCCCCAGAAAGGTTCTCCTATCCAATAGCCAATCTCAGCAGATTTTCTGTAAACGTCTTGTTGCAAAATCACTCCAATAACACCACAAAGTTCTCCATTGAAAGTGATAGCAAAGTTTTGTTGTGGGTTTTCTTGCTGCGTTTGATTGATAAAAAAATCTGCGTCTTCATCGTTATATGGAAAAGGTATATAATCTCTTAGATTATCCCATATTTTCTTGTTATTAGCAAGTTTCGCCAATACTGACTTATCTGATAATTCTAGTGGTCTTAAGAGAACTTCTTGATTCATCTTTTTATGTAATTAAAACAGGTTGATCAAAAATACAAATTACTATGATTTGATTTCAACAGGATTAATAGCTTGTTTTGTTCCCTTAATCAATAGCCACAGTGAGAATGACAGTTCGCCAATAAGAGAAAACAAAAGGATTAAAAAGACATCCCCAGAATATTGAGGCGCCAAAATAAGAACAAAACTATTGATTAGGTAGCATAATCCTGCATTGGCAACTAATGCTCCTAAGAATTTTGGGAAAAAAGCTGATCGATAAAGTAGGTACCCATAAACAAGACAGGCAAAACCAAAAAATATCAACCCAATACCAAAACCATAGTCATGTATATCCGTTAATAAGTATATCCATTCTTGTATTTGAGATAGCCCAAATGTATCGACATAAGATGAATTGTGTATTAAAATTAAGGGAATGATTAGTGTCATTTTATTAAGTACCAAAACGGCAGTTTGTATAACATTGAATAACACACCAAGTAATGCAAGGTTTTTATGCACTCTTTTAAATAGCATAAATAAAATAATCATTAATGGTATATCAAGTGCATGCATTAACAAATCACCCACAATACCAATTCTCCATAAAGTGTCTGAGGCGAGTAAGTTTTGATAAGTAGTTACAGCATCTTCTGTTATTATAGATCCTCTAATTGCTATTTGTCCAAATGCGCCAAGAATAATTATTAGCAGATACAATATACCTCCGATTCGAGCATATTTAGAAAGTGTAATTTCTTTTTTCATTATTGGTAACTATAATTTAAATTACAAGTATAGAAAAAGGGTTTATTTTAACTTTTTCCTTTTATATAATATTCAATAACATATCGCCATGGAATTGCAAAAGGAACCAAAACGATTCCTATCATACAAGCAAAAAATGTTTCTTTGGCATATACGTCTAGACCACTGTTATTATAAACTGGAAGTGCATAACCTATTATCCAAATCAATTTCCAGACTAGTTCGAAGATAAGAACTGGAAGCATTTTTAAAGGATATCTAATACCCATTAATGCTAGTAAAGCTAACGCACCCAACATTGATTGAATTACTGAATCCTGATCTGCTACTCTTTGATCAGGGATTATAATTTCTGGCCAAATTGTTAGTAATAAACCAAATGCGATAAGCGCATACATAGCACGCAACGCATATGATCTTAGTTTTGAGATTTTTAGCATAACTACCTCTTTGTGTAGATGACGAGCTAGCGCTAAAATTGTTTCAGTAGATTTGAAATATTTTATGACACTCTAATAGAAATGTTTCTTCTTTTCATCAATTAGGAATAAAATATAGTAATAATAGTAGAAGAACAGAGATAAGATGATTATGTTAAATAACTATCCTATAGATTCTGAATATTCTAAGAATAAATTACAACCTGCTACTGACCATGCGTAGGTTTCGGCCAATTCTGTTTCTTTTACATTTTCTGCAGAAGCTCCTTCTGCCTCACATATACTCCGAATTCTATAAATAGCTTTTACCATTAAAGTGTATAATCTATTATCGGATCTAGTGATCACAGGAGATTGATTGGCTATTTCTAAATCGTTTTTTATAGAAGCAATTTCACTACCTACACCAACTTTCATGACTTGCATCATGGATACAAATCGAATTAATTCGGACAAAAAGTGGCTGGGTTCACAAAAGTATCCAGATCGAGCAGGATTGGGAATGGACGCTGTACTACTTTCACTTACAATTTGCTTAACCATCACAGAAAATGCGGTCGACATATCGAGTACTCTTTATAATAATTACTGTATGGGGTGTTTTCCTGTGCTAAAAATACAGATACCTACTTTTCTAAAAAATAGGGGAATATAMCCGTTTTTATACATTTTGCAATTATAGGGAATATTCCCTTTTATACAGTTATAAAAAGACTTATAATTATGTAAAAAATAAGCTATATGAGATAACTAACTGACAGTCTTCTGAATACCCTTTTAAAAATATAGCATCATAAATTTTCTGGATTCACCGCCAGATTCTTAAATAGTTTTGCTTTAGTACTGAAATATTTATTCTGCAATTTAATTCGTTTTAACTCAGCATCGATCAGTTTGCTTTCTCTAGAATTGATTAAAAATAAAGAACTTTCACCAAAACTAAACTTCCGCTCTTCCGCTTTCAAAAGTGTAGTATAATCACTTACGATGTCAGCGATAAGTTTATTTTGTGCACTAAAGGAGTCCAATTCATTCGTAATTGCATTCACCTTATTTTCGATCTGCAATTGCACACTTGCTAACTCATATTGGCTATCCTGTATTTTATATTTTGCCAATTTTACATCCCCTCTTTCTTTTCGTAAAAAAAGTGGAAACTCAAAGGTTACACCTCCTTTGTAATCTGCATTATTAAAAGTACTCGCAACTTCTGGTGTCGCAGTTAAAAAATTGTATTCTAAATTGATTTTTGGTAATAATTTATTTGCCTTTAGTTTTCGATCTACTTCTAAACCTTCAATTTTATAGTTTAATGATCGTAGCTTGGGGTGATTTACTAAATCTACCTCTGCCACCATAGCTTGCTGTATTTGTAAAGTTTGGTCTATTACAGAATCTACATCATTATCAGGAATCACATTTGGTTGTAGCTCTACAGGAATATTATTTCCTATCCATAGATAATTAGATAGTTGTAGTGCAGATTTCATCAATTTCACTTTCGCTTGCTCTAAACTTAGCTGTCTATTTTGTACAGTAATCTTAGCCTCTACGGTATCAATGATCGCTTTATCACCAGCCAATGCACTTTTCTTTACTCCTTCAAAGCGCATTTGGGCATTCGTTAAAAAGTTTTGATAGATTTCTTTTTCACCGTAAGCCTGTAACCAATCAAAATATGCTAATGAGGCATCATACAGTATTTCGTTTACCAAAATATCTCTATCTGCCATGGTTTGATCTCTAAAAAGCTTTGCTTTTTTGAGTGCTGCCATTCTCTCATTAATTAAAAGTCCACGCGCAATAGGCACCGAAATTCCAGCACTATACAATCCATCATCAGGAACTGTTCTCTCCTCATTTAAAAATATTCCTTCATTTCTTTCAAAATTTGCCTTTAACTCTATTCCATACCAGGTAGGTACTTTAAAGGTAGCATTGAGTAAATCATAATACTCATCACCTTTAAAATCTTTTCGATCATAGTCTACTTCAATTTTAGGGTCAAAACCTCCACGAGACTTCAATAAGTTTGCTTCTCCTACACTAATTGTTAATTCCGCTTGTTTTGCAACAGGATGATGTTTTTTCACAAACCCTAAATACTCTTGAAAACTAAGAATTAAAGGATCTTGTTCTTGTGAAAATACTGTTACTGCGAAAAAAAGAAAACTGAATAACAAAAGTTTGTTCATAGATTATTTCTTTGCGGTAGTTGCTACTTTATCTTCTGGTTGATAATAATTAGGTGGGAAACCATTAAGCTGTCTCCACAACTCAAACCAAATGGGCACATCTTCTAACAATGCGATTGTATTGGCTCCAGAACCTACACGTATTCCGTCTGGCCATTCATGATCGTTGGTGTCTGGTGATATCAAAACTCTATATTTTCCATTAGGACTGATAAATGTTTCTATGGCAACAATTTTTCCACCATAGGTTCCATAAGAAACATTGGGCCATCCACTAAAGATAATTGCAGGCCAGCCATCAAATTCTATCCTCACTTCTTCGCCGATATGTACTAATGGCAAATCAATAGGTTTTACGTATGTTTCTACTGCCAAATCATAATCGGAAGGCATAATACCGACCAATCGATCACCTTCTTTGAAAGTTTCTCCGATACCTGACTGTATCGCTTTATTGATATATCCATTCTGCGGTGCTCTTATATAGTATAAATCGTTTCGAATTTCATAATTAGTATATTGATTCTCTAATTTGGTAACCTGTGCTTCTGCATCAAATTGGCTAGATTGTGCAGTAAAGCGATCACTTTCTGATTTAGAAATCTTCTCTGCATATTCCGCCTGAATTCTATTCATCTCGATCTGCGCATTGATCACATCATTTTTACTTGCCAATAATTTATTTTCTTGAGAGATTAACTTAGCTTGTGTTTCTTGAAGTTTTAATCGTTTTGTTTCTACATCTGTTAGTGACTTCAGCCCTTCACTCTCCAATTGAACGGTACGATTATATTGCCTTTCAGCAATACTAATATTCGTTTTAGCTGCTTCAAGATCTATACTATCGCTCTTTACCTTCAATCTAGATTGTAATAACTTATTACTAGCTTGTTTTAACTTTAATGCACGCTCTTGTGTGAGAGCATTTACTTGGTTTCCTAAAGCTTTTACTTTCTCTTCATAAGAAGTTACTGCCATGGATTTTGCTTTGATTTGTTGCCCTGTTCTTTCTACAAGATTGGGGTCAAAATATTCATTTTTCACTTCAGAAATACGTAAAATAGTATCTCCTTTTTTTACAAAATCTCCTTCTCTAACATACCATTCTTCTATCCTACCTGGAATTGGTGATTGAATAGTTTGAGGTCTCTGATCTGGTGTTAATGTAGTGACATAACCTGTTCCAGAAATGTTCTGTGTCCAAGGAAAAAACAGAATAATGAACATTATAATTGTAAAAGCAAGCAAAAATCGATTAAAATACTTGTAATGATCTTTACCAAACACTTTCTGAGATGCTTTATACCCTAAAATATCCACAGACCTATTCAACTTATTATTTGAAATATTTAGCATGATTCTTTTACTTTTTACTTACTATTTTACCATTATTCATTTGGATAATTGTCTCACAATGGGATGCCCATTTACTGTTTTCACTAACAACTATCAATGCCCAAGGATTTGAAGGATGTACTAGAAAGTCCATTATTTTTGCTGCTTCATCTTCATGAAATTGATCTAAAGGGTCTTTGAGTAAGAGTAATTTTGGTTTACTGACAATACTTCTAGCCAACAGTATTTTTTTGGTAATTGTATATGGTATTTGTCGCCCTTCTGGATAGAGTATAGTAGCCAACCCTTTATCTTGTTCTTTTACAAACTGAAGCAAGCCTACATTCTCTAATGCCCAATATACTTCTTCGGTAGTTATTGTTTTATCACCAAAAGTTATATTATCCAAAATTGTTCCTTCAAATGGAGATTCTGCAGCTAAAGATTGTCCCAAATAACCTCTATATTGACTTAAATTAATAGCTTTAAGAGATATGTCATTAACAAAAATACTACCATCACTAGGTTCAATTAAGCCTGTTATTAATTGTAATAATGTAGACTTTCCAGAACCAATAGATCCTTGAACAAGTATTGAACAATCTTCGGTAATGGTAAGAGATAAATCATCTATTATCTTTTTATCTTTCCCAGGTATCTTATAAGAAATTTTATCCAATTCTACACGTAATCCCTGATCTTCTTTACATGGCACTTCTCCCTTCAGAGGTTCTAATTCTTTATCAACAACCTGACCTATTTTCTCCAAAGAAGTTAAGATATCATAAAAAGATTCTAGTCCGACAATCAGCTTTTCTACAGAACTTATCACTAGGATAATAATAATTTCTGCTGCAACAAATTGACCAATATTCATTTGCTGATTCAATACCAAAAACCCTCCTATGACTAATAGCCCAGCAGTAACGAGCACTTTAAAACCTATCATCTGTATAAATTGCAACACAAGAATTCGAAAATGGCTTTCCCTATAATCCAAATATTCTGCAACCAAGGTATCATTCTTATCTAGTGCGTGACTTGTTCGCCCTGATAACTTAAAACTTACAATAGACCTAGCTACTTCCTGGATCCAATGAGCTACCTTATATTTACTTTTGGATTCTCCTAAACTGGTTTCTAATCCTCTGGTGGCCGTATACTTAAAAACAACATAAATTAGTAACAGTAATAATAATCCATAGATAATAAAAAATGGATGATAAAAGGATAATAATAACAGTCCGAATACTATCTGAACTAAAGCCGTTGGGAAATCAACTAATATTTTAGACAAACCTTTTTGTATCGTTAATGTATCAAAAAATCTATTCGCTAATTCTGGCGGATAGTAATTTCTTAATTCATTCATTTTTATTTTAGGGAATCTATAGGTAAACTCAAAGGATGCTCGTGTAAAGATCTTTTGTTGTACATTTTCTATGATTCTGATTTGCATCAATTGCAATATTCCAACAAACAGCACTCCTGCTGTTACCAAAATCACTAAAATTATCCAGGAAGTACTTATTTGGGCTCCTTGTAACAGATTAATTATAGCTTGTATTCCTAAAGGAAGTGATAAACTCACTAATCCCGCGAAAATTGCATAATAAAAAATCTGGAGAATATCTCTTTTGTCTAGCTTCAATAAACCTATAAGACGTTGCCAAGCGGTTAATATGTTTTTAGCCATTAGTTGTATTATTTAAAGAATTAAATACTAAATCAATAAAATAGGTAGTAGGTGTTATGGTATCATCACAATCGGTTAAAGACGAAAAGTGATCTCTTAAAAAATGTTGATGTAAGGCTCCTTCAGCAACTGTACTAGCCAGACTTGTAGGATATCGATATGTACTATCTACTTCGATAATCATATCTTTAATTCTATTCACTAGCCTTTTGTAAATTGAAAAATAACCTTCCTTATTTTCATTATCTACTTCTTTGGTTAAATAAGACTTCGAATATTCGTTAATAACAATTTTGTTAAGTAATACCTCATTAATATGTGAAAACGAAGAATCTTCTTTGGTAGCTCGGGTAATAATTTCAATTGCTTTGGTAAGCTTTTCTTTTGGATCAGAAATACTATTCGTTGTAAAAACTAATTGATACTCCAACCATCCCCAATACCAAGAAGTCAAATAAAGTAGTAGTTTATGTTTATTCTCAAAATATCTATAAATCGAACTTTCGTTAGAACCTATTTTAACTCCCAATTTTTTGAAAGTGAAACTATCAAATCCTATTTCATCAATTAAAAGGATGCTAAACTCTACTATTTTCTTTCCTAAATCAGAAGATTCCGGATCTTTTAGATATATATTATTGTTGATATTTACTTTTAAGTCTTGAAGTATGTATTTCATAATTAAAACTATTTGCCTCAAATTTAATAGTATTACTATTAACATATAATACATTAACTATTATTTAACCAATGTTTATATTTTATTGTTAATTCAAATACTTGTACATTTACAGTATACATCACTCAATTTTAACTCAATACACATACACATGAAAAAATTAATTTTTCTTGCATTATTATCTATGAGTATAATGCATGCACAAGACTCAAAAAAGTTAGATTCTAACTCAATCGCTGTTGGAGATATGATAACTATTGGTTCACCATCTGGAAAAAGCTATCAACACATTTTATTTCCTAAAACAAATTTTATTATCAAAAAAGGAGGAACAACTAACTTCAAGAAATTGAAGGGTTTACAAGCGGTTATTACCGAGAGAGAAGAAAAAAAATCAAAAACCATCGTTACAATTAAAAGGAAAGATGGTAAAAAGTTTTTGAATAGCTTAAATTCGATAAAAGTCGATCTCAAAAAAGCTATTGAAGCAAAGGAGATTCTTTAAAAAATCTTATTCAAGAGATCTGTAAAATCTAAAATTATAGGTCAGAATTATTGGCAATTTCGGCAAGTTTTTCTCTAATATCTTTATCATCTAGGTATTGGAGTAAAACTTGTTTGAAGGGATCTTTCTTGCCATATGAAGCTGTCGATTCWTGAACAGTTTGCCCTTCTTTTAGCATATCCCCTTCTCCAGTTACCAACCAAACCGGATTAATCTCTGTATACAATTGTATAATCTTTTCTATAAAGTCACCTCCAATATTGCTATTTGCTGATTGTAATCTGTGTAAATAACCTGCGCTTGCCCCTATAGAAAGGCTAAAACTTCTAAGGCTAACTCCCAAATGTGCCGCAAATACGATAACCCTATCTAAAATTTTATCTTTTTTATCCAAAATATTGACTATTATTTGTGTATATCCAATATTTTATATAATATTGTATACCAAAACGATAACATTATATTCACAAAGATACTTATACCAACAACATTAGCCAACTTATTTATGATCACACCTGAAGAACGTGCTGCAATTTTAAAGGTTATTGGAAGTAAACACGTAAAAAAAATACAAGCATATTTAAATCAAAATAAAATTTATAGTCCTAACAAAAAGCAATATTCAAAAACAAGTATATCTTATATCCTTTCAGGAGAGAGAGAAAATGAAATTGTAGAAAATGCCATTTTCGCTTTTGCACATCAAAAAATGATTGAAAAAGAAAAACAACAGGAATTGCGTGATTTGATTGTTTCTAAACAAAAATTATAACCCAAAACCATCTTACTTGTCCAGATACCTTGTAATTTTGCAATATATCAAGGTATTTTTGGACAGTTGCATTATGCAGGATATTACAAAACGTGAGGATATTGAAAACATCCTTTGGACATTTTATAAAAAAGCATTAAAAGATCCCAAGATAGGACCTTTTTTTACTGAAATAGCGAGAATTGACTTAGACCATCACATTCCACATATCTCGGACTTCTGGGAACAACAACTATTTTATACGGGAGATTATAAAAAAAATGTGCTCCAAATTCATCAAAATCTAAACTCTAAAAAAGCAATGCAAAAAGTTCATTTCGATACTTGGTTAGAATTGTTTTCCACTATAATAGATGAGAATTTTAAAGGAGAAAAAGCAAATCTTATGAAAACAAGAGCATTGTCTATTGCTACTGTAATCCAACTAAAAATCAACTGAGTTTTAATAAAATTTAGTATCCGCATCCTGTAATCTTAGTAAATGTCTATTTTTACATCGCATATAAAAGATTGTAATATACCAATACATGTACGAAGGAACTTTTCCTCATAAGAGATATAAAGAAACTCTAGAATTCTTACGGGAGCATATAACCGCTCCAACTACAATTTTGGATTTAGGTGTTCCTAATCCTTTTGTAGAATTCATGGAAAAAGAAGGATATCAGGTCAGTAATACATCAGGAGAAGATCTTGATATCGAAACGCAAGCTGTTACGACTAGTGAAGCAGAAGTTGTTACAGCTTTTGAAATTTTTGAACACCTAATTGCTCCTTTCAATGTCTTAAGAGACATCAAAGCTAACAAATTGGTTGCCTCAATCCCTTTAAAACTTTGGTTTTCTCCTGCATACAGAAGTAAAACAGATCCTTGGGATCGACATTATCATGAGTTCGAAGATTGGCAATTTGATTGGCTTTTGGAAAARGCTGGTTGGGAAATTAAAGCCAAAAAGAAATGGACGCATCCAATTAAAAAAATTGGCTTTAGACCATTACTAAGATATTTTACACCTAGGTATTATATTGTATACGCCGAAAGGAAATAGCATTCATCAATTCAAGTCAAGTATTTTTGAACATCTATATCATCATACCAGCACATAATGAAGAACTACTAATCGGTCAAACACTAGCATCTTTGGTCGATCAAACGGTTCTTCCAAAAAGAGTGGTTGTTGTAAATGATAATTCTACAGATAGCACAGAAGCAATCGTTCAAAATTTTATGGATAAATATTCTTATATATCCATGATAAAAACCAATTCCTCTTCTGATCACATGCCAGGAAGTAAAGTGATCAATGCTTTTCATCAAGGTTTTAAGACATTGGATAATGGCTTTGATATCATTTGTAAGTTTGATGCAGACCTTATTTTTCCTAAAAACTATCTGGAAACCTTAGTCAAAAATTTCAAAAACAATCCAAAAATTGGAATGTTTGGAGGATTCTGCTACATTCAAAAAAATACTGAATGGGTCTTAGAAAATCTTACCAACAAAGATCATATTCGAGGAGCTTTAAAATCTTATCGAAAAGCCTGTTTTGAGGATATTGGTGGTCTAAAACCCGCAATGGGTTGGGATACTATCGATGAACTTTTAGCTCAGTTTCATGATTGGGAAATTAAAACAGACGAATCATTGCAGGTAAAACATCTGAAACCCACTGGAAACACCTATAATCCAAAAGCTAGATATAAGCAAGGCGAAGCATTTTATCGAATGAGATATGGTTTTCTGATCACATTGATTGCTTCGATAAAATTAGCACTATTAAAAAAAAGACCTAAACTGATTATTGACTATATCAATGGTTTTCTAAAAGCAAAAAATGCAAAAAAGACTTTTTTAGTAACACCTTCAGAAGGTATATTCATTCGCAAGTTACGTTGGAAGAAAATGTTGAGAAAAATTTCAAAATCCAAATAACATTTTTACTAATTCAACTTTGTTGATATTATTAAGTAACTAGTTTTTAAAATTAAAATCCTAGAACTATCTTTATTTTAAGTTAATCCATAATCTAGCTTGGTAATTGTAAAATTTAAACTATATTGCCTGCACACACACAACTTTAGGTATCCACTTCGACAGAAGCATTAGACAACTTTACTGTTTAATGGGAAATGTTTAATACAAATATTTCAAAACAAACAAATGAAAAAAAGTGGATTCTACAGCTATTTTATAGCAATTCTATTAATTATTAGTTCTTGCACGGAATCTGGCAAAACAAAACAAGGAGCTAGCGATCGAACTATTAACAACATTCAAGAATTTAATGATGCAATAGCCAAAGCAAAACCAGGAGATGAGATTATTTTGAAGAATGGTGTTTGGCAAGATGCGCAATTAGAAATCTCAGCAATTGGAGAAAAAGACAACCCCATAACAATCAAAGCTGAAGAAAATGGTAAGGTTATTTTCTCAGGTAACACCTCATTAAAAATAGGAGGAAAATATCTGATTATAAAAGGATTTGTTTTTACAAATGGTTATACCGAAGAAGATGCGCTGATCAGTTTTAAAACGAATGATGGAAAATTAGCTAATCATTGCAGAATTACTGAAATAGCTATAGATCATTTTAATCCAAAAAATCGATTTGATAAATCCGAATGGATTCATTTACATGGACAAAACAATCGAGTGGATCATAGTTATTTTGGCGGGAAACTAAATGCAGGAGTAACACTGGTAGTTCGATTGAATAACAAAAAAAGTTTAGAAAATCATCATCAAATTGATCATAACTATTTTGGATACAGACCTAATTTAGGATCTAATGGTGGAGAAACCCTTAGAGTTGGTGTATCCACATATTCATTGAGTCCTTCCAGGACACTAATCGAAAATAATTACTTTGAGCAATGCGATGGAGAGGTTGAAATTGTCTCTTTAAAATCAAGTGATAATATTGTCAGAAATAATGTGTTTTATGAATCTGCTGGAGTATTGGCTCTAAGACATGGAAATAGAAATCTAATTGAAAATAATTTCTTTATAGGAAACAACAAACCAGGTACTGGTGGTGTTCGGGTGATTAATGAAGGGCATACCATTAAAAATAATCATTTTCAGGAATTAAAAGGAAAGCGTTTTTTTGGTGCTTTACCCGTTATGAATGGAGTTCCTAATTCATTAATCAACAGATATCATAGAGCAGAAAACACAGATATCATAGGAAACAAATTTCTAGAATGTGATCATATTCAGTTTGGTGTTGGAGCGGATAATGAGCGAACCGATCCTCCGAGAGACATTAGATTTACAAATAACATCTTTTATCATCCAAATAGAGCACAAGTCTTTGAATTAATTTCTGAATATAACACATTTTCCTTTTCGGAAAATCAGGTAGTATCTGCAAACAAAGGATTTCAGCATAAGGGATTTCAAACAAAAGATATCAAATTCTCTAAAGATCCTAAGGACGGTTTATTCAAAAATGAATCCTATCAGCCTAAATTACCATTTACCAAAAAAGAAATTGGACCAAATTGGTATACACCACAAAAAAAATACTATCAAATCATTAATAAAAACTCCAATGCAATTCAAATATCAGGAAATGAAAATGATATCTTATTTAAAACCATTAAAGGTGCAGCATCCGGAGATACTATTCGATTAAACCCTGGAACATATACATTTACAGAACCTCTTATTTTAAACAAATCAATAGTACTTATTACCACAAACAACAGTACTCCAACAGTGTTTACATATGATCAAAACGAGTCTCAAAAACCTTTGATCATTATAGATAATGGAGGAAGTCTTTCTGTAAATGGAATTGTATTTGATGGTTCCTCAGAAAATGGAATTGCCCAATCCGCCATTGCTACTTCTTCAAAACCTATGATCGAACATTACAAACTAAAGGTAAACTCCTGTGAGTTCAAAAATTTTGATGCCAGTAGGAAAACTGCTTTTAGAGCTTTTAAAAACACGTATGCCGATACCATAGTATTTAAAAATTCTATTTTTCATAATATCTCAGGGAATGCTATCAGTCTGGATGGAGAAAATGAAAATAGAGGACGTTATAATGCAGAATACATTAATATAGACAATTGTCATTTTAGTAAAGTAATGGGAAGCGCGATCTCTTTATTAAGAATGGGAAATGATGAAAGTACTACAGGACCATTTTTAGAACTAAAAAATTCAACTTTTGTTAATGTAAATAATAAAGATCTGGGAAGTGTTGTCTTATTATGGGGAGTTCAAAAATTAGATATTGAAAATCTAGTATTTATTGATTCTGGGAAAGGAGGAAGAGCTATCAAATATGAAGATCCAGGATGGGCAATAAGCTCAATGGATCGTATAAGCCTTATCAATTCTGGAAGAATAGAATCTTTTGGAGATAGATTAGGTACTAATATTGAACAAGTAAACACAAAACAGCCTTTAACTTTCAAGGCTAAATATGCGGGCTACTCAGCATCAAAATAATAGTAGATCATTTTGTTAATCAAATCACAAAAGCAGACAAGTCTGTCTACTTTTGTGATTTTTTTATATATTTGTGCCATGAGACACTCAAAAGTTAGGGATCATATTGTAACAACAGCCTCAAATTTATTCTATAGTAAGGGATACAACCTTACTGGAATTAATGAGATTATCAAAGAAGCTGGAATTGCCAAAGCAACTTTGTACAATCATTTCCCTTCTAAAGAGGATATATGTATTGCATATTTACAATCTAAAAATGTCACTTTTACCAAAGATATAGGTGAGTTTGTAGAAAAAGCTACTCCCGGAAAAAATCGGATTTATGCACTATTCCATTTTTTAAAACTATTTTTTGATCAAAAAGATTTTAATGGATGTTGGTGTTTGAATACGTATACAGAAATGCCAAAGGAAAATGAAACGGTACGAGCAGAAATTCAACAACAGAAAAACGATTTTATAGCGTTTATCAAAGAATTGATTTCAGAAAATCACAGTCAGAAATCTGATGAAGAAAATATGATGCTGGCCAGAAAAGTATACTTATTATATGAAGGAGCAATTTCAGAAAGTAAGTTACATCAGAACACTTGGCCTATAGAAGCTTCTTTATCTTTATGCAAAAAAATTTTAGAGTAAAAAAAAATTTAAATACACAAAGACAGACTTGTCTGTCTATTTATTAATTAAACTAAATATATACAATGACACAATTTAAAAACAAAGTAGCACTAGTAATAGGTGGAACCAGTGGAATCGGAAAAGCGACTGTAGAATCATTAATCAATGGTGGCGCGACTGTACATGTGGTAGGAAGAAATACCTCTAAAATTGCAGATGGCGATAATATTATCAAACATCAAGTTGATATCACCAACAAGAGTAATGTAGAAGAACTACGCAGTGCTATTGGCAATTTAGATCGTTTGGATTATTTGGTGAATGCATCAGGAATCTTTGGCCCAAAAGCATTTTTAGATCATACGGTAGAAGATTATGATTCTTATCAAGATCTAAATAGAGGGTTTTTCTTTATCACACAATCTGCTGCTCAGAAAATGAAAGAAAACAATACCGGATCCATTGTTAATGTAGGATCTATGTGGGCAAAACAAGCAGTAAAAGCTACTCCTTCTTCTGCCTATTCTATGCAAAAAGCTGGATTGCACTCTCTAACCCAACATTTAGCTATGGAACTTGCTGATCACGGAATCAGAGTAAATGCAGTATCACCTGCTGTAGTGGAAACTCCTGTATATAATGGTGTTTTTGGAGGAGCCGACGAAGCTAAAAAAGCACTTGTAGGATTTAATAATTTCCACCCAATAGGAAGAAACGGAACTGCTCAAGACGTAGCTAACAGTATCACTTTCCTTCTATCCGACCAAGCATCATGGGTTACTGGAGCTATTTGGGATACAGATGGAGGAGTAATTGCAGGAAGAAACTAAACCACTAAAAAAATGGCTATGTACGATATGAACCACCTAAAAAAATTAGGTGCCTTAGGAAAAAACGCATCAGAAGCAATGAAAGCTTTTCAGGCCTTTGATAGTATTGCATTACAAGAAGGAGTTATTCCTGTAAAATATAAAGAACTGATGGCAGTTGCCGTAGCACTGACAACTCAATGTCCTTATTGTCTTGAAATTCATAAAAAGAATGCTATTAAAGCTGGTGCAACTCAAGAAGAATTAGCAGAAGCAACATTTATCTCAGCTGCATTAAGAGCGGGCGCTGCTGTTGTTCATGGAACCCATTTGATGGACGAATAAATCAGAACTAGATTTGTAAGTAAAACTCCTAAAAATTTAGGAGTTTTACTCTTTATATTTATAATCATATGAAAACAGATGTACTCATCATCGGAGCTGGACTCACAGGTTTATTATTAGCTTATAGATTAAAAAAAAGTGGTATTTCTGTCAAAGTTGTAGAAGCTAATTATAGAGTTGGTGGAAGAATACATACTATCTCATCCAAGAATGAAACTCCGATAGAGATGGGTGCGACTTGGTTTGGTGTACATCATCAAAACTTAATTCAATTATTAGAAGAACTTGAATTGCCAATCTTTGAACAGTTTATGGAAGGTACTGCTCTTTTTGAACCACTTTCTACAGCTCCACCGCAAAAAATTCAATTACCTACGAATCAACAACCTAGTTATAGAATTCAACATGGAACTAGCACTATTATTCATAAACTCTCATCTTGTCTTAACACCTCAGAATTGTTACTTAATGAACAAGTAACTCGCATTGAACATCGCAATGATGAACTAATTATAACAACTAATCTTACTTCATACAAATCAAAGAAAGTAGTATCTACTCTTCCGCCTAGACTTTTGCTAAATACTATTCAAATACAACCTCAATTACCGAATGAACTCGTTGATATTGCAAACAAAACGCATACATGGATGGGTGAATCTGTGAAATTTGGAATTTCTTATGAGAAACCATTTTGGAAAGAAAACCAATATTCTGGAACTGTTTTTAGCAATGTTGGCCCCATAACCGAACTCTATGATCATTCAAATGTAGAAAATAGTCGCTTTGCTCTAAAAGGTTTTCTTCAGAACGGAATGTCGGAATATTCCAAAGAACAAAGAATATCTAAAGTATTTAATCAACTAGAGAAATTATTTGGAAATGATGCACTGAATTATCTTGCTTATGAAGATGTGTTATGGAAAAATGAGCCTTATACGTCCTTTCCAAGCTCAGAATTCATCTTTCCGCATCAAAATAATGGACATCCATATTACCAAAAAGGGTATTTCGATAACAGTCTCTTCATTGGCGGAACAGAAACATCTCCAGAACATGGAGGATACATGGAAGGCGCGATAAAAAGCGCACAATACCTATCTAAAAAAATAATTCCACTACTCTAAGGATTTAGCTGTAGCTTATATTTTATTCAACTAAATATTTAGTTGAATAAAATTATTTTGTATTATTGCACCCATATATCATCCATATGAATCGTATTAGTTGGAAAATTTTATGGCTAATTTCTTCTTTTTACAGCCTTTATATTAGAACGTAAGAATAATAGCTTTTCTATTTGAAGAAACAAAGCCTATGTATACTATGAGATATATTATGAAAGTGAAATTATGGATACACAATATACAGAACAATAATTTGTTCGATTAGTTAGTAACTATATAGATTCGTCATTATTGGAATTAAATATTATTTTTAACAACAAATCATTATTTATGAAAGCTCAAATATTATTTACTCTTATCATCGCCTTGGTTCTAACCTCTTGTTCAGAAGAAAAAGCGAAACCCATAGAATATGTTATTTTTTCCGGAAAAGTTCTCAATAAAAACGCTGATAAACTTTCAGTAAGAGGAAATGATTTCTCTAAAAAAATCGACATTCAAGAAGATGGAACTTTTGCTGACACCCTTGATATTACCAAAAATGGGTATTATAGTTTTTCTATTGGTCAAGAAGCATCATCTATCTATTTAAAAAAAGGAGATGATCTTGCACTTTCTATAGACACTAAAGAATTTGATGAATCTATAAAATACACTGGTAAAGCAGCTAGTGCTAATAGTTATTTAGCTAATAAATATCTTGTAAAAGAAAAATTTAGCGAAACAATTGGAAAAAGAGATAGCTTAAACAAATCAAATCCAAAAGATTTCAAGCAAAAAATACTTTCTCTTAAAACTGACCTATCTGAATTACTTACTGGTGGCAAAATTGTAGATACTAGTTTTATTAGCGATCAATTAAGGTATAACAACTATGATTATTTGGCTTATGTAAATGAATACTTAAATTACAATCCTGCTGGTTCTAGTAAATTAGATACAGTAACAAGTGCTATTTTGGAAAAAGAGTTAATGGATATCGATCTTACAAATGAAAATGATTTCAAAACTTCAAATGCGTACAGGTTTTTAGTTTCTTCTAGTTATGGTAGAGATAAGAGAGCACAATCATCAAAAGATAGTATTCCCTATTATGAAGCGTTTATCAATGGATTGTCTGATGTTAAAAATGACTATATTAGAAATAGTCTTATGGATGAAATGACGTATTATATGTCGGCTGGGAATCCAAATTCTGAAAAAATATACAAGTCTTTAATGGCAAAATCTACTGACACAGCTTTTCAAAATAGAATTACCAAAAGTTTTAATAAAATAAAGTTGCTAGCAAAGGGAAAAGATTCTCCAACGTTTGATTATGAAAACTATAAAGGTGGTTCTACAAGTCTAGCAGATTTAAAGAATCATTATGTATATATTGATGTATGGGCTACTTGGTGCAAACCTTGTATACAAGAAATTCCTTCGTTAAAAAAATTGGAAAAGGAATATGATGAGAAGATAAAATTTGTTAGTATTTCTGTAGATCGCAAGAAAGATCATGATGCTTGGAAAACGATGATACAAGAAAAAGAACTTTCCGGAATTCAATTGTTTGCTGATAACAGTTGGGGTTCTAAGTTTGTACAAGATTATGATATTAAAGGAATTCCAAGGTTTATTCTTATAGATACGGAAGGTAAAATTGTAAATGCCGATGCTCCAAGACCTTCAGATCCAAGATTAGTTGAACTTTTTAAGGAATTAAAACTATAACAAAAACATATAATATCATTACAAAAGAAACCCCTTATTATTTTAGTAATAAGGGGTTTTTATTGATAATTCTTATCTTTTACTCTAATACAAAAGACAACACATCTCCTGTAGCGCCATTAGGAAATGTAATCCCTAATAAGACTGAGATAGTAGGTGCAATATCAGGAATATGAGTTCTTRTAGTTGTACTTCCTTGTTTTATTCCTTTTCCCATAAATAATAAAGGTGCATGTGTATCATAATTTAATCCGCTGCCATGTGTAGACCCAGTTCTAGAATAGGCAATTGTTGAGGGATCTAAAACATAAACTACATCTCCACTTCTCTTTTGGTTATATCCTTTTTGAATAAGTGCTCCAATTCCTTCTGTAAAAGTTCCTGTACGTAATTGTTCTCTTGTAAAAACTTTATCTATTTGATCATACTGCAAAATGTAATGCGCTATAATTTTTTGTAATTCCTGTGCATCTATATTGTTTTTTTCCAGTACATCATAATCAAAAAATACTTGATCATTGGCTATCTTCTCGATCAAACCTTTTACTTTAAATTTTTGTCGAGTATATTCCATTACACTTGCTGATAATTCTACCATATCAAAATAACCAGAAGGAATTTTAACTTCTTTTAGATATGATGGTACTTGTACGGCTCCATGATCAGCAGTTAAGAAAACTGTGTAGTTCCCTTTTCCGACTTTGGAATCCAACACTCCAAAAAAACGTTCTAAATCCTTATCTAATCGCAAGTAAGTGTCTTGAACTTCTTTAGAATTTACTCCAAAATTATGTCCTACATAATCCGTACTAGAGAAACTAACCGTTAATACATCAGTAATTTCATCTTGCCCTAAGGATTCTCCATCAATAGCTGCAATTGCAAAATCTGTAGTTAAGCTATTTCCAAAGGCAGTTCCTTTGATAATATCATATCCAGCATTTTTATCTTTGAGAGTAGCCAAATCATAAGGAAACGTTGCTTTTTCTTTTCCTTTAAAACCACGCTCATAATTATTCTCATCAGCACCACTTTCTTCATATGTATTGATATCATATAAAGTATTCCATTCTTTAAAATAAGATTCGGCTGCTTCCGAATCATTAAATTGTTGCACCCAGTTCGGCAATTCATTCCTGTAATAGGTACTTGTAATCCATTTACCTTCATCTTTACCCCTAAACCAGTAAGCTCCGTTTGCAGCATGTCCAGCAGGTAGAATTGCTCCTCTGTCCTTGATTGCAATTCCAATACTTTTTCCTTTTAATTGGGTATGCAATCTATTTTGATCTGCGAAAGTTGTTGTCTTCATACGACGTGGTGACATTCTTTCCATTTCACTATCAGAACCCACAGCTTTTACTAAAGAATCACTAGCGCAATACACCATTGCTTTTCCAAACTTATCATACCAATGATTGGAGATAATTCCATGGTTTTGCGGTGTAGTTCCTGTAAATACCGAAGCATGACCTGGCCCAGTATATGTTGGGATGTAATTGAAGTGATTATTTTTACAATTAAAACCTTCGTTAATCATTCTTTTAAAACCGCCATTTCCAAAACGATCATAGAATCTGGTTAAGTAATCATATCGCATTTGATCTACTACGATACCAACTACCAATTTTGGACGAACTGAAATTGTTTTTTCAGTATCACCATTATTATTTACTGTGTCGGATTTTTTGGTAGTACATTGTACTGTGATCACCAAAAAAAGTATTCCTACAAAGAACTTCTTTATCATTTCTTATTTTCCTTTGGTTGGCAAAAATACCATTTAGGCAAATGTAAAACTTTAATAGAAGGTTAAATGCTGTCGCTGATTTTTTTTCTATTTTAGCCCTTCTAATGAAGAATATATGTTTTATCTAGACGATATAGGTCGCTATTTTATAATGTTAAGAGGTGTTTTTAGTCGTATGACGAAAGGATCTGTTCTTAGAAACTTGATTTTCAAAGAAATAAACGACCTTATCCTTGGATCATTGGGTATTACAGTATTTTTAGCCTTCTTCATTGGAGCGGTTGTTGCCATTCAAACAGCACTTAATCTCACCAATCCTTTGATTCCTAAGCAACTTATAGGGTTTGCTTCGAGACAATCAGTTATATTAGAATTTGCTCCTACTTTTTTATCCGTTATTATGGCCGGTAAAGTTGGATCTTATATCACATCCAGTATTGGTACCATGCGAGTTACCGAACAAATTGATGCATTAGAGGTTATGGGGATTAACTCTCTTAACTATTTGGTTTTTCCAAAGGTCATTGCCATGTTTATGTATCCTTTTGTGATAGCCATTGCTATGTTTGTTGGAATATTTGGAGCTTATATAGCAGGTGTATATGGAGGTTTTGTATCCGGTACCGAATTTTTGGCTGGACTTAGAGAAGAATTTATTCCATATCACTTAGTGTATGCGTTTATTAAAACGACCATTTTTGCATTTTTACTTGCGACTATTCCTTCCTTTCATGGATATTATATGAAAGGTGGAGCTTTAGGTGTTGGTAAAGCAAGTACATCAGCATTTGTATGGACTACGGTAGTAATTATTATTGCTAATTATGTATTAACTCAATTATTGTTAAGCTAATGATAGAAGTAAAAGATATACATAAAGGGTTTAATGGAGAAGAGATTTTAAAAGGAATTACCACTACATTCGAGAGAGGAAAAACCAATTTAATTATTGGTACTAGTGGGAGTGGAAAAACAGTATTCCTAAAGTGCATGCTGGGTTTATTTACTCCCGAACAAGGAAGTATCTGTTATGATGGTGCCACTTACTCTGAGCTAAACGAGCAACAGCAAAGGGATCTGAGAGAACAAATGGGAATGGTTTTTCAGGGAAGTGCATTGTTTGATTCCATGACTGTAGAAGAAAATGTAATGTTTCCTTTGATGATGTTCACAAAACAGAAGAAGGAAGAAATGCTAGTTCGAGTAAATGAAGTATTAGCGCGTGTGAATCTTGAAAATGCAAATAGCAAATTACCCTCAGAAATTAGTGGTGGTATGCAGAAACGAGTTGCCATTGCTAGGGCAATTGTTACAAGACCAAAATATTTATTCTGTGATGAACCGAACTCTGGATTAGATCCAAGAACCGCCATTGTTATAGATAACCTCATTAAAGAAATTACAGAAGAAAATGATATTACCACAATAATAAATACCCATGACATGAATTCTGTGATGGAAATTGGAGAAAAAATTGTTTTTCTGCGATATGGCCACTTAGAATGGG
>NZ_WEKL01000061.1 GCF_019295435.1 Aquimarina litoralis
GATAATAATGAATCATAAATACTTTTCTTTGGAAGTATGATATCCAAATGGACTCCATTAGTGCTCAAAAATATGTACGTGTCAGGAGTTCCATTTTTAACATCTCGATCTACTGTAATAGCTGTAAAAATTAATGAAACAATTAGATAGCTAATAGGAATTGATAATATATATAGAATCCATTTTAATACCCTCATAATAGCTACAACAGTCTTTATTTACGTATTAGTAAGAAATGAATTATTTTAAATCTGGATACCAATTTAACTGAACAACTTCAATTTCTTTATTCCCAATATTAATAATTTCTTTGAACTTAGAAACGTCACTTAATCCTTCAGGTCCTCTATAGTGATATGGATATATTTGTTTGGGTTTAAATTCTAATACAGCATCAGCAGCACTTTCTACTGTCATTGTGTAAGGGAGATTCATACAAATAAAAGCTTTATCAATGTTTTTAAGAGCCCTCATTTCAGGAATATCTTCAGTATCTCCAGAAAAATATAATCTTTCTTTACCTAAAGTAATCACATATCCATTTCCTCTTCCTTTGTTATGGAATTTTAATGCTTCTTCCCTTAGATTATACATTGGTATTGCTTCAATAGAAATACTATTTACCTCTTTAGTCTCTCCGTTATTAATAATAACTAGTTGCTTTGTATAATTTGCGGGAAGTTTTTCTGCAACTGCTTGTGGAACTACAAGCTTTGCTTTACTAAGTTCTAAACTATCCAAAGTTTCAATATTCATATGATCTCCATGAATATCAGTTATCAAAACGATAGTAGGTTTTTTTTGATTCTCAAAGGCTTTAGCGCCACCTGTAGGATCGAGATATATAGTGTTTTCTTTGTATTCCAATACGGTAGAGGCATGCTGAATTGGTATGATTTTTATATCTGAAGCAGGTGTTTGATCGATGTTATCTGCTTTTGTGATCTCATCTTTAGTATCTGAATCTTCTTCTTCTTTTAAAGATGTTTTACAATTAAAAAGAAGTAAAGAGAAAATTAATAAGAATAGGGTATGTGATGGTGCTGATTTCATTGAATATCAGTGTTAGTTACTCTAACAAGTTATAAAATGAACATAAAACCAAAAACTTTTTAATGTAAGATTAACTATCTATCCATAGTTTAATCGCCATTGCTATGACCATTATTATCAAGAAAATTTTAACTAAACCATCACCCTTTTTTACAGACCATCTACTTCCAATCCAACCACCAGAGGCATTTCCGAATGCAAGTACAAAACCATATAAATAATCTATTTGATTATTATAAATGAAAACAAACAAAGCGCCGATTGTGTAGATAAAAACTATTAGCGCTTTAACAGCATTGGAGCTTACTAAATTCATCTTATTAATAGAAGTCAATGCCAGAAGTATGAAAATACCGACTCCAGCTTGTATAAAACCTCCATAAATACCAATTATAAAAAAAGTTACAATAGACAGAAAACGGTATTTACCTTTTGTCCGTTCTATCATATTATCCAGTGTAACTTTAGGTTTAAATACCATGAATAAAACGACAATAAGCATTATAATTGCTAGAATTCTGTTAAAAGTATCTCCTTTAATATCAATAGCAATTTTTGCTCCTATTATAGAACCTATTAATGCCGATAACCCCAAGTAAACACCAAAAAGTGTAGGTTTGATTCCTTTGCTTTTAAAACCTGCAACCGAAGTAATACTTTGAATAAAAATTCCAATTCGGTTAGTACCATTAGCAACCGATGGTGGCAATCCCATGAAAATAAGCATGGGTAATGTAAGTAAAGATCCTCCTCCGGCAATTGTATTTATAATTCCAGCGAAAAATCCAACAAAAGCAAGAATAACAAGAAGTAAAGTTTCGTTCATTGAGTTGAGTTACACTTCAAAAATAAATAAAACCTAAAAAAATGTAAGTGCTTTTTTAGAATCAATTGGTATAAATTCTTAAACTATTGTAGATTTACAGTGGCTAACAAAAATCATATACTCGTTAAAAAGATCCATAAAATACTTCCTATTTTAGAAGCTATTAGAGGCTATAATAAAAGCTCCTTCATTGCTGATGCAATTGCTGGAATTACGGTTGGTGTTATTCTAATTCCTCAAGCGATAGCATATGCTTTATTAATGGGAACACCACCAATTTTTGGATTGTATGCATGTCTTATACCATTAGTTATTTATGCTTTTTTTGGAACTTCTAGACAACTTAGTATTGGACCAGTTGCCGTAACAGCGATATTAGTAATGAGTGGTGTAAGTCAAATAGCAACTCCTTTTACTGATGAATTCACCAATCTGGTTGTCTTTTCCGGTTTACTTATTGGTTTACTGCAGATAATACTAAGCCTACTTCAAATGGGGTTTTTGGTAAATTTAATTTCCCAACCTGTAATTTCTGGATTCATTTCTGCAGCTGCTATTATTATCATTATTTCGCAATTAGGAGAATCTTTGGGTATAGAAATTCCCAGCTTTGACTATGTACATCAAACATTGTGGTATACAATACAACATATTTATTCCCTTAATTGGATAACATTTGCTATGTGTTTAGGAGCAATTACAGTAATGCTTGTTTTAAAGAAATGGAAGAAATCTTTTCCTGGTGCCTTATTTGTTTTGGTTGTAACAACAATCATTACAATTGTTTTCGACTTGAAAAGTTTAGGACTTTCTGTAATAGAAGATGTGCCTAAAGGATTACCGTCATTCAATGTTCCGGAGATGAGTTATGAAAATATGATTGCATTAATACCATCCGTACTTACTGTAACATTCATAGGATATGTTGGGAGTATAGGGATTGCCAAGTCACTCGAGATGAAAAACAGAGATCATATAGTTCGACCAAATCAAGAACTATTAGCCTTAGGGATTGCAAAGGTACTAGGAGCTTTCTTTCAGGCAATTCCATCTTCTGGAAGTTATAGTAGATCGGCAATTAATGATGAAGCAGGCGGAAAAACGACCATTTCGTCTATAATTACAGCTATAATGGTTGTGATTTCTTTATTGTTTTTGACTTCGTTTTTTTACTATATCCCAAAAGCAGTGTTAGCGGCAATCATTTTGGTTTCAGTTTTTGGTTTGATTAACATTACTGAAGCAAAATATCTGTTAAAATTAAGAAGAAGAGAGTTTATCGTGATGTTTATTACTTTTATCGGTACTCTGGTTTTTGGAGTAGAGAAAGGGATCTTTATAGGAGTAATTTTATCGTATATTTTTTTACAATATTACAGTTCAAGACCACATATAGCTGAGTTAGTAAATATTCCAAATACGAACTACTACAGAAATATTAAAAGGTTTCCTGATGCTAAAAGATCCTCGAAATATTTAATTATTAGATTCGATGATCAATTATATTTTGCGAATACTAGTTATTTTAAAGAGGCATTACGCAGTCAAATTGATAAAAGAGAAAAATTACCAGAGTTTTTAATCTTAGATAGTACTAACATTCATGATATTGATAGTACCGGTTTACATGTATTAGAGGATGTGCACCGATATTTGGAAGATTTAGGAGTACAACTATTAATTTCAGGTACGATAGGTCCTGTTCGAGATTTTTTAAAAAGATCTGGTTTTACGGATACTCTAGGTGGTCAGCATAATTTTTTGAATATTGAAGATGCTGTAAAATACACGGAAAACAAAACAATCCAAAAAGGATCCATGGAAGTGGCAATACAACACAATACAAAAAGGTCTTTTCTAGATTAAAACTACAATATTACTTTTCATAAACGTGCATTTTTAAACCCATACCGTAGTTCATAAATCCTTTTTGTATTAACATATTATTTTCACTATATTTTTCATCAAAACGTTGCCAAGTTCTGTTTTTGAAAAATATTCTTCTAGTAAATGTAATATTATCTTCAATTTTATCGGTAAATGGGAGTAATGGTCTGAAAGTCGTTGATACCTTAACGATTCCTTTTCGAGTTTCTACTTCATGATATTTTTTGGTATGCTGTAGTTTTCCTTTTTTATCAGTGTAACCTAAGACTTGGATAGAAACAAAAATTCCACTTTTGGGGATGAATACTTTATGTTCTAAGATGTCAAGCTCAAAATTGGTTTTGTCATTATTTGTAATTCTAAAAATAATATCATCTCCAGCCATTCTCTTTCCTGGAAAGCCATTATTATTTTCATAGAACTGCATTTTGAATAGCGTTGAAAAAGCTTGTTTTCGGCTTGATGATTTCCTAGAAGACTCCATCATAACTGGTAAAAATACAGAAGCAATTTTAGTGGATTTTAAAGGATCTCTTGGAAAAAACACCGCAATTTCGGATTCTACAGTAGGTAGCCAACATTTAAAATAATCATCGTGTACTCTTGATCCTTTCTTCCTGGTCTTATATCTTCCTAAATTTTCAGCTTTGACCACAACTTCTTGTAATTGCGATACATCAGGTGTTAATTCTATAATTTTTGGTAATTCACTAGTATTGATTCCTTTTTCTTTATAACCTAATGCAGAAATGTAAATAGAATCAATATCTCTATATCGTTTTTTAGAGAATTCAAAAACTCCATCTTCATCAGCAAAAAGTCCATTTCCGTTACCAAAAGAAATCGTTGCATAAGAAATGGGGAATTTTTGGTTAGCATCTTTAATAGTGTATGCTTGACCACAAACACATTGATAAATCAGTAATATCAATATGGGGAGTGCTTTTTTCATAGGGTTGTTAGGGGCTTTAAATGGAGGATTAAATTAGTGAAAAAAAATCAAAAATAACTTTATAACTAATTTCTATCATAACGTTGAATTTATCTGTTCATTGTGATGAACATTAGTAAATTAACAAAAACTAAGCCATTTAGTAAGTAATCAATGGAATTAGTAGTCTTTTTTTAAGAATATTGTAGCGCTTATTTTGATGCAATATCTTGGAACTAGTTCTATATTTGAATTCTAAATTATTCGAAAACGCAATTTTAATTTTAAAGCCGAGAATTATTGAAAAAAGCAATCTATTTTATGATTCTGAGCACGTTCTCATTTACGGCTATGAATTTGCTTGTTAAGTATTTACAGGGCTTTAGTGCATATCAACTTGTTTTTTTTAGATCAATTGGCACCCTATTTTTTACAATGCCATTTTTACTTTATCATAAGATTCCAATTTTAGGAAATCAAAGAAAACTATTAATACTTCGTGGTTTAGTGGGCGTAACTTCAATGGGGTTGTTTTTTATGTCCGTTGAATATTTGAAAATTGGATCTGCAGTATCTTTAAGATATTTATCTCCCATCTTTGCTACCTTACTAGCCGTACTGTTTTTGAAGGAAAAAGTGAAAAATATTCAATGGCTTTTCTTTTTGATAGCTTTTAGCGGTGTATTAATAATTAAAGGCTTTGATACCGATATAGATTCGTTCGGGCTTTTATTGATTATTTTATCAGCTTTGTTTAGTGGACTTGTATATGTTTTAATAAACAAAATAGGTTCGGGTGATCATCCTGTAGTTATCGTTAATTATTTTATGTGGATAGCAACAATTTTGGGAGGTGTATTATCTGTTTTTCAATGGGTCAAAACACCACAAGGAATGGAATGGGTACTTTTATTAAGCTTAGGAATATTCGGTTATTTTGGTCAACTTTTTATGACAAAGGCTTTTCAATCTCAGGCCACTAATAAAATAGTATCATTTAAATATATGGAAGTTATATTTACAATGATTGCTGGAGTATTTATTTTTGGAGATAGCTATCCATTGCTAAGCATTTTAGGAACTTTTATGGTGATAACTGGTCTTGTTTTAAATGTACTTTATAAATCGAAATAAGATTATCTGTTACTCATTTAACAAATGTTAATATAGTTTTGAAAACCATCTACAAAGCAAAACGCTCATGAACTTATATAAAGTTACATGAACGTTTTTTGGGTATTATGACGATGTATTTAATAGTTGAGTTATATGTTACAACTTTATGGTAAATAATAATCTATCTATACGTATGCATTAATGAGCATATGAAATACAAGAAATTTGGTGAACTAACTAATTAACTAATCACTTAAAATCAGACTTCGACAACGATGGGGCAAAATGTTCTAATCTAGATACTAAATTAAGATTCCTGTATTCATATACTCAATAATAATATATGGTTAACTAAAATCTTCTCTTAGATAATACATTAGTTTGGCTTTGTCTGTAAAACTTTTTATGGTAATTATTTCACCATTTAATTTGTTGTATATGATTTCAGCAAATAAGAAATCTATATAAAATACACTATAATAAAAATCACGATTGGCATCATTTATTGAAAATAAATGAATTCCTTTATTCCATACGTGGTGATATTTTTCTGCTAAATTTTGCGAATTAAATCGCTTTTCAAGAGTAGTTTTCTGCATAAGCATTTCGATTTTAAGATTTAGGCAAGACTAAACTACGGAAAAACCGTAATATATCAAACATAAAAATGTAAAAATTTGAATTTTCCCCATTTAATACTTGTATAATGTTGTAAATCAGTTGGTTTTGTGTTCATGTTTTAACATCTGGAGCATATAAAACACAATTTATGCATTCATTATATTTGTATCATAAATCTGAATATCATCAGGATGCCTAAAAAAGGAAAAGAAAAGAATACTCTCAATAAAGCAAAGCATAAGAAGTTGATGGATCGTAAAAAGAATAAATTACGTAAAGAGAAACAGTTGAGGAAAGATAGGTTAAAAGAGATCCTTAAAAAAGCTTCTCAGTCTAAAGAAAATTTATTGGATAATGAATAGCTGTAATTGCGGAAAGACGGATTCATTTAATGCTTGTTGCTATGAAATTCATTTAGACATAAAAAAAGCATTAACGGCAGAAGCTTTAATGAGATCTCGTTACAGTGCTTTTGTAGTTGCAAATGGAGACTATTTATTAAAAAGCCATCATAGTTCTACCAGACCATCTTTAAAAGAGAAAAAATCAATCGTAAAGTGGGCAAAATCCGTACAATGGATCAAGTTAGAGGTGCTGAATACCACTGGTGGTTTAAAGAATGATATTGATGGAACTGTAGAGTTTAAAGCATTTTATTTTGAGAATGGTTCACTACAGTTCATTCATGAACATTC
This sequence comes from Aquimarina litoralis, assembly GCF_019295435.1. Classification (GTDB taxonomy): domain Bacteria; phylum Bacteroidota; class Bacteroidia; order Flavobacteriales; family Flavobacteriaceae; genus Aquimarina; species Aquimarina litoralis_A. The sequence continues at coordinate 7,130 of NZ_WEKL01000061.1, forward strand.
AAAATTTGTCAAAGAAAATGGACATTGGGTTTATTTTGGTGAAGTATAAATAGATAAAAACTTTGTACTCTTTCTAATAATTATCCCTTTTTAAAATTCTAATTAATCAATCTTCATAATAAATTTTTATTCTTGATAGGGTAACAAAATTCCTTTGTGTTTATATAAAGTTGTAAGATCAAAGCGCGCACTTGAACATACAGCTTTATGAGGTCGCCGAAAATCAAATAGAGTAGGCAAAATCTAAACATACAAATAATGAAAAAGGTATTTTTAATACGCAAAGGCTTAGACAAATTCTCTTCAAATGAATTACAAAATATGAAAGCTATTTTAGGAGGTGCAATTGATGCTTCAGATGTAATCTATTATCCTACTAGTGGTGGTAGAAGATGTGCTGAAGGCCAAGTTTGGTCAGAAACACTAGGACGCTGTGTAGCAACCGCTGTCGAAACACCAGCGTATCACCGATAAGAAGTTCGGATTGTTTCGTACTAAGAACTAGATATGGATATTAATCCATAAAATACTAGGCGGAGTACAGTAARCTTGTACGCTTTAATCACTATACTTCGCTTAGTATGTTTATCAAATCAAATAATTTTCAAATAGATAAGTTATGAAATTCGATGCACTCATTCTAAAAGTAGCAAGCAGATGTAATCTAAATTGTTCCTATTGTTTTATGTATAATCTAGGGGATACAACATATAAAGAACAACCAAAGTTTATGTCTTATCAGTTGATAGATCAAATTTTAGAAAAAACTAAAAATTATATTCTTACCTACAATAAAAAGGAGTTTTCATTTATTTTTCATGGAGGAGAACCGTTATTAATAGATAAAGAATTTTATCGAAAATTTGTATATAAAGCAAATAAGATGAGATTGCAATTATCCAATGTTACTTTTAAATATGATGTGCAAACCAATGGCGTTTTAATTAATGAAGAATGGTGCTCATTATTTAGGGAGTTAAATATATATCCTAGTATTAGTGTTGATGGAACAAAAAAAGCACATGATATGTTTCGGGTGGATCATAAAGGTAAAGGAAGTTATGATAAGGTCTTTAAATCAGTACAAATATTAAAAAAAGAAATTGGGTATGCAGATACAGTATGTGTTATTAATATTGAAGAAAACCCAGAAAAAACATACCTGAGTTTTAAAAATATGAATGTAAACTCAGTAAATTTTTTAATACCTGATTTTACTCATGATACTTTTCCTTTTGATACATCAAAAACTTCTATGGCCGATTGGTTAATCCAATTGTTTGATCTTTGGATTGATGATATTGAAAGATATCAAATACCTATGTTTGCTGGTATTGTTAATAGAATCTTAGGGGTTGCAGATCAAGCAAATAACGAATCTACCGTATTGGTGATTGAAACCAATGGAGAAATTGAAGCAATTGATTCTTTAAAAGCCTGTGGACATGGTTTTACAAAAACAGGGATGAATATAAACACTCATAATTTTTCAGATATTAAAAACTCTCCATTGGGAAAGTTATATTTTGAAGATAGTACCACGAAATTAAATGTTAAGTGCCTGAATTGTCCTATTAAAGAAGTCTGTCAAGGCGGTAGGTTAGTACATCGGTTTAAAAAGGAAAATGGTTTTAACAATGTTTCTGTATACTGTAAGGATCTCATTAAACTTACGGCTCATATACAGAATAAATTAATGAATATTTTTCCGGAATTATATTCCAATGAAGGAATAGATAAGATGAATAGTGAGGAGATTTTTAATTTTATTCAAACACAAGATTTTGTATCTTCAAAGTACAAAGAAGATTTAGAATACTTTGCAAAATAATTCGGTTTAGATTTTCGAACTAAAATCCAAATTTTCTGTCGTTTAAAACAAATGTATCTTTTATATGGAAAGTAAAATTGAAAACAAGGATAATTCAATGGGAGAGTTTGCCATTGTGGATCAATGTAGTTTACGTGGTCATTTACGATGCGTATACACAACAGGCAAAGAAGTGTATCGTGATGGACGCAATGGTAAAAAAACAATACATTGGTGGAGAATGTCCTATATAGGAAGAGCCTGTACTAGACAATTTGGAAAAAGAATTGGATTTTTCTATGAAGCATTTTTTGCCGTACCTCATTATATTGGAATATTTTTTGGGAATCTTCTTGGTTATAGCGTGTTTTTAATTTTAGGTAAAAGAGATAGTAATTCTTAAAAATTTCAGTTTTGAAATCAATATTTAATTTTCTAACAAAATTCTGTTAAAAACTTGTTTTTCTTTTCTTCTCAAAAAATAATTTCTTTGTGCTCGGAAAAATAAAAGTCATTGGAGGAACAACTAACGAAAGTAAAGAAATTTACTAGAAATAACTTTTTTAAAAATACGTACTGTGTTTTCAAAGGAGTACGATTAAGAGAAATATCCAGAAGAAAACCTCATTACAGAAGTGAATCTGGTAGTACCTATTACTATACTACAAATGGTGTATATCGATTATCAAACCATTGGGGAAGAGCTGCGAAGTGTAACTGGCGTTTGGTTTCTGAAATTCCCGTAGAAATTGATGATCTTCGGTTAGGGTATGCAGATTGGACAGACTTTAGAGAAAATCTAAGCGAAGATGTAGATGCCTATTATATTTATGTTGATTTCGAAACTAAAACAGTAAGTTATAAGCATAGAGACAATCCAGATTATGATCAAATAGCGATCATAAGACCTGTGGATGCTACTCGTAGATTAATCAAACAGATTAAAACATTATTAGAGGATCATAAATGGGCTAAATATTATGATTATGATGATCTTGATGAATTTAGAAAAGAAATTGTTTTGGAATTAGTAAATACTACCAAAACTTTAAAAGATATTAGACGGGAATTAGCAGCCGGATAATCTATTCTGGCATTACTACATAGCTATTATCATTTGGAACTTTAGGAAATTGCTTGTTTCTCCACTTATCTTTTGCTTCTTCCAATTTTTCTTTACTAGAGGATACAAAATTCCAATAAATATGTCTTTCTTCAGGAAAAGGTTCTCCTCCAAATAATAATAAATGCGTATTAGGTTCTAAAATTATAGAACAAGTATCTTCTATTTTAGAAACTAGCATATTCCCTTTTTCTACAATAGTATCACAAGCTCGTATTTCGCCTTCCACAATACAAACTCCAATTTCTCCTTTTAATTCTCCTTTTATTTGTAATTCATAACGTTCTGAACTTTTGACTTCAACCATAAAAAGTTCTGAATGTACAGGTAAAGGAGATGTTTTTCCATAACCATTTCCAGCGATTAGTTTAAACTCAGTGTTTTTATCTTTCCATGTAGGAAGTTCGTTCTTGTCCAAATGATGAAACTCTGGTTCAACGGTTTCTAAATCTTTCGGTAAAGCTACCCAAATTTGATATCCATGTGCTAAAAACTCTGTTCCATTCCTCATATCTTTTGGGGTTCTCTCTGTATGAGTAACGCCTTTACCAGCGACCATCCAATTTACAGATCCTGGAGAAATTCGTTGTTTAGTTCCAATACTATCCTCATGCATAATCTCACCATCTAGTAAATAGGTCAACGTGGATAAACCAATATGCGGGTGCTGATCTACATCCATATATTTTCCCTTTTTTATCATCGTTGGTCCCATATGATCAATAAAGATAAAAGGACCTACCATTCTTTTTTTTCTAAAAGGAATTAAACGTCCTACTAAAAAATCTCCTATGTCACGACTCCGTTCTTCAATAATTAACCCTTGATTGGACATTGCTTTTTATTTGTAATGTTTATTTTTTCTAAATTACACTTTTTCAAATCAGTACTGCGTTAAAAAATTATTAAGTCATTTTATAAAAAAGAGTGTATTAAGTAGGTGAAATTATTTTACTATCTTTTCCGAAGCAATCTTAAACAACCTAAATTAACCAATGGAAATTTTTTCTTCTTATAATGTAATTATAGGCATTTCGTTAACCATCATTTTGTCTTTTGTTTTTAATGGTATAGCCAAAAAAACCAATATTCCAGCAGTTTTAATGCTGATCATTCTAGGTATAATTTATCAATATGGAATTAAAGCATTTGGAGGTGAGGAGATGAATTTTTTTCCAATGCTTGAAGTTCTAGGTATTGTAGGATTGATTATGATTGTTTTAGAAGCTGCCTTAGAGTTGAAATTGAAACGGGAAAAATTAGTACCGATTCTAAAATCGCTAGCTATTGCGTTGATAGGGTTAGTAGCTTCGGCTTATGTTGCAGCAATTGTATTAAAGGCGTTAATTGATGGAATGACCATGCAGTCTGCATTATTATATGCTACCCCATTATCTATTTTATCCAGTGCTATTATTATACCTAGTGTTTCTGGATTGTCAGAAGCTAAAAAGGAATTTCATGTATATGAAAGTACATTTTCGGATATTTTGGGAATTATGATGTTCTATTTTCTTACCGGAAAGTTAAATCCTGCAGAAGACGCAGGAGTAGCTGGTTTTGCTTTTAATTTGATCCTTACTATTATTATTTCATTAATAGCTAGTTACGGGATTATTTTGATTTTTCAAAAAATTAAAAGCCAGGTAAAACTTTTCTTATTGATTGCAGTCCTATTATTATTATATGGATTAGGCAAAAAAATGCATTTGTCATCATTAATAATAGTTCTAATTTTTGGTTTAGTAATAGCAAATATGAAATTATTCTTTCAATGGAAATTAGAAAATCTGCTGGATTATGAAAAGGCGAAAGCTATCTATCATGAATTACATGTTATCACTGCAGAAACAGCTTTTGTGGTAAGAACTCTTTTCTTTGTAATCTTTGGAATTACCATAACATTATCATCTCTGTTAAACTTAAAAGTTGCTTTAATAAGTATATTGATTATTATATCGATTTATGTAATACGATATGTATTATTGCGAATATTTGTAGGGAAAGATATTTCTCCACAATTATTCATTGCTCCTAGAGGATTAATAACAGTTCTTCTGTTTTATGCAATTCCAGCAGAAGCTATTATTCCTGGATTTGAACCTGGTATTTTATTATTTGTAATTATAGGAACAAGTTTGATAATGACTGGCGGGATGATACGTGATAAGAGTACCAATGAACAAGAGTTGACACCAGAGCAAATCGAAGAGGCAGCAAATGCTGAAGTTGCTTATATCATGGATACCACTACTGATCTTAGTGAAATTGAAGATTCGTCTGATGAAGAAGACGAAATTATTGAATAGGTTGTAATAATGAAGAGATTACATAGATTAACGGCAATTTTGGTAAAACTACAATCTAAGAAAGTAGTACAAGCCGCTGATTTAGCAGATAAATTTGGAGTAAGTATCCGAACTATCTACAGAGATATGTTGGCATTATCAGATGCAGGAGTACCTATTGGTGCTGAAGCAGGAACTGGTTATTTTTTAGTAGATGGATATTCTTTGCCACCCATTATGTTTACAGAAAAGGAGGCGAATGCCATGATTACCGCCGCTAAAATTATTGAAACCAATAATGATGCTTCGCTGATTTCGGATTATAAAGAAGTTGTTGAAAAAGTAAAGGCGATTCTAAATACTACACAAAAAGAGAAATTAGAATTATTAGAACAACGAATTGTTAGTCCTCCTTTTAAGAAATCTCCAGAAAGTACTTATCTGTCTGTAATACAACAAGCTATTACAGATTTGAGAGTTTTAGAAATTCAGTATACAGCCGCATCCAAAGAATTTACCAAGCGTACTGTCGAACCGTTAGGTGTATATTTTACAAATACAATTTGGGTAATGATTGCTTTTTGTAGGTTGCGTAATGATTACCGTGAATTTAGAACAGATCGAATTATAAATTTAATAGAGACTTCTGAGATATTTCCTACTAAACTATTCACCTTAGAAGATTATTTTCAAAAATATAGAGAACATTAGTTTTCCTCCTGACATAAGGTTGTCATAGGTGGTATTTAGTTTTGATAAAAATTAAAACATGTATCACTTAATTCACACTGTTATGCTTAGTATGTTTTTATGCTGTGCAAGTATATTTAGTCAAAATCAAAACCTTATGAAAAACAAACCTTACACGATTGAAGTAGTGCTATTTGAGGTAAATCCTGGATACACCCAAGAACAAGCACAAAAAGCATTGACCTCATTAAATGATATTGTAAAACTATATGATGGTTTTATAGATAGAACTACCGCTAGTAATAAAGATGGAAAATATATAGACTTATTATACTGGACTGATATAAAAGCCGCAAAAAATGCAGCAGAAGACATCATGAAAAATCCAAAAGCCACAGCTATTTTTGAGATCATACAACCTGAAACGATGCAAATGTATCATCTAGATGTATTTAATCAATTCGAAGAATAGCGATATATTTTATAGATAAATCATGTTAATAGACTTAAAACCAACCGAGCAGCCTAATATTATAATGATTCCAGAACATATTATAAATAGAAAAGGGGCAAGAAGTAATAAAGATCTCAATCCAGAAGTTTTGGAGTATCTAAATAATGGTATGATAGAAACTGCTAACCTTATAGAATGGTTAGCAGTGGATCAACTGAAATTATTGAAAGTAGTACTTACCGACTTGGATAAAACGCATTGGTATGATAGCTTTTATGAAGCTGTATCCAACCAAAAAAAAACAACAGCAAATTCTAATACAAAAGTTATTGGCGCCACATTTACACAACTTACCAATGATCCAAAAATTGTACACTATCTTTCGAATCATAAATCTGATATTCCTAGATGCTGGGCTGCACAATACTATAGTGCAATTGAAATGTCTATTACAGAAAGGTTACACACCATAAAACCATTTGCCGCAGATCATCATTTTGGAGTAAGAGAAGTTGCTATTTTGGCAACTAAAGAATATATCATACAAGATTTGGATCAAACTATCATGATATTATCGAATTGGGTAAAAAACTCAAATGAAAATATAAGAAGATATGCCGTTGAAGCTATTAGACCCATTGGGGTTTGGACAAAAAAAATAGACGAACTAAAAGAATCTCCTGAAAAGGCAATTAGTGTCTTGAATCCTTTAAAATCCGATAGTTCTAAATATGTTAAAGATGCAGTTGGTAACTGGCTTAATGATGCCAGTAAAACACAATCGAATTGGGTACTAAATATATGTAATCAATGGGAAAGGGAAACTACAAGCAAAGACACCAAATATATTATCAAAAAAGCATTACGATCCATAAAAAAATGACAAAAAATAGTTGTTAACTATGATCATATTTTTAGATATTATTATATTATTACTAAATCAGAAATAATTGCACTAAATAATTATTAAATTACTATTAAATCTTATTCTTTTTAAAGTTTTTATAGGTGAATGTTTTCAGGATTTTTTTAGTTTTAAACTCCTTATGAAAGTTATTAACAATAGGCCTATTTCATAATTTTTGAAGTCCAAAAGAATAAGTTAATGAAAGTACTTTATACGAGTTTAGAATGTTATCCTTTAGCAAAAGTTGGTGGTCTTGGAGATGTAGTAGGCTCTCTTCCGAAATATTTAAATGATTTAGGTTGTACTACTGAAGTAATTTTACCTTTTTTTAATAATGATAAAGTAAATCAACTTTCATGTGAAGATGTTTTTTCTGACACCTTACGTTTAGGAGCAAGCACATATGATTTTACTATAAAAAAAGTAACCTCTACAGAGTTTGGTTATCAAATTTATTTGGTTGATCAAAAGGAGTTATTGTATAGACCTAATGTATATAGTTATGATGATGATACAGAACGATTTATTGCGTTTCAATTAGCGATTTTAATTTGGTTAAGAAATGAAGAAGTAAAACCAGATGTGATTCATTGTCATGATCATCACACAGGATTGATACCTTTTCTAGTATCTCAGGTACCTGCTTTTCATGATTTAATAGATATACCAACAGTTCTAACGATACATAATGCTCAGTATCAGGGGCAATTTTCATATGACAAATTAGACTATATACCACAGTTTGATTTACATAATATTGGACTTCTGGATTGGGATCATTGTATTAATCCATTGGCTACAGCCATTAAATGCGCTTGGAGAGTAACTACAGTATCTCCAAGTTATATGGAAGAATTGCAATCAATTGCTAACGGATTAGAAGGTCTTCTACACCACGAAAAAGATAAGTGCGTTGGAATCTTAAATGGGATTGATCATTCAATTTGGAATACTGAAACGGATCCAATGATCGTAAAAAATTATACAGAAAAGAATATTGTTTCTGGTAGAAAAGCAAATAAAAAATGGTTATGTGATGAGTTTGGTTTCGATATAGAGAAACCATTATTCGCCTTTATCGGAAGATTAGTTTATGAAAAAGGAGCTGATCTTTTACCTGATATATGTTTGGAAACATTACGTAATTTAGATGTAAATATTTTAATTCTTGGATCTGGTGACCACCAGATTGAAAATAGATTGAGGTATGTAAAAGAACATTTTTCCAATTCATATAATACGTATATTGGATATGATGAAAAGCTTTCCCATAAAATCTATGCAGGAGCAGATTTTTTACTTATGCCGTCCAGAGTAGAACCTTGCGGTCTAAATCAAATGTACGCATTAAGATATGGTCTAATTCCTATTGTAAGAAGAATAGGAGGACTTAAGGATACAATTATAGATATTGGTGATGATGGGTTTGGGATCTGTCATGATCAAGTCAATGTTCAAGACGTATTTAATTCAATAAAAAGGGGAGTTGAATTTTATAGCAATCAAAAATATTATAAGGAAAAACAGAAAGAAGTAGTAAAAATTGATCATTCTTGGAATAATTCAGCCAGCAAATACATCGAATTATATAAATCTTTAAAATAACCACAATGATTAACAAAAAAGTCCTTGCGATTATCCTTGGAGGAGGACAGGGAACCAGATTATCGCCATTAACGGAAAGTAGATCAAAACCTGCGGTATCAATCGCTGGTAAATACCGTTTGGTAGATATCCCAATAACTAATTGTATACATTCGGATATCAAAAGGATGTTTGTACTTACACAATTTAATTCTGCTTCATTAAATAGTCATATTAAAAACACATACGTATTTAGCTCATTTAGTCAAGCTTTTGTTGATGTATTAGCTGCAGAACAAACTCCAGATAATAAAACTTGGTTTCAAGGAACAGCAGACGCAGTGAGACAATCGATGCATCACTTCTTAAATCATGATTTTGAATATGCACTTATTTTATCTGGAGATCAATTGTATCAGATGGATTTAAATGATATGATTTCTGCGCATATAGACAAAAGAGCGGATATCTCTATTGCTACTTTACCGGTGAATTCTAAGGATGCTACTAGTTTTGGAATATTAAAAACGGATGATGATAGCTTTATAAGTTCCTTTACTGAAAAACCTAGTACAGATAAATTACCTGGATGGGAATCAGAAGTAAGCGAAGAAATGAAAAACGAAGGTCGAGAATATCTTGCTTCCATGGGAATCTATATTTTCAATAGACAACTATTAGTAGAATTGCTATCTGATCCCGAAAGAATCGATTTTGGTAAAGAGATCATTCCTCAATCTATCGATACACATAAAGTATTGGCATATCAGTATGAGGGATATTGGACAGATATTGGTACTATCGCTTCTTTTTTCGAAGCTAATATTGAATTAGCTAATGATATTCCAAAATTTGATTTATTTGATAACGAACGAAATGTACTTACTAGGCCTAGAATATTAMCTCCGTCAAAAATCTCAGGTACTCGTTTAGATAAAGCTATGATTGCTGAAGGTTGTCTTATTCAAGCAAAAGAAATTGAACAATCTGTAATCGGAATTAGATCTAGAATTGGCAAGGATACCATAATTAAGAATACCTATATGATCGGTAGCGATCGATATCAAGACCTTGAAGAATTACAGACCGATAGCAAAGAAAATAGACCGTTTATTGGAGTAGGTGAAGGTTGTACGATTACAAATGCAATTATAGATAAGGATTGTAGGATTGGTAACAATGTTGTTGTTAATGGAGGTCCACATCTAGAAGATAAAGAAGATGATAGATTTGTTATAAAAGACGGAATTGTCGTTTTTAGAAAAGGTACTATCATACCAGATAATTTCAAGATTTAAATAATTAGAAATAGTATAATATCTATTTAATTAAAAATGATATAGTTAATATCATTACCATTTTTATATGAGTAAAGTAATAGCACATAGTTTATTTACAGAATTTGACATTAATCTTTTTAAGCTTGGAAAACATTACAGATTGTATGAAAAATTCGGTTCTCATATTATGACAGTTAATGGTGTTCAAGGAACTTATTTCGCTGTATGGGCACCATCTGCAAAATCTGTTTCCGTTATTGGAGATTTTAATTTTTGGAATGAAGAAGAACATCCACTAAATGTTCGTTGGGATGCTTCTGGAATATGGGAAGGTTTTATACCGGAAGTAGGAAAGGGAAGTATCTATAAGTATAAAATTCATTCTCATCATAATGATATAACAACTGAAAAAGCAGATCCATATGCTCGAAGATATGAACATCCTCCTAAAACAGCATCCATAGTTTGGGAAGATGCCTACAACTGGAAAGATGCTAAATGGATGCAAAAAAGGAAGAAACATAATGCAATTAATGCTCCTTTTTCTGTTTATGAAGTTCATTTAGGATCTTGGAAAAGAAAAATTGAAGAAGATAGATCTCTTTCATATTTCGAACTAGCTGATGAATTGGTAGCTTACGTGAAGAAAATGAATTTTACTCATGTCGAATTAATGCCCATAATGGAATATCCATATGATCCTTCATGGGGATATCAGCTCACAGGTTATTTTGCACCAACATCAAGATTTGGATATCCCGAAGAATTCAAACTTCTAGTTGATAAATTGCATCAAAATGATATTGGGATTCTATTAGATTGGGTGCCATCGCATTTCCCTGAGGACGCCCATGGATTAGGCTTTTTTGACGGATCATGTTTGTATGAACATCCTGATAAAAGAAAAGGATATCATCCTGATTGGAAAAGCTTGATATTTAATTATGGTAGAAATGAAGTAAAAAGCTTTTTAATTAGTAACGCTATATTTTGGTTAGATCAGTATCATGCAGATGGTTTGCGAGTAGATGCTGTGGCATCTATGCTGTTCCTTGATTATTCTAGAGAAGATGGAGAATGGGAACCTAATATTTATGGAGGAAGAGAAAATCTCGAAGCTATCACTTTTATGAAAGAACTAAATGAAGAGATTTATCAAAGTTTTCCAGATGTGCAGACTATTGCAGAAGAATCTACCTCATTCCCAATGGTATCAAAACCGACCTTTATGGGTGGTTTAGGGTTTGGCATGAAATGGATGATGGGATGGATGCATGATACCCTCTTATATATGGGAAAAGAACCTATTCATAGAAGACACCATCAAAACGATCTCACGTTTAGTATGACGTATGGTTTTACTGAAAATTTTCTATTACCGTTATCACATGATGAAGTAGTATATGGTAAAAGAAGTATAATTGGTAGAATGCCTGGTGATGAATGGCAGAAATTTGCCAATCTTAGACTGCTATATAGCTATATGTTTACACATCCAGGAACAAATTTGCTATTTATGGGTGGTGAGTTTGGACAGCATGACGAATGGAATTTTCAAGGTAGCTTAGACTGGCATTTATTGCAATATGATTATCACTCTGGAGTTCAGCAATTGGTAACTGATCTTAATAAACTTTACAAAACAAGTCCTGCTTTGTATGAAAAACAGTTTGATGCGGATGGTTTTGAATGGATCAGTTATGATGATCATGAAAATTCTGTGATTACTTATATAAGAAAAGGCAGTAAAGAAAAAGACATATTAGTTGTAGCATGTAATTTTACACCAGTACCAAGAGAAGAGTATCGAATCGGACTATCCGTAAAAGGCGTTTTAAAACAGGTCTTTAATAGTGATGATAAAAAGTATGGTGGTACGGGTGATTTTAAATCATCGAAAATAAAAATAGAATCCAAAGAATATCATTATCGAAATTACTCTGCGAAAATTAAGATTCCGCCGTTAGGAACTGTTGTGTTTGAAATTAATTCATAAAATGTATGTTTAGCTTCGATATTAAACAAATGTTAATAGAATATTGTTTCAAACGTTTTCGTAAAATATTTTTGATAAATACTCGGTAAAAGAATTTATTTATTGCAATAGATATTGTTTTTTTACAAAACCAAAAAGTAAAGCAAAGAAACCAACTAGCTATGATTACTAACACTGAATTAGAAATAAAAGGGAATCTTTTCCCGGGAAAAATCACTTCCTTTTCTCAAAACGTTGATAAGATAAATTTCACAACAGAAAATGGAGTTATTTTACAGGTCACCATTCTTAGAGGTAGTGTTATTCGTTTTAGATACGCTACAGATAATAATTTTGAAAAAGATTTTTCCTACGCTATTAGTGAAAAAGGTGTTAGAGGATATAGCGAATTAGCGGTTGAAGAATTAGAAGATTCTTACGATATAATTACTAAGAAACTTAAAATTAATATTGCAAAATCTAACATACAAGTTACAATTGCTGATAGAGAAGGAAATGTAATTTGTAAAGATGATTGGGGCTTTCATTGGGAGCAAAGCTACGAGTATGGTGGTAACATTGTAAAAATGAGTAAATCTGCTCCTCAAGGAGAATGTTACTATGGTTTGGGTGACAAACCAATGCACCTAAATTTAAAAGGAAAAAGGATCGAAAACTGGGCTACTGATCAGTATGCTTTTGGAAAAGATCAAGATCCTTTATATAAAAGTGTTCCTTTTTACATAGGAATGTATGAAGAAAGATCCTATGGTATTTTCTTTGATAATTCTTTCAAAACATTTTTCGATTTCTGTAATGAACGTCGTAATGTAACAAGCTTTTGGGCACATGGTGGTGAAATGAACTATTATTTCTTCTATGGACCAAATATGCAAGACGTTATTACGCGTTATACGGATTTAACTGGTAAACCAGAGCTACCTCCTTTATGGGCGTTAGGATATCATCAGTGTAAATGGAGTTATTATCCGGAAAGCAAAGTAAAAGAAATTACTACTAAGTTTAGGGACCTAAAAATACCGTGTGATGCCATTTATCTAGATATCGATTATATGGAAGGTTTTAGATGTTTTACTTGGAATAAAGAATATTTTCCGGATCCCAAAAGAATGGTTGATGAATTAGCTGAAGATGGTTATAAAACTATTGTTATCATTGATCCTGGAATTAAAATAGATGATCAATATTGGGTATATCAGGAAGCTATGGAAAAGGATTACTTCTGTAAAAGAGCAGATGGCCCTTATATGAGAGGAAAAGTATGGCCTGGTGAATGTTTTTTTCCGGACTTTACAAATCCCGAAGTAAGAGAGTGGTGGGCAGGATTATTTAAAGAGCTTATTGATGAAATAGGGATCAAAGGAGTTTGGAATGATATGAACGAACCTGCGGTGATGGAGGTTCCAGGAAAGACTTTCCCAGATGATGTTCGTCATTATTATGACGGAAATCCATGTAGCCATAGGAAAGCACATAATATTTATGGTACGCAAATGGCGAGAGCTACTTATGAAGGGATTAAACGTTTTGCGTATCCAAAAAGACCATTTGTAATTACGAGATCTGCATACTCTGGCGCACAAAGATATACTTCTTCTTGGACTGGTGATAATGTTGCTACTTGGGAACATCTTTGGATAGCTAATATTCAAGCACAACGAATGAGTATGAGTGGAATGTCTTTTACCGGAAGTGATATTGGTGGTTTTGCTGAGCATCCAACCGGAGAATTATATGCGCGTTGGATACAATTAGGAGTTTTCCATCCATTCTGTAGAACGCATTCATCCGGTGATCATGGAAACCAAGAACCTTGGACATTTGGCGAAGAGGTTATCGATGTCACTAGAAAGTATGTAGAATTGAGATACCAACTACTTCCTTATTTATATACCATGTTTTGGGAATATGCTGAAGAAGGAATTCCAATGTTAAAATCATTGGTGTTATACGATCAAGAAGATACACAAACACATTACAGAACAGATGAATTTGTATTTGGAAACCAAATATTAGTATGTCCAGTACAAGAACCTAATGCGAAAGGAAGAAGACTATACATACCAAGAGGGAATTGGTATAACTATTGGACCAGGGAATATGTAAAAGGTGGAATGGAGCAGTGGGTAGATGCAGATTTAGATACGATTCCTTTATTTATTAAAGAAGGAGCGATTATTCCTAAATATCCTATACAACAATATGTTGGAGAGAAGAAAATAGATGAACTAAAATTAGAAGTTTATTTCAAATTAGGAAATAAAGAAGTGTCCAAAGTATACGAAGATGCGCAAGATGGATATGATTATACTAAAGGAAGATTTAGTTTAAGAAGTTTTGCCTTTACTGGTAAAGATAATGAGATCATCATTCAACAGCATAAAAATGGAACTTTTGTCACAGAGTATGAGAAAATGAATATTGAATTTATTGGCTTACCTTTTACTATCGGAAAAATAGAAATTGATAATGTAGAAGTTTCTTTGGCTGATCTAAAATTCAATGAAAAAGAAAATACCATCATTGTTCCTAAAGACTTTAATGAACTTCATATTACAGCTAAATAGTAAACCTTTTATCGAATTTAGTTGTCGTACATAGATTTTGTTTCATAAATAGATACGTTTTTATTCTAAAGGATGTAGTGATTTTCGTAATTTTATACTACGAAAATTATATCTATCCATATATTATGAAGACGAGAAAAATTACAGTAGCATTAGGAGGAATATTTCTTTTTCTTTCCTGTGCTACTAATCCTTTTACTGGTAAACAAACCTTGGCTTTGGTTCCAAATTCTCAGATATTACCAATGGCTTTCCAGCAATATGATCAGTTTTTAGGAGAAAACAAAGTAGTGAATGGTACGGCTGATTCTGAGATGGTAAAGCGTGTAGGGCAAAGAATTTCTAAAGCATCGGAAAGATGGTTAAATGCTAATGGTTATGCCGGATATTTAAAAGACTATAAATGGGAGTATAATCTTGTTGAAGATAAAACAGTGAATGCTTGGTGTATGCCTGGTGGAAAAATAGTCTTTTACACAGGAATTTTACCGATTGCAAAGACCGAGACAGGAGTTGCAGCAATTATGGGGCACGAAGTGGCTCACGCTTTGGCTAATCATGGACAACAACGAATGAGTGCTGCTCAAATACAACAAGTTGCTGGTGTAGCTACGGCTGTTGCAGCTAGTGGTCAAAACGAACAAACACAACAAATCATTGGAACAGCTTTTGGATTAGGAAGCCAATTAGGAGTCATGTTACCTTTTAGTAGAAGTCATGAAACAGAAGCTGATCGTATAGGATTACAATTGATGGCAATAGC
>NZ_WEKL01000062.1 GCF_019295435.1 Aquimarina litoralis
GGTGGTCATCACGGATACCATGCCATCGATTTTGCTACTTCATTATCTGGAGATGATAATGTGAGAGCATCAGCAGCGGGAGTAGTATCTTTTTCAGGAATTAGCGGTAGTCTATCTAGCGGTTATGGCAGATTGGTCATCATCAGACATAGTGATGGAACACGTACATATTATGCACATAATAAGACACTATTGGTAAGTCAAGGACAATCGGTACAAAAAGGACAAGTGATTGCCCTAGAAGGAACAACTGGCGGATCTACCGGAGACCATATTCATTTTGAATGGAGAGCTTCAGGAGGAAACTCACCTACTCCTGGATCATTTTCGGATGCTGGACAACCCAGACAAAACTTTATTTATCGATCTAGAAATTCATTTGGATCACAAGCAGATACACAAGCTCCAACAACCTCAATTAGCGCTACCGGAGGAAACACACAATCAGGAGATTTTACGGCAAACTATACCGATTCTGATAATATTGCAGTTACCAGAAGGTTTTATCAAGCACTAGAGCAATATGGAAATAATTGGTATGCAAATCGCGGTAACGGTTTCTTTAATGATAATTTTAATGTATTGTATTCTGGATACACTTATGGAGAAGGCAATTGGAATATCAATAACGGACATCTACGTCAATCTGATATTTCATCGGATAACACAAAATTAAACACCTATTTATCACAAAATTCCGGACTCCCCTACTTATATGAGTTCTCTGCAAAAACCATATCAACTTCTGGACCTAGAAAATTCGGCATCCACATTATGGCAGATAATCCAGACCTAAGCCAGAGAGGAAATTCTTATTTGATATGGTTTAGCGGAGAAGACAACAAGGTCAGAATCTATGAAACTGTTAATAATCAACTCAATTTTAGAACCATTGGCGATGTAATCTTAGACAATAAATGGGCTAACTACAAAATCACTTATAGTCCTGGATTTGGTGTTATTGAAATTTTTAGAAATAATAAATCATTAGTACGTTGGACAGATACAACACCCATCAAAAATGGGAGTACTATTTCTCTAAGGACCAACAAAACAATGGTAGAATTTGACGATCTAAAAGTTTACAAATTTAGAGCAACTACTAGTACTTCTATTACTGCAGGATCGGGAATTACAAAAGATATCAGAAGAAGAAATGGAAAAATCAAAAGCTTGGTGCGAGATGCAGCAGGAAATTGGTCTACTCCGGGAAATTTAGATGTTACCATTAGCTCTCTTTCCAGACAAAATACATTCATAAAAGATGACACTTTCTTAGAGAATAGCCTCATTGTATATCCTAACCCGACGAATGGAGAAGATATTAAATTGACGAATCTTTCTCAATTTAGTTCACAAATTTCTATAGCAATTATAGACATCACAGGAAGGGCATTAACATCTTTTAGAAAGAATATTAAGAAAACCGAAAATCAATCTATAGATCTGAGCAGTCACTTTACTTCTTTAGAAAACGGACACTACTTCATTCAAGTAAAGGATCATAAAGTTTCAAAAACGATATCGGTTATCAAAAAGTAAGTTTTTTGTAAGTGTGTAAAAAGGGCTCTACTCACCTGGTTAACAAAGAGTCAGAGTCCTTTTTCTTACAAAACCACTTAATAAACACGAACTCAAACACTAACTAACATCATCATGAAAACTCACAGACAATTTATTTACATAATTATTGGTTTACTATTACAACAAACAATTTGGTCCCAAGAAATTAAGTTCAAAGGAGAAAGTTCTTCTGAAAATACCATTGAATTAACTTCAAAAAGAGTTATTAGCTATACCTCGACCAATGTAAAATTTAGCAACGAAGGAGCTATTTTTCCTAAAACATCAAGCTCTAAAAAAATCATCCTTAATCCAACACAGATTTCACTTGTAAAACCAGAACCCTTTATAAGTAGTTATCTCCAATTAAAAGGGACAAACTTAGATCATGACGCTATTTTAGTTACCTATAGAACATCCGAAGAAGGAAAAAAATGGTCAGATTGGGAAGAAGTTCCTTTTGAAGGGCATTCAGATCAAATTAATGAAACAAACCTTATTACCTCTCTTTTGTATTTAGACAAATCCATATCCTTTATCCAATATGCTTTCAGTAATACGGCTAAAGACGAGATGATTTTGAAAAAAATAACACTTAAACATTACAGTCCTGGAGCTACTCCAAAAAGGATGTTAGAACAAATAAATAACACAAAATCTCAAAACATAAATCGAGCAGCTTGTAGTAGACCTTCAATAGTATCCCGGTCACAATGGGGAGCAAGACCACCAAGAAGCTCATTTCCTAATTCTAATGTTACACATCTTATAGTGCATCATGAGTTTGGATCTAATTCTAGTAATGATTGGGCCGCAAGAGTAAGATCTGTTCAAAACTTTCATATGAATTCTAATGGATGGTCAGACATTGGATATAATTTCCTTATAGATCCTAATGGGATTATATATGAAGGAAGAGCTGGTGGAGATAATGCAGTAGGTGCTCATTTTTGTGGTCGAAATCGAAATACAATTGGTGTTTGCATGCTAGGAAATTACTCTTCAGCTACTCCGAAAGTAGCCACCCAAAATTCTTTAAGCGATTTATTAGCTTGGAAAGCAGCAAAAGAAAATATTAATCCTGTTGGATCATCTTACCACTATTCTATTAATGGTTCTTTAAGAAACATTTCAGGTCATAGAGATGGAGGTGGATGTTCAGCTTGTCCCGGAGATGGAGGGTATGCAATTCTGCCTAGTATTAGAACTAGAGTACAAAACCTTATAGACAATAATTGTTCTGGAGATGGCGGAGGAGATAATGGTGATGAGACGGATAGCGAAGTACCAACTACTTCGATTAGTGCTTCTGGAGGTAATACACAAACTGGTGATTTTACAGCGAATTTTAATGATAATGACAACATAGATGTAACGAGAAGGTTTTATCAAGTGCTGGAGAAATATGGCAATAATTGGTATACGAATCGGAATAATGGCTTCTTCAATGATAATTTTAATGTTTTCTATTCAGGATATACTACAGGAGATGGTAACTGGACCAGTACTAATGGACGCTTAAGACAGTCTAACACTTCATCTGATAACACAAAATTAAGCTCTTATTTGGCTCAAAACTCAGGATTACCTTATTTATATGAATTTGCAGCAAAGGTAGAGTCCACCTCAGGACCTAGAAAGTTTGGAATTCATATCATGGCAGATGATGCAACACAGACTCAAAGAGGAAATTCTTATCTCATATGGTTTAGTGGAGAAGACAATAAAGTGCGAATCTACGAAACTGTAAATAATGTACTCAACTTTAGAGCTATCGGTAATGTATCTCAAGATAATAAATGGGCTAATTACAAAATTACATATAGTCCAGGTTTTGGAGTGATAGAAATCTTTAAAAACAATAAGTCAATTTTAAGATGGACAGATACTTCACCTATCAAAAATGGAAGTTCGATATCCTTAAGAACTAATAAAACTATGGTAGAATTTGATGATTTGAAAGTATATAAATTTAGAGATGGGAATACACAAACTATCACTGCAGGACCAGCAGTTACCAAAGACCTAAGAAGGCGTAGTGGAAAAATCAAAAGTCTGGTAAGAGATGCAGCTGGTAATTGGTCTACACCAGGGAATCTGGATGTAACCATCAGCTCTTTATCTCGTCAGAATCCAGATCTTTTAGATGACACAAAGTTTACTATACCTCATCCAATTATATATCCAAATCCAATATCAGATAACTCATTAAATCTAATATTTGGAGCAACCTCAAATACAAAAGTTATTATTTCTATATATGATCTTACTGGTAAGCTATTGAACAAAATGCTTCATATACCAACAGAAACTGGACAATCGACCTTAAATATTAGTCCAGTAATACAGAATATATACTCAGGTAATTACATTGTAAAGATTGCAAACGGAAAAAACATTTTCTATTCTCGATTATTAAAACAATAAGCAGGATAATTACTTAAAAAAAAAGCCGGATCTGAAATCAGATCCGGCTTTTTGATTATAAACTTTATACCGACTATTTTTTAACCGGTTTCCCTTTATATTTCCATTCGGTAATACCTCCATCCAGATCATAAATCTTGGTAAATCCTGCTTTTTTCATGTAAGCAGAACACTTACCACTTCTACCACCACGACCACAATAAACAGCCACAGGTTTTGATTTATCTATTTCTGAGAGTAGTGTTTCAAAGTTCTCATCCGTAAAATCAATATTTATAGCACCTTCGATATGCCCATCACCATATTCTTTAGGTGTCCTAACGTCCACTAACTGTACTTTTTCCATTTCCAGTAAAGAATCCATTTCTTCCACAGTGATAAGCTCTACAACTGCGGTATCGTTATTTTTATCATTACAATTAACAAGTAGAATCGAAAAGATAAAAACGGTTACTATTGTTTTGATTTTCATAAGTATGAGCTAATTGTTATTCGGCAACTTCACCATTCCAATTCATAAATCCGCCAAGTAAATTATACGTTGTTTCAAATCCCATTTGATTCATTAAAGTACATGCCTGTGCACTACGACCTCCTGATCTACAATACACATAATAGTTTTTGGATTTGTCAAGCTTTTCTATTTCATCAAGAAAACCTTGCCCCATTCGTATGTCTATATTAAGCATATTCGGTATAAAACCATCTTCTACTTCTTCTTCAGTTCTAACATCTAAAATTACAGCATTCGTATCTTTAGCAATAAGATCTTCCCACTGATCTTGTGTGATATCTTCGACCATATTATATTTTCATTTATTTAATTGAACGTTTGGATTTGCAATTCCTTACAAATATAAGTCTACAAGATGAAAATTACGACCATCTTGGTTCAATTATGAATAAAATTCTTTTGAATTATGCTTTTATGCTGCAACCAATTGCTTTTGTAGTTTCTACAGGAACTTTTTCTCCCTTCAATAAAGCATTAACCGCGTCTTCTACATACTTTTCATCTGCAGCAGAGGCATCTTTATAATTATTATCAATAGCTCCTATGTATCGCACTAAATTACCATTGGAAGTCTTTTCTAGGATATACACATGAGGTGTTTTAGTAGCACCGTATTGTGGATATATTTTTTGACCATCATCGAATAGATAAGGAAACGTAAATCCTTTTTCTTTTGCTCTTACCTTCATTTCATCAAAACTGTCCGTTGGATAGGCTTTAGGATTATTTGGATTAATAGCAACTACTGGATATCCTTTACTCTTAAACTTTTTATCTAATTCAATAATTCTATCTTCATAAGCTACCGAATAAGGACAGTGATTACAAGTAAAGATTACAATAAACCCTTTGGCATCCTTATAATCTTTTAAAGAAACCATCTTATCATCAATGTTCTTCAAGTTAAAATCCGTAGCAGTATCTCCTATTGTGTAACCTTTATCAGTCTCACTCACATTAACTTTGTCAATAGCAAATGCACTTACCGCGATTACTAAAACCACTACCACTAAAATTTTTAAAGTTTTCATTTTGTTTGCGTTATTAAGTTTTTCTAATATCCAAGCCCAAAAATATTGCTATAATATTTTTTTAAGTTCTCTCTCTAATTCATCATATGTAAAAGAGCGTTCATAAAAATTTGAAGTATTTCCTTTGTATATAATCGTTGCAGGAATAGATCCTGACCAATTTTCATTTACTTTCGGAATCCAAGTATTAGCATCTGGATCGTCTAGTAATACGATTTTACTTTGTATTCGTTGTTTTCTAACAAAAGGGATTAATTTAGATTCTACATGATTTGGCAAATCTAAACTTACTAATATAACCTCTACCTCTTTATCTGGATATCGACTATTAATCAATTCAAAATAAGGAAGCTCCGCCACACACGGTTTGCACCAAGTGGCCCAGAAATTAATCACACGAGTTTTCCCATCATTAATATTTAAAAGGTGCTCGAAGTTTTCAAAATCATATACTGGTATTTCCACTCCTTTGCCAGAAAAAACATTCGTAGCTTCAATAGCTATTGTTTGTTCTCCTTTGCAATTGGATAACAATATTGTCAATCCTATATATAAGACCAATTTTCGCATTATACTAAAATATTAAAACGTGTTATTACCTAAAAGGAAATTAACATGGTTTAAATAGTTCATATAGATAATTTTAGGATTTTAAGAATTCAATAATTTCGACAATAATACTATTTACGTATAGCACTAATAATAACTTTAACAAAGAATTAGTATCTATTTAGGAAGATAAAAACAATCAATCTTATACATTTGTATATACAAATATTGTACATACATATGAATATAGAAGATGTAATAAAGACTAAAGAAGAACTTCCTATTTCCAGGAAAGCTATCGTCAATATTTTATACACAGAAAACTGGATTAGTGAAAGAGTAAGTGCAGAACTTAAAACCTATGATCTTTCTATACAACAATTTAATGTACTTAGAATTCTCAAAGGTCAGAAAGGAAAACCTGCAAATCTATCGACTATTCAAGAAAGAATGGTAAGCAAAATGAGTAATACTACAAGATTGGTCGACAAGCTTATCAAAAAGGACTTCGTAAAAAGAGTCACTTGTGAGACTAACAGAAGAAAAGTAGAAATCACTATTACAAAAG
The DNA here is from genome assembly GCF_019295435.1 of Aquimarina litoralis. Classification (GTDB taxonomy): domain Bacteria; phylum Bacteroidota; class Bacteroidia; order Flavobacteriales; family Flavobacteriaceae; genus Aquimarina; species Aquimarina litoralis_A. The sequence continues at coordinate 6,653 of NZ_WEKL01000062.1, forward strand.
AAGGTCAGCAATTCTTGGATAAAATAAGTCCAGTTATTGACAATTTTGAAAAAAAAACTACTTCAAATCTATCTGAAGAAGAACTAATTACACTCAATAATTTATTAAACAAACTTAGAAGTTAACAAGTAATCACAATTTAATAATCCTTAAAATTTTTAAAAATCATGAAAACCAAACTTAAATTAGGAATCCTTGCACTTATTGCATTCGTTACGACAACTACAATTGCCCAACAAAAAAAGATCAATGTTACGGAAAGTTCAATAGCATGGACAGGTAAGAAAATTACTGGCAAACACTCTGGTACATTGAATTTTTCCAGTGGTTTTTTAATGTTCGATAAAAACGTACTAACAGGTGGAGAATTTGCTGTTGATATGACCTCTTTACAGGTAACAGATCTTGAAGCTGGAAAAGGAAAGGAAAAACTTGAAGGGCATTTAAGCTCTGATGATTTCTTTGGTATTAAAAACCACCAAAGTGCAAAACTTGTTATAACCAAAGCTTCCAAATCAGGCAAAGGTTATAAAGTAACCGGAAACCTTACCATAAAAGGAAAAACAAACCCAATAACGTTTGATCTATCTGTAAATGGTAATTCTGCTAAGACTACTTTAAGCGTAGATAGAACTAAATATGGAATCAAATATGGGTCAGGAAGTTTCTTCGACAACCTAGGAGATAAAGCTATCAACGATGAGTTTGAATTAGCAGTAAATTTAAAAATGTAATTTTTTGTTTTTTGAATTATAATTAATTTATATATTTGAGCCAATTAAATAAAAAATGAATTTAATCTTAACAAATACTTGGTGGTGGTTATCTTATAACGAAAACGTCGTGAGATAGCTCCTGTCATATAGTTAAGTAAACATATAAAAGGCTTGTCAAATCACGACAAGCCTTTTTTTATGGACATAATTAAAGGGTATTATAAAAATATAAATATCAAAAATCTAAAATGAGTTATACATTAACCACACATTTCAAACAAATTCTGGCTGATACGATTACACCAGTAAGCGTTTATCTAAAAATTAGAGATCGATTTCCTAACAGTTTGCTCTTGGAAAGTAGTGATTACAGAGGAAACGAAAATAGTTTTTCCTATATCTGTTGCAACCCAATTGCTAACATCAAAATAGAAAATGAAACCATTTATCAGTCGTTTCCGGACAAAACTCATACTGAAACCAGTATAACTGAAGACACCAATATCCCTTTAATTATTGAAAATTTTGGACAGCAGTTCAAAACTTCAAAAAGCGACTTTAAATTTATTAATAATGGATTGTTTGGATACATTGCGTATGATGCAGTTCGCTATTTTGAAAATATAAGCATTACTAAAAAAGATGGAGCTCTCGATATACCAGATATGCAGTATACCGTATATCAAAATATAATTGCCATCAATCATTTTAATAACGAAGCTTATATTTTTGCGCATTGCTATGAATCTGAAAGTAACATTTCTGAAATAGAATCGCTGTTAAACGTTAAAAATTTTGCTTCTTATAACTTTACAACTGTTGATGAAACTACTTCCAACCTAGACGATGAACAATATAAAGAGCATGTTGCCCTAGCAAAAAAGCACTGTCAGCGAGGAGATGTTTTTCAATTAGTACTATCCAAACGTTTTTCTCAAAAATTCAAGGGAGATGAATTTAATGTATATCGCGCTTTACGAAGTATCAATCCATCTCCTTACCTATTCTATTTTGATTATGGTGATTTTAAAATATTCGGAAGTTCTCCAGAAGCTCAATTAGTGGTAAAAGATGATCTTGCTGAAATACATCCTATCGCCGGAACCTTTAAACGAACTGGTAATGATGAACAAGATGCTGAACTAGCAAAAAAGTTATCTGCAGATGAAAAGGAAAATGCAGAACATGTAATGCTAGTTGATCTGGCTCGAAATGATTTAAGCCGAAACGGAAGTGAGGTAACCGTAGAAACGTATAGAGAGGTACAATTTTACTCTCATGTGATTCACTTGGTAAGTAAGGTTACAGGAAAAAAACACAAAGATACGACTACAATGCAAGTTGTTGCCGATACCTTCCCTGCAGGAACTTTAAGTGGTGCACCAAAACATATGGCGATGCAACTTATTGAAAAATATGAAACAGTGAACAGAGATTTTTATGGAGGTGCCATTGGGTTTATGGATTTCTCAGGAAATTTTAATCATGCTATTATGATTCGAACATTTTTGAGTAAAAATCACACACTACATTGGCAGGCTGGAGCAGGATTAGTAAACGAATCCAATGAAGAAAATGAACTACAAGAAGTATACAATAAACTAGGAGCATTAACCAAAGCATTAAAACTTGCTGAAGAAATATAGGGGTGTTCCCCACGCTTAGGCTTGGGGCGGGCTATCCACGCTACATGGTAGCTAGCTACTATCCCTAACACGAGAGGCTAAAAACTAAGTAGCAAAGAATAAACGTGAAACAAAACTCAGATACTTTGAAACTCTGAGACTTTGAAACTAAATAAAAAATGAAAAAAGTATTAGTAATAGACAACTACGATTCTTTCGTGTATAATCTGGTCCATTATTTAGAGGATTTAGGTTGCGAGGTGATAGTAAAACGAAATGACCAACTACATATTGAGGAAGTAGCTGCTTTTGATAAAATATTACTTTCGCCAGGTCCTGGAATTCCAGATGAAGCTGGGCTATTAAAAGATATTATCAAAACCTATGCGGATTCCAAAAGTATTTTTGGTGTATGTCTAGGGCAACAGGCAATTGGAGAAGTTTTTGGCGGTAGCCTTATCAATCTTGATGATGTATATCATGGCGTTGCTACCAAAGTGAAACTTACCGTCTCTGACGAAGCTATTTTTGAAGGACTCAATGATTCTTTTGATGTTGGTCGATATCATTCCTGGGTAGTATCTGATCAGGATCTACCTTCTTGTCTGGAAGCCACTTCATTTGACGAGAATGGACAAATTATGTCCATCCGACATAAAGAACTAGACGTAAGAGGTGTTCAATTTCATCCAGAATCTGTTCTTACTCCTGATGGAAAGAAGATATTAGAAAATTGGATTAATAATTAGTATCTGGTATACGAAACAAGAAGTACAAAATTAAAACACACAATGAAAGCATTACTAAATAGATTAATCAATCACGAAACAATCTCTAAAGAAGAAGCAAAACAAGTTCTTGTTAATATCTCTCAAGGAGCTTACAACCAAAGTCAAATTGCTTCTTTTCTTACCGTTTATATGATGCGTAGTATTACCGTTGAAGAATTAGAAGGTTTTAGAGACGCACTGTTAGAACTATGCATTGCTGTTGACCTCAGCGAATATAATCCTATAGATCTTTGTGGTACTGGTGGAGATGGAAAAGACACTTTTAATATTTCCACCTTATCCTCTTTTGTTTCTGCAGGTGCCGGAATCAAAGTCACTAAACATGGTAATTATGGAGTTTCTTCTAAATGTGGTAGTTCTAATGTGATGGAACATCTGGGAATTAAGTTTAGTAATGATAAAGACTTTTTGAAGAAAAGTATAGATGAAGCTGGAATTTGTGTGTTGCATGCTCCTCTATTTCATCCTGCAATGAAAAATGTAGCTCCGATACGAAGAGAATTAGGAGTAAAGACGTTCTTCAATATGTTAGGCCCGATGGTAAACCCTGCATTTCCGAAGAATCAAATCGTAGGAGTTTTTAACCTTGAACTCGCAAGGATGTACGGATATCTATATCAAAATACAGATAAAAACTTTACCATTATTCATGCGTTAGATGGATATGATGAAATTTCACTTACTGGAAGTACCAAAACCATATCTAATAACACAGAAGGAATGCTTACTCCAGAAGATTTTGGAGTACAAGCTTTACAAATGGAAGATATTGTTGGTGGTGATTCTATCGAAGAATCTGCTACTATTTTCATGAACATCCTTAGTGGTAAAGGTACCCAAGCGCAGAACGATGTAGTTTGTGCCAATGCTGGTATGGCCATCGCCACTGTAGAAGGATTACAACCTAAAGAAGGCTTCGAAAAAGCAAAAGAATCCTTGCTATCAGGAAAAGGATTGACAGCCTTAAAAAAAGTACAAGAATTGAGTAAAAACTAAATAAAATTGTCATTCCAGACTTGATCTGGAATCTAAGAAAAGAGTACTAATTAATAAGATCCTGAAACAAGTTCAGGATGACAAATGATGAACATACTAAACAAAATAGTTTCCGATAAATACAAAGAAGTTGAACTTAGAAAAAGTATTATCCCAGTTCAACAACTAGAAAATTCAGTATTATTTAATAGACAAGGAAACTCCCTGGCGGAAGCCTTGCGAAAAAGTAATACCGGAATTATTGCAGAACATAAACGTAGATCTCCTTCAAAAGCAGTGATCAATCAAAAGGTAAGTGTACAAGATGTCGCTATTGGTTATGAAACCGCTGGCGTATGTGGAATGTCTGTGCTTACAGATGGAAAATATTTTGGAGGATCTTTGGATGATTTAGTACTTGCAAGAGCATCCGCATCTATGCCATTATTGCGTAAAGAGTTTATTATTGATGAATATCAGTTATTAGAAGCCAAAGCATATGGCGCAGACGTCATCTTATTAATTGCAGCAGTGCTATCGAGAGATGAAATAAAATCACTTTCTGAGTTCGCCAAAAAACTATCACTGGATGTATTATTAGAAGTACACAATTTAGAAGAATTAGAAAAATCCATCATGCCTTCTCTAGATATGCTTGGAGTTAACAATCGTAACCTTAAAACTTTTGAAGTTAGTACGGATGTAAGCAAAGAACTTAGCAAACATATTCCGGATGATTTTGTAAAAGTTTCTGAAAGCGGTATTAGTAGTATCGAAGCTATCAAAGATTTACAGCAATATGATTACGAAGGTTTTCTTATTGGTGAAAACTTTATGAAAACAGAAAATCCAGGTCAGAGCGCTATAGAATTTATAAAAGCATTGCAATCATGAAGCTAAAAGTCTGCGGAATGAAATATCAGGAAAATATGGAAGCTGTTACTGGATTACAACCAGACTATCTAGGCTTTATTTTCTATGAAAAATCACCCAGAAATTTCGATGAAGAAATTCCAAAGTTGCCTGCAACTATAAAAAAAACAGGAGTTTTTGTGGATGCAACCATAGGTTTTGTAGTTGAAAAAGTAAAAACATATGATTTTAAGGTAATTCAATTGCACGGAAGCGAATCCTCTCAATATTGTAAGGATTTACAAGCTGAGCTGGAGCGTTTTTCTGAAACAGAGAGCACTCAATCTATTGAAATATGGAAAGTTTTTTCCATCAAAGATCAATTTGATTTTGAAATACTAAAGGCTTATGAAGGAATTGTAGATTATTTTCTTTTTGATACTAAAGGAAAAGAAAAAGGAGGCAATGGATATACATTTGATTGGAGTGTTTTAAATAACTATCCATCCAAAACACCTTTTGTATTAAGTGGTGGTATTGGATTAGAAGAGATTGAAAAAGTAAAAGAAATTCTAAAAACAGATTTACCTATTCATGCCATAGATGTAAATAGTAAATTTGAAACAGCTCCAGGATTAAAAAATATTGAGGAATTAAAAATATTTAAAGAAGAATTAAATAGAATGCGTGAGGGATAGCAGTGTAAATCCCACAGCTTTGTTTTTCTTTGATTGTCATACTAAGCTTGTCGAAGTATAAACAGAGAAAAACAAAACGAGGAATTGCAACGGATAGCCCGACCTGAGGAGAGCGAAGGTCACGCCCAAAACATAAAAACAAAAAATAAAATGAGCTATCAAGTAAATGAAAAAGGATATTACGGCGACTTTGGTGGAGCATACATTCCAGAAATGCTATATCCAAATGTGGAAGAGTTACGATCCACCTATTTAGACATCATGAATGAACCTTCTTTTAAAGAAGAGTTTGATCAGCTATTACGCGATTATGTAGGTCGACCATCACCTTTGTATTATGCGAAACGACTTTCAGAGAAACATAATACGAAAGTGTATCTTAAACGTGAAGACCTGAATCATACAGGAGCACATAAGGTAAATAATACTATTGGTCAAATCCTTGTTGCCAAAAAATTAGGTAAAAACAGAATCATTGCTGAAACTGGAGCGGGACAACATGGTGTCGCTACAGCAACCGTTTGTGCTTTAATGGGTATTGAGTGTATCGTGTATATGGGAGAAATTGATATCAAACGTCAAGCTCCGAATGTAGCACGTATGAAAATGTTAGGTGCAGAAGTACGACCAGCAAAATCTGGAAGCAAAACCTTAAAAGACGCAACGAATGAAGCTATAAGAGATTGGATTAATAATCCGGTAGATACGCATTATATCATAGGTTCTGCTATTGGACCTCATCCCTACCCTGATATGGTAACTCGTTTTCAGTCTATTATTTCAGAAGAAATCAAATGGCAGTTAAAAGAAAAAGAAGGTAGAGAAAATCCGGATTATGTTGTAGCTTGTATTGGAGGAGGAAGTAATGCTGCCGGAACGTATTATCATTTCTTAGATGAACCGAGTGTTGGTATCATTGCGGTAGAAGCTGCTGGAAAAGGAGTTAATAGTGGTGAAAGCGCTGCAACTTCACAATTGGGTAAAGAAGGGATTATACATGGATGTAAAACATTATTAATGCAAACTCCTGATGGACAAATCACAGAACCTTATTCTATTTCTGCAGGATTGGATTATCCAGGAGTTGGGCCATTACATTCGCATTTGTATAAATCAGGACGTGGAGAGTTCTTTTCGGTAACCGATGATGATGCTATGACCGCTGGTTTAGAATTATCGCAATTGGAAGGAATCATTCCAGCTATTGAAACATCACATGCTTTAGCAATTTTTAATGACAAAAAATTCAAACCAGATGATATTGTAGTGATTAGTTTATCCGGAAGAGGTGATAAAGATCTAAATACGTATATCGATTATTTTAAATTGTAAAATTAGTAATGAGTATTCAGTAGTTAGTATGAAGATTCTAATGTCTGTAATGCACTATTTCTTTTACATATTACAGCTTAATACTCAATAAAATAAGAGAAACCATCTAAAAAAATTAAGAAATTGTCATTCCAGCGTAGGCTGGAATCCAGAATAAAGTAAAATGCTAAAATATCGATTATTTTAAATTGTAAAACTAAACTTGATAACAAAACATTGTCATTCCAGCGTAGGCTGGAATCTGGAATAAAACAAAATGCTAAAACCAGAACATCAGTATGCTGTATATATTCTTTCAAACAAGAAAAACGGAACACTTTATATAGGGATGACTAACAATCTTGAAAGAAGAGTTTTTGAGCATAAAAACAAATTGATTGACGGCTTTACAAAAAAGTATAACCTGAATACATCGGTTTACTTTGAAACTTATAAGTATGTAAATGATGCTATTATAAGAGAAAAATGATTAAAAACTTGGAAAAGACAATGGAAAATTAATCTTATCGAAGAAGACAATCCCTTTTGGAATGATTTGGCTTCGGATTGGTATGATTAAATAGACAGAATAGATCCTAGCCTACGCTGGGATGACAAAATAAAATAAGAGAAACCATCTAAAAAAATTAACAGCGTGTATTTAATATCAAAGTCACTTTTACTCAATACTTTATACTAAATACTCAATACTAAAAAATATGAACAGAATAAACACAGCTTTAGCACAAGATAAAAAGCTATTATCTATATATTTTACTGCAGGATATCCATCATTACATGACACGAAAAAAGTCATTCAAGATTTAGAAAAAAGTGGTGTGGATATGATTGAAATCGGATTGCCATTTAGTGATCCTTTAGCCGATGGTCCAACCATACAAGAAAGCTCTACAGTAGCTTTAAAAAATGGAATGACCACCAAATTACTTTTCGAACAACTAGAAGATATTCGAGAAACTGTAAACATTCCATTAATCATCATGGGATATTTTAATCCAATGATGCAATATGGTGTAGAAGCATTTTGCGCAAAATGCCAGGAAATAGGAATTGATGGTTTAATTATTCCAGATCTACCTGTTGCCGAGTATCATGAACAATACCAGGAAACTTTTGAAAAATATGGCTTAATCAATGTATTCCTTATTACTCCACAAACTTCTGAAGAACGCATACGTTTTATAGATAATGTTTCTAATGGGTTTATTTATATGGTAAGTTCTGCAAGTACTACAGGTGCTAAAAACACTTTTGGTAATGTACAACAAGAATATTTTGAAAGAATCGAAGGACTTCAATTAAAAAATCCACAAGTAGTAGGATTTGGAATTAGCAATAATGAAACCTTTTTACAGGCTACTAAAACAGCAAAAGGTGCCATTATTGGATCTGCTTTTATCAAACATCTAACCCAAAACGGGGTTGATACTGTAGAAGATTTCATTCAGCAAATTCGATAGTACTCAAAAAACATTAGCTAGTACATTTTTGTATAGCCTATAGTTGTTTACGTATCATACAAAACTTTTAAAAAATGAATGCTAAAAAAATATTTATATCCTTAGGGTTGATCTTATTTATAGCTGTTATTTTCTTGTTTTTGTATATAAGAGCACTTGGTTCCATGTGGGTACTTAATGAACCAGATGACAGCCCCTATTTTTTAACTACTGAACCAGTTGAAGTCAAAGGTATATTAGTTCCAAAAGGAACCAAAATTACCTATGAAAAACGTTGGTTTAGAAAAAAAAATGAACACAAAGAACCTTTAGATGAAAAGGATATTACTGAAATTGATTTTCATGAAGAAGCCACTATAAAATGGGCTGGAGTGCCTATTACTTCGATTGTAAAATTCTTTAATCCAGAAATGAAAGGTTTTTCTGTTTATGCTGATTTCAATAGATTACAAGAAGAGGAACAAACTCAATTTTCTATGATGTGGAAAAGTTGTAATGATGATTTAGGAATAACGGTAGAAAACGTAAATGACTGGTCTTTCAACAAAAAAAATATTTTAGATATAGAATCGTGCAGTGTTAATTATCAAAGATATTTCAGTGATGATACAAATCAACAAATGTATTTAGACAGTTTATATCATAAGATGATGAATTTAAAGTAAGTAATCTACAAAATGATGCTTATCTTAGATGATTATATCAACTTTAAATAAAAACAACAGCTACTTATAATGAGTTTTATTTCAATCCCTCTGATCATCGCCATTATTCTGATTGTCGTATTCATCAAATGGTTTAAACCAGGGTTTTTAGAATTTAAAAAAGATATTCAGAAAAAACCAGAAGGATTATTAGATATCGATGATCGGTATAACGTTACTAAAGTTGAAAAGGAAAAAGAACTCAATGATCTATTAGAAAAAATAAACGATCAAGGAATCGACAGACTAAGCAAAACAGAAAGAGAACGATTGGAAGAACTATCGAAATAGCTCACTATTCTTTTTTGAATAAATTATCCAGAAATTTCTCTAATTTTTCTCTCTTTAACTCCTGAATATTCAACTTTACTTTTGATATAAAACCATAAGAACTTCCTTCTATTCTCATGGCACCCGAAATATATAGATTATCTTCATAATCTAAATGCATTTTACTGAGATCAAGAATAGGATACTTTAGATACAGAGAAGTAACACCTTCTACCCCATAATTCGTATCCACTTCTCCTGTAGACAATAACTTTTTGATTAATATCTCGAACTCGTTATCAAGACTTGATGAAATAATAAATATTTCTCCACTTTTGTTCACCACAAAATTAGTATTGTAGATATCCGCACTGTAACTCATTTTTCCCATATCGAAAAAAGAAGTGTCACGATTTCCTTCTACATCGTATTTACGAATATGATAAACTCCTTCACTATCATCTTCCATCTGAGAAGTGTAGAGCTTTTCATTAGATAACACAATATGATCAAATGATTGATAGTTTTCTTCGATCGTGATGCAATCCAGTTTATTATATGCCATTTGATCGCTATCTAAACTTGCTAAATAGGTAGCTTGTTCTTGCCCATCATCAATCGATTCTGAATAGGCTAATAACAACTGATCATTATCCATAGCAGCACAATTAAGCGTAAAGTTATGATCGTCATACAATCCTGAAGACAATGTCTCTCCGGCATTGGAAAGTTTTAATATTCCTATTTTTTCCTTTTTTGCAGCACTATTCGTCGTAAAGTTTTGAACTTTTGCTACAACAATGATTTCATCATTAGCAGAAGCATGGATAGATTGACCATAATTATCGTCAAAATTATCCATAATGTTCTTTTTGTAATATCCGCTACTTCCAAAACCAACATTCATATTTCCATCTTCATAAAATTCATTGACAGAAACCATCCAGCTATGACCATTCCAAAAGTTAGATAATACTAACACACTACCATCTAATTTAGCATCAATTGCTACAGGAATTGTATACTCATTATTTAAACCTGTTGTACTTGCAAAAAAATCTGTCTCCTTCATTCCGTTTTTATGCAAACGGACTAAGTTCTTTTTAGAATCTGCTTCGTATAAAACATTGATTTTACTTTCTGCTACAACATCAAAATCAATGATATGGGATGATTCCATCCCTAATTCTTTCAATACCAATAAACCATCTCTAGAAAACTCCACGTCAAATTGCTGCGCAAAAGTATGCCCAACTAGTAGGTAGAAAAAAACAAGTAAACAATGAATTCTCATAACGAAATATCCTAGTAACTATTTTTAGTCACCTTCGCTAAGAGGTATTATTTCAGATGCAGATTAGGGGGACGCAAATAAATCCTTGTTTGTATTTTAAAACAATTAGTTTATTTTTAATCTGGCGTCAAAAAAAAGAATTAATCTTTTATAATGCAAGATTTTTCTTAATAATAAAACATTAATAACGTTAATAAACTCAAAATAATATTTCATGCCTAGATTTATTTTAAATTTAATACTATGCCTATGTTGTAATGTCTTAATTGCTCAAGGAGATTTTTACAAAAAACTATCCGATGCTACCTTAACCTTAACGGAGCAAGAGGTTACATACGATCCTTCTTACTTTTCAATTTCATATCCAAATGGTGATGTTCCCAGTGATAAAGGAGTTTGTACAGATGTTGTTATCAGAGCATATCGAAAATTAGGGATTGATCTACAAAAGGAAGTACATGAGGATATGAAAGTCAATTTTAGCAAGTATCCTAAAAATTGGGGATTATCCAAAACTGATAAAAATATCGATCATCGAAGAGTTCCTAATTTAATGAAATTCTTTTCTAGGTTTGGTACCGTAAAATCTATTTCTGATCAGGCATCGTCTTATCTTCCTGGAGATATCGTTTGTTGGAGTTTAGGAGGTGGTCTTACCCATATTGGATTGGTTGTACATAAAAAATCCCGTGATCAGCAGCGATATTTGATTGTTCATAATATTGGTGGCGGACAAGTATTGGCAGATTGCCTATTCGATTATAAGATCATAGGGCATTATCGCTATCAGAAATAAGCTATACATCCACTAAAAAAACTCTCGATACTGCATCACTCTAAAGTCTATTGTATTGAATTTAGGATTCTCGTTTTTTAGATCTTTATATAATTGCAAACTTCCAATGGATCGATTCGCTGCTCCAGAAGGAGCGGTTAAGGAAACAGTTTTAATGATTCGATTATCTAATGCAAAGCTATGTATTCTAGGAATTTCATTAGAAACTATTTCTAGCTTTAATTGATATTCTTTAAGATGTTTTCTAAAAAAATATTCTGGTCCATTTTTACTATTGCCACCTGTAAATATCAGCGTATCTATTTTTGGATATTGTTTTAAATAAGAAACAATATCCCGTAATTTTGGGTCTTTCATTCCTAAATCAGAAGCATCTACTTTTTCGCGAAGGCAACTCCCCACAATATCACAAACTCCTATTTCTCGTGAAGTTAAAAAGGACCTTCGTTGTTCTGCAGCTTCGTGAGTAGTTTCATATTTTAGATGTAGCTCAAAAATTTTATCCAAAACAGGCCATAGCAAACCATTACTACTTCCGTAACAAAAATCAACATCTCTTTCATTTAATTCTCCTGTTGTAAATCTAGGTGGTGGTAATGTCCCTACAATCAATTTAGTAGCGCCTTCAGGAAAGAATGGTTCGTATGGGTGTATATGTTTGAACACTCGTAGTTAGAATTTATGCTTCGCCAAGTTAAAAAGATTTATAAAAAAGTCTATTGATTACTAACAAAGATTCCCTTTTACCTACAAAACTTTCTTCGCTCGTTAAAAACAATGAAATAGAATATATAAAACCTAAACAAAACAGCCGTGTAATGTATACAAATAACCAATTACCTCATGCAAATACACACGTGCACTCTCCAAACACTCATGTGCACCGCCAAAACTTCCACTGGATGTGTGCAAATCATCACGTACCCTGGCAAAATTTCAGCTGGACGTGTGCAAATTAACGCTTGCACTGTCAAAATTTCAGCTGGAGGCATGCAAATTACCAATGAATGTGTGCAAATTCACACTTACAGTAAGAAAATCTGTATTTGTATTGGAAAAATTAAAAGTAAGAAAAAAGAATCCACTCTATTTTTTTAAGATATCCTTTCTAAAAACTTCGATTCTCTAAAACTGGAAATAGATAAATGGTTGGAAATCGGCAGCATATGTCTGATAACATATGATTGCTACTACGGTGGCAATAAGACCTTTTATAACGATATGACTTTTTATAAATTGATCCAATATCCAATCTTTGGTTTTATAGGGTAACCAATGCGTTATATACCCAATAAGCATTACGATAAATACGATTCTATATTCCCATAATACTGCCAAAGCATTACCCCAATCCATATTCGTCATAACCGCCTGATAGAAACGATCTATATGATCCATACTATTACCTCTAAAATAAATTCGAGTAAAAGTGATAAAGACAAAAGTCAGTGCAATTCGCCATAATAGCGCATACCAAGCTTTGGAATTTTCATAAGGACTAATTTTACGCCAATATTTATAGGTTACAATTCCAATCCCGTTTAATCCTCCCCAAATCACAAACTTCCAAGAGGCTCCATGCCATAGTCCACCTACTAGCATGGTAATCATAATGTTTACATTTCGATTAAAATGCCAAGCTACGGTAGAAGAAAATACGGTTATGATGAGTAAAAAACCTATGAAAGCTGTGGAAATAATAGCAATCCCAAAATCAGCAAAGGCAAAGGCTCCTAAAAAAGTAAATACGATAATAAACACATAAGAAAAAATACTTCCATTACGATTTCCTCCAATTGGGATATATAAATAGTCTTTTAACCAACTAGACAAGGATATATGCCAACGTTTCCAGAAATCACCACAATGTATAGCTTTATAGGGCGAGTTAAAATTGACAGGTAACTTGTATCCCATAAGTAATGCCAATCCTATCGCGATATCTGTATATCCAGAGAAATCACCATAAATCTGCAACGAATATCCAATCATGGCCATGATATTTGTAAAACCAGAAAACATATCCGGCACATCAAATACACGATCCATAAAATTCATGGCTATAAAATCTGCAAACAACATCTTTTTGATCAATCCTTTTAGAATCATAAAAGTTGCATTTCCAAAATCTTCTTTAGTAATTGAAATTTCCTTTCGTATTTGAGGAACAAAATCCGCTGCTCTTACAATAGGACCTGCTACTAACTGTGGAAAGAAACTCACAAAAAAACCAAAATCAATAATAGACTTTAACGGCTCTATTTGTTTTCTATAGATATCTACACTATAACTAATGGTCTGGAAGGTATAAAACGAAATTCCAACCGGTAAAATGATGGTATCAACAGTAAAATAATCTATATCTGCCCATGAATTGGCAAACTGTGCTAAATAATTGATCACTTCATAATCTGTATCAAAAAGAGCATTATAGGATTCTGTAAAGAAATAAGCATATTTAAAATAACAGAGGGTACTCAGGTTAATAATTACACTTATAGCAACCAGTAGTTTTTTTACAACAACAGATTTACTGTAATAAATACCTTTCCCAAGAAAAAAGTCATTTACCGTACTAAAAAGTAAAATACCTATAAACAGACCACTGGTTTTATAATAAAAGAGTAAACTGATAGCAAATAGATATGCGCTACGCAAACTCTTTTTACTATAAATGATCGCATACAAAAAGTAGATAACTGCAAAGAAAATCCAGAAATCTGCTTGCGTAAATATCAAAGGAAAATCCTCTGAAAAAGAAAAAATATCTATTAACCTATTCATTAATAATTTGATTCAAAACAGAATTAGGAGCTAACTGCAATTCTTTTTCCCATGAATTGGTCAGCGCTTGTAACAATAAATCTGCTTTAATTCTATATCCCAATTGTGTAAAATGTATTCTATCTTTTGGCATCAGTTTGTTCTGATACCAATCTCTGGAAGAGTTAAAACCYCCCATTATTTMATAAAAATCCCAAACCGCCATTTTATGC